>JAKAJL010000066.1 GCA_021813805.1 Pseudomonadota bacterium | reverse complement strand
AGACCAAACGGCGATGAGTTCTTCCTGAACGCCCTCGTCTCGCCGCATCGCCATCGCTGAAGTCCCCTTACGAATCCGCTCAGATCACGGAATCAGCGCATGGCGACTTCGTCAACGGGCTGTTAAGGACAAGGTGTGGGTTACCTAACGGCATTCCTTGAGTGGGTGGATGGGCGAATTGCCGTGGGTGGCGGCGTGCGCCTGATTATCGGGGGGGTACCGTGGCCATAGAGGGGCTGGGCCAAGGCGGAGCTATGGTCGATGTCGACCGGGGGCTTTTCATTCTCCGTTACGTCTCCGGCGCCGCCTCCGGTCCGTCGCCCATCGCGATGTTACGGGCTGCCGAGGGGTCCGAATCTTTTGTCGAGATTTTGTCGGCGCCGGGACTCGTGAATGGTTTCCTCGCGGGGCCTGGCGATTGCGCGGTTATCAGGGCTGAGCGCCCGTCGAGGTTGGAGCTGAAAATCCGGCCGCAGGGCGCCGGGGGATCGCTTGACGCGTCCTTTCGCGTGGATCCTGTTTGGGGATCTGCCGCTCCACCGTCCGTGGTCGACTCGCGGCGGCAGATCGGTGGCCATGAGGCTGGGGATGGCGCATTCAAGCTCGTCGCTCATGTCGCGCGGCGTGGGGATGTCGCGGCTGACCCAGGCGTTTGGATCGCCGGTCCGGAAGCCCCGGCGGCGATCGAGGCCGTCGGGATTCGAGGTTCGCTGCCGGCGGGCGTCGGCATTGAGATTCAGCCGCTTCTTGGCACCAGTCCGCCGCGCTGGCTCGATTGGGCTCCGTCCGGCTCGTTCGTTGGCACGCGGGGCCGTGCGCTTCCCCTTGCCGGGTTGCGCATGCGTGTCACCGGGCCTCAGGGCGTCGAGGGGCGGCTTGCCGTTGACGCTCTGTTTCTTGGTTCGCCAATCACGAGCCAAGAGGGGCGCGAAGTAGAAATCGTCGGGCCCGCGGGCAACGAGCCGTTGGTGGGCCTGCGTGTGGGCCTGGTCATGGCGACGGATCAGCGAGAAGAGGCCGCTCAGGCGTCGGCTACCGCTGATTCGGGCCCAGTTGAGCGGACAAAGGAAAGTCGAATCAGAGTGTTTCGTGCGGCCGAAGGGGCGTGACGATCATCGTTTGAACGTGAAGTTTGCGAAAACGTGGGGGTAGATCATGACGACATATAATCTTCACAGTAACAATGGATTAACTGCTTTACTCAATCAGGTGAAGTCGCCGACTGACGCCGCAAATGTTTCGGCCTGGGTCGCGGCGCTCGGCTTTACGCCGACGTCGCAGAACCCGTTGCTCACCGTGCTGGAAAATCAGCCTAATACGATCACGACGCCTTACACGCTCGGCGGGTCCCACCAGTTGTTCCTGTTCAGTGGCGCGACCGGCCAGACCGCCTATGTTTCGGATGCTAACGGCGGCAATATTCTCTCCGATCCGGGCAACATCGTCTACACGGGCCCGACCATGACGGGCGCCACCGGCGGCGACACGCTTCTTGGCGCCACCGGCTCGACAATGGTCGCCATGAGCGGCAACAACCAGCTGTATTCGATCGACGGAAACAGCACGCTGGTCGGCGGTTCCGGCTCCGATTATATCGCGGGCGGTTTCTACGCGAACGCAACGGATTCTCTCTTCGGGGGCTCCGGCGCCGAGACCCTGGTGACCATGATGGGCAATAACTGGCTCAACGCGGGCTCCGGTAACGATTATCTCCAGGGCGGCGCGGGCTCCGATACCCTCGTGGGAAGCACTGGGTCCGATACTTTGTATGCTGGCGCCGGCCACAACGAACTTTATGGCGGGTCCGGCAGCCAGTTGCTCGTGGGCAACCAGGGCACTGGGGCGGCCGGCAGCGTGCTCGTCGCTGGCACGGGGAACAATTATCTCATCGGCGGCGCGGGCGCCGATACCCTGGTTGGCAGTTCGGGAACGGATACGCTGTATGCCGGCACCGGCGCCAATATCCTTTATGGCGGATCCGGCTCCGAATATCTTGTGGGCAACCAAACCACCGGGGCGAATGCGGGCGTTGTTATTTACAGCGGCTCGACCAACAGCACGATCGTCGGGGGCCATGCCGGCGGGATCGATGTTCTGGTGGGCTCGAATACCGAGTTTATCGGTTCGTCGTCGTCGACCGGATTGGATTGGGTTGTCGCCGGATATGGCTCGAACAATGAGTCCGACACCGTTTATGGCGGCGCGTTTACGGCAGTCGCCGAGAAGAACGCTTCGACTGACATTCATAGCCAGACCGTTGTTGGCGGCATCACGCAGATCACGTTCAACAATGGACAGACCCTCGACTCCTGGAACGCCTACATCCAGTTCTCGGATGGCAAGATCATCAAGACCTGACCAAGCGTGGTGTGACGCGGCGCGACGACAGTCGCGCCGCGTCTCTCCTTCGACGACGTCATTCCGCGCCGGTCAGCCGGCCCATCGTATTGCAGAGATCGCCATTGCGCGAGGGCCTCAGCCGATCGCGGAATTGGCGATTTCCTATTTTTCGGGATACCTTATTCAAGGAAATGGGTCGCGACGACGAGCGGCGGTGGGTGGCGTCTGAGATGAAGGTTTTGTTCGTACACAATAATTTTCCGGCTCAGTTCCGAAATCTCGCCGAAGAATTATCGCAAAGACCAGATTGCCAAGTGGCGGCGGTTGGAACTGAAGCGTCTCAGAATCTGACGAATGTCAAACTCCTCCGTTACCAAATGCCGACATACGATGTCTCGACGACGCATCCGTTCGCCCGGCGCTTCGACATGGAGTGCCACCGTGCGACCGCCGTGCTTTATGCGCTGAGCGAATTGCGCGCGTCCGGCTTCGAACCGGACCTGATCCTGGGCCATTGCGGCTGGGGCGAAACCCTGCCGCTGCGCGCGGTCTTCCCCAAGGCGCGGATTGGCATCTACTGCGAGTATTTCTACCGCCCGGAAGGCCAGGACGTGCATTTCGACCCCGAAAGCCCGCGATTGGGCGTCGACGGCCTCGTCGGGCTCCATTGCAAGAACGCCAGCACATTGCTCTCGCTTGCCGACGCGGATTTCGGCCTTTCGCCGACCGAATGGCAGAAGCAGACCTATCCGTCGGAATACCAAGGGAAAATCCACGTCGTCCACGAAGGGGTTGACGCGGACCGCCTCCACCCCGATCCCACAGCGCATTTTCTCTTGCCGAATGGGATGACCCTTGATCGCGGACAAGAGGTCGTGACCTTCGTGGCCCGAAACCTCGAACCCATGCGCGGTTATCATATTTTCATGCGGGCGCTGCCGCAGATCCTCGAAAGCCGGCCGCACGCCCAGGTCGTCATCGCCGGCGGCGACGGCGTGTCCTACGGCAATCCACCGCCTCAACAAAACAAGAGTTGGAAGTCGGTTTACCTCGACGAGGTCGCAAGCCGGCTGGACGGGTCCCGCGTCCATTTTCTGCCTTATCTCCCTTACGACCAATATGTCCGACTGCTGCAGGTCTCCCGGGTCCATGTCTATCTGACATTTCCGTTCGTCCTGTCCTGGTCGCTGGTCGAGGCCATGGCGCTTGGCGCCGTGATCGTCGCCTCGGACACCGCGCCGGTGCGCGAGGCGATCTCGGACGACGTCAATGGGCTGCTGATCCCTTTCCACGACCCCGCCGGCTTGGCCGACAAGGTCGCCCGCGTGCTTGCCGATCCCGACGCTTTCGCCCATCTCGGCCGCGCCGCGCGCGCCACCGCCGTCAGTCGCTACACCCGGAGCGCCTGCGTTGCCGAAGCGATGGAACGGCTTGGTCTTGGGGAAACGGGCAAAGAGGCGGCCGAGCTATCGCCGTCCCTTCTCAAGGCGGTGTGATGGGCTTAGAAACTGTTTTCAGTCCATTTGAAGCCGTCCAGTACTTCCTCACGCCAGAACGGGGCGCCGTATGACCGAAGTTCAGAAGAAACGCGTTCTCAACGCTGGATGCGGCTCGTCAGTGGGCGGAAACTTGCCGGCTTTCTTCTCCGCTGAAACGTGGGAGGAGGTGCGCCTCGACGTCGATCCGGCGACGCGGCCGGACATCATCGCCTCCCTCGCCGACATGCGTCGCGTCGTTCCGGACGCCAGTTTCGATGCGCTCTATTCATCTCATGCGGTCGAACATCTTTACGCCCATGAGGTCATCCCGGCGTTTCGGGAGTTCCGCCGCGTGATCAAGCCCGACGGCTTCGCGCTCATCACCTGTCCCGATCTCATGGCGATTTCACGGTTCATTCTCCAGCATGGCGCGGAAGACGTCGCTTATCCGTCTCCGGCCGGGCCGATCCGCCCGATCGACATGCTCTTCGGGCATGGCCGCTCGATCGGCGCGGGAAAGCTCGCGATGGCCCATCACACTGGCTTCACCGCGGCGCGCCTTGCCAGGGTCGCGATGGAATCGGGCTTCCGGGAAGTCCGCGCGTCAGAGGGCCGTTTTTTCGATCTGTGGACACTCCTCCTGGGGCCGGAAGCCACCGAGGCCGCCATCGCGCCGATGTTCAACGGCACGGACCTCGCTCGTCTGTTCTTCCGGCCGGCCGATCCCGCGGCGCCGGCGCACCCGCCCGGACCGGCGGACGCCAGTGCTTGAACGGGTCGCGCCAGGCTCATCCGCGGCCGCGCCCCGGCGGAGGAAGCTCCTGGACGCGGACGCATTGTTCTTCGATCCGCGGCGTCATTTCGAGGCGTTGTTTCTCCAGGTCCGACGCCATCTCGACGACGGCCGGGCAGACCTCGCATTTCCCCATGCCGACCGGCGCTGCCGCCTGCCGAGAGCCCGCGCGCGCGATTTCCTGCTCCGCTCGGAGGTTAGCCGGCGCGCGGGATTCCTCGACGACAGCGCGCGCGATCTCGATCGCGCCATCGAACTCGATCCGACCGACCGCTATGTTCTCCGGGGGGCGCTGACTTGGGGAGAGCCTGCCCAGAAAAGTCTTGGCGCCCGCCTCGTTCTCTCGGATGGCGACGCCGCGCCCGCGCTCGTCGCCCTCGCCCTGGACTGGCTGATGGCCGAAGGCGAGACCGCGCTCCTTGGATTGGTCCGTCGCGACCAGGCCGTCGTCGGATGGGCGGCCTGGACCGGCGCGGAGGAAATTCAATTGCGCCTCGCCGGAGACTCAGAGCGTCTTGTCGCCTTGAAGCCCGAACCGGAACATTGGCTCGCGCGGGAAACACGGTTCGCCGCGACCATCCGGCTGGATCCTGCGGAGAATGTCGCGACGGCGACGCTTCTGCGCGACGGCGCCGCCGTCGCGACGGGCAGTCTGACTGCGGGCCCGCGCTTCCTTGCGGACGTCGTTGCGCCCGAACCCGCGTCTCTGTCTGTCATCGTGCCGGTTTACGAGGATTTTGCGGCGACCCGCGCCTGTTTCGAGGCGCTTTTCGCGCAAGGCGCGCCCCTGGCGATGCGGATCCTTGCGGTGGACGACGCCAGTCCCAACGCCGCCTTGCGTCGGTGGCTGGACGATCAGGCGACGGCCGGCCGCATCACGCTGCTGCGGAATAGCCATAATCTGGGCTTCGCCGCCTCGGTCAATCGGGCCCTGCGACTTTGTACGGCCGGCGATGTCCTCCTGCTCAACGCCGACGCGTTGGCGCCGCCGGGAAGCCTCGCGCGGCTTGCCGAGGTCGCCCATGCCGCGCCGGACATCGGCGTCGTTACACCCTTCTCCAACAATGGCGAATACACTAGCTTGCCGAAGCCCAACGCCGCCAATCCGATGGAGCCCGAAACCGAGATCGCCTATATCGACCGTCTGGCGCGCGAGGCGAATGGGCTGGATTTCATCGATCTGCCCAATGGGATCGGCTTCTGCCTGTTCATCACCCGCGCGTGTCTGGACGCCGTGGGCCTGCTGCCCGAACTTTATGACCGGGGCTATTTCGAGGATGTGGAATTCTGCCTGCGCGCGCGCGAACAAGGCTTCCGGAACGTCTGCGCGACTGGCGTTTATGTTGGCCATCATGGCTCGCGCTCGTTCCGCGCCGAAAAGCGTCGCCTGGTGATGCGCAATCTGGCGATTCTGCGACGGCGGTTTCCGGATTACGAGGCCGAGTCGGCGTCCTTTGTCGAAGCTGATCCGCTGCGCTGCGCGCGCGGCGCGATCGAAGCTTTGCTTCCTGGGCGGCCCGGGCGCGTCGCGCTGGTCTGCGCGGGCGGCGCCTCGCGCTTCCTTGCGGGCGAGCGCGCCGCGGCCTTGGCGAAGGAGGCCGGCCCGGCGCCATTGATTTGCGCCTGTTTGACCGGACGCGCGGAATTGCGCGGCGCCGCGGGCGAATGGCCGCAATCGCTCGAATTTCGTCTCGATGGGAGCGAAGGCCGGCGCAGCCTCGTCGCTTTCTTGCGCGCCGGCCGATTTTCCCGGATCGAATTGTTCGATCCGCTGGCGCTTGAACCCGGCCTGCTTGCAGCCGTTTTTCGACTTGGCGTTCGAGTCGAAATCGCGGCGGGCGATCTGGAATGGGCGATCCCCCCCCAAGCCCCGTTCGACGGAGCATGCCGCGCGCCCGACCCGCCCGGCCCTTGCGCGCCTTGCGCCGAGGGCGCCTTCCGGGACGAAGCCACGGACGCGGTCCGGCGGCGGCGCCTCAAACGCAAGCGCCGACTTCTGGCCCACGCCGACGCCTTCCGCCCGTTGGACCGCATGTCCGAGCAGGCGGCGCGCCATATCTTCGGGGACGCGGCTGTTGCGCCCTTTATCCAGCCGTCAATCGAGCCGCGACCCCTTCCGCCCCTTTCGTCCCTTCCGCACGCGCGGCGTGGGGCCCTGGCCGTGGTTGCGCCCCTCCGCGACGCGCGCGCCGACCGAATGGTCGTGGCGCTCGGCCGCGCCCTCCAAAAAATCGACGATCCGGCGCGTGTCGTTGTCTTCGGGGCTTGCGTCGACGATCTCGCCGTCATGCGGTCGGGCGATGTTTTTGTCTCTGGCCCGGTCGAGCAGGATGAAATCGAACGCCTGCTTCGCCAATATGACGTTGCCGCCCTGGTATCGCCTTATCGCACCCGTCTGTTCGACCGGATCGACCGAATGTCCCGCGCTTTTGCCTTGCCGAAGGCCTGTTTCGACTTTTCTTTCGGGAAACTGGCGCTCGAAAACGGCGACCTCGCGCTCGATCCGCGCCTGTGCGACGCCAAGGCCGCGTCGCGGATCGCGCAATGGCATTGCGGCTTGTCGCAAGGAGCCGCGGCATGTTGACACGGTCGAAACGAAAACGCGCCGCTCTGCGCGCCCAGGCCGTGATGATCAGCGACTGCCAGGTCGCCGGCTTTGTCTTCGATGCTTTAGATCCAGGCCGCCGCTTCGTCGTCGAAATGTTTCTGGACGGCCTGCCCGCCGGCGTCAGCCGCGCCGATCTTTTTGACCGCGAACTTGCCCACGACGGCGTGGGCGACGGCTGCCACGGCTTCGTCTTCACTCTCCCGCCCATGGCCATGCAAACCGCGCGGCGTGTCGAAATCCGTCTCGCCAACAGCGGCAAGATCGTTGGCGCGCCGCTGCTGGCCCCTGCCACGCCGGCGCGGGATAAGGAACTGTCGCCGGGCGAGGCCGGCTGGGACGGCGGCTTGCGCCTGACCGGATGGGTAGGCGGCGATTCCGCGCGCGCCCAGACCGTTCGCGCCCTGATCGACGGCGAGGAGGTCGCGCGGACAAAAGCGACGCGGTGGACCCACGTCGGCGAAGGCGACGAGGTCCGGGCCCACCGCCGCTTCGATCTCGACCTGCCGCTGCGCTTCGCCGACGGCCTTGCCCATGTCGCGACCGTGCTCGACGAAGACGGCGCCGAGCTTGACGGAAGCCCTTTCCAAATCGTCGCTTTTCCCGACGGTCTGGCCCGGTTCATTCAGGGCCGCGCTGAACTTGATTCGGAAAGGCCGCGCGTCGAATTCTTCGAACGGATCGTGCCTCAATCGCTGCCGCTGGATCTTTTTGCGCAATGGCGAGAGATTTATGCGCTTCCCGCGCCGGACGCGGAGGCGCGGCCCCGGGTCGCGGTGGCCCTCGTCGGCGACGAAGGGATCGATGAAAGCGTCGCCAGCCTTGAAGCGCAACAAGGCTGCGACTGGATCGCCGCATCGCTCGAAGGCGGCGAGGGGCCTGTCGATTTCGACCCCGCCATGTTGCGCGAATTCCTCATCGAGGACGCCAAGGACTGGCCGATCCTGGTTTTCGCGCCTTCCGGAACCGTTTTTCAGCCCCAGGCCCTCGCCTTGATGGCCGAGGCCCTCAAGAAGTCCCCCTCGTCGCCGCTGGCCTATGCCGATTTCACATTGGCCGAGGCCGATGGCGGCGAATGGCCGGTCGCTTTGCCGGCCTTCGATTATGAAAGGATGCTGGAGCAAGGCTGCGGCGCGCTGTTTTTCGCCGCGCGGGCCGACTACGTCCGGGCCGCGACAAAGGCCGGGGCGGGCGACCTTTTTCGACTGTTCTTCTTCTCCCAGGACCGCCGCCGCGCCGTCGGCGCTCGGGTTATCGATCCGAATCCTTCGGAAACCGCGGGCGCCGCGCCTATCCATCGACCGGGCTTCCTCGCGCGCTTGCCGAGGCTCGACCCCGGCGCGACCTCGGCGCCGCTGGCGCGCGCCCTTCAGGCTCATCTTGCGGCGCGAGGGGTGCAGGGCAGGATCGGTTCCGGACGCGGCGAAATTCTGCCTTCGGCGATCGTAGCGCGCCCCGCGCCGCGCGCCCAGGTCTCGATCCTTGTTCCCACGCGCGACCGCGCCGATCTTCTGCGGGCCTGTTTCGAGTCGCTGGCAAGGACGGTCGATCTCGCGCGCCATGAATTCCTCGTGCTCGACAATGATTCCGTCGAGCCGGAGACGAAGCGGCTTTTCGACGAGATCGCCGCGCAGGGGGGGCGCGTGCTGCCGGTCACCGGGCCCTTCAATTTCTCGCGCATCGTCAACCGGGGCGCGGCGGCGGCGACGGGCGATTTCCTTTTGCTGCTCAACAATGACGCCGAGGCCTTGCAACCGGGCTGGCTCGAAGAAATGCTGAGTCGCATTGCTGAGCCCGACGTCGGCGCGGTGGGCGCGGCGCTATTGTGGCCGAGCGGGGTCGTTCAGCACGGCGGCGTCGTGCTCGGGCCGAAATTCGCGGCGTTGCACGCCTTCGACGATCGCATCGACAGCGACCCGGGCTACGCCGATCTGCTGCGCGTCGCCCACGAATGCGGGGCGGTCACCGCCGCCTGCCTGCTGACCGAACGGCGGCTGTTTCTGGAAAGCGGCGGTTTTGACGAATATCGCTTTCCGGTCAATTTCAACGACGTCGATTATTGCCTGCGGCTTCGGGCGGGCGGGCTGCGGGTGGTCCTCACGCCTCACGCGCGGCTGCTGCACCGCGAATCCGCGTCACGCGGCGCCGAACGCCGTCCCGACCAGGCTTTCCGCTTCCAGCGCGAACTGCGCAACTTGCGTGCGATCTGGGGCGAGACGCTGGCCGCCGACCCCGCTTACCATCCGATGCTCTCGCTCGACCAGACGCCTTATTCCGGATTGGCCTGGCCGCCGCGCCCCGCGCCGCCGCGTCTGCCGCTCTGGCCCAGGCCGCGCCCCATTCCGCCGGGATTTTGATCGTCGCGTCGCCGGCCGGCGCGACGCGGTGATTTGCATTGCCCACGTCGGCGTTCGCGCAAAGCCGAACTGCCGAAATGGCTTGGGCGCGCGTCTTGCGCCGGCCGAACGCGCGGCTTAACTGGCTATCCCAAATTCTCCCCCACGGACAGCGCCCCATGTTCAAGGTCAAGGCTTTCGCCGCCCATTCCGCCACAAGCCCGCTCACGCCTTTCGGCGTCGAGCGCCGCGATCCTGGCCCTCACGACGTCCGGATCGAAATTCTTTACTGCGGCGTCTGTCATTCCGACCTCCACCAGGCGCGCAATGACTGGAGCAATTCGCTTTATCCCATGGTTCCGGGTCACGAGATCGTCGGCCGGGTGGCCGAGGTCGGCGCTCATGTGACGCGGTTCAACGCCGGCGACATCGCCGCCGTGGGCTGCATGGTCGATTCCTGCCGGCGCTGCGAGCCTTGCGAGGCCGGGCTCGAGCAATATTGCGCCGAGGGCTGCACATTGACCTATAATGACCGCGAACGCGGGTCGAAAAACCTGACCTTCGGCGGCTATTCCGAACAAATCGTGGTCGAAGAGCGATTCGTGGTCAAGGTTCCCGCCAATCTCGATCTCAAGGCGACAGCGCCACTGCTATGCGCCGGGATCACCACTTATTCTCCCTTGCGCCACTGGAAGGTCGGCCCCGGCCAGAGTGTCGGAATCATAGGTCTTGGGGGCCTGGGCCACATGGGCGTGAAATTCGCGAAGGCCATGGGCGCGCGGGTGACGATGATCACCACCTCGCCCGAAAAGGGCAAGGACGCGCTGCGTCTCGGCGCCGACGAGGTGCTGGTCTCGCGCGACGCAGAGGCCATGGCGCGGCGTCGTGGGGCCTTCGATTTCCTGCTCAACACCATTCCCGTCGGCCATGACCTTAACCCCTATCTGACCTTGCTCAAGACCGACGGGGCCATGGTGCTGGTCGGGGCGCTCACCGCGCTGGAGCCGGCGCCGATGGGCCATAATCTGATCGGCGGGCGCAAGACCGTCGCCGGATCGATGATCGGCGGCATGGCCGAGACCCAGGAAATGCTCGATTTCTGCGGCAAGCACAATATTGTGAGCGACGTCGAGATGATTCGCATCGGCGAGGTCAACGAAGCCTATGAGCGGCTTCTCAAAAACGACGTGCGTTACCGCTTCGTGATCGACATGGCCTCGCTGAAGGCGTCGTGATCCAGACCGGGAGCAAGATGTGCTGACCCCTGCCCCTGAGTCCTCCCTGCTGCTGCTGATCGATCTGCAAACCCGCCTGGCCTTGGCGGTCGAGGGAGGCGAAGCCGCCATCGCCAATGCGCGGCGTCTCGCGAAAGGCGCGAGCCTGCTCGGCGCCGAAATTCTGGTCACCGAGCAAAATCCCGAAAAGCTGGGGCCGACCGTCCCGGCCCTGGCGGAATTCGCGTCCGCGCCCGTCAACAAGATGTGTTTCAACGTCTGCGCCGCGCCGCTTTTTCCTAACGAAACGCTCGCCGGTCGGGCGGTCGTCGTCGCCGGCTTCGAGACCCATGTCTGCGTCTTGCAGACCGTGGCTGCTTTACTGAGCCGGGGGCGTCCAGTCCTGGTCGCGGCCGACGCCGTGGGCTCGCGCCGGGCCGAGAGCAAGGAAATCGCGCTGCGAAGAATGGAGCGCGCCGGCGCCGCGATCGTGACGACGGAAATGGTTCTGTTCGAATGGCTGGGAAGCGCGGATCACCCGCGCTTCCGCGATATTTCCCGCTTGGTCAAATAGGCCTTCACATCGAGAGGCTGAAGCCGCTGACGCCGAGGTTGGCCGCGAAGCCCGCCTGCATGCCTTTCAGTTCGAGGATGACGCCGTTCGAATTGCGCATGCGTAGGACCTGAGCTCCGCCCGCGACCGCGACTCCGGCGCCGACCGCCGTGAATGTGCCGACGATGTCGCTCGCGTTATGCAGATTGAGGGCGCGGCCAACCAGCGTGCCCCCCGAGGCGCCGATCGTCCCGACGCTGACGCCGCCGATCCGCAGCGGATAGGTGCGGCCGTTGAACGTCAGCTTGCCTTGGCCGCCGCCGATGCCGACAATAAAGCCGGCGCTGGCGAAACGGAGGCGGACCGATCCCGTCCCCGCCATGGCGGGCGCGCTTGCGGCGGTCAAGGCGACCGCAAGGGCGGCGGCGGCGGTTTTGAAAACATGACGACGGTTGAGCATGCGGGCCTCCATTCATGCGGCGTGCTGGGACGGGAAGTCTTCTCAGGCAGGGCGGGCGGCAAGACGCAACAATTTCTTTCACCGACGATTCGGGCTCGCCGCGTCGCTGGATGGGATGATGGCTGGGGGCGAAAGCGCGGTCAAGGCGCAGGCGAAGCTATGGGCGCCGCTCAAGTCGCGACCCCGACCATTGCGGCTTCAGATCCGCCGCCGCCGCGCCCGCGAGCGCGCAGGCCTCGTCATTGTCGGACGTATCGCCGGTGACGCCCACGGCGCCGATCGGCGCCCCGTCGGCGCCGACCAGAATGATTCCTCCGGGGGCGGGGATGATTCCCTGCGGGCAGATCGGGCCGAGCGCCGCGACGAAACTCGGCCTTTTGTTCGCAAGTTCCTCGACCTGCCGGGACGAGACGCCAAGCGCGAGGGCGCCGTTCGCCTTGCCGATGGCGATCTGCGGCCGGTGATTGGACGCCCCGTCCTGTCGCTGCAGAGCGATGACATGTCCGCCGGCGTCGAGCACCGCGATCGTCAGGGGCTTGAGGCCGAGCGCCCCGCCCTTGGCGAAGGCGGCGGCAATCAGAATATTGGCTTGTTCCAATGAGATGCTGCTCATGGTGGTCTCCAGCGGCGAGAGCGCGGCGCGCGGCAAATGAGGTTTTGAGCGGAAAAGGCATATCCTTTTCACGCGGCCCGTCGCAAGCGGGCGCCGAAATTGTGATTTGATCTCGCGGGATGGCAGGATCGATCATGGCCCAGACCCGCTCCCTCTTTCTTTCAGGATCAAACATGACCGACGACAGGCTTTCGGAGCGTCCGGCGGTGGCCGCGGGCGTCGCCTTCGCGTCGGCGCAGACCTCCCTCGGAAGGGTTCTGGTCGCGCGCCGCTCCGATGGCGTCTGCGCTATTTTGCTCGGTGACGGCGATGAGCGCCTCATGCGCGACCTCGCCGCCATCTTCCCGGACACGGCGTGTGAAAGGCGACAAGATGCGCTGAGACCCGAACTCGCCGCCGCCGTTGCGTTGACCGAAAACCCCGGGGCGGCGTTCGAGCCGCCGCTCTCGATCGGCGGAACGCCGTTCCAGAAAAAGGTCTGGGCCGCTTTGCATGACATTCCGGCGGGCGCCACCGTCAGCTATGCCGAAATCGCGCTGCGGATCGGCGCGCCCTCCGCCTTGCGGGCGGTGGCCGGCGCCTGCGCCGCGAATGTTCTCGCCATCGCCATTCCTTGTCATCGCGTCCTGCGCAGTGACGGCAGCCTCTCGGGCTATCGTTGGGGTCTGGAGCGAAAACGCGCCCTCATCGAGCGCGAAAAAGCCGCAACTGCGACATAATGTAGCGCGCGCGGGGCGCGGATATTTGAGCCAAGTCAAATGTGGGGGAGGGGAAAACGCCTATTTTCACCCCGTGACCACGTCACAGGCGTCAGCGTGAGCAGGCGCTTCCTCCCTGAGACTTGGACCGCTTTAAACGAGGCGGTCCTTTTTCTTTACGGGTCATAGCGCGAGACGCGCATGCGTCATTCACGCTCATCGCCAGCTTGCTTGTTCCGCCGCGCCCGATGCGCTTATTGTTCCTCCATGCGGAAACAAAGCAGCAAATCCGGCGCGGCGCCGACTGAAAGGCCCTCCGTTCAAGCTGAAGCGGCGTGCAAAACCGATCGGGAGCGTGTGCGGAAAATCTTTGCCCGTCTGGCCGCGTTGAACCCGCATCCCCAGGGCGAGCTGCACTATGTGAACCCTTATACGCTGCTCGTCGCGGTGGTGCTTTCGGCGCAGGCGACCGACGCCGGAGTCAATCGCGCGACGAAGGGCTTGTTCGCCGTCGCCTCGACGCCTCGACAGATGCTGGCGCTTGGCGAGGACGGCCTGCGCGACAAGATCAAGACCATCGGCCTGTTTCGCGCCAAGGCGAAAAATGTGATCGCCTTGTCGCGCAGGCTGATCGACGAATTCGGCGGCGAAGTTCCGCGCAGCCGCGAGGCGCTGGAAAGTTTGCCGGGCGTGGGGCGCAAGACCGCGAATGTTGTGCTGAACATCGCTTTCGGGGAAAAAACAATCGCCGTGGACACCCATTTGTTCCGGGTCTCGAATCGCATCCCGCTGGCGCGCGGAAAGACCCCTGAAGAGGTGGAAAAGCGCCTGCTCGCCATCGTGCCGGATGAATATCTCCTGCACGCCCATCATTGGTTGATTCTTCACGGCCGCTATATCTGCAAGGCCCGCAAGCCCGACTGCCCGGCCTGCCCGATCTCCGACCTTTGCGAATTTGGCGAAAAGACCAAATCCGCCCTAAGTTCGACAGCTTGAGGGCGCCGGTTCGCTTGCGCCCGTCATCTGGTCGTCATATGAACGATTGGTTAAGCCCGCCAGTCGCGGCTTTCGCGGAACGCCGAGGGGGCCATGCTGGGACCGGTCGATCTGGAAGGATGGCTCGACGGCGACGAGGACGAGGTTCTCCGCGCCCGGTTGAGCGAATGCTCGGAAATCCGACGGCTGCGCCATGATCGTGTCCTCGCCGGCTTTCCCGGCTGGAGCGCCTTCGAATTCGCGCTCGCGCGCCGTTTTTCGGCGACGGAATATCTCGATCCCCATGAAATGAGGATGCTTGCGGGTCGGCTTGGCCTTTAACAGCCCGTTGCTGAAGTGCGCCGCGTGATCATTCGCGCTCGGGCACGATGAGCCAAACGAGTGCGGCGATTTCGCCATTGATGACGGCGACGATGGCGAAGATGAAAGCTTCGCCGGTTTGAG
>JAKAJL010000065.1 GCA_021813805.1 Pseudomonadota bacterium | reverse complement strand
CAACCAACATTCCCCGTCTGCCCCGATTGCCATGCAATGCGGGCGGCTCTTCAGCCAAATGGTCGGGGGGTCAAATTTGTAAGCCGATCCCCCGCTCTACGGGGTGAAAATTGCACGCCGGTTCACATTCATCGGGAATTGCGCCGGGAAAGATCCCTTCGCCCTTCGCTGTCACCTGAAGTTCCGCTCGGGAAACTTCCCGCTTGCTTCCCGATGCGGTTTTGGCGCCGGATCGGCCCGGCCCCGCCCAAGCCCTTTTTCACTTTCCGAGCGCCGCAATGGTCGAAGCCCCTGCCCCAACGCCTCCCGATTTTTCCGCCTTGTGCGCCGACTTCGCCTTGCCTGCGGCCTTGGCATGGCGCGTCGTTCGGTCGACGCCAGAACAGATCGCAGCGGCGGCCCAGGGCTTGCAGAGTGGAGGAACTGGCGCCCGCATGGCCGTCGAGATAGAGGACGCCATCGCCAGGGCGCGGGGGCTCCTGGCGCTCCTGGAGGCCGGAGAAAGGCGCTGGATTGAGGCTATGGGCTCCAGGGGCTTTGAATGAAGCCCTGCGCCGCCCTGGCTCGCCTGTGAGGCCAGGAACGGGCTGGACGCGGCCCCTGAGCCGATTCAACATCAGGCGATTCGTGCAACCCGGGAGCCGCCTTCATGAAGCGCCCGCAATATGCCGCCGCAATGCCCCGTGGGCTCGACTCCTACCAAATCGCGCATCAGCTTCACCGCACGTCCGGCAAGCCGAGGCCCGACCCCTTGGCGGCGCTTCCGCCCGACCTCCGCGCCGAGTATCGCCGCGCCATGGAAATGCTGGACGAGGCCGCCGGTGAACAGCAGACCGCCAAGGCTCGCGCCTACGCCTTCGAGGTTCTCGACCGAATCAAGCGCCACAGGCGCGCGCCAGGCTGACGGGGCCCCGCCCTGGCGCTGTGACGGCCGGCTACTCGTCCAGGAAGTTAAATTTCCCTTAATCTGACGCCTTGCGAAGCTATCGCTCAGTCCCCATCTGACCGGAGCTTGTGCAAAAACGGCCGCCAAGCATTTGCTGTGCGGCCGTCTCTTGCGCCAGCGGTTGGCTGGGGCGTCTGTAGCAAACCGTATATGGGATATATGCGGAGACAAGTCCAGCCGACCAAAGTCGAAACTGTGTCGCTGACACCGCCGAAAGGCGGCTTTGGTCAGCAGCGCAACCCATTGGTAAGGCTGAACTATATGTCGAATTCGCAAGATTTGGTCATCACCCCCCAGCAACTCAACCTCGACCTCCAAATTGCCGCTGAAAAGGAAGTCGACGGCGTCGGCATGGGCGTTCTCACTGACGGAACACCCTTCCTCACTCTGCGCGGCCTGTCGCGTATGTGCGGGGTCGATAATGCCGCAATCGTCCGGATGACAGCGTCATGGCAAGAGAACCCGCTCAAGCCGCGTGAAAAGAAAATTCGCGAACTTGTCCGCGCCCAAGGCGCAGACGATTCCGTGGCCTTCTTTGCCGTTGAAAAAGGCGGCACGATCCACCACGCCGTGCCGGCGGCGGTTTGCATGGCCGTGCTCGAATATTATGCCTTCGAAGCGAAAACAGAAAACGACCACGCGGCCAAGAGCTTCCGCACGCTCGCGCGCAAAGGCTTCCGCGATTTCATTTACGCGCAGGTTGGATTTAACCCGACGGGGTCGGTAAGCGTCGCTTGGCAGCAGTTCCATGACCGGGTGTCACTTACCTACCATACTGTTCCTGACGGCTATTTCAGCGTCTTCAAGGAAATGGCCGACATGATGGTTACGCTTATTCGTGGCGGCGCAGATCTCGGGTCGAGCTTCGTTCCCGACATCAGCGTCGGAATGGCATGGGGCAAGCACTGGACGGGCGATAACCTCGACGTGCTCTACGGTGATCGGATCAAGTACGACCACAATTATCCGTCCTATTTTCCGCAGTCAGCGTCGAATCCCCAGCCAGCTTATTGCTACCCTGACGACGCGTTGGCGGAATTCAGGAAGTGGCTCAAAGAGCATTACATTCCGAACCGCCTACCGACATATTTGAACCAAAAGGTTAAAGACGGCCAAATCCCCGCGCCCGCGGCGAGGACTGCGATCGATGCTTTGGGCGCTAAACGTGTGATTGCCCCAGGTCCCAAACGCCTCGCTTAAGGCCGTCGTCGACGTCGGGCGGGCGCAGAAACTAATGGGCCCGCTCTCGCCTTTGGCCTCTTTTTCCCTCCATATTTCGCGTCCGGAAGAGCCGCACTAAATGGACAGCGCCGCGAAGAACGACGTTCGAATCCAGCTTGTGTGGTCGCAGACTAAAATTCCGGTGGCCTGGCGACAAACGGGCAGAGGTGAGCATTTGCTCGTCAAGCTCCCTTATGCTTCCGGCAATCGGCAATGGCTGAGAGGCGGACGTCGACCAAATCCCAATTGGAACTCAGGGCAAAAATGCTGGGAGCTTCCAAAGTCCTGGTTCAACGATTTCGTTGAGCGGTCCCTCGACCGATTCGGCAGGGTCTATGTCATCCAGCCCTTTCGCGAGCAGGAAAAGTGCTCGCCGGCCTGCATGAACGCCACGGGCCACGAATGCGAATGCTCCTGCATGGGACAAAATCACGGCGCAGGAAATGACGGCAGTTGGTTCGAGGTCACCGAGACTTTTGCGACGCGATGGGGGCCAAAGGAATGGGCCTGCCGTTTGCTCACGCGCTCCGCGCGTCCTTGCTAAGATCGGCGTCAATCGACCGCCTGCTTCAAACCTCCTCCAATCCCCGGCGCCCGATACCCGCTCCAATCCGGCATGACGCCGCAATCCCTCGCCCCACAGGCCGAGCAACGGAAACGTCGCGCCCTGGCGATCATCGGGAACAGCACGTCATCGGGCAGGCCCAGAGCGTCGAAGGCCACGGCGCCGGAGTGACCGCAGGCGCGGCAGAAGGTGGAGACGCCGGCCACGCCTTGCGCCTTCAAATGGGCGATGGAGGGCGGCGGACCTTGAGGGGCGCGATTCGGCATGGCGCCGATCTTGTGGCGGGAACTCGGCCAAGGGAAGCAGGCAGCGGCGCAGCCTGCCCAAAATACCGGGACCGAGAAAAGATCGGCCTGCTACCCGAGATAATTTGTTACCCCAATCGTTACCCCGCTGAAACGTAGCTTGAGAGCCAGCTTCGCATATCGCCTACAAGTGTTTGATTTAATTGGTGCCGGTTGCAGGGATCGAACCCGCGACCTACTGATTACAAATCAGTTGCTCTACCAGCTGAGCTAAACCGGCCTGGGCGCTTGGCTCGCGAGTTTGCTAGCAGTCCGGAGCGGCGGGCGCAAGGGGCAGGTGTGGCGGCCCATGGGGATCACGGCGCAAGGCGCGCGCGGGTCAAAGCGAGAGCGACGGCGCAGGCGTTGGAGACGTTCAGGCTCTTGATCGCGCCCGGCATGTCGAGCCGGGCCAGCGTGTCGCATTTCTCGCGGGTGAGCCGGCGCAGGCCCTTGCCCTCCGCCCCGAGCACCAGCGCCACCGGCGCGCTCAGCGCGGTTTTCTCCAGGCTCGCGGGGCCTTCGGAGTCGAGGCCGACGCGCTGATAGCCGGCGTCGCCGAGCCGGTCGAGGGCGCGGGCGAGATTAACGACCTCGACCAGCGGAACATGCTCAAGTCCTCCGGAGGCGGTTTTCGCCAGAACGCCGGAAAACTCCGGGGCGTGGCGCTCGGTGACGATCACGGCGTCCACGGCGAAGGCGGCGGCGGTGCGCAAGATCGCGCCGACATTATGGGGATCGGTGATTTGGTCGAGTGCGAGGACGAGGCCGGATTTCCGCTCGATCTCGGTCACGTCGAGCGCCGGCAACGGGCGCGCCTCCAGCAGAACGCCCTGATGCACGGCCTCGGGTCCGAGCCGGGCCGCCAGGGCTTCGGAATCGACCTCATGAACAGCGACGCCCCGCGCGGAAATGTCGGGGCCGAGCTTTTCGGCCGCCGCCAGGGTTGCGAACAGGTCGAGGCATTGGCGGCGCGGATTGCGCAGGGCTTCGCGCACGGCATGGCAGCCATAAATCGCGGCGAGCTCGGGCGATGGTCGCCGGAAGCCGCGCGCCGCGGGATTTTCACTCCCCACGCGCGCGGAACGCGCGGGCCGCGCCTTCCGCGCGCCGAAGTCGTTTCGGGAGGGACCTGGCGTTTTTTCCTGCCGCCGGCCGCCGTGCTTCTTCATCCGCGCCTCCACCGTTCCCGCCAGCTTTCGTGTCATGAGTGGAGAACTTTGACAATCGCCTCGCGCTGCCCGAAGAAAAGCTGTAAGGACCTCAAAACCGCGCGGACAAGCGACGAGGCAAGGATTCGATGGCAATTTCCGACCAGCAACTCGATGAAATCCGCGCGGCGAGGGCGAACGGAACGGCCACTCTGCGCCCGACAGTCCCTGCCCTCGAAGAAATATTGTTCGAGCCGATCCCGGTTCTCGACCACGGCTTTCTCCGCGTCATCGATTACATGGGCGACGACGCCGCGGTGGTGCAGGCGGCGCGCGTGTCTTATGGGCGCGGCACCAAGAAGGTGACCGAGGATCGCGGCCTCATCATGTATCTGATGCGGCACTGGCATACGACGCCGTTTGAAATGGCCGAGATCAAATTCCACGTCAAACTGCCGATTTTCGTCGCGCGGCAATGGATCAGGCACCGGACCGCCAGCATCAACGAATATTCGGCGCGCTATTCGATCCTCGACAAGGAATTCTATATTCCCGACGAGGCGCATCTGGCGGCGCAATCGACGGTCAACCGTCAGGGGCGCGGCGAAATCCTCACCGGCGACGAGGCGGCGCGCGTCCTCGACTTGTTGCGCGGCGACGCCGAAAAAGCCCATGCCGACTACGCGTGGATGCTGAATGAAAACCCGGATTCGCAAAATCCGGATCTGACTCGCGCGGACCCCAATCGATCCGGCCTCGCGCGCGAACTGGCGCGAATGAACCTGACCCTGAACACTTATACCCAATGGTATTGGAAGACCAATCTCCACAATTTCATGCATTTCCTGCGCCTGCGCGCCGATTCCCACGCCCAGTACGAAATCCGCGTCTATGCCGAGAAGATGCTCGACGTGCTCCGCCGCTGGACGCCGCTGACTTATGAGGCCTTCCTCGAATACCGGCACGGCGCGGTCAATGTTTCACGCACGGCGTTGAAGGTGGTGAGGCAACTTCTGGCGGGCGAGCAGGTGAGCATGGAGTCGAGCGGCCTTTCGCCGCGCGAATGGCGCGAACTGATGGACGTGCTCGACGTGAAAGCGGCGCGAGACTGAGCATCGCGCGCCTTTCGCCTCAGCGGGCGCCGCGCCGGTCACAGAAAACGCTGTGGATCGCGTCGAGAACGGTGCGGGTGTCGCCGTTCGCCAGCCGATAATAGACATTCTTGCCGTCGCGGCGGGTCGACACCAGACCATCGAGCCGCAACCGGGCAAGTTGCTGCGACACTGTCGATTGCCGCTGGTCCAGCAAGGACTCCAGTTCGCCGACGGTTTTCTCGCCTTCCGAAAGAATGCAAAGGATTACGAGGCGCGCCTCGTGGGCGAGCGCCTTGAGGAACTCGCTCGCCTCGCGCGCCTTGTGCGCCATTGTCTCCAGTTCGTCGGAGATTTCGATTTCTTTCACGGCATGCAGAACCATCGGCTGTGTCTCCGAATCAGACGGCGTTTGATTGATAAATTAGCCCGAACAAACCAATCGTAAAGATATATGAGTTGGAAATAAGATATATTGAAGCGATGATATGAGAGCGGGGGAGGATCACGCGCCCTTCCGCGCCAGCGCCGCCCGATAAAGCAGGTTTAGGCCAGCCCGAACAGGCGACCAAGGGAGGAGAACCCCGCGCGCGGCCGGCGCAAGGCCGAGCGACAACCGCAAGATCGAGGACTCCCGCCCGCGCCGGATGTGGTACAGACCTGTCCATGACCGACTGGATTTCACGCAATTTCTCCGCTGCGGCCGCGGCGCTTTACGCCATCGTGGCGCTGACCGGCGCGGCGATGCTGGCGCGCTTCTATGACTTTCACGTTTGGTCCGTCCACCGCCAGCTCGGCTATGTCATGGCGCCGGCGTCGCTGGCGCTGGCCTGGCGCTTTCGCCGCCAAATTCGCGCCGACGCGGCTCGGATCGCGGCTATTCTCGCCCTGGTCGCGTTCGCGCTCGCCGCGGGGCGCCTCTTGCACCCGGCGCGCCCGGCGGCGGCGCCCCATGATTCCACCAATGCCCTGATCCGCGCCGTCACACTGACCCCGCTCGCCGATCTCGCGCCGATCTACCGCAGCGACCCGGAGAGCCTGGCGTCCCACCTGCGCGGCCTGGGCTTTACCGTGTCCGGCCCCCGGCGGTCGCTGGCCCAGATCGCCCGCGCCAGTGGGCGTGACGAGCGGGAGGCCCTGGGCGCCCTCACCGATCTTTTGCGCAAGCCGCGCTAGAATTCTTTGTTTTCGCAGCGCCAATTACGAAAAACCGGGATCCCTATTTTCGCACGCTGCTCTAACGGCGAAAAGCCAACGCCCGGCCGTGGTGGTTCGATAGGCCGGACGAGCGGCCGGCGGCGTAACTGCGGGATGGGCCCTCGGCTTGAGCCTGTTCCGGCGGCCACGCCGAACCGCCCGAATTCGCTTTCGCCGCGACGCGGTCGAGGAAACCGCCGATATTTATGATTGCGCGCTGGTGCGCGCCCTCGCCGATGAGCCCGGTCCCATCTTCCGCTCTGACCCGGAAGGTCAGCCTGCGCCCTTCGATCTCGATCAGCTTGACTTTGACCGTGACATTCATGCCGACAGGCGTTGCGGCGACATGCGAGACGTCGACGTGGACGCCAACCGTATGCTCGCCCTCCTGCAAGTGACCGCGCAGGCATTCGATGCAGGCGGCTTCGAAAAAGGCCACCAGGAAAGCCGTGGCGAAAACAGGCGGCATATCGCCGAAGGCGGCGAGACGCCCGGAGACATTGGGAACCGTCAGATCGGGCGTCACCAGGAGGGATGTTTCGTGAGTAAGGCCCACAACAAGCGATGATTTCGGCACGTGGCGGCTCATGGCGTAGGCGTTGACGCTACATTAGCGCTAATATATTTTGTCGGCATGATCAATCCATTGCCCGCCACGTCCCCGGCGCCGGAGGCCAAGGGTCTCGGCGCGATCCTGCGCCATCTCGTCGAACTGCTGGATCGCGGATCGGAGGCGCATTATCGGAGCGCCGGCCTCAACACGCGCGCCCGTTACACGCCTCTGCTTCGTACGCTCGGCGACGGCCCGCTCACTGTCAATGAACTCCGCGAACGCGCCGGCGTGACCCAAGGCGCCATCAGCCAGGCCGTAAAGTTGATGGAAGCGGAGGGGTTGGCGCGGCGCATCGCGGGCGACGACGGACGATCGCGCGCGGTCGCGCTCACGCCGAAAGGCGCGGGCCTTCGCGCCAGTCTCGTCCCGCAATGGCGGGCCCGGCTGCGCGCCATCGACGAATTGGAGGACGAGATCGGCGCTCCGTTGCGGGAAATTCTTGACAGCGCGATCGAGGCGTTGGAGCGGAAGGGCTTCGACCGGCGGATACTTGACGCGGAGGCGCGGGAAGCCGGTTCGGTCCCACGGAAGGAAACGCTGCCGTGAACCGTCTCAATCCGTTCCTCGACGGCGGCGACGATTACGCCCGCGGCCGACCGACCTACCCCCGGGCGCTCGTTCAGGCGCTCGCTGAAACATGCGGCGGTCGAAGCCATGCCGTCGATGTCGGCTGCGGGACGGGACAGCTTTCCGCGGCGCTCGCGACCTTCTTCGAGCGCGTGACCGCGATCGATCCCAGCGAATCGCAGATCGCGCACGCCAAAGCGCAACCGCGAATTCGCTACCGCGTCGGAAACGCCGAAGAGATCGATCTGCCGGACCAGTCCGCCGACCTTGTCGTCGCGGCCCAGGCCGCGCATTGGTTCGATGTGGATCGCTTCTATGCGCAGGCTCGACGGATCCTGCGTCCGCGAGGAGCGCTTGCGCTCGTCGCTTACGGGGTTCCTACGCTCGACGGCCCCGCCGGCGCGCGCTTCGACCGGTTCTACTGGCGAGACATTCACCGCTATTGGCCGGACGAGCGCCGACACGTCGAAGCAGGCTACAAGACGCTGCCGTTTCCATTCGAGGAAACGCCGATGCCGGAACTTTCGATCGTCCGCGACTGGACGTTCGGCGAGTTGAGCGCATACATCGGAACGTGGTCGGCCATGCGGGCGGCGCGCGCGGCGGGCGCCAGCGACGACATTGGCGCCGCCCTCGTCGAGATTGCGGCGGCCTGGGGCGACCCGGCGGTGGAACATCGTATCACTTGGCCGATCTTCGCCCGCATCGCCAATCGGTGACAGTTCGCGCCGGGCGCCTCGCTCGACCCAGGTCGGCATCCGCCGATCGCAATCGGAGCGCCGGGAGCAAAGGCCAGATTTGAACCGCTAGGCCGGGCCGGGCGCGGCCGTCTCCGCCTCGTCCTGCGCCTCGTGCCATTCGAGCGTCACGACGCGGTTGTTCTCGACCGTCAGGGCCAGCCGCCCGTGCTTGAGCTGGAGCGCCTTGGCGCCGAACAACTCGCGCCGCCAGCCTTTCATCGCCGGCACGTCGGCGTGATCGTCGCCGGCGAGCGCCTCCAGTTCGTCGATGGTGGCGATCATTTTGGCCGCCACGCCCTGTTTCTCGGCGACCTGGCGCAACAGCACCTTCAACAGTTCGACCGTGGCGCCGCCGCCCCCGCGACGGTCGCGCTCGATCTTGGGCAGGCTTTTCGGATCGCGGGCGAGGCCGCGCTCGATCGCCGCGAGAATTTCGGCGCCGGCGCGCGACCTTTCCATCCCGCGCGGAAAAGCGCGCAAGCCGCCGAGCGCCTCGACGGTTCGGGGCGCGGCGGAGACGACCTCTAACATGATGTCGTCCTTCAGCACCCGCGAGCGCGGCACGTCACGGCTTTGCGCCTCATGCTCGCGCCAGGCGGTCAACTCCATCAGCACGGCGAGATCGCGCGGCTTTCGGGCGCGATGGGCGTAGCGCTCCCACGCGCGCTCGGGACTCTGCTGATAGGTCTCGGTATTGCACAGACTGGCCATTTCGTCGGTCAGCCAATGGAGGCGCCCGGTGTGCTCCAGCCTCTGCCGCAAGGACTTGTAAATGTCGCGCAAATGGGTGACGTCGGCGATGGCGTAAACGATCTGGGCGTCGGTGAGCGGGCGGCGCGACCAGTCGGTGAAGCGCGAGGACTTGTCGAGCGTGACCTTGCAGATGCTCTGCGCCAGCTCGCCATAGGCGATCTGGTCGCCATAGCCGCAGACCATGGCCGCGACCTGGGTGTCGAACAGCGGCGCCGGAATGATCTTGGCGAGATGCCAGACGATCTCGATGTCCTGCCGCGCGGCGTGAAAGACCTTGACGACGCTCGCGTTGGCCATCAGCTCGAAAAAGGGCGAAAGATCCAGGCCCTCCGCCAGCGCGTCGACGGCGATCGCGTGATCGTCGCAGGCGAGCTGGATCACGCAGACTTTTGGCCAGAAGGTCGTCTCGCGCAGGAATTCGGTGTCGACAGTGACATAAGGATATTTGGCGAAGGACTGGCAAAAGGCCGCCAGCTCGCCGGAATCAGTGACGAGGCTCATGAAAACTTCATAATCCATGCCTTGGACGGCGGCTAGTAACGCGATCGGATTATTTGCCGGTCAGGCGGGCTGGGCCGGCCGCGCCCCCTTCACGGCGGGGCAAAATTCCGCTAGGCAGCGGCCAAACCTTATCGCACCTGGGACATCATGCACGCCTTTCGCTCCCACACCTGCGGAGAACTCCGCACCGACCACATCGGCCAGACGGTCCGTCTCTCGGGCTGGTGCCACCGCATCCGTGACCATGGCGGCGTGCTGTTCATCGATCTGCGCGACCATTACGGCCTGACCCAATGCGTGGTGGATCCGGATTCGGCGGCCTTCAAGCTGGCCGAGACTTTCCGCTCCGAATGGGTGGTGCGGCTTGATGGCGAGGTGCGCCATCGCCCGGAAGGCACCGACAACGACGACATGGCGACAGGGCGCATCGAACTTTATGTCCGCGCGGCCGAAGTTCTGGGCCAGGCGGCGGAATTGCCGCTGCCCGTTTTCGGCGAGCAGGATTATCCCGAGGAAACCCGCCTCAAATACCGTTTTTTGGACCTGCGCCGCGAGCGCATCCACCACAACATCATGTTGCGTGGAAAAGTCATCGACTCCATGCGCGTAAAAATGAAGGCGGCGGGCTTCAACGAATTTCAGACGCCGATCCTCACCGCCTCCTCGCCCGAGGGCGCGCGCGACTTTCTGGTGCCCTCGCGCATCCATCCCGGCAAGTTCTACGCCCTGCCCCAGGCGCCGCAGCAATATAAGCAATTGCTGATGATGGCCGGCTTCGACCGCTATTTCCAGATCGCGCCCTGTTTCCGCGACGAGGACCCGCGCGCCGACCGCCTGCCGGGCGAATTCTATCAGCTCGACGTTGAAATGAGCTTCGTCACCCAGGAAGACGTGTTCGACACGATGGAGCCGGTGATCCGCGGCATTTTCGAGCAGTTCGGCGGCGACATGCCGGTGACGCCCTCGCCCTGGCGGCGAATCCCCTATGCCGAAGCCATGCGGAAATACGGCTCCGACAAGCCGGATTTGCGCAACCCGATCGAGATGCAGGATGTTTCCGAGCACTTTCGCGGGTCGGGCTTCAAGATTTTCGCGCGCCTGCTGGAATCGGAAAAGAACCAGGTGTGGGCCATTCCGGCGCCGGGCGGCGGCCAGCGCACTTTCGCCGACCGCATGAATTCCTGGGCCCAGGCCGAGGGCCAGCCGGGTCTTGGCTATATTCTGTTCTTCGACCGCGCCAAGGACGAGACCAGCCTTCAGGCCGACAAGAACGCCAGCGGCGTCGGCGGACGCGGTCCGCTCGCCAATAATATCGGGCCGGAGCGCGTCGAGGCGATCCGCGCCCAATTGGGCCTGAATGCCGGCGACGCGGCTTTCTTCGTGGCCGGCGACCCCGAAAAGTTCGCCAAATTCGCCGGCATGGCGCGCACGAAAGTCGGCGAGGACCTCAATCTCCTGGACAGGGACCGATTCGAACTGGCCTGGGTCGTCGATTTCCCGATGTTCGAATATAACGAGGACGACAAGAAAATCGACTTCGGCCACAACCCCTTCTCCATGCCGCAGGGCGGGCTGGAGGCCTTGCAGACGCAAGACCCGCTGACCATAAAAGCGTTCCAGTACGACATCACCTGCAACGGCTTCGAGATCGCCTCGGGCGGCATCCGCAACCACAAGCCGGAGACCATGGTCAAGGCGTTCGAGATCGCCGGCTATGGCGAGGAGGCGGTGGTCGAGCGCTTCGGCGGCATGTACCGCGCCTTCCACTACGGCGCGCCGCCCCACGGCGGCATGGCGGCGGGAGTGGATCGCATCATCATGCTGCTGGCTGGAGAGCAGAATCTTCGCGAAGTCGCGCTGTTCCCGATGAACCAGCGCGCCGAGGACATTCTGATGGGCGCCCCCGCCCCCGCCACGCCCAAACAGTTACGGGAATTGCATCTTCGGGTGAACGCGCCGGAGAAGTGACGGATCGGACAAGGAGCGCAAGACGCTCCTTGCGTTTCGGCCTTTCGGCGCACATTGTCGCCGCCGCGCCACTGGCCTAGATTCCTTCGCCAACAGGGAGTCGAGCCATGGTCAAAGCGATCCGCGTGCATGAAACCGGCGGGCCGGAGGTTCTGCGTTACGAGGATCTCGGCGACCTGCCGCCGCCCGGTCCCGGCGAGGTCCAGATCCGCCAGCACGCCGTCGGGGTGAATTTTCTCGATATTTATTTCCGCACCGGCGCCTATCCCGCGCCGAACATGCCGTTCATCCCCGGCAATGAGGGCGCGGGCGAGATCGTGGCGGTCGGCGAGGGGGTGACGCGGTTCAGGCCCGGCGACCGCGTGGCTTACGCCGGCTCGCTCGGCGGCTATGCGACGGCGCGCAATATCGAAGCGAAATTCGTGGTTCCCCTGCCGGACGCTGTTTCCTTCGAGACGGCGGCTGCGATGATGCTGAAGGGCCTGACCGCCGAATATCTGCTATTCCGCTCATACAAGGTCCAGCCCGGCGACATCGTGCTGGTCCATGCCGCGGCGGGCGGCGTCGGCCTCATTCTCTGCCAATGGGCGCGGGCGCTGGGCGCGACCGTCATCGGCACGGTGGGCGGCGAGGACAAGGCGAAACTGGCGCGCGAGGCCGGCGCGCACCACACCGTTCTCTACCGCAGCGAGGATTTTGTCGCTCGAGTGCGCGAGATCACCGGCGGGAAATTATGCGCCGTCGTTTACGACGGCGTCGGCAAGGCGACTTTTCCCGGCTCGCTCGACTGCCTGCGGCCCCTGGGGAGCTTCATCAGCTTCGGTTCGGCCTCGGGACCGATCGAGGCCTTCAATCTCGGACTGCTCTCGCAAAAAGGCTCGCTTTACGTTCAGCGTCCGACCCTGTTCACCTATATGGCCGATGAATCGCGCCTGCGGGACATGGCCGCGCGGCTGATGGAGGCCGTCGGTTCGGGCACGGTCAAGATCGCGATCCACGCCCGCTACAAGCTGGAAGAAGCGGCGCAGGCCCACCGCCAGCTCGAAGCCCGCCAGACCACCGGCGCGACGGTGCTGTTGCCTTAGGGAGATTCCCTTCTCCCCTCGCGGGAGAAGGGTCACACGGCCGTCCCATGCAGGTCGTAAGCCTCGGCGCGGTCGATCTTCACCGTCACGATCTCGCCAACCCGCAAGGGGCGGCGGGACGCGACAAAGACCTTGCCGTCGATCTCCGGCGCGTCGGCCTTGCTCCGCCCTTCGCCGCCGCCCGCCGAAACATTGTCGATCAGCACGGCGAGCCTCTTGCCGACCTTGGCCTTCTGGCGTCTTTCAGAAATTTTCTGCTGCTTTTCCATGAAGCGGCGCCAGCGGCTCTGCTGGACCTCGCGTGGAACCGGCGCGAGGCCGAGAGCATTGGCGGCGGCGCCTTTGACCGGCTCATATTTGAAGGCGCCGACGCGGTCGAGCTTCGCCTCGTCCAGCCAGTCGAGCAGAATCTGGAAATCCTCCTCGGTCTCGCCGGGGAAACCTACGATGAAGGTCGAGCGCAAAGTCAGGTCGGGAACCAGGGCGCGCCAAGCCTGAATGCGTTCAAGAGTCTTTTCGACATTGCCCGGCCGCTTCATCGCCCGCAGCACGTTCGGCGCGGCGTGCTGGAAGGGAATGTCGAGATAGGGCAAGATCTTGCCCTCGGCCATCAGCGGCAGGACCTCGTCCACATGGGGATAGGGATAGACATAATGGAGCCGGGTCCACACGCCGAAGCGCCCCAGTTCCTCCGCGAGATCGTAAAAGCGCGCGCGGACCTCGCGACCGTCGTAAAGGCTTGAGGCGTAGCGCAAGTCCTGCCCATAGGCGGACGTGTCCTGCGAAACGACCAAAAGCTCCTTCACCCCGGCCTTGACCAGCTTTTCCGCCTCGCGCAGCACCTCCGCCGCAGGCCGGGACACCAGATCGCCGCGCAATTTCGGGATGATGCAGAAGGTGCAGGAATTGTGGCAACCCTCTGATATTTTGAGATAAGCATAATGGCGAGGGGTCAGCTTAACCCCCTGCGGCGGCACGAGGTCAAGATAAGGATGCGGCGCGGGGGGCGCGGCGCGATGCACCGCCGCCATCACGCTCTCGTAATCCTGCGGGCCGGTGATCGCGGAAATATTGGGGTAAGCGTCGAGGATCGGGCCGGGCTCGGCGCCCATGCAGCCGGTGACGATCACCTTGCCGTTTTCTTTCAGCGCTTCGCCGATGGCGGCGAGCGATTCCGCCTTGGCGCTGTCGAGAAAGCCGCAGGTGTTGACGATGACGGCGTCGGCGCCGTGATGGTTGCGGCTGATCCCATAGCCTTCGGCGCGCAGTCGCGTCAGAATGCGCTCCGAATCGACCAGGGCCTTCGGACAGCCGAGCGAGACGAAAGAAATCGTCCGGCTCTCCGCCGCATTGGGGTCCGTTTCCGTGGCGCTGTCGTTCATCTCTGGGGCGTGATCCCTGCGGTCGAAAACCGTCTGTTAGAAGATCGGCGCGCGAATAAAAAGACCTTGCGGCCATTGTGAGGCGGCCGGCGGCTTGCCCGCTTGCCTTTCTGACGCAAAGGGGCGAGAAGGCGCGGGCAAATGCGGAAGGGTGGCCGAGTGGTTTAAGGCAGCGGTCTTGAAAACCGCCGTGGGTGCAAGCCCACCGTGGGTTCGAATCCCACCCCTTCCGCCACCCGGCGCTGCTGAGGTCCGAAATTCACTCGGTTAGGCATTTTGCCTTCGGCAAAGTCGCGAGCGGTGAGCCACTCGACGGAAAGCGTATGTAACTGCTGCATAAGGCCGCGCTGGCGGCTAACCCGCTGAACCTGCTGAAATAGCCTGAAAACCTAGTTCTGGACCGAATGGCCCGTTACGAAGGGACAGCAGCCCAACTGGCGTAAGAGAAGGCGCGCAACGGCTCGCCACTGCATGGATCGCTTGCGATCGACCTGCCCCACCCCGTTTAGGCCGCCACGACGGCCTTGATCTCGCGGCCGCCCAGGGACGCCCCGTCGGCCGAGCGTCGCAACTCGATCCCGTGCGGGCGCGACGGATCGAGCGGCGTGTCGAACTGCAGGTCGAAGCCGAAGAAGCCATCGGGCCTTTCGGCGTCGGCATAGGCATAGGCCGCGAAGACGCCATCGACGATCACATCGAGGCAAACCGGAGTGTCGGGATAGGCCGTGTTAAGCGCCGAGCCCGAGACGCCGTCGCAGTCGCAGCGTGCGACGGCGCCAATCAGCAAGCCGAAATCCGTCGCGGCGGGATAGACAAGCCCGGCCCGCTCG
>JAKAJL010000064.1 GCA_021813805.1 Pseudomonadota bacterium | reverse complement strand
TCATCACGGCCAAGACCTCACTCAAACTGATAGATGCGCGGGGATGCGCAAATGGCGGCGCACCACATCGACGAAGAGCGGATCGCGCTTTGCCGCCCACACGGCGGTGACTTGGCCGACTGCCCAGATGGCGAGCCCGACCAGCCAGAGGCGCAGGCCAAGGCCGATCGCGCCCGCGAGCGTGCCGTTGAGGATGGCGAGGGCGCGTGGGGCGCCGCCGAGCAGGATTGGCTCGGTCAGCGCCCGGTGCACGGGCACACAAAAGCCCGGTGCCGTGTTGGTCGGATCGGCCATGTCCGTCATCAGATGAGCGCCCCGCCGCTGAAGCTGAAGAAGGAGAGGAAGAAGGAGCTGGCGGCAAAGGAAATGGAGAGGCCGAAGACGATCTGGATCAGCCGGCGAAAGCCGCCCGAGGTGTCACCAAAGGCGAGGCTGAGGCCAGTGACAGTGATGATGATGACCGAGATGATCTTGGCGACCGGTCCCTGCACGGATTGCAGGATCGAATTGAGCGGGGTTTCCCAGGGCATTGAGGAGCCCGAGGCATAGGCGGGCCCCGCGAGCAGCAGGCCGAGGGCGGCCGCGGTTAGCGCCGCGCCAAGGCGGGGATGGGCGCTGCGGAAAAGCTTGATCATGCGTGGTCTCCTTGGACGATGGATGCGGCGAGCGGGGAAATGGGCAGGTCAACGGCATCGATGGCGGCTGGCGCGATGCGGTAATCGCCATCGGGGCCGAGACCTTCGACACGGGCGAGTTCGGCGAGGCGGCGTTTGCTTCCGCGTCCGGCGAGGACAGCGACGAGATCGATGGTCTCCGCGATCAGCGCGCGCGGCACGGTGACGACGGCTTCCTGGATGAGCTGCTCCATGCGGCGGAGCGCACCGATGGCCGAACCGGCGTGGATGGTGCCGATGCCGCCGGGATGGCCGGTGCCCCACGCCTTCAGGAGGTCCAACGCTTCCGCGCCGCGCACCTCGCCGACCGGGATGCGGTCGGGGCGCAGACGAAGCGACGAACGGACGAGATCCGAAAGCGAGGCGACGCCATCCTTCGTCCGCATGGCGACGAGATTGGGCGCGGCGCATTGCAGCTCGCGCGTATCTTCGATGATAACGACGCGATCGGAGGTCTTGGCCACCTCGGCGAGCAGCGCGTTGGTCAGCGTCGTCTTGCCGGTGGACGTGCCGCCGGCGACCAGTATATTGGCGCGGGCGGCGACGCCCCGGCGCAGCGCCTCGGCCTGTCCCGCCGAGATGATCCCGGCCGCGACATAATCGTCGAGCGTGAACACCGCGACGGCGGGCTTGCGGATGGCGAAGGCCGGCGCGGCGACGACAGGAGGAAGAAGCCCCTCGAACCGCTCCCCCGTCTCGGGCAATTCGGCTGAGACGCGCGGGCTGCCTGCATGGACTTCGGCGCCGACATGGTGCGCGACCAGGCGCACGATGCGTTCGCCGTCAGCGGGCGACAGCCGCTCACCCGTATCGGACAGCCCTTCCGATAGCCGGTCGATCCAGATACGCCCGTCCGGGTTCAGCATCACCTCGACGACGGCGGGGTCTTCCAGAAACCGGGCGATGGCTGGGCCGAGCGCGGTGCGCAGCATCCGCGCGCCCCGCGCCAGTCCTTCAGAGTTGTGATGCGAAGCCTTCATGTCGCCCCGAGTTCAGCGGGGATCGACGGTCCTTCCCCTTGCGGGGTCGATTAAAAGAGCCCGATTTAGGGCAGATTCAACAAGGATTTAGCGGCGTAGTAGCGTGGCGTGCAAATACAGGAGAACGGCGGTGGAGGCCTCATCTTGCGAGATATTGGTTCGTCTCTATTTCTGGGCGCGTGTCGCGTCGTTCGCTGAAGTTTTCTATAAAGGATCAAATATGATCTCATGAGCGGATAAATTGGCATATAGGCGCATATATGAGTCATTGGTGAGAGTTGAAACCTTCTGCACATTGTGCCAAATATGACCCCTTAAGGTACTATCAGCGGCTTATGGGATCGGATATGAACCCGAATCAGAATGCAGGAACATCCACGGTCGAAGCCTCCTTGCGGCAGGTGGGGGAACGGCTGTCGAAAATACGCCTGAGTCGGAACCTGACGCAGGCGCGTCTGGCGCAGGACGCCGGGGCGTCTGTCAGCAGCGTCAAGCGGCTGGAAGCGGGAGAGAACGTCTCGCTGGACACCTTCGTCCGCGTCCTGATGGCTCTGGGTCTGACCGGGCATCTGTCCGCCTTCCTGCCCGACCCTGAGGTCCGGCCCATCGAGCGGGTGAAGCGAGACGGGCACGAACGACAACGGGCGCGCGGCGCCGCCGCCGTCACCAAGGCGACGGATTGGGCCTGGGGCGAGGATGACGAAGCATGACGGACGCGACGGTTCGCCTGTGGGGCAAGGCTATTGGCGCGGTAAGCTGGCTGCCGGATCGGAACGTCGGCGTCTTCCAGTATATGCCGGATTTTGCGGAGAGCGGTATCGAGCTGGCGCCGATCATGATGCCGCTCGGCACCAACCCTTACGAGTTTCCCGGCCTGCCTCGGCCAGCGTTCAAAGGCTTGCCGGGCCTGTTGGCCGACTCCTTGCCGGACAAGTTCGGCAACGCGCTGATCGACGCCTGGCTGGTCGCGCAAGGGCGCACGGCGGACAGTTTCAATCCGGTCGAGCGCCTCTGCTATATCGGCATACGCGGCATGGGCGCGCTCGAATTTCATCCGGCCATCCTAAAAGGCGCGCGCAAGTCGAAGCGTCTGGAGATCGAAGCGCTGACGCGGCTCGCCAATCAGGTTCTGAACAATCGGACCAATCTGGCGGGTGTCCTCGGCGGCGATGACGACAGAGAAATGCTGCAAGAGATCTTACGGGTTGGCACCTCGGCAGGTGGCGCGCGCGCCAAGGCTATTCTCGCGTGGAACGCGGAGACGGGTGAATTTCGCTCGGGCCAGGTCAAGACAGGCGAAGGCTTCGGCTACTGGCTGATGAAATTTGATGGCATCTCGAACAACAGCGACAAGGAAGTGGCTGATCCGCAAGGCTTCGGGCGGATCGAATATGGCTTCTATCTGCTGGCGGTCGCCGCCGGCATCGACATGAGTGAATGCCGTCTCCACCGCGAAGGTGGACGCGCGCATTTCATGACCCGGCGGTTTGATCGCAGCGCCGGCGGCCAGAAGCTGCACATGCAGTCGCTAGCGGCAGTTCGCCATTACGACTTCAACGCAGCGGGCGCCTATTCCTATGAGCAGGCGGTAGAGACCATAAGGATGCTGGGGCTGCCCGCGTACGACATTGAGCAGCAATTCCGCCGGGCTGTCCTCAACGTGTTGATCCGCAACCAGGACGATCACGTCAAGAACATCGCCTTCCTGATGAACCGGAAGGGGGAATGGCGCCTGTCGCCCGCCTTCGACGTGGCCTATGCCTACAACCCTGACGGAAGCTGGACGAGCCAGCACCAGATGAGCCTTAACGGGAAGCGGGATCATTTTGAGATGGCCGACCTCGTGGCCTTTGGCGGCTTCTGTGGCCTGAAGCCGAAGAAGGCGGAAGGGGTCATCCGCGAAATGCACGCCCATGTCGGGAACTGGCCGAGTTTCGCGGACCAGGCCGGCGTGCCGGAAAGCGAGGCGGTCAAGATCCACCGGGCCATGCGCCGGGAGATCGTAATCCCCGCCACAAGATCATAGTCGAAAGCCGATCAGTTGTCGTCCGGCGCACCGGTTACATCATCGGCGATCTCCTGCCGCAGCTTCGGCCCCTTGGCGAGCCGTCGCCCGAGCGCAGTGACGAAGGCGCCATAGCGCTCGGCGGCCTTAGCGTGGGCGGCCTTTGCAAGGGGTTCGGACAGCGTGGGTGTGGTGGCGAGCCAGAAGCGCACGAACACGGCGAGCATTTCAACGGAAATCCCGACATCGCGTTCGAGCCGGGTCATGCGGCGGTCGAACTGATCGAGCCGCTTGGTGACGGCGGCTTCCTGCCGCTCGGCCGCGTCGGGCGACAGGAAGGATTCGATGGCGGCCTCCGCGATCAGCGAACGGGATTGATCCCGCCGCGCGGCATGATCCGCGAGGCGGTTCATCACGGCGGGATCGAGATAGACGGAGAGACGCCGTTTGCGAGCGGGTTTGGTCATGGGCGCCTCACAGATCCATGCCGTCGGCGGGATCGAGCGAAGCCTGGCGGGCGACGCCCTGCATGAGCCGGTTCATGCGGCTGTTGCGCGCGGCGTCATCCTCGTCGTCGTCGTTCATGCCGATTTCGAACTCGTTCTCGATTCGAGCCTTCTTCTCGACCGGTTTCACACGGCTGAGTTCGGGTTGCCGGCGACGCTCGGATTCGGTCGGATCGTCGTCTCTCTCCGGCGCGGACTTCGGCTCAGCAATCTGCGGACGCGGCGGCACGGGCAACGTGGTCCAGTCATCGGGCCGGGCCTGCTCCGGCGCGGTCAGCGTGGGCGGCGGCAGGATGCGCGACTGCAACCGCCGGTCCTCGAAGTAGCGCGCCTTCTTCGCCCGGATCGGCGGCGTACCCGCGACCATGACGATCTCGTCGGTCGCGGGAAGCTGCATCACCTCGCCGGGTGTGAGCAGCGGCCGCGCGGTTTCCGAGCGCGACACCATCAGGTGCCCGAGCCAGGGCGAAAGACGACTGCCAGCGTAGTTCTTCATCGCCTTCATTTCGGTGGCGGTGCCGAGAGCGTCCGACACGCGCTTGGCGGTGCGCTCGTCATTGGTGGCGAAGCTGACGCGGACATGGCAGTTGTCGAGGATCGAATTGTTCGCGCCATAGGCTTTCTCGATCTGGTTCAGCGACTGCGCGATCAGGAAGGCCTTCAGCCCATAGCCGGCCATGAAGGCGAGCGCCGATTCGAAGAAGTCGAGCCGCCCCAGCGCCGGGAACTCGTCGAGCATGAGGAGCAGCCGGCGGCGCCCGGCCTTGGCCTGAAGATCTTCGGTCAGGCGGCGGCCGACCTGATTGAGGATCAGGCGGATCAGCGGCTTGGTGCGGTTGATGTCAGACGGCGGCACGACGAGGTAGAGCGTCGTCGGCAGTTTGCCATCCACGATGTCGGTGATGCGCCAGTCGCAACGGCGCGTCACCTCGGCGACGACTGGATCGCGGTAGAGGCCGAGGAACGACATGGCGGTGGAAAGCACGCCCGACCGCTCGTTGTCGGATTTGTTCAGCAGCTCGCGCGCGGCGCTGGCGATGACGGGGTGCGGCCCGGCCTCGGCGAGATGCGCCGTCTTCATCATGGCGGCGAGGGTCGACTCGATCGGCCGTTTGGGATCGGAGAGGAAGGCGGCGACGCCGGCGAGCGTCTTGTCCTCCTCGGCATAGAGGACGTGGAGGATGGCGCCGACCAGCAGCGCATGGCTGGTCTTTTCCCAGTGGTTCCGCTTTTCCAGTGAGCCTTCGGGATCGACCAGAATGTCGGCGATGTTCTGGACGTCGCGCACTTCCCATTCGCCGCGACGCACTTCGAGCAGCGGGTTGTAGGCGGAAGACTTCGCGTTCGTCGGGTCGAACAGCAGCACGCGGCCGTGCCGGGCGCGGAAGCCGGCGGTGAGCTGCCAGTTCTCGCCCTTGATGTCGTGGACGATGGCCGAGCCCGGCCAGGTCAGCAGCGAGGGGATGACGAGGCCGACACCCTTGCCCGAGCGCGTCGGCGCGAAGCACAGCACATGCCCCGGCCCGTCATGGCGGAGATAATCGTGGGCATAGCGGCCAAGCACCACGCCATCGGGGCCGAGCAATCCGGCGGCCTTCACCTCCTCGGTGTCGGCCCATCGCGCCGAGCCATAGGTCTCGATCCTCGATGCTTCGCGCGCGCGCCAGACCGACATCCCGATCGCCGCGGCTGAGGCGATCAGCCCGCCCGAGGCCGCGATATAGGCGCCCTCGACGAAGATCGATGGAGCATAGGCATCGTATCCGTACCACCACCAGAAGAAGGCCGGCGGATAGTAAAAGGGAAAGCCGAGCAGCATGAACCACGGCTGTCCAAGTTCGGGCTGAAAGGCGAGACGCCAGGCGACCCATTCGGTCGCGCCCCATACGCAGACGAAGACGATGGCGAAGACGGCGAGGATCTGGCCCCAGAGGATTTTCGTCGCGGACATTCTTGAATTCCTTCTTGTGGCAAAGGTTCATGGAACAAGGGGTCAGAGGCCGAGGCCGCGTTTGCGGCCGAAGCTCCATTCGATGCCGCCATCGTCGCGGGCCACGCCAGAGACATGGCGGCCGAGTTGCTTTTCGAGAGAAGGCGTCCAGGGCACGAGCTGGAAGCCGAGGCCGTCGTCGATCATGGCGAAGCGGCCGGAGGCAAGCGTAAAGCGCTGGCGGTAGGAACCGGCGACATATTCGCCGCTGCCGGCGCGGTTGAAGGGCTGGCCGGTCTCGACGGCGAGCTTTTCGCCCAGCGCCTCCAGCTCCCGGCCGCGCAGCTTCTCGATCAGGTTGCGGCTGAAAGTAACGCGCGGGCCATGCCGTTCGGCAAAGCCTTGCTCGACGAGATGCTCGGCGCGCCTATCCATCGCGCGGCGCACCTCGGCGCCGAAGCCGCCCTCGGACAGGGCGACCGGCTCGCGGGCGATGTTCTGGCGGTCGAGCCAGGTGGCGCCGCGCGCGGTGATCTGACGGTGGATGTCGAGATCGGACCGCACCGCGAGCATGACGCGGCGCTCGCCATTCGCATCGTCGAACTTGCGCAGTTCGACGATCGATCCCGTCACGCCGTCACCGGCGGCGTCGAGATCGGACAGCTTGATGTGATGAGTGCGGCCGTCCACGCCGTCCACTATCGTATAGGCCGTGCCCTTCAACTCGTCGTCGAGACCGCGATCGACGAGGCGGCCGATGATCGGCGTATCGAGGCTTTCGGCGGCGAGGACATAGTTCGCCGATCCGCGCTCGATGCCGCGTTCGGTCAAGGCCCGGTGCATCCGCTTGATGATATCTCCGCGTTCGCCCATCGCGCGCAACGTCACCTCGGCGTCGTCGGCTACCATCCATTGACCGGGGCCGACCTGATCGGCGAGGCCGAGGGATTCCAGCTTGCGCAGGCGGCCGACTTTCAGGGCGTGATATTCGTCGGGCTTGGCAGCAGGGTCTGGCGCCATGTCGATGACGCCGGTTTCGCGCTCGTCTCGGACGAGTTGGCGGTCGAGCTGGGTCCAGCGTTCGGCCTCGACCTGCCGGTCGAGGTTGCGACGAATGTCGAGATCGGTGCGCGGCCCGAGATCCTGCGTGACGAGATCAGCGGCGCGGGCGCGCATACCTTCTTTGATATAGTCGCGGGCAATGACGAGATCATGGCCGTCGTCGGCGCGGCCGCGCAGGATGATATGAACATGGGGATTGTCGGTGTTCCAGTGATCGACACCGGCCCAATCGAGCTTGGCGCCGAGGTCTTTTTCCATCTGGTCCATCAGCTCGCGGGAAAAGCCCCGGAGGTCAGTCATCTCCACCGCATCCTCCGGCGAGACGATGAAACGAAAGTGATGCCGGTCGCCTTCGCAGCGCTCCGCGAAGGCCCGGCCGTCCACGTCGTCGCCGCCCGGACCGAACAGCCGGGCCTTCTCCCCGTCACGGGTCACGCCCTCGCGGCATAGATAGTTGAGGTGAGCCGTCAGCGGCGTGGCGCGCTGATGATGGCGCACCACGCGGGTCTTGATGACGACGATGCGAGAGCGACCGGTCAGGAGGCGATTGGCGCGAACGCTCGCCGTGCGCCCACGGCCGAAGGTCGAGCGGTTGCCAGAGACGATCCCTCTCGAGCGCGAAATGCGGGCGCCCGCCTTCTGCGCGGCGGCGAGCGCCTGCGCGATGAAAGGCCGCGTGGCTTGTTTGCCAGACGAGCGGATGCGGCCTGGCCGGACACGGAAATCGTTCTCGCCGGTCATGGCCGAGACCCCGCACATCGCGCCAGGCCACGGATAAAGCTCGGAAATCGGCATTCCCGCGAGGTATGAGGAAAACCCGCACATCGCGAAATTGCTGCATAACCCCTTGAAACAACACGACCGTCAACCGCCGCACCTCGCGGCTTTTTATCTCGCCATCTTCCGGTCGTGTGTAAGCGTCCGCCCCTGACACGTCCTTCCAGTAGTGCAATGTCGTGGCATGTGGGGTTCCTTCGTATTCTGGAGGAGCTCCGATGAATTTGAGACATTTTGAGAACAAGGCGCGGCAGTCCTTTTGGCTGGTTCACATCGAAGCGTGGCGCCAGAGTGGGTTGGATCGGACGAACTATTGCCGACAACACGGGCTTTGGAAGTGCACGTTCGATCGCTGGCTGAACTACCTTGCCGGCAAGGAAGCGGCCCGCAAACACGCGGAATATCAGGCGGAATTGCGCCGCCAGCAGAAGCTTGAGATGCAGGAAAAGCGCCGGCGGAGACGCGCTCGCTTGCGTTTTGGCGTGAGCACGGATGAGCGCAATCGCGCGCTCCAGGCGTTCTGGGCGATGCATGTCGAGGCGATGAACTGGAGCGGAATGGGTGTGCGCGAGTACGCCGCCGTTCTGCATTTGTCGCCGACCTCGTTGCGCAAATGGCGCGACCGGTTGGACGACGGCGAGGTGGTGATCGACTGGCGCGCCCATCTTCATCCCTCAGCCCGGCCGGTCGCTGGCACTAGTGCTATCGCCGCGACGCCCGAAAGCCGCTTGACAGACCCGCCGCAGGATGAGCCGGCGCCGCCTCGGCAGCCCGTCCGGCGCTTCTTCAGCGACGAGGAAAAACGCGCCATCGCGGTGGAGAGCGACCAGCCTGGCGTCAGCGTCTCGCAGGTCGCGCGCAAACATGGGATCGTCACCGGCATGCTGTTCCGCTGGCGCGTACAGTTCGGCGTGGCGCAGAAGAAACGCGCGAAGCTGGCGCCCGTCTCGCTCACCGACGGCGCGCGGGCGATGCTTTTGCTGCGCGACCTGGTGCGGCCGCCTGACGGGATGATGGCGATAGATTTGTCTGACGGACGACGCGTCTTCGTTCCCATCGGCAGCGATCCCGACGCCGTTCGGGAGCATGTCGAAAACGGAGGGATCGCGCCATGATGATGGTCCCCGCTGGCGTGAAAGTGCATCTGGCGCTCGGCTACACCGACATGAGGAAGGGACTGGATGGGCTTGCGATGCTGGTTCAGGGAACGCTGAAACAGGACCCGTTCTCGGGTCATCTGTTCGCCTTCCGCGGCAGACGAGCGTCGATGCTGAAGATTTTGTTTTGGGACGGCAACGGGCTGTGCTTGTTCACCAAGCGGCTCGACCAGGGCGGCTTCGTCTGGCCGGTGATGGCCGGCTTCGACGGCTCGATCACATTGACGCCGGCGCAGCTCGCCATGCTCATAGAAGGCATCGATTGGCGTGCGCCGGAGCGGGTGTGGAAGCCCGCTTTGGCTGGCTAAAAAAACGCCGTCGATCGTCGCGAAAGCGGCTGGAGTCCTTGGGTTTTCAGGCCATTTGTGATAGATTCGATCATGTTGATCGATCTCGAAAATCTTCCCTCTGACCCAGCCCTTTTGCAGCGTCTCGTGCGCGATATGGCGGGGGCCGTCGAGAGCCGCGACGGCGAGATCGAACGCCTGCAATCGATCATCAAGAAGCTTCAGCGCGCGCAGTTCGGTCGACGTTCCGAGCGGCTCGATCCCGATCAGCTGGCCCTCGCGCTGGAAGACCTGGACGCTGATGTCGCCCGCATCCAGGAGAGCCGTCCGGTTGTCGGCAAGCCAGCGAGCGAACGTCCGCCGCGGCGCAAACCGCTGCCCGATCGGTTGCCGCGCGAGGAAGTACGACTCGATGTCGATGGCAAGAACTGTGCGCGTTGCGGCGGCGCGCTTCACGCCATTGGCGAGAGCGTCAGCGAAATGCTGGACTGGGTTCCGGCGCAGCTTCGCGTCATCCGCACGGTGCGTCCGAAATATGCCTGCCGGGTCTGCAAAACGGTGGCGCAGGCGCCCGCGCCGGAACGATTGATCGCCGGCGGCTTGGCGACGCCGGCGCTGCTGGCGCAAGTGCTGGTCAGCAAATACTGCGACCACACGCCGCTTTATCGGCAGTCGCAGATCTTCGCCCGTCATGGCGTCGATCTGGCCCGTTCGACGCTCGCCGGATGGGTCGGCGGCGCCTGCTGGTGGCTCGAAGCCCTGCACGAGCGGCTGGCGAAAAACGTGTTCGCCTCCGACCATCTGTTTGCCGACGACACGCCGGTTCCAGTGCTCGATCCGGGACGCGGGCGCACCAAAACCGGCAGGTTGTGGGTGTACGCCCGCGAGCAGCGGCCATGGGGCGGCCCCGAACCGCCGGCGGCGGTCTACCTGTTCGCGCCGGATCGCAAGGCAGAACGACCGGTCGCGCATCTTCAGCGCTTCAAAGGCGTGCTGCATGTCGACGGTTATGCCGGCTTCGAGCAACTCACGGCCAAGGGCGATATCGTTCTTGCCGCCTGCTGGGCGCACACGCGGCGCAAGTTCTATGACGTCGCGCAGGCCACCGGATCGCCGATCGCGGAAGAAGCGCTGCGCCGGATCGGCGAGCTTTACGCCATCGAAGCCGAGGCGCGCGGTTGGCCGCCGCCGCAGCGGCTGATCGTCAGGCGAGAACGCTCGAAACCTGTCGTGGCCGATCTGAAGGCATGGCTGGACGCGCAGCTCGCGCAGGTCTCCGGCCGCAGCACGCTGGCCGAAGCCATCCGCTACGCGCTCGCGCGCTGGCAGGGGCTGACCCGCTTCTTGCATGATGGCTGCATCGAACTCGACACCAATCCGGTCGAGCGGGCGATCCGCCCCGTCGCTCTCGGCCGCAAGAACCATCTCTTCGCCGGCAGCGACGGCGGCGGAGACCGCTGGGCGATCGTCTGTTCGCTCGTCGAAACCTGCAAATTGAACGACGTCGAGCCCTACGCCTACCTCACCGACGTGCTCACGCGCATGGTCGATGGACATCCCATCAACCGCCTCGACGAACTTCTGCCGTGGGCATGGAAAGCCGCAAATCCCGTCAAGGGGTGACTTCACGTGCAAAGCCCGGACGGATACGGTCGTGTCGCCCGTGCTCCACCTCCGAGCACGCCATGACACGCCAGCGCCCGCCATCGTGCGATCGGGAACCGGCGCGCTCATGGCGCGGTCCCTCCGCCCGCCTGTGCGACGAAAAGGCCGCCCGACTGCGGCGCGATGGCGGAAACATCGCGAACGATCGGCGCCATTGAAGCATCGTTCGACAAGCGTTCGCTCGGCGCGGAGGCGGCGGCCGGTTTGCTTGTCTGCCGCGCGATGAACAGCGGCGAACGGCTCCACGAGAACGAGTTCACCGCCGCGATGACGGTGGCGCCCGAATTGCCGCTGCCGTCGAGATTGGGCGCGACGGTGGCGACATAGGCGCGCGTTTCGGACGGCAGCGGGCGGCCTTTCAGCGACGCTTCGTAGCGGCCGGGTCCGGCGTTGTAGGCGGCGATCCAGCCGGGCGAACCGTAGCGATCATAGAGCAGCCGGATGTAGGCCGCGCCCGCGATGATGTTGTCATGGGGATTGTAAGGATCGGCGCCGAGGCGGTGGCGGATGCGCAAATCGCTCCAGGTCTCCGGCATGATTTGCATCAGACCCATCGCGCCCTTGGGCGAGTGCGCGCGCGAGTCGCCGTTGCTCTCGGCGGCGAGAATGGCGCGTATCCAGGGGGCGGGAATTTCGAAGCGCTGCGACGCCTCGGCGATGTGATCGCCGAAAGCCTCGCGCGGCGACGGGTGGGCGACGCCCGGCGCTTGTGCGAAACCCGGCCCCGGCGCCACGCAAGCGATGGACATGCCGGAAAGGAGAAGGAAGGTGGCGCGGCGCATGGGGATCAGTCCTTTCCGTCGCGCTTAGGCAGACGGCTCCAATGCAGCGACCACGTGGCGCCGCCGTCGTCGTCACGGAACAGGTTGGCGCGGATCGGCTGCGGCAGCGCCGGATCGTCGATCACCAGCGCGAGGTATTCGCCGGCGCGCTCGCCGGTGCGTTTCCAGCCGGCGCCGATTTCCACGCCGTCGCTGTCGCCGTGATGAACGCGGTAGTCCGGCGCGTTCTCGGCGTCGGACGCTTCGGCGGGAACGACCGTCACTTCGCGGAAGAGGGTGAATGTGTGGATGCGTCCGACGAAGCCGGATTTTTCACGCGTGAATTGACCGATCCTTGGCATTGGCGTCTCCATGGCGGCGAGGCTGAGAAAGCCATCGACGGGCGCCGTTCCCACCGATGGCGAAACGGTCAGCGCGGCGTTGCAGGAGGCAGGGCGCGCCAGACGAAGCGGCCATCGCCTGCTTCGTCGGTATAGAGGGGCGTCGCCTTGCCGATGACGGCGCGCGCCGGGAGCGGGCCGAAATAGCGGCCGTCGAGGCTGTCGCGGACCTGCGGATTCATGAGGAAAATGTCGCCGTCGCCGATGCGCTGGCAGCCCTGCCATACGGGCAGCGGGCGGCCGCGCTTGTCACGGTCGAGCGCGGCGCCGAAGTCCACGGCGTCGACCGTGACGACATAGCCTGTGCGGCAGACGTTTTGCCCCGGCAGTGCGGCGATGTGCTTCAGCAGCGGCACGTCGCGGCCGATATAGCCGCGCCCGACCATGAAGTCGGCGAGCGGCTTGTCCGGCATGACCGCGACCAGATCGCCGACCTTCAGGTCGCTTGGGCGTTCGAGTTCGTAGAAGCCGATCGGCGTGCTGGCGGAAGCGTTCCACAGCAGCCTGACCGGTAGGGAAACGCAGAATGCGATGCCGACGCCCATTACGGAAAAATACGTCGCCATGACATAGCCGAAGCGGGTCATCGCTCACACTCCCGCCGTTTGAGCCACGCCTGATGGCGCTCCATCGAGTAGGCGCGCGGCTCCTGTCCCGCGCTCAGCCGGTTGTGCAAATGCCGCCAGTGATCCGGTGCGACCTCGCAAGGATCAATGTCGAGGGCCTCCACCGCGTCGATGTGGCGCAGCGCCTGCTGGACTTTCGGCCAACCCTCGATCTTGAGCAGAATGTCGCCGCCGGGACGCACGAAGGGCAGCGTCTGGTAGGCTTCTCCGGGCTTGACCGCGCGCACGATGTCGATGCGCGAGATGATCGTGCCGAAATCGTTGGCGGCCCAGCGGACGAACGCGAAGATGCTGGCTGGGCGGAAAGAGAGAACGCGGCGGCGACGATCGAGCGCCTGTTCGCGCGCCTCGCGGCCGAACCTGATCCAGTTCTCGATGCGCTTCTCCACCCAGGTCAGTTCGACATGGGTAAGATCGTCAAATGGATGCGCGATCGGCACGGGGCCGCCGCGCACGCGGGGTGCCGCGGCTCCGGTCATGATGGGTCTCCTTCGGTTTTGGGGAATTCGCGCGCGAGCAGCTCGCGCAGACATTCGGCGACGGTGATCCCGCGCCGGAAAGCGGCGATCTTGATCCGGCCGCGCAGGTCCGGCGTCACGTCGATGGTGAGCCGCGCGGTGAAACCGGCGGCCTCGCCGTCACGGCGCGAGGCATCAGCCGCCTTGATCCAGTGTTCTGGATCGGCCGGCCGGGCGGCGAAGCCGCGACGGGTCGCGCGCTGGCTCATGGCGTCGCCTTGCCGCAATCGAACGGCAGGACGGCTGCGATGCGCGCACGGGCCTTTCCCGCCATGTCGGCATCGATCTCACAGCCGAAATAGCGACGGCCACTCATCCGGCAGGCTTCGCCGGCGGCGCCCGATCCAGCGAACCAGTCGCCAACGAGACCGCCTTCGGGGCAACTCGTGCGGATCAGGATTTCAAGCAACCCGACCGGTTTTTCGGTCGGGTGAATGGCGCGGCTATGTGCGTTGCGAGCATAGATGACCGAGCGCATCAGGCGTGGGCCGCCGTCGTGGCTGACATAGAGGCTGGCGTCGATGTGGCCCGTATGCGGCGGGCGATGTTTGCGCCGGATGGTGCGCGCCGCTGCGTCCGGCGTGGTTTGGACGTCGTTGTAGATGTCGCGCCAGGGCGTCGCGACCGGATAGAACTGAACGGCCAGTTCATGCACCCGTTTGAAGCGGTCGGCATGGAAGCTGGAGCCGTTCTGCTTTTCCCAGACAATCTCCTGAGCAAGCCGAAGACCGGCGTCGGAGAAACGATCGGCGGTTCCCATGAAGCTGCGGAGCGATCCAAAGATCCACATCGAGCCTGTCGGCCGCAGCGTATGGCGGGCGATCGAAATCCATCCGTCGACGCGCCGGTCCCAGGCGAGCGAGGTGTCGCCATAAGGCGGATCGGCGAGGATCATATCGAACGGGCCGTGCGCGGGCATGAGATCGCGGCAATCCCCCGTCATCAGGGCGAATGTCATGACAACGCTCTCCCAAGACGCAACCGCTCGATTTCCTCCGCCAGCGCGGCGATCTCGCGCGCGGCGGGCGCGGCGTCATCGAGTTCGCGGACGAGACGGCCCGATTGCGCGGCGACCGCGAAGGCGACGCGCTGGCCGATGGTGGCGACGAGCACTGGCGGATCGTGATCGGCGAGCGTCTCGGCGATCTCGCGCGCCAGCACGGTGCGGGCGGGGCAACGGTTGAGGACGAAGCGCGCAACCAAGTCGGGGCGATAGATGCGCGCCTCGGCGACGAGCGCCAGCATCTCGGCCGAGGCCCAGCCGTCGAGCGGCGACGGCTGTATGGGTATCAGCACCAGATCGGAAGCGAGCAGCGCCGAGCGCATCAGCCCGGCGACGCGGGGCGGCCCGTCGATCACGATATGATCGGCGTCACGAGCCAGTTCCGGCGCTTCCCGATGCAGCGTGTCGCGGGCGAGGCCGACGACGCCGAACGCGCGGGCCAGGCCTTCGCTGCTGCGCTGCTGCGACCAGTCGAGCGCCGAACCTTGCGGGTCCGCGTCGATCAGCGTCACCCGCTTTCCCTTTCCGGCCCATTCGCCGGCCAGGTTCAGCGCCAGCGTCGTCTTGCCGACGCCGCCCTTCTGATTGAGGAACGCCACGATCATGGCCAGCCTCCCGAGCGGCTGCCGAAGGGGAATTGCGGGGCGTCGGGCGCGGCTTGCGAGGAGGAGTTTCGGCGCGGTTTCGAGGTCGAATTGAGCGCGTCAGCGGCCTCGCGGGTGAGGCTTTCCACATCGTGCGCGCGCTCTAAAAAGTTAGATTCTATGTTAGATTCTAAGTTAGGAGCGCGAATTTCCGTTTCGTCGCCGTGGGTTACACCCTGTTTGGGTTCCCGTTGGCACGCGGCGGCGGTTCTTGATCGCACGCTTCCGGGAGTTCCGGATCGCACGAAGCAATCCACAGGTTTTCCACAGGCCGGCAAAGGCTCGAAAGCGAGCAGTGCGCGGCCGCCGGTCTCGACTTCGAGAAATAGGCGGTAGCCAGGCAAAGGCTGGCGGCGGATGATGTCGCGCAGTTCGAAGGCGAACCGTTTGAATGGTGAGAGCGCGCCGGATTTCTGATGCAGATGGCGGAAGTCGAAGCGCCATCCCTTGCGCTGGCGGCCGCCATGCTTGCGGACGATCCGGTAAAGCCAGCGTTCGAGGCCGCCGGTCAGGTCGAAATAGGCGCGGTCGATGGTCAGCACGAGGGCGTTATCGAGGACGGCCTGATAGAACCAGTCGGGCAGGATCATCTCGATGCCGTCGGGCTTGCCGTTGCGGTCGGTGCGCTCCTTCCACTCGTTAATCCACGAGAAGCGGTGACGGCGGCCTTCGGCGGGCTGGCGGATCGACGTGCGGACGGTGGTGGACTGAAGCCGGTCGAGCGCGGCCTTCAGGCGCTGGTAGTCGCGTACGGACGTGCCGCGACCAATGAAGCGCAGGATCTCATAAGGGGTGGCCGCCATCAGACGCGAGGTGCGAAGCCCTGCGTCGCGGGCCTCGACGATCTGGCTCGCCGCCCAGATCAGGATATCGGCGTCCCAGATCGTCGCCATGCCATGATCAGGCACAGCC
>JAKAJL010000063.1 GCA_021813805.1 Pseudomonadota bacterium | reverse complement strand
CGCCCCGCCCGTCTCCGCCAGAACCTTGGTGATCGCCGCCGTCAGCGACGTCTTGCCATGGTCCACGTGACCAATCGTTCCGATGTTGCAGTGCGGCTTCGTGCGCGAAAATTTTTCCTTGGCCATGTGCCAGACTCCTCAGAGGTTTCTCAGATGCTTCAGGCGTATTTCGCCTGAACCTTGGCGGCCTCGACGGCCGGCACCTGTTCGTAGTGGTCGAATTGCATGGTGAAGTTGGCGCGTCCCTGGGTGAAGGAACGAAGCTGGTTGACATAGCCGAACATGTTGGCGAGCGGCACCATGGCGTTGATGACATTCGCGTTCCCGCGCATGTCCTGGCCCTGGATCTGGCCACGCCGCGAGTTCAGGTCGCCAATGACGGAGCCGGTATAATCTTCCGGGGTCACGACCTCGACCTTCATGATCGGCTCGAGCAGGACGGAGCCGCCCTTCTGCAGCGCCTCGCGCGTGGCGGCGCGGCTGGCGATTTCGAAGGCGAGAACCGAAGAGTCCACGTCATGGAAGGCGCCGTCGATCAGGGTCGCCTTGACGTCCACCACCGGGAAGCCGATGAGGATGCCCGCGCCCATGACGGACTGGATGCCCTTGTCAACGCCGGGGATATATTCCTTCGGCACCGCGCCGCCGACGATTTTCGACTCGAAAACATTGCCCGCGCCAGCTTCATTCGGCTCGAAAATGATTTTCACGCGGGCGAACTGGCCCGTGCCGCCGGTCTGCTTCTTGTGGGTGTAGTCGATTTCGACCTTCTTGGTCAGGCGTTCGCGATAAGCGACCTGCGGAGCGCCAATGTTGGCGTCGACCTTGTAGGTGCGCTTCAGGATATCGACCTTGATGTCGAGATGGAGTTCGCCCATTCCCTTGAGGATGGTCTGGCCCGACTCCTGATCGGTCGAAACGCGGAACGACGGGTCCTCGGCGGCCAGCTTGGACAGGGCGATGCCGAGCTTTTCCTGGTCGGCCTTGGACTTCGGCTCGATGGCGATCTCGATGACCGGATCAGGGAATTCCATGCGTTCCAGGATGACCGGCTTCAGCGGATCGCAGAGCGTGTCGCCGGTGCGCGTGTCCTTGAGGCCGGCAAGCGCGACGATGTCGCCCGCATAGGCCTCCTTGATGTCCTCGCGGTTATTGGCGTGCATCAGCAGCATGCGGCCGACGCGTTCCTTCTTGTCCTTGGTCGAGTTGAGCACGGTCGTGCCGGACTCCACTTTGCCCGAATAGACCCGGCAGAACGTGATGGTGCCGACGAAGGGGTCGTCCATGATTTTGAAGGCAAGCATGGAGAAGGGCTCGGAATCCGACGGATTGCGAACCAATTCCTCGCCACTTTCCATGTCCACGCCCTTGATCGCTTCGCGATCGACGGGCGACGGCAGATAATGAACAACCGCATCAAGAAGCGGCTGCACGCCCTTGTTCTTGAAAGCAGAACCGCAGAAGACCGGATGGAAGGCGATCTTGCGCACGGCGATGCGGACCAGCTTGTGCAGGGTCTCTTCGTCGGGCTCGACGCCTTCGAGATAGGCGGTCATGGCGTCGTCGTCCATTTCGACGGCCGCCTCGATCATAAGCTGGCGATATTCCTCGGCCTGGGCCTTCAGCTCTTCCGGGATTTCGGCGTCGTTATATTTCGCGCCGAGGCCCTCGTCTTCCCACACCACCGCCTTCATGCGGACGAGGTCGATGATGCCCTTGAAACTGGATTCGGCGCCGATCGGCAGTTGCATGCAGACCGGCTTGCCGCCGACGCGGGTCTTGATGTCCTCGACGCATTTGAAGAAATCGGCGCCGATCTTGTCCATCTTGTTGACGAAGACGACGCGCGGAACATTGTACTTGTCGGCCTGGCGCCAGACCGTTTCGGTCTGCGGCTCCACGCCCTGGTTGCCGTCGAGAACGCAGACCGCGCCGTCGAGCACGCGAAGGGAGCGCTCGACCTCAATGGTGAAGTCGACGTGCCCAGGGGTGTCGATGATGTTCAGGCGCTTGCCGTTCCAGAAGGTGGTCGTGGCGGCGGAGGTGATGGTGATGCCGCGTTCCTGCTCCTGCTCCATCCAGTCCATCGTCGCGGCGCCTTCATGCACCTCGCCGATTTTGTGCGACTTGCCGGAGTAATAGAGGATGCGTTCGGTCGTCGTGGTCTTGCCCGCGTCGATATGGGCCATGATGCCGAAGTTGCGGTAGTCTTCGATCGGATGACTGCGCGGCATGGTGGAAATTCCTTGAATGGAGAAGCGGGCTTACCAGCGGTAATGCGAGAAGGCGCGGTTGGCTTCCGCCATGCGGTGCGTATCTTCGCGCTTCTTCACGGCCGAGCCGCGATTGTTGGAGGCGTCGAGCAGTTCGGCCGAGAGCCGATCGACCATCGTCTTGTCGTTGCGGCCGCGGGCGGCGGCGATGATCCAGCGAATCGCAAGCGCCTGACGGCGCTCGGCGCGGACTTCGACCGGCACCTGATAGGTGGCGCCGCCGACGCGGCGGGAGCGGACCTCGATCGCCGGCGCGACATTGTCGAGCGCCTGCTTGAAGACGGCGAGCGGATCGGCCTTGGCCTTGCCCTCGATGATGTCGAAGGCGCCATAGACGATCGCCTCGGCGGCCGACTTCTTGCCGTCGTACATGATGGAGTTCATGAACTTGGCGACGACGATATCGCCAAACTTGGCGTCCGGAATGACTTCGCGCTTTTCGGCGGCGTGGCGGCGAGACATGTTCGCTCCTCTTGATCTTGCGTCCGACGGGCTTATTTGGGCCGCTTGGCGCCGTATTTGGAACGGCGCTGCTTGCGGTCCTTGACGCCCTGCGTATCGAGCACGCCGCGGAGAATGTGATAGCGGACGCCGGGAAGATCCTTGACGCGCCCGCCGCGGATCATCACCACCGAGTGCTCCTGAAGGTTGTGGCCTTCGCCCGGAATATAGCCGATGACCTCGAAGCCATTGGTCAAGCGAACCTTCGCGACCTTGCGCAGCGCCGAGTTGGGCTTCTTCGGGGTCGTCGTGTAGACGCGGGTGCACACGCCGCGCTTTTGCGGCGAGGCCTGCAGGTGGCGGGCCTTTTCGCGATAGGTTTTCGGTTGCCGCGGCTTGCGGATCAACTGGGAAATTGTTGGCATCCTTCGCCCTTCCGAAGCGAATGTTGAAACACTTTTGGTTTTGCCCGCCAGCGTCAGCCGACGCCGCGCCGTTCGGCGCGGACGCCATCGGTTGCTTGCGGAACCGACGGCGTTGCGCGGGACGCGAGCGCCCCGCCCTGCTTCGCCAAAGGCCGAATCAACCTGTGGCGAAACAAACGAGCGCCTTCAGCCCGAGGAGGCTTCCGGCGCTTGCCAGACAGAGGATCGACGCTTTTCGCAGCGCCAATCGTGTCGATGAACGATTCCGCCACGGAATTCCGCACGAAACCGAATGACTCTTCAGTCGCAAAGCTGGTCGACAGCGTTTAGACGGCTTACGTTTCCAGCGCGGCGCCAGAAAACACGCCGGTCTACGGCCTGTCTGAAGTGGCGCGGAACATAGGGGCGAGATTCTGTTCCGTCAATCCCTTTTTCGCGCCGACAGGCCGTCAGGCCAAGAAGCCTTCGAAAACGATCTGATCGGCGTGTTTGCGCGCGGCTTGCGCCTGCTGCGGCGAGCGGATGGTCCAACTCATCACCGGCAAGCCCGCGCAGAAACGGAAAACTTCGACCACCGGCGCGGGAAGGTCCGAGGCGCGCCAAGACAAGAAATCCGGCCGCGTCGCGGCGGCGTGGGTGAAGCGCGTGACTTCCGCCCATTGCTCCGTGGACAGGCGGTCGAATTCCTCGTCCTCGTAATCGCTTTGCGCCACCATACCAAGCGGCCAGGGCGCGCCACCGGCGCGCAGCTTAGCGATGGGCGCCGGATCGAAGCTTTTCAGCGCGACCGGTCCGCGATAATCGGCCAGCGCCGCCGCGGCTGCGCCCGCCGGCGCCACATCGCCGAACGAATCGCTTTTCAGCTCCAGAATCAACGGAACGGCGCCCGCGACCGCAGCCAAAAGGGCGGCCAGCGTCGGAATCTTCTCGCCGTCGCACAATTTGATCCCGGCCAGTTCATAGGAATTGCGATCACGAAAGGCGCCGCGTTCCCCGGTCAGCCGGTCGAGCGAATCGTCATGGAAGACGAATGGTTCGCCGTCGCGCGACAGACGAACATCGCATTCGATCCCATAGCCCCGCGCGACGGCCGCCCGCGCGGCGGCCAGCGAATTTTCGACGATTCCCCGCGCGCAATCATGCAGGCCGCGATGGGCGATCGGGCGCGCGACCAGCCAGCCCATGTCGCCTTTCATGTCGCCTTTCACGGCGCGATCTCGAAAATGGCCTCGACCTCGACGCAGGCGCCGAGCGGCAGTTGCGCGACGCCGACGGTCGAGCGGGCGTGCGCTCCGGCTTCCCCGAGCGCGGCGCCGATCAGGTCCGACGCTCCGTTCATGACGCCGGCGAGGGCATTGAAATTTTCCGTGGCAAAGATGAAGCCGCCGAGCCGCACACAGCGGCGAAGTCGCCCGAGATCGCCCAGAAACACCTTGGCCTGGGCCAGACAATTCAATGCGCTCAGCGCCGCCGCCCGCGAGGCTTCGGTTTCCGTCACCACTGCCCCGACCTTGCCGACATGGGAGGGCGAAAGCTTGCCGTCGGCGCCGAAGGGCAACTGGCCGGAGACGAACAGCAGCCCGCCGCTGACGACGGCGGGAACATAATTGGCGAGCGGCGCGGCCGGGTGCGGCAGGCTATGGCCGATGTCCTTGAGTCTTTGCTCGATCTCGCTTCCGCTCCGTCCCATGCCCGCCTCCCGCTCGAACCATCCAACTTTCGCCACAGCTTTCCTGCAACGAGAATGTGAACATATACTCTCACCGCTCCGAATCCCCCAGCCCAAGCATCGAGATGCGCCCAATCCTCAGAACCTTCGCCCTCGCCATGTGCTGCGCCGCGGGGTCCGCCGCCGCGCAGATCAAGTCTCCTTCAAACCCGCCGGTGACTTTGGTCAGCCACCGCGCGATCTATGACCTGCGGCTGGCCGACGCGACCGGCGCCAAGGCCCCGGCCGACGCCTCGGGCAAGATCGCTTTCGACTTCTCGTCGGAGTGCGGCGGCTATAATCAGACCTTGAGGCAGGTGGTCGATCTGGCGCCGGGCGAAGGCGAGGCGCGCATTTCCGATACGCGCAGCACCACATTCGAGGACTCCGCCGGCGCGGATTTCAGCTTCAGCACGGAGCGGAGCGCGGGCGAAGGCGGCGAGGTCGACGGGCACGCGGAACGCAGCGCCAAGGGCGTCGCGATCGCCTTGAGCCGGCCGCAGCCCGTCCGCCTCTCGGCCCAGTCCGACGTGCTCTTTCCCACCCAGCATCTCGCGCGGATCATCGAAGCGGCGCGGCGCGGCGAAAAAGTCCTGGTCGCCCGGCTCTATGACGGATCGGACGACGGCAAGCGCATTTACAATGTCACCGCGATCATCGGAAAGCCGGCGCGGGGGCCGGACGCCGACCGGGGCGCCCAGGTCGCCAAATTCCGCGACCTGACGCGCTGGCCGGTGTCGGTCGCCTATTTCCCGGAGGATCGCCGCGACGGCCTGCCGGAATATACTCTGTCCTTCGATCTTTACGAAAACGGCGTCTCGGCCGGCCTCAAACTCGATTACGGCGACTTCGCGCTGCGCGGCGAAATGATCCGGATCGAGTTCCCTCCCGCGACGAAATGCGGGCGCTGAGGCGCTTTCAGTTCAACGCGGCGGGAATGGCGTCTCAAGCAGGCCAATGCGTTCGCGCATGTCGCGCATCGCGTTCCGCCGTCACGGCGCCGGGAAAACGACGCAGGATGCGCTTCTGCTGTTCGGGCGCGACGCGGACTTCGAAAAAAGCGTGACCGTGGTCGTCGACGGCGCGCGCGAGGACTTCGGTGTGGGCATAGAGCCAGGCCTGGCCCTCGCCGTCGCAGGCCTCCAGCGCCACGTTCAGCACCGGCCGTCCCCGCGCCAGCCGTGTTTCGATGGCCGCCAGCAGATCGTCCAGCCCTTCGCCCGTCACCGCCGACACTACGCAGGGGCGCTCGATCGCAGGGCGGCGCGAGGCCGCGCCGCGCAGCCGCGCCCGCTCTTCCGGCGCAGCCAGATCGACCTTGTTCCACACTTCGATCAGCCGGTTGTGGTCATGGGGGTCCACGTCGAGTTCGGCCAGGATTTTTGCCACATCGGCGCTCTGGGCCTCGCTGTCCTCGTGGGCGATATCGCGCACATGAAGGATGATGTCGGCCTCGCGCACTTCTTCCAGCGTGGCGCGGAAGGCCGAAACCAGCATGTGCGGCAGATCGGAGATGAAGCCCACCGTGTCGGACAGGATCACCTTGCCGCCATGAGGCAGTTTCAGGCCGCGCAGGGTCGGATCGAGGGTCGCGAACAGCAGGTCCTTGGCGAAAACCTCCGCTTTGGTCAGGCGGTTGAACAGAGTCGATTTGCCCGCGTTGGTGTAGCCGACCAGAGCGACAATCGGGAAAGGCACGTCACGGCGGCTCTTGCGGTGCAGGCCGCGCGTTTTTTTCACCGTTTCGAGATCGCGCTCGATCCGGTTCATCCGCTCCTGGATCAGGCGGCGGTCGGTCTCGATCTGGGTTTCGCCGGGCCCGCCCAGGAACCCAAAACCGCCGCGCTGGCGCTCCAGATGGGTCCATGAGCGCACCAGCCGGGATTTCTGATAAGTCAGATGCGCGAGTTCGACCTGAAGCGCGCCTTCCGCCGTGCGCGCCCGCTCGCCGAAGATTTCGAGAATCAGGCCGGTGCGGTCGATCACCTTGGCTGAAAAAGCCTTTTCGAGATTGCGCTGCTGGACGGGGGACAGCGCGCAATCCACCGCGACCAGTTCGGCCTCGGCGTCCTTGATCTTCTCGGCCAGTTCCTCGACCTTGCCTTTGCCGAGATAAGTCGCGGGACGAATCTGGGTGAGCGCGACGATTTCCTGCCCGACGATCTCGACGTCTATGGCGCGCGCCAGCCCGACGGCCTCGTCAAGACGCGCCTCGCGCGAGCGGATCGACGCCTCGGGCGCGGCGCGGTCGGTAAGATAGGGGCCGATCACCACGACGCGGGTCTTTTTCCCGCGCCGCAGGAGCGAAGCGCCGTCGTGAGGCGCAGTGTGTTCGGTCAAAGCCGTTCTGGACTCCGTATCGGGCGAAATTATTTTTCCGCGCCTTCCTCCGCCGGATCGAACATCTGGATCGGATGGCCCGGCATGATGGTGGATATGGCGTGCTTGTAGACCAGTTGCGAGTGGCCGTCGCGGCGCAACAGCACGCAGAAATTGTCGAACCAGCTCACGACGCCCTGCAATTTGACGCCATTGACGAGGAAAATCGTGAGTGGAACCTTGTTCTTGCGGACGTAGTTGAGAAACGTATCCTGAAGATTGGGCGTGCGTTCAACCGGCATCTTTTATCCTGTTCTTTCTTTTCCGCGTCTGCCCTGAAGCCACGAATATCGACCCCAAAGCGGAACGCCCTGCCTGCGCCTGTATCCATTAGAGGCCCAAGGGCCGCGATGAGGCAAGAAATTCTTTCATGAGATTTAGTGCTATGCCCGTCCAAGCTCAAGGCGTCGCCGGCGCGAAATCGTGAAAAGCCGCGCGCAGGCCCGAAGCGACCGGACCGGGCGCGCCGGAGCCGATTTTATGGGCGTCGATCGCCACCACGGGCAGCACGATCGTGGTCGCGCCGGTGATGAAGGCTTCGCGGGCCTGAAAAGCCTCGGCGAGCGTGAAAGGCCGCTCCACGATGTTCAGGCCGCTGGCGGCGGCGACCTGGAACAGACGGGCGCGGGTGATTCCGGAAAGAATAGCCGAATCGGCGGGATGGGTGACCAGGGCGCCCCCGCCGTCCACGATCCAGGCGTTGCTCGACGAACCCTCGGTGACAAACCCATCGGAATCCACCAGCCAGGCTTCATAGGCGCCGGCCTCCCTGGCCTGCTGCTTGGCGAGCACATTGGGCAGCAGGCTGGTGGACTTGATGTCCGGCCGTTTCCAACGGATGTCCGGCAGGGCGATCACCTTGATTCCGGCGCGCGCCCGCGCCTCGGCCGCCGCCCGGTCGCCGCGATGGGCGAAGCCGACCAGGGTCGCGGGCGTCCCGGCCTTGGGGAAGAAATGGTCGCGTTTGGCCGCGCCGCGCGTGACCTGAAGATAGACGTGGCCGTCGGCGACGCGATTGCGGGCGACGAGTTCGCGCAAGATGCGCCGCAGCGCCGCCTGCGCGACCGGAAGATCGAGCCGCAGTTCGCGCGCCGAGCGCGCCAGCCGCTGGAGATGGCCTTCCTCGTCGATCAGCCGGCCGCCAAAGACCTCGATCACCTCGTAAATTCCATCCGCGAAGAGAAAGGCGCGGTCGTCGATCGAAACGCCGGCGTCGGCGTGGCGGATGTAACGACCGTTGACGAAAGCGACCCGACTCATTTTTCCTTCCGCCACCCTCCGGGCGGCGCCCCTCACGCGAGTTCGGCGTCTCTCCATTCCTCGCCATGTCGCCAAGGCGACCTGGCTATTTCACAAAAATCCCGGTCTGCCGGCGGCGGCGGCGGCCGCCGCCGCGGAGAAAGCCAGCGCGCCGGGCTTGAAAAACCGAGAAAAAGATCGATTCGCCGCATGCGTCGAGCTTAGCGCAGAATTTCCGCGCCAGCCTCCAGTGATTTGGTCCGAGCGGACGGGGCCTCATCGCCGCAACCGCCCAGGTTTGGCGGGTCCGTCCCGCGGCTTCGCCCCAGACCTTTTCGCCAAACCAGAAACAACGGCGCCGCCTCGTGGCGGCGCCCATGATCGGCGCTTTCCGCTTCGGTCAACCGTTAGGGAAGAAATGGTCCTTCGCGGTCGCCGTCGCCTTGCCGTTGGCGTCCTGGGCGGTGAAGGTCACATCCACCGGAGCCGGCGGAACTTCGTCCGGCGGGGCGATGACCAGGACTCGCAACTCCAGTGTGGAGTCGGGCGAGACCGTCGCCTCGGTCGGCGTCGGATCGTCCACGATCTTGAGCTGGAGACCCGGCGCGCCGGAAACCGAAAGCTTCACGCGACGTTCGTTGGGCTGCTTGTTGAGGATGCGGACGGTATAGCCGTTACGCACGCCGCCATTGGCCATGGGGATCGACATCGGGTTGCGGTCGTGCAGGACGTCGACGCCGAGGTCGGCGCGGGTCGCGAGCTTCCACGCCATCAGTCCGGCGACGGCCAGGATGATCGCCGGATAGATTATGGTGCGCCCGCGGATCGGCTTGTAGATCGGCGGCAGGCCTTGCGGGCGACGCGCGATGTTGATGTCGGTGTCATAGGCGATCAGGCGCGGCGGGCGGCCGATCTCCTTCATGACATTGTCGCAGGCGTCGATGCACAGGCCGCACTGGATACAGCCGAGCTGCGAACCGTCGCGGATATCGACGCCGGTCGGGCAGACCGCGACGCATTGATGACAATCGATGCAATCGCCGGCCGGAAGGCCCTTGGCGCGAGCGGCTTCGGCCTTTTTCGTCGACATGCGCGGCTCGCCGCGGGTGCGCTCATAGGAGACGTTGAGCGCCCATTCGTCGGTCATCGAAGCCTGGATGCGCGGCCACGGGCACATGTAGATGCAGGTCTGCTCCCGCATATGGCCGGCGAACATATAGGTCGTGAAGGTCAGAATGCCGATCCAGGTATAGGCGATGCCCGGCGCCTGGAAGGTCAGGAGCTGTTTCACCAGGGTCGGGGCGTCGGCGAAATAGAGCACGAAGGCGCCGCCGGTCCACCAGGCGATCATCAGCCAGAGGAAATGTTTCAGGCCGATCTCATAGACGCGGCGGAAGGTGAGGCCTTTCTTGTCCTTGATCATGCGCTCGCGGCGGTCGCCCTCGACCCAGCGCTCGACGGCATAGAACAGGTCGGTCCACACCGTCTGCCAGCACAGATAGCCGCACCAGACGCGCCCCGCCACCGCGTTCATCAGGAACAGGGTCATCGCCGCGATGATCAGCAGGCCGGTAAAATAATAGACTTCCTGCGGCCAGATCTGGATGAAGAAGAAATAAAAGCGGCGGTGCGGCATGTCGATCAGGACCGCCTGATTGGGCAGGTTCGGGCCGCGATCCCAGCGCAGGAAGGGCATGAGATAATAGACGCCGAGCGTCAGGACCAGCAGCGCCCATTTGATGTTGCGGAACGTGCCGTGGGTGGCCTGGGGATAGACCTTCTTGCGGGCCGCATAGAGCGGGCCGGTGATGATTGTGTCGTCGTCCATCTCGTTGTCCTGACGCAGAAAGGCGCGGAATGCCGCGACGATTGAGAAAGTCGCGCCGATCGCGCCGGCGCGCTTGACTCAGATCAACACCCATATATTCGAATATCGTGAAAAGGTCTATTTCTCATCCAACTTTTTTTCGCGCGCCGGATAGCCCGACTCAGTGATGGCTCTTGCGACCGCGGGGGGGTCGCTGACGGCGGGCGCCACCGTGACGTCGCCGGAGCCCAGATCGACCTCGACTTCCGCCCCCGGCTCAACGGAAAGCACGGCTTTTTTCACGCGCGCCGCGCAATGGCCGCAGGTCATGTCGGAGACGGCGAAGGTCGTGGAAGAAGGCGTGGATTGGGGTTGGGACGACATGGGCTTGTCTCCATCTGAAAGGGAAGGGACGGCAAATTGCCGCAGGCGCAGGGCGTTGCCGAGGACGAAAAGGCTCGACGACGCCATCGCGGCGGCGCCGAGGCTCGGATTGAGCATGATTCCGAAGGCGGGATAAAGCGCGCCCATCGCCACGGGGATCAGAACGACGTTATAGCCGAAGGCCCAGCCGAGATTCTGCTTGATGTTGCGCAGGGTGGCCCGCGACAGGGCGAAGGCCTGCGCCACCTTGCCGAGATCGCTCGACATCAGCGCAACCTGCGCGCTTTCGACCGCAATGTCGGTCCCCGCCCCCATGGCGATTCCGACTTCCGCGGCGGCCAGCGCCGGCGCGTCGTTGATCCCGTCGCCGACGAAGGCGACAGGTCCAGATCGGCTGAGCTCGCGCAAGGCCGCCACCTTGCCCTCGGGCCGCCGGCCGGCGAAAATTTCGTCGACGCCGATTTTTTGGCCCACGAAACGCGCAGTGGCCTCGCGGTCGCCGGTGATCAGAGCAACGCGCAGGCCGAGTTCGTGCAGAGCCTTCACCGCCAGCGCGGCCTGAGGGCGCGGCGGGTCGGAAAAGGCGAAAAGTCCCGCGGGCTTGCCGTCCACCGCGATGAAGAAGCAGGAGGCGCCCTGCCCCGCCAGATCCTCGGCCGTCCGCGCGAAGGTTTCGGCCGTGGCGCCAAGCGAGTCCAGAAACTCCGCCGAGCCGACCGCGACTTTTCGGCCCTCGACCTCGCCGGTCACGCCGAGGCCGGGCTGATAGGCGAAATGCGCGACCTGTCCCGCGTCGCCTGAGCTCTTTATTCCCCGCGGGGCTTGGCGGGCCTTGGCCGCCTCCACCAGCGCCCGGCCCAGGGGATGTTCCGAGCGCGCTTCGACCGCCGCCGCAAGCGCCAGGAGATCATTCGCCTCGAAACCTTCTCCCGCGACGATCCGGGTCAGGACCGGCCGGCCTTCGGTGAGCGTCCCCGTCTTGTCGAAAGCGACGGTCTTGACGCCGCACAGAGTCTGCAGAGCGTCGCCCTGGCGGAAGATCACGCCCAGCTCCGCCGCCCGCCCGGTCCCCGTGACCAGGGCCGCCGGCGTGGCGAGGCCCATGGCGCAGGGGCAGGCGATGATCAGCACATTGACAGCGCTCACCAAGGCGAGGGTCAGATTGGACAGGCCGGCGAAATAGAGCCAGAACGCGAAAGTCGCGAGAGCCGCCGCCATCACGGCGGGCACGAAGATCGCGGTGACGCGGTCGGCGAGGTCCTGGATCGGCAGCCGCGCGCCCTGCGCCGTCTCGACCATGCGGATGACGTCGGCGAGAAAGGTGTCGGCGCCGACCTTGGTCGCGCGGAACGCGAAGGCGCCGGCGAGATTGACGCTGCCGCCTGTGACAAGGTCGCCAGGTTTTTTCGCCACGGGCGCCGCTTCGCCGGAAATGAAGCTCTCGTCGACATGGCTGGCGCCTTCGGTCACCACGCCATCGACCGGGATCGACTCGCCCGGTCGCGTCTCGATGATGTCGCCGACCAGGACCTGTTCGACCGGAAGGTCGAGGACGGCGGCCGTTCCATGTCCATTCTGGCGCCTGACATGGGCGATCTTCGGCTGGAGCCGCGCCAGCCTGCCGATGGCGTCCGCGGCCCGGCCGCGCGATCGCGCCTCCAGCCAGCGCCCGAGCAGGATGAAGGCGACGATGGTGGCGGCGGATTCGAAATAGGAATGGCGCGCGCCCTCGGGCAGAATCTGCGGCGCGAACGTCGCCAGCAGCGAATAGAGGTACGCCGCGCCGGCCCCGAGCGCGACCAGGGCGTTCATGTCCGGCGCGCCGCGCAGCAACGAAGGCAGACCAAGGGTGAAGAAGCGCCGGCCGGGACCGAACAGCACGAATGTGGTCAGCGCGGCGATCAGGACCATCAGAAATTGATGGCCGAAGACGCCATGAAGCCAGGCGGCGAAGGCCGGCGAGGCATGCCCCCCCATTTCCAGAAAACTCACCGGCGCGGCGAAAACAGCGGCAAGCAAAAAGCGCCGGCGCATGATTTCGGTTTCGGCGGCGCGGCGCGCGACCGGATCGAGCGCCGCGCCCCTGGCTTCCAGCGGGCGCGGCTCATAGCCGGCGCCGCGCACGGCTTTCGCCAGCGCCGCCGCCTCGACCACGCCCTCGACGCCATCGACATAGGCGCGCTCGGTCGCGAGATTGACCCGCGCCGAGATCACGCCTGGCGTGGATTTCAGCGCCTTTTCGACATGGGCGGCGCAAGCGGCGCAGGTCATGCCGCCGACGCCGAGCTCGATATGGGTCATGCGCGGCTCGTAGCCGGCTTCCTTGACCCGCGCCGCGATCTCGCCAAGGTCGGCGCCAGGCGCGAGTTTCAGGTCGGCGCGCTCGCCCACCAGATTGACGTGGGCGTCGATCACGCCGGGCGCCTGTTTCAGGGCCTTTTCGACATGGCGCACGCAAGCCGCGCAGGTCATGCCGCCGACGCCGAGCTTCAGTTCGCAGGCGTCGCTTTCTTCAGGTTTCGCCTCGATATTCATGTCCGCGAATATGGCCCGCCGCGCTGACCGGTTCAACCCGTCCGGGGATCGTCCGGCAGGCGATGACGCGGGATGCGCCCGATCCAGCGCCCGGCGTGGAAACCCGCGACCTGCGAGACCAACAGGCCAAACGACGCGCCGCTGGCCCGGAGATCGAAAGCCCAGCCCTTGAGCAGCATGAGAAACCACAGGATCAGGATGACGACAGCGAACACGATCGAGCCATCGCGCGCCTCAAGGTCGCCGATCGCCACCGGTCGCGCCTCGCTGACCACGCCGAGCACGAAGGGCGTGAGAACGAGGAACAGCAGGTTGCGCCATTCGACGGACAGGAACCCCCATGGCGGGAGCGATTTGTTCACCAGAATCGCCAGCACGGGCGAGAAGACCAGCCCCAGCGCGACGGCGAGCACGGGCCAGCGTCTTTCGCCGAATTCGTCGCGGAACATGGCCCCTCCTCCCAATAGGGGCTCATCCTGCGCCGGGCCGGCGGCTCAGTAAACCGCCTTCTCGACCGGTTCGGCGTAATAGGTGTTCAAAAGGGTGAAGCGCGGCTTGCTGTTGGGCAGCGCGATCGATTCCCGTCCGTGCCAGCTCGCGTGCAGGAAATCGTGGGCCGGATGGATGACCACGAAGGCGACGCCGGTATTGGGCAGGAAGGGCGCGGTCTTTTCCTCCGCCAGCCCGAAATGTTTCCACGAGAACAGGCCCTGCGGCGAAAGCCGGTAAAGCGTCGTGCCGAGTTCCCTCTGGCTGTCGTCCTCGGGCATGTAGATCAGCATGGTCAGCACCTTGCGGCGCGTGTCCGGGTGCGGCTTGATCCTGTAACCTTCATAATCGCAATAGAGCACGGGCCGGGGATACATCGGCACGGGCCAGGCCGATTTCGCCCCTTTGGCGCGGATGCGCAGGCCCTCGTCGAGCCGCGCCCGCAGCGCGTTTTCGAGTTCCGGCGAGGAGCAGACGTCGGAGACGAGCTTCCACAGCGCGCGGCGCTCGTCGTCGCCCGCGTCGCTCGAGCCGTCAAACAATGTGAATTGCCGCCGAGTGTTCGCGCCGTTGAGCTGGGCATAATTCTTTTCTTCCGGACGTCTGGCGAGCAATTCGCGGTAAAAATCCTCGGGCCAGAAGTCGCCGAAGATCATATGCGGATAAGGCTTCGACCAGACATCGGCCGCCATGATGGATTTCACGGCATGGGCGACCAGTTCGTCGTAACGGCTTTCGGGCATGCGGAACCTTTGCAATCTGCGTCGCCTGTCGACAGCGACGGTGCACGCGCTCATAGCATTTTTCTCGTTTCGCCAAAACACACGCCGACGCAACGGATTTCGGCGCCTTGCTCGGCGGCGTCGACACCCGCGGTCGCGAGGATTTACGTTTCGGCGCAAGACCCGGCGTTGCGCGATCGGCCGGTCCGCCCCAACGATTGGGGCCGATGCCGCCCTCCTCACCGAAGCGCCGCGGCTGAAACAGAAAAGAACGCCAGCCCGATCCGAAAAATTCTCTGTTCGCGCAGTTTGGAATTCGATCGTGGCGGATGGGCGATTTGGCTGACTCCCGTCAGACTGCGCTATTCGCGAACTACACCGCTCTCGTAAAGTAAGTTATATTTATACAAAAGAAAAACATGTTAGCCAAACAAGCCGTTGTCGCGCGGCAGACCGCGATCAAGAGTCCAAACCACTTCTGGGGAGGGGGCGGTGAGCAACACGTTTCAGCAGGCCGCGACGACGACGATCAGCAACAACGGCTTCAACTTTCAAGTCTATGAATGGAGCACGGCGGCGAACTGGACAAGCGGCGTTCCGCAGAACGGCGGGGCGGCGACTGTGAATGTCACGGCGCCGGGCAATCCGAGCGGCTATGACGACATCGCCAATCTTTATCTCGACAGTCTCTACCAGCAGAGGCGGGGCAGACGGCGGCCGGGGGCAATCTGCAGATCGGCTTCCTGAGTTTCGGGGCGGCCAATTTCCCCGGCGTCTCTATGCCGACGCCCTGCTCGGCGCCTCGTCCGCGACGCTGACGATCGACGGTTTTTCTGGCGCCAATTTCGGCGAGGTCGGCGCCTTCGGCCCCGGCGCGGTCACCTATGTCCTGGCGCCGAGCGATTCTGGCGAGATCTATCTGGTCGACGACGGCGGCGAACTGGTGCTGAGCGCGACGCCGAACAGCGGTTCCGGCAATTCGGGCTTCTATTTCGAGAATTCGGTCGACGACGGCACATTCGCCTTCCGCCATCCCGGAAGCACGATCAGCGATCCGCTCGCCGGCGTGGCGATCGGGGATTCCATCGCCCTGCCGGGCTCCGATGTGATCTCGGTGACCTATGGCGCAAGTTCGCTGTCGGTCACCACCAATCTCGGAACCACGACCTTCGCCAATGTCAGCTATTCGGGAACCGCGCCGACCGACCGGCTATACGGTCAGCCTCGATCCCACCGGCCTCGAACGCATCACATTTACGGAAACGGCATGTTTCCTTGCAGGCACGCGGACTTCGACCGAGCGCGGCGAAATCGCGGTCGAGGAATTGCGGATCGGCGATCTTGTCCGCACCATGTCAGGCGCGCTTCGGCCGCTGAAATGGGTCGGGCAACGCGCCTATTCGGCCCGCTTCGCCGGCAACAGTCCCGATCTTCTCCCCATCCGCTTCAAGGCGAGATCGCTCGATGAAAACGTCCCGGCGCGCGACCTGCTGGTGTCGCCGAAACACGCCATGTTCCTCGACGGCGTGCTGATCCCGGCCGAGCATCTCGTCAATGGCGCGACCATCGTCCAGGAAGCGCC
>JAKAJL010000020.1 GCA_021813805.1 Pseudomonadota bacterium | reverse complement strand
TGGCCATATGCCGCGACATGCGCGACTGGCTCGCCTCGACTTTCCCCATCAGCTCGCAAACGCAATGTTCCTCGCCGTCCCACAGAAGGCGAATCGCGGCAAGGCGGGTGGGCTCGGCCAAGGCGGACAGGATCGAAACGAGGTCGATCATTAACAAATTCTCCATAACGCTTAAGCGCATTAGCGCATATATGCTATTCTAGCTATGGTGTCAAATGCAACATTAACAAACCCGTCGAGGCGCTGGGAGATTGGCGCCCCTCTCGCGACGCGTCTCCGCCCCTGGCCCAGCAGATCCACTGCCTGGCCGACGTTGATCTTCCATGCTTCGGGAGCCGTTGATCGGCTTCGGCGCAACCTTGGAGTCGCCGCTTTCCGGGTTTCGCGATGGGTCAGCGCCGTGTTCGGCGGGCGCTCGACGGCAAAAACGGCGGGCTTTCGCCCGCCGCTTGTCTAGCCGAATGTTCCAGCCGGGACCGGCCTCAGCTGTCGTCGAACTTCGGGCCGCCGCGCATCACCACATAGATCGCCGGGATGACCAGGACGGTCAGGGCGGTCGAGGAGGCGAGGCCGAAAAGCAGCGAGATCGCCAGGCCCTGGAAGATCGGATCGGACAGGATCACCGCCGCCCCGATCATCGCCGCCAGCGCCGTCAGCAGGATCGGCTTGAAGCGGATGGCGCCGGCCTCCAGCAGCACATTGCGCAGGCCCTTCTTCGGATTGGCGTTGCGCGTGAAATCCACCAGCAGGATGGAATTGCGCACGATGATGCCGGCCAGCGCGATGAAACCGATCATCGACGTCGCGGTGAAGGGCGCGCGGAAGATCCAGTGCCCGAACATGATGCCGATGAAGGTCAGCGGGATCGGGGTCAGGATCACCAGCGGCAGCTTGAACGATTTGAACTGCGCGACCACCAGAATGTAGATCCCGACCAGCGCCGCCATGAAGGCCGCGCCCATGTCGCGGAAGGTCACCCAGGTCACCTCCCACTCGCCGTCCCACAGCAGGGCGGGTTTCGAATCTTCGAGCGGCTGGCCGTGGAAGATGATCCGCGGCTTGGCGAGGCCGTCGGGGAATTTCATTTCGTCCAGCTTCTTGTCCACCGCCAGCATGCCGTAAAGCGGCGCCTCGTAGGTCCCGGCGAGTTCCGCCGTCACCATTTCGGCGAAGCGGCCGTTGTGGCGGAAAATCGGGAAGGACGATTTTTCGTCGACGACCCGCACGACGTCGCCCAGTTCCACCACCGAGCGGCTGCCCGGTAAGGTGTTGGCGGGAACCGGCGTCGTCAGCGCCGCTTCGTCGAGCCTGCGCTCGTTCTTGGCGAGCGCCAGCCGGATCGGCAGGGGCTCGCGCCCGCCGCCGCGATGCGAATAGCCGACCACCGTGTCGCCGTAGAGCAGGCTGAGCGTCTGGAACACGTCGCTCTGCTGGACGCCGAAGAATTCGAGCGAGTCCTGGTCGATCTCGATGCGCTTGCGCGGCGCCTGGACGCCGTAGGAATCGTCGACGTCCACGATGAAGGACGCGCTTTCGAAGGCCTTGCGCACCTGCGCCGCGACCGCGCGGCGGGTTTCGGCGTCCGGGCCGTAGATTTCCGCCAGCAGCGTCGCCAGAACCGGCGGCCCGGGCGGCGGCTCGACCACCTTCACCGAGCCATGCGGCGGCATTTTGAGCCCTTCGAGACGATGGCGGATCTCCAGAGCGATGTCATGGCTGGAACGCGAGCGCTCGTCCTTGGAGGTCAGGTTGATCTGCACGTCGCCCATTTCCGGCGAGCTGCGCATGTAGTAATGGCGCACCAAGCCGTTGAAATTGAAGGGCGCCGCCGTTCCGGCATAGATCTCGAAGGAGGTGATTTCGGGAATGTCACGCACCCGTTCGATCGCCGCCCGCAATACCCGGTTGGTCTCCTCGACCGAGGTTCCGAACGGCAGGTCGGCGACGATGGCGATCTCCGACTTGTTGTCGAATGGCAGAAGCTTCACCGTCACCAGCTTGAAATAGAACAGGCTGAGCGAGGCGAGGGTCGCCACGCCGACGACGATCAGGAATTTCCTGGCTGACTCCCGTGTGCGTAAAACCGGGGTGGCGAAGACGCGGTAGAGATCGCCGAGCTTGCCGCCGTCGCTTGCCTCGTGATGGGCGGGCGGCGCCTTGCCGGCGATCTTGATCATCAGCCAGGGCGTGAGGATCACCGCGACGAAGAAGGAAAACACCATCGCGGCGGAGGCGTTGGACGGGATCGGGCTCATGTAGGGCCCCATCAGGCCCGACACGAACAGCATGGGCAGCAGCGCCGCGACCACGGTCAAGGTCGCGACGATGGTCGGATTGCCGACCTCGGCCACGCCGTCGATCGCGGCCTGGATGCGCGACCGCCCGTCATGCATCGCCCAATGCCGCGCGATGTTCTCGATGACGACGATGGCGTCGTCGACGAGAATGCCGATGGAGAAGATCAACGCGAAAAGGCTGACGCGGTTGAGCGTGTAGCCCATCATCCGCGCGGCGAACAAGGTCAGCAGGATGGTCGTCGGAATGACGATCGCCACGACCAGGCCCTCGCGCCAGCCGATGGCGAAGACCACCAGGGCCACGATCGAAATCGTCGCCAGCCCCAGATGGAACAAAAGCTCGTTGGCCTTTTCGTTGGCGGTCTGTCCGTAGTTGCGCGAGACTTCGACATTGATGTCGTTCGGGACCACCGTTCCCTTGATCGTGGCGAGATGGTCGATGATCTGCTGGGCGATCAGCACCGCATTGGCGCCCTGGCGCTTGGCGATGGCCACCGACACCGCCGGCGTTCCGCTCAAGGACCCCTTGCCGTCCTTGATGAAACGGCCGACCCGCGTCTCGTTGGGCTCGCCAACGATCTCGACCCTGGCCACGTCGCGCAGATAGACCGGACGATTGTCGCGGGTGGTGATCAGGAGGTTGCCGATCTGCGGAATCGTCTGCAGGGTGCGGCCGGCGACCGTCTCGATCTGCAGGCCGTTGTCGCGGATGAGGCCGGCGCGGAAGGCGCTGTTCGCCCCCTGGACCTTGGCCGCCAGTTGCTGCAGCGTCACGCCGTATTTGGCGAGCGCTTCGGGATTTGGCTCCACCCTCAGTTCGTCGGCCTGATCGCCGACGAGATAGGTCAGGCCGACATTGTCGAGCTTGGAAATATCGGTGCGCAATTCGCGCGCGACCGCCGTCAGACCGTCCGCGCTCCAGCGCGACGCCACGTCGGGCTTGGGCGACAGGGTGAGGACCACGATGGCGACGTCGTCGATGCCGCGCCCGACGATCAGAGGCTCCGGGACGCCGGCCGGGATCTTGTCCATATTGGCGCGCACCTTGTCATGCACGCGCAGGATCGCGGCGTCGGTCGAGGAGCCGACCAGAAAGCGCACCGTGACGATCGCCCGGTCGTCATATGTCTTGGAATAGACATGCTCGACGCCGTTGATGCCCTTGACGATAGTCTCCAGGGGCTCGGTCACCAGCTTGACCGCGTCGGCCGCCTTCAGGCCATTGGCCTGGACGACGATGTCGACCATTGGCACGGCGATCTGCGGCTCTTCCTCGCGCGGCAGCGTCACCAGGGCGATCAGGCCGAGCGCCAGGGCCGCGATCAGCAGCAGCGGCGTCAGGGGCGAGGTGATGAAGGATTTGGTCAGCGACCCGGCGATCCCGAGGGAGCGGGCGCGTGAAGGTTCGGCCCCGGCGTGCGGGTTTTGAGGTTTGGTCTCGTTCATAGTGTCGGAACTCGTCGGCGCGGGACTCATGGAACCTGCACCTTGTCGCCGGGGGCGAGGCCGGTGAGAATTTCAACCATGCCCGGCTCCGAGGACTCGGCGAAGACCACCGCGACAGCGAGCGGCCCTTCGGAACGCAACACGCGCACGTAATCGACGCCCGAGCGGGTGGTCACCGCCGAACGAGGCACCAGAATCGCCTCGCGCTCGCCCACCGGCGCATAGACCTGCACACGTTCGCCGACGAAATAATCGTCGAGTTTGCTGACTTCCGCGTCGGCGAGGACTCGGCCGTTTTCGATCTCGGGGTAGATTTTCACGATCTTTCCCTTGCGCATCGCGGCGAGACCCGTCGCGACGTCGGCGCCGGCGTCCTCGCCGCGCGGCGTGAGCGCGACCTGCGAGCCGAGCTTCAGCAGCGCCGCGTGGCGCTCCGGCAGGCTGAGGCGCAGGAAGAGCGGTCCCGCCGCGATCCGCGCGATCGCCTCGCCCGGCATGACCACCGAGCCGGTGACCACTGAGATCGTCAGCACCCGCCCGTCCTTGGGCGCCAGAACATTGCCCTCGCTCATCTGCTGCTGGACGACGTCGCGCTGCGAGCGCATCGAATCGACCTGGTGCTGCAGAACGTCGACATTGGTCTTGGCTTGATCGAAAGCCGCCTTGGTGACGAAGCCGCGCGGCAGAAGGTCTTGCGCCCGCTTCAAGGCGACATTGGCGTTGTCGAGCTGCGATTGCAGCGCCTTGATCTGGCCGTCAAGCGATTGCGCCTGCAAGGCCAGCTTTTCGTCGGCCACGGTCGCGATGACGTCTCCCGCCTTGACCAGCGTTCCCTCGTCCACGGTGCGGCTCGCCAGAACCCCGCCGATCCGGGTGCGCGCCGGCACGATATCGCGGCTTTCGACCTGGCCGAACATCGCTTTCATGTCGGTGATGGCGCGCTTTTCGACGACAAACGCTCCCGCCCGCGCCGCGCCGGAAAACGCCGCGCCGGCGGCGATGGCGCCAAGGATCAGGCCAAGAAGGGAGAAGATTTTTCGTCTGCACATGAAACTGCTCGTGGTCACGGTGGTCCCTGCAAGCGCGCGGGGCGGCGCGCAAATTAAGATTTACATATATTCAAATATATGCAAATAGTGACTCATGGATGTCAAGGGGCTCGATATCGACCTTATTGATTCGGCGGCGGACGAGGCTTGCGATCTGATCAAGGCGCTGGCCCATCCGGCGCGTCTGCGCATCGTCTGCGCCCTCTCCGGACGCGAATGCAATGTCACGGCGCTGGCCGAAGCCGCGGAAGTTCCGATCTCGACCATATCGCGTCACCTCGCCTTGCTGCGCAAGGACCGGATCGTCAAGACGCGCCGCTCCCGGCAGACCGTGTTCTATTCCCTGAGCGGCGCCAATGTCGGCAAATTCGTATCGACCCTCGCGGAAACCTTCTGCGCCGCCGCGCCGCCAGAACGACAACGAAGGAAAGCGTGAATGACCTTGCAGCAGCCGTTGAAAAAGGGCTTCAAACAGATGCTCGCCGAGGCCAATGCGTTCATCGAGACCATCTCCGTCCATGACGCCCTCCCCCTCGTGGGCCTGAAATCCGTGCTCTTCCTCGATGTGCGCGAGGCGTTCGAACTCGAGAAGGGCGAGATCGAGGGCGCGCTCCACGCCGCCCGCGGCTTTCTGGAGTTTTTCGCCGATCCAGAATCGACCATGCACAAGCCGGAAATGGCGCGGGCCGAAAAAATCATCCTCTATTGCGCCACTGGCGGGCGCTCGGCCCTTGCCGCCAAATTGCTGGTGGACATGGGCTATGACTTCGACAGGATATTCAATCTCGCCGGCGGATTCGAGGCTTGGAAGGCCGCCAACGGGCCGATCGAGGTTATTTGATCGTGAATGGCCCGGTCACGGCACGGCGGAGAACAGCAGGAACACGCCGAACAACACCAGATGGACGGCGCCTTGAAGGATGGTGGCGCGCCCCGTCGCCAGCGTGAGCGTGCTGACGAACAGGGTCAGCATCAGCAGGGTTATGCCCTCGGCGTCGAGACCCAGCGTCAATTCCTTCCCATAATAAAGCGACACAGCGCCGACGGCGGGAATGGTCAGGCCGATGCTGGCGATGGCCGAACCGAGCGCGAGATTGAGGCTGATCTGCAGTTTGTCGGCCCGCGCCGCGGCGATCGCCGCGGCGCTCTCCGGCAGCAGGACGAGCGTCGCGATGACCACGCCGAGAAAAGACACCGGCAGGCCCGCCGCGCGAATCGCATGTTCGAGCGACGGCGACAGGGTCTCGGCAAGCAGGACCACGCCCGCCAGCGACAGAAGCAGCATGAGCCCGCTGAAGGCCGTGACGCCGGCCGAGGGCGGCGCATGGGCCGCCTCGCCGCCGTCGCCGCTGTCGGCAAGAAAATAATCGCGGTGGCGGATCGACTGCACGAAGACGAAGACGCCATAGAGCACGAGCGACAGGACGCCGACGAAGGCCAGTTGCGTCGGAGAATATTGCGGCCCGAGCCGGCTGACCGTGAAATTGGGCAGAATCAGCGTCACGATCGCCAGGGTCGCGAGCACGCTCAGGGCCGAAACCGTGCCATGGACACGGAAGCCCTGTTCGCGGTAGCGCGCGGCCCCGACGAGGACGCACAAACCCACCACGCCGTTGAGCACGATCGACAGCGCCGAGAACACCGTGTCCCGCGCCAGCGCATTGTCCCCGGAGGCCGAGCCGGCCATGGCGGCGACGATCAACGAGGTTTCGATCGCGGTCACGGCCAGCGCGAGCAAGATCGAGCCCATCGGCTCGCCGACTTTGAGCGCCACCGTTTCGGCGTGATGCACCGCGGCGAAAACCGAGGCGAACAGCAGAACGGCGGCGATCGAGACGAGCGCCACGCCTTCGGCGTCGATCAGATGCGCATGTTCCAGCGCTACGACACTCAGCGCCGCGACCGGCGCGACCACCGTTTTCGACCAGAAAATCCAGCCGCCGCCATGGGCGGCGTTCGACGAGTCCATGTCGAGGAGCCCCTCTCCGTTTGAAATCGCGGCCTGCGCCATCGCAAGGCTTTGACTTGGGCGGCGCGCGCTGTCAATCACGACCCGGCGTCCGAGCGGTCGCTTCGACTCGCCCTTGCGCCAGGCCGCCGCCAGTCTAATCTCAGGCCCGGAGAGCCGACGAATGCCCTGGACGCCGGAAGACGCGCCGCGCCACACCCACAAGGCCGACACCCAGGATCTCTGCGAGGTCTGGGCGGAAGTCGCCAACAAGGTCCTGGCCGAAACGGGCGACGAAGGCCGCGCCATCCGCGCCGCCAACGCCGTGGTCGCCCGCCTGCGGACCGGGCGAACGCGGCGCGAAACATTCGAATGACTCGGATAACCTGTCGCCGTCATCTTGTCGTGGGCGCGGCGAATCCGTATATTCCCTTCGTCATCCTCGGATGACTATGACGGTAGACGGCTAAACTCACTAGGTTTTACGGACCCCGGGGCGGTACCGGGCGGGTCCACCCCAGCCTTTCCTGCTTTTCCGGGAAGGTTGCGGCGGGCCCGAAATAGGATCGACGTGGGCTGAAAGGTTTTGCTTGCTGTCCGGCATGATACCGCCGTTATCGGGTCAACCTTATAGTTGCCAACGACAACTATGCTCCGGTCGCCGTCGCCGCGTAATGCGGTGATTGGACCGAAATCAAAGCCCTGAGGCTTAGCCGCTTCAGGCGGGGCTCGGAGGCGCCTGGCAACAGAAGCCTCCACTTTCTTTGATGCCGGCGCGCGGCGGCGGCGAAAACCGATGCGACGCGGTCCATGCCGACAGATTTGATACGCTACGATCTTCAAGTTCAGGACGCGTTGCGCGGCGTGGTGCGCAAGGTGCTGGCGGACGCCGCCCGCGAGGGCCTGCCCGGCGAGCATCATTTCTACATTACCTTCCGCACTCAGGCGCCCGGGGTCAGACTCTCCGACCGGCTGCGCGAGCAATATCCCAACGAAATGACCATCATCCTGCAATATCAGTTCTGGGATCTGCAGGTCGATGAAGAAGGCTTTGACGTCGGCCTGCATTTCAAGAACATTCCCGAGCGCCTTCATGTTCCGTTCGAGGCGATCACCGGTTTCTATGACCCCTCGGTGCAGTTCGGCCTGAAATTCGAGCTGACCGACGAGGAGGACGCAATCGACGAGGACGCCGAAGAAGTCGAGGAAACCGCGCCCGGCCCGGTCGCCAACCTTCCGCGCGCGGCGCCGGAAGCCGAAAAGCCTAAGCCCCGCGGCGCCGGATCGGAGCCGGCCGTGGTTCATGCCAAGGCCGCGTCCGCCGAGCCGGCGCGCGGCAAGCCCGCCAAGGCCCAGAGCGACAAGATCAGAGACGACAAGCCCCCCAAAGCCGCGGAGCAAAAACCCGCCGCGCCGGCGCCCGCCGCCGAAAGCGACGGATCGAAAGTCGTCTCGATCGACGCTTTCCGCAAGAAAACCTGAAAGAAGGCCCCAAACTTGGGCGAGATCGTCAATCTGCGTCGCGCCCGGAAGGCGCGCGCGCGCGTCAGGGACGATGAGAAGGCGCAGGAAAACCGCCTGCGATTCGGCCTGAGCAAGGCGGAGCGGGATCTGGCGGACAAGAGCCGATCGCTCGCGGAACGCCGACTCGAAGGCCATCGCCTGGACGAGACGCCCGGCGACCGCGAAGAGTCATGACGGCGCCCGGCCAAATCCGGAAACATTCCCTGGTCATCGCCGGCCACAACACCAGCGTCTCGCTCGAATCCGCGTTCTGGGACGCCTTACGCGAATGGGCGCAGGAGCGCGGAACGAGCGTCGCCGCTTTGGTTGCGGAGGTCGACGCGACGCGCGGCGAGGCCAATCTCTCCTCGGCCCTGCGGGTGCGGCTGCTCGACCATTACCGGGGAAAAGCCTCTTCGCTCTGATTCGCCCCCGGCGGCGCTGAGAGGGCGCGCAGCCTTTCCCTGTCTTCCGCTTTCTGTTTCTCGATCCGCGCGTGCTCGCGCTCCAGCGCGCGCGTGGCGACGGCGTCGACGAAGGCGGCGGCGTCCACCTTTCGCGCCGGCGCGCGCCATGGACCAGCCCAGACCGCCGACCCGCGGGGCGCCGGAGCGGTCCAGCCGGCGGGGAGATCATGGGCGGTGGCGGAAAAAACCAGCGACAGGGCCGCGTCGCGCAGGTCGAATTCGGCGTCGATCCCCTTTCCGCCCTCATCCGTCGGCGCCAGCGCCAATCGGCCATCGGCGAGCCGGGCGGTAAAACCGGCGTCGGGGCGTCGCAACGGCGCCCGGGCGAAAGCGGCGTCGAGATTTTTGGCGACCGCCGTGGCGTCGAAAGGCTCCGCATTGGTCTCGCTGGCTCGAAGCGCGGCGTCGGCCGCGTCGGGCGCGGCCTCCCGGATCACGAGATCGCGCAGCCGGACGGCGCCTTCGCCCGAGAGCGACGCGGCGAGCGCCGCCGCGCTGACGCCGCCGCCGGCGAATGTCATCCTGCCGTCGAGCCGCGCCGAAAAGGCCGGATTCTCGAGCGCGAGATCGTTGACCTCGATCGCGCCGCTCAGCGAGGCTTGCCGCCCGTCGCGGCGCAGATCGAAGCGGCCGCGCGCCAATCCGCCGAGCACGGCGGCCTCGCCCCGCGAGACCGAGAGCGCGCCTGGCGTGAGCGAAAGATCGAAATGGGCCTTGCCGCCGAAAGGTTCGAGGTCGTCGGTCGCCACCGACAGTTGCGCGGGCGGCGGGTCGATCAGGACCGGCGCGAAGGACAGGCTCGACCAGAGCACGCCGGCCCTGGCCGGCGGCGGCGGGCCGAGCACGAGCGCGAAAAGCGCCGCGCCCGGGAGCCGGCCGCAGCGCAGCGCCCCTTTCAAGCCAGACGAATCGGCGGAGAGATCGCCCGCGAGCCGGACGCCCTGCCAGTCGCCGGCCAGACCATTCAGGGCGAGGGCGCCGTCGCGCCACGCAGCGTGGGCGGACAGGCGGAGGGGCGCGGGACCGGACGAGAGGGAATAAAGGGCGAGGGCCGCCTCGGCGTCGCCGGAGAGCCTCGCCTCGCCATCGAGCGCGAAATCGTCGCCGAGACGCCCGTGAAATTGGCCGTGGAGCCCGGCTAGATCGACCGAAGCGGCGAGCTTTCTCGCTCCCGGCAGCGATCCATCGGGTTCGGCGCGCGCGGACAGGCGCGCGGGGCCGAGGTCTTGCGTCCAGACCACTGGCGCGCCGAGCTGCCCGAGCAGCGTCGCGCCTTCGGGCGCGCTCAGATCGACCGCAACCGTCCCAGCGCCGTTCGCGGGGGGAAAAGTCACGGCGATTTTCGTCGCCCCGAGCGTTCCATCGACAAAAAAGCCGCCGTCCGCCGCCTTGCCGGCGAGATCGGCGGGGGAAAGGATTTTCGCCCGCGCTGCGAGCGCGCGGGTCAGAGCGTCGGGCCACAGCCGGGCCAAAGCCTTGGCGAGCGGGCGGAGATCGCCGGCCCTGAGCCGCGCCTCGCCGCGCAGTCCGGCGAAATTCCCGCTCCAGTCTGCGGCGGCGAAGAGATCGGCGCCGCCGATGCGGCTCATGTCCAGCCGCTCCAGCCGCACCGCGTCGCCCCGGCGCAGCAGATGGGCGTCGATCCGGCCGCCTTCGCGCGACAGGACGCCGGCCCGCGCCGATTTCAGGGTCCGCGCATGCAGCGAAAGGTCGAGATCGAGCCCGCCGAATCCCCCGAAGGCGAGATCCGGCGCGGAGTCGAGATCGAGCGCCTCCGACGACAGATTGGCGATCAATTCCGGCGCAGCGCCCGCCGCCGCCGGATGGAACCAGAGCGCGCCGAAAAAGCGATTGCGGCCGAACAGGAATTCGCCGCGGTTCAGCGCCCATTCCTGGGGCGAAGCGGTGAAATCGCCGCTGGCCTCGACCGCGTGGACGCCGCCTGGCGTCAGCGCCGCGCCGGCGCTGGGCGCCGAGGCCAGAAAAGCCGCCGCTAAACTTGAAAAATCCTTGGACTGTAGGCGCGCCTTGCCGCGCCAGACGCCATTTTCCGGCGCTGCCGAAATGTCGATCCGCGCCTCGCCCGGACCCGTCGCGTGGAATTCGGCGGCCGCGCCCGTCTTCCAGTTAAGCCGCGCGCCCGACCAGGACGCGCCGCGCCAGGTCAGGTCCGCGACGCCCAGGCGCAGATCGAAGGGCGCCCCGCCTTTCGCCGCGAGCGCCAGGCGCCGCGAATGCGCCAAATGGGCGGCGAAAAATTCCGCCCAGTCCTGGGAAAGATGCGACGACTCCAACGCCACGACGATTCGTCCGTCGCCCGTTCGATAGCCGAGACTGCCGGACAGGCGATCCGCCAGCGGTCCGTCGCCGAGCCGCGCCGAGACCTCGCGCGCCTCGGCGCCGTCGAGCGACACGCGCGCCGAGGCGCGCGCCGTCCACGGCCCCGGCGCCGCCTTGCCCCCGGCCCTGGCGTCGCCTTCGAAGGCCGATGCGGAAAAATCGAGGCGGCCGTCGAAGTCGACGCGGCCCGTGTCTTCGGGCCAGATCAGATTGGCCTTGAGCGGCAGGACGTCGTTCGTCCGAACGTCGGTGGCCAGAGCGAAAGCAAGCCGCCGCCCCCGCCAGTCGAAGGTCCCGCGCGCGTCGAACGGCCCCTGCGGACCGGGAATCCGCGCGTCGAGGTCGAGGCCCTCGATCCGGACCGCCGCGACACCGCCGCGCCGGAGGGTCACGTCGGCGCGCCGGAGGGCGAAATCGTCGAACTGCATGTCGCCCGCCAGCGCCGGCGCGACGGATCGGTCGGCGTCGAGCGCGACGTCGGCGTCGTCGAACTCGGCGCGAACAAATTGCAGCTTGCCCTTCAGCAGACCCGGCGCCGCGAGCATGAAAACCGCATTTTTCGCGTGAACTCGCCCGAAATCGCCGGATAGATCAATGTCTTCGGCGCTGAAACGCGGGGTGGGAAGGAATTGCAACGCTATGGGCCCGTCAAGCCGCACGCGCGCGCCGGCCATCCGCGACAGTTCGGCGGCGATATTGGGGCGCAAGGCGTTGAAATCGACGACATAAGGCGCGGCGAAGATCGCGCTGAGGAGGGCGATCAGGGCGACGCCGATATAGGTCAGGAAATCGCGCATCGCCCGATCGGTTCGCCTCAGCCCCGCAACTCGACAAAAGCATCGAGCACCAATTTGCGGCCCGCCTTGTCGAAGTCAATCGTCAGCTTCGCGCCATCGACGGCTGCGACCGATCCAGGGCCGAATTTCTGGTGAAAAACGCGCGCGCCCGGGGCGAATTTGCCCGCCGCCGTCCCGCGCGAAAAAACTTCACCCTCGATGGTTTTCGGCCCGCGCGGCTCGCCTGCCCGCGCTTGCGCCCGCTTCCAGCCCGGCGTTTCATAGGTCGAGCCGAAGGCGTCGAGATTGGCGAAGCGCGACCGGGCATAGGCGCCATAGGAGCCGCCGCTTTTCGCCTCGTCCACCACTTCGACATGATCGGCCGGCAAATCGTCGATGAAGCGCGACGGAACGGTGCTCTGCCACAGGCCGTGGATGCGGCGATTGCCGGCGAACAGGATTTTCGCCCGCCGCCGCGCCCGTGTCACGCCGACATACGCGAGGCGGCGCTCTTCTTCGAGCCCGGCGCGGCCGTTCTCGTCGAGCGAGCGCTGGTGGGGGAAAAGCCCCTCCTCCCAGCCGGGCAGAAAGACCGTGTCGAATTCGAGCCCCTTGGCCCCGTGCAGGGTCATGATCGAGACCCGCGCGCCGCCCTCTTGGGCTTCGGCGTCCATCACCAGCGAGACATGTTCCAGGAAGGCGCCGAGATCGGGGAATTCCTCCATCGAGCGGATCAGCTCTTTCAGGTTTTCCAGCCGGCCCTCGGCCTCGGCCGTACGCTCCTGTTTCCAGAAATCGGTATAGCCGGCCTCCTCCAGAACCTGCTCGGCGAGTTCAGCATGCGGCTTCTCGCCCGCCAGGGCCGACCACCGCGCGAAATCGGCGAGCAGCGCCCGCAGCGCCCCGCGCGGTTTGGGCTTGAGCTCCTCAGTCTCGACCAGAGCGCGCGCCGCCTGCATCAGCGGAATGCGCCTCGCCCGCGCATAGCCGTGCACGGTCTGGACCGTGCTTTCGCCCAGGCCCCTCTTGGGCGTGTTGACGATGCGCTCGAAGGCGAGATCGTCGGCGGGCTGGGCGATGCAGCGCAGATAAGCCAGGGCGTCGCGGATTTCGAGCCGCTCATAGAAGCGCGGACCCCCGATCACCTTGTAGGGCAGGCCGAGGCTGATGAACCGCTCCTCGAATTCGCGCATCTGGAACGAGGCGCGCACCAATATAGCCATGTCGTCGAGAGACGCCCCCTGGCGCTGCAATTGCTCGATCTCCTCACCGACGACGCGCGCCTCCTCCTCGGAATCCCAGACGCCGGCGACCTTGACCTTCTCGCCCCATTCGCCGTCGGTGAACAGGGTTTTCCCGAGCCGGTCGCGGTTGCGGGCGATGAGATGCGAGGCGGCGGCGAGGATATGGCCGGTCGAGCGGTAGTTGCGCTCCAGCCGCACCACCTTGGCGCTTGCGAAATCCTTTTCGAAACGCAGGATATTGTCCACGTCGGCGCCGCGCCAGCCATAGATCGACTGATCGTCGTCGCCGACGCAGCACAGGTTCCTCGGCTGGGCCGAATCGGCGCGCTGGGTCAAAAGCCGCAGCCAGAGATATTGCGCCGCGTTGGTGTCCTGATACTCGTCCACCACAATATATTTGAAACGCTGCTGATACTCCCGCAGAACGTCAGGGTTCTCGCGCAAAAGGCGCAGGGTTTCGAGCAGAAGATCGCCGAAATCGACCGCATTCAGCGTCTTCAACCGCTCCTGGTAAAGCGTATAGAGCGCCGCGCCCCTGCCATTGGCGAAGGCCTGCGCCTCGCCCGCCGGAACATGTTTCGGGTCGAGACCGCGGTTCTTCCAGTTGTCGATCAGAAAGGCGAGCGCGCGGGCGGTCCAGCGTTTTTCGTCGATGTTCTCCGCCTTCAGCACCTGTTTCAGCAGGCGGATCTGGTCGTCCGTATCGAGAATGGTGAAGTTGGATTTAAGATCGATCAGTTCGGCGTGGCGGCGCAGGATTTTCGCGGAAATGGCGTGAAAGGTGCCGAGCCACCCCATGCCCTCGGCGGCGGGGCCGATCAGCAGCGAGATGCGCTCGCGCATCTCGCGCGCGGCCTTGTTCGTGAAGGTCACGGCGAGGATTTCATGCGGCCGGGCGCGTCCCATCGCGAGAATATGAGCGATGCGCGAGGTCAGCACCCGCGTCTTGCCGGTGCCCGCGCCGGCCAGCACCAGCACCGGCCCGTCGAGCGCCTCCACCGCCTCGCGCTGTTCGGGGTTGAGGGCGGCGAGCCAGTCCGGCGCCCGCGCCGCCGCCAGGGCGCGCGCGGCGACGCCTCCCGGTCTGGGAAGCGCAGGTTCGTCGTCATAGGGCTGAAATGGTTCCTTCAACAGGCGGCCTCACGCGAACGCTATCGAATCGTCGCCTGCAATGTGGTCCTTGACGAAGCCCTTGTCGAATCCGGGGCCAAGCCTCGCACAAGGGAGATTTCGATAAAATTCGAACCATCGATTTCGATAAATTTCAACAAAATTCCCGTAGTTCTCGACCGAGGGCCAGCGCCACATCATCCGGCGCGGGCGGCGGCGGACGGAGACAGGCCTGTGCGACTCGATCATTTCCGGCGGACAGCGAACGGATTCATGCAGGACAAACGGGGCGTGGTGGCGATCATGTTCGCGCTGGTCCTGATCGGCATCGCTTTGGCCGTCGGATTGACCCTGGATTACAGCCGGGCGCTCCAGGCCAAAACCGCCCTGAAATCCGCCGCCGACGCCGCCGCGCTGGCGGCGCTCAGCGCGGCGGAAAGCGATTATGTCAACAATGTCGGCTCCGCCCAGATGATCCAGGACGCGAAAACAGCGGCCAATCTCGCTTTTGTCGCCAATGCCGGCAAATATTATTCCGAACTCGCGCCGGCAGGGTCCGGCGCGACCTGCGGCAATCCGTGCATCACTGTCACGGTCAATGGCCTGAACGTCGTCGCAACTGTCGGCTTTCAGGCTTACTCGCCCAATCTGTTCGGCGCGCTCGCCAGCAGCCCGACGATGAATATTTCGCAAATGGACAGCAATGCAAGCATTGCTCAGGAAAAACTTCCGGCCTACGCCAATTTCTTCTTGCTGCTCGACAATACGCCGTCGATGGGCGTCGGCGCGACATCGGCCGACATTCAGAATCTGATCAATCTGACGACCAACCTGACCGCAACCGTCAACGGAACAACCTACCAGAACCCGAATGAAGCGGCCTGCGGCTTCGCCTGCCATGAGGTCCACCCCTGTTCGGCGTCTTCGCCGCCGAGCGGCTGCGGCTCGACGCAACAGTCAAAGACCTATTACGAGACCAATGTCTACGCGCCCAAATTCGATTACCTGACCCTGGCGCGGAACAACAATGTCACGCTGCGCATCGACGCGCTGCGGCAGGCGACCCAGAGTTTGATGAGCCTTGCCGCGAACATCGAGACCGCCAACCACATTCCCAACGAACTCCAGTTCGCCATCTATTCGTTCGGCGCTAGCGCGAACGCCGAGCAAACCTGCGCGCTCGCCAAGGTCGCGCCGCCGAGCACGAGCTTGAGCACACCCTGCAACGCCGACGCCAGCGTCAGCGGCGACACTGGGGCCCTCGCGACCCAGGTGGGGGCGCTCGACCTGATGGCGACGGATTACCAGAACCAATATGGCGACCAGGACACCTCGTTCGACACCGTCGTGCCGGCCCTGCAAAAGCTTCTGCCCGCGCCCGGCGACGGCACGAGCCAGGCTTCGGCGCAGGAATATGTGATCATCGTCTCGGACGGCGTGACCGATGAATACCGCAATGGTTCGCGCGTGATCGCGCCGATCAACACCGCCCTGTGCACGTCGCTCAAGAACGCCGGCGTTCAGGTCGCGACCCTGTACACGACCTATTATCCGATCCCGAACAATTCCTTCTACATGCAGCATGTCGCGCCCTATAATCCGGGAGGCGCCAACGACCAGCTTGCCGCGGCCATGCAGTCCTGCGCAAGTTCGCCGGACCTCTTTCAGAAGGTCGCGGTCGGCGGCAACATCTCGCAGGCGCTGCAAAATATCTTCACCAAGCTGCTGCAGAGAAGCCGTCTCGTCCAATGATGCGGATTCCGCGCGACACGCGCGGAAAGCGTCATGCGCGACATTATGCCCCCGGGCGCCGGCCCGGCGGCCAAAAGAGGCCGGCGCCCGCGCCACGATGACTTCGCCGCGCTTTGCCGGTAAACATGAGCCATGCTGCTCTCTTGGCTCTTCGGCCCCTTCCTCGACTACGAATTCATGCGGCGCGCCCTTGTCGGCGCCATGGCCCTGGCGCTCGCCGGGGCGCCGCTCGGCGTTTTCCTGATCCTGCGGCGCATGTCGCTGTCCGGCGACGCCATTTCGCACGGCATCCTGCCCGGCGCCGCGCTCGGCTATCTCGTCGCCGGCCTGTCGCTGCCGGCCATGACGATCGGCGGCCTGCTCGCCGGTTTCGCGGTCGCGGTCGGCTCCGGCCTGGTCGCCCGCGCCACCGCCCTGCGCGAGGACGCTTCCCTTGCCGCCTTCTATCTGCTGTCGCTGGCGCTCGGCGTCGTCCTCATCTCGGCGCGCGGCTCCAATGTCGATCTCATCCATGTCCTGTTCGGCAGTGTGCTGGCGCTCGACAATTCCGCGCTCATCCTTCTGGCCACGATCTCCAGTCTGACCCTGATCGGCCTCGCCCTGATCTACCGCCCGCTGGTGCTGGACACGCTCGACCCCGGCTTTCTGTCCTCGGTCAGCCGCGCCGGCGCCTGGACTCATGCCGCCTTCCTCGGCCTGATCGCGCTCAATCTGGTCGCCGGATTTCAGGCGTTGGGCACGCTTCTCGCCGTCGGCGCGATGATGCTGCCGGCGATCAGCGCCCGGCTGTGGACTCAGGACGTCACCTGGATGATCCTGCTCAGCATCCTGTTCGGCGTGGCAGGCGCCTATGGCGGGCTCCTGGCGTCCTTCTACTGGGGCCTGCCCTCCGGCCCATTGATCATTCTCGCCTGCGGAGTCCTTTATCTGGTCTCGCTCGTCGCCGGCCCGGCGGGAGGCCTGCTATGCAGGATCACGCCGCGTTCGCATCTCAGGGGCTGACGCCCCGGCCCGGAACAGGAGCGCTCATGCGCCTGCAAATACGCCTCGTTTTGGCCCTGTCCTTCGTTTTGGCCTTCGCGCCCCTGCCCGCCTCGGCGGAGACGCCACGACTTCCGGTCGTCGCCAGCTTCTCGATCCTCGCCGATTTCGCGCGCCAGATCGGCGGCGACAAGGTCGAGGTCAAGGCGCTGGTCGGCCCCAATGGCGACGTTCATGTCTATGAGCCGAGCCCGGCCGACGCCCAAAGCTTGAGCACGGCCAAGTTGATCGTCGTCAACGGCCTCCATCTCGAAGGCTGGATGGCGCGGCTGATCGCGGCCTCGGGCGCCCGCGCGCCGGTTGTCGTCGCCACCAGGGGAATCACCCCGCGCCAAGGCGAAAAAGGCGTCGATCCCCACGCCTGGCAGAGCATCGCCAACGCCAGACTCTATGTCGCCAATATTCTCGCCGGCCTGATCGCCGTCGATCCCACTGACGCCGATTATTTTCGCGCCCGCGCCAAGAACTACGACGCGGCGCTCGACGCGACCGAAAAGGACGTGCGCGCCACCATCGCCGCCATCCCACCCCAGGCGCGCAAAATCATCACCACCCACGACGCCTTCGGCTATTTCGCGGCGGCCTATGGCTTCGAATTCATCGCGCCCCAAGGCTTCTCGACCGAATCGGAGCCATCCGCCCGGCAAGTCGCCGCGCTCATCGCGCAGATCAGACGGGAACGGGCGCCGGCGGTGTTCCTGGAGAATATTTCCGACCCTCGGCTCATGGAGCGCATCGCCCAGGAATCCGGGGCGAAAATCGGCGGCGAGCTTTTTTCCGACTCGCTTTCGCAGCCAAACGGCCCCGCCGCCACTTACATTGCCATGATGAAGCACAATATCATCGAGTTGAAGAAGGCCCTCGCGCCCAGCAACTGACCGGAGTTCGCATGTCGTCAGAAAAAATTCCCGTCACCGTCCTCACCGGCTATCTCGGGGCGGGAAAAACCACCTTGCTCAACCGCATCCTTACCGAAGACCATGGCCGGAAATTCGCCGTGATCGTCAACGAGTTCGGCGAGATCGGCATCGACAATGAACTCGTCGTGGACGCCGACGAGGAAGTTTTCGAAATGAACAACGGCTGCATCTGCTGCACCGTGCGCGGCGACCTCATCCGCATCATCGAGGGCCTGATGCGCCGCAAGGGCAGATTCGACGCGATCCTGGTCGAAACCACCGGCCTCGCCGACCCGGCGCCGGTCGCCCAGACCTTTTTCGTGGACGCCGAGGTCCAGAACCAGACCAGGCTCGACGCCATCGTCACCGTCGCCGACGCCAAATTCCTGGCCGCCCGGCTCAAGGACGCGCCGGAAGCCAAAAACCAGATCGCCTTCGCTGACGTCGTCCTGCTCAACAAGATCGACCTGGTGAGCGAGGAGGAACGGGAAGAGGTCGAGGCCCGTATTCGCGGCCTCAATCCCTATGCCAAAATCCACCACACAAGGAAATGCGACGTGCCGCTGGAGGCCGTGCTCGACCGCAAGGCCTTCGATCTCGACCGCATCCTCGAACTGGAGCCTGAGTTCCTCGAGACGGAAGACCACGACCACGATCATCATGATCATGATCACCACCATCATGATCACGATCACGAATGCGGCCCAGGTTGCGACCACGACCATCACAGCCACGATCATCATCACAGCCACGATCATCATCACGCGCCAAAAGTGCTTCATGACGAGGAAGTTCGCTCGGTCGCCATCCAGATCGACGGCCCGGTCGATCCCGATCTTTTCATGCCATGGATCAACGAGGTGGTTCAGCGCGACGGGCCGGACATCCTGCGCTCGAAGGGGATTCTCGCCTTCCCCGACGAGCCGAAGCGCTATGTCTTCCAAGGCGTCCACATGATCCTGGACGGCGATCTCCAGCGCGACTGGAAGGCCGACGAAAAGCGTTCCAGCCGCATCGTCTTCATCGGCCGCAAGCTCAAGGAAAACGAATTGCGCGCGGGTTTCGAGGCCTGCGCGGCGTATCTTCCGCAATAACGTCCTATTCCTCCGGCGCGTCCAGAATCGGGTCGCGCTGGTTGACGTCGAAGCCGAACATTTCCCAGCTTTTGCGCATATGCGGCGGCAGCGGCGCGGTCACGTCGAGCGCGCCGCCTTTCGGGTGCGGCAGGATCAGGCGGCGGGCGAGCAGGTGCAGCTTGTTCTCGACGCCGTCGGGAATGTTGCGGTTCGGGTCGGCGCGGCGGCGGCGGTCTTCGTCGCCGTGGCCATATTTGGGGTCGCCGACGATCGGGCAGCCGATGGCCTCGGCATGGGCGCGCAATTGATGGGTGCGGCCGGTCAGCGGCTTCATCGACAGCCAGGCGAGACGCGGCGCCAGCTTGTCCACCACGGCGTAATAGGTCACCGAATGCTGGGCGTCCTCGTCGCCATGTTTGGCGACGCGCATTTTCTCGATGTCGCGCCGCGCCTCCATGCCGTGGCGCCCGCGCGGCGGGCGGTTATCGCCCATCCCCTCGCCCTTGGCGAGATAGAGCGAAATGCGGCCCTGCGCCGGGCGCGGCACGCCTTCCACCAGCGCCCAGTAAATTTTCTTCGCCGCGCGCGAGCGAAAAATTTCGCCGAGATCGGCGGCCATTTTCCGGGTCTTGGCGACCAGCAGCACGCCGGACGTGTCGCGGTCGAGGCGATGGACCAGAACCGGGCGCTCGCCGCGCGCATTGGCCAGGGATTGCAGCATGCCGTCGAGATGGATTTTGGTTCCCGAACCTCCCTGAACCGCGAGGCCGAACGGCTTGTTGAGCACCATCAGGTCGCGGTCGTCGAGCAGGACCATGTCGCGTATCGCGCGGGCGTCCGCCTCGGCCTGCTCCGGGCGCTTCACCGCCGGCGCCTTGGGCGCCTCGACATTGAGCGGCGGCACGCGAACCTTTTGGCCCGCCGCGACTCGCGCGGAAGTCTCGACGCGCTTGCCGTCGAGACGCACCTCGCCCTTGCGGCAGATTTTCGCCAAATGCGAGAGCGCGAGGGTCGGGATTCGGCGCTTGAACCAGCGGTCCAGGCGCATCCCGTCCTCGTCCTCGGTCACGAGCAGATTTTGCACGCCGAGCGACTGGGCGTCATTTTCCGGCCCTTTTTTGGGAGTGGGAGGCTTGGGGGCTAAAGGCTTGGCCGGCGATCCGGCGCGCGGACTTTTCACGACAGCGCCCGCGCGATGAACAGGCCGCTGAACACGCCGGCCATCGCCAGAGCGACCGTACCGCCGACATAAGCAGCCGCCATCAAAAGCTCGCCGCGCTCGAACAGCAACGCCGAATCGAGCGAATAAGCGGAGAAGGTGGTGTAGCCGCCCAAAACGCCGGTCAGCAGGAACAGGCGGGCGTGCTGCGTCCAGTTGGCGCCCGTGCGGAAGGCGAGAAAGCCGGCGAGCAGGCCCATGACCAGCGAACCGGAAATATTGATCAGAAACGTCCCCCAGGGAAAATTTGTGCCCAACAGCCGCGCCGCGAGAAGATTCACGGTGTGCCGCAATGTGCCGCCGAGCCCGGCGCCGAGAAAGACGAGAAGATAGGCCTGCATGGCCCCTCTATAGCCAAGGCGCGGCCCGGCGTCATCCACCGAATGGACGCGGCAACTGAAATCTGCACTCTCAGGCGCCCCCCCGCTCCCGCCGCAATTTCTCCCAATATTCCAGCCTCTTGCGTATTTCGCGCTCGAAGCCGCGTTCGACGGGTTCGTAGAGCTTTTGCCGGCCTAACGCCTCAGGCCAATAGTTCTGGCCGGAAAAGGCGTCGGGGGCGTCGTGGTCATAGAAATAGCCGGCGCCATAGCCTTCGGATTTCATCAGCTTTGTCGGGGCGTTGAGTATGGTCTTCGGCGGCATGAGCGAGCCGTGTTCGCGGGCGAGCTTTTGCGCCGCCTTGTAGGCGAGATAATTGGCGTTGGATTTGGGCGCGGTCGCGCAATAGACCACGGCGTGAGCGATCGCCAGTTCGCCCTCGGGGCTGCCTAAAAAATCATAGGCGTCCTTGGCGGCGTTGGCGATCGCCAACGCCTGCGGGTCGGCGAGGCCGATGTCCTCGACCGCCATGCGCACCACCCGGCGGGCGATGAAAAGCGGGTCCTCGCCGGCGTCGAACATGCGCGCCAGATAATAGAGCGCGGCGTCGGGATCGGAGCCGCGCACCGTCTTGTGCAGGGCGCTGATGAGATTGTAATGGCCCTCCTGGCCCTTGTCGTAAATCGGCGCCCGGCGTTGGACGATCTCGCTCAAGCCTTTGACATCGAAAATCTCGTCCGGCCGCGCGGCGCGAAAAATTTCCTCGACCAGAGTGAGCGCGGCGCGGCCGTCGCCATCGGCCATATTGACCAAAGCCGCGCGCGCCTCCTCGTCGAGCGGCAGCTTTTTGCCCTCCTCCGCTTCGGCGCGCGCGCAAAGCTTTTCGATCGCCTCGGCGTCGAGGCTGTGAAACGTCAGGACTCGGGCGCGCGACAAGAGCGCGGCGTTGAGCTCGAAGGACGGGTTTTCGGTGGTGGCGCCTATCAGGGTGATCGTGCCGTCCTCCATGACAGGAAGAAAGGAATCCTGCTGGGCGCGGTTGAAGCGGTGGATTTCATCGACAAACAGCAGCGTCCCTTGCCCGACGGCGCGGCGCCCGCGCGCCTCGTCGAAAATCCTTTTCAATTCGCCGACGCCGGAAAAAATCGCCGAAGCCTGGACGAAATGAAGTCTCGTCTCGTTGGCCAGCAGGCGGGCGACCGTGGTCTTTCCCGTGCCGGGAGGCCCCCAGAAGATCAGGCTGCCCAAAGACCCCGATTCGATGAGCCGGGTCAGCGCGCCATGGGGACCGAGCAGATGGTCCTGCCCGGCGACTTCGGCAAGAGTCTTGGGCCGCAAGCGCTCCGCCAGCGGGCGCGGCGCGTCCTTGTCCAGTCCGGCGCTGGCGAAGAGATCGGTCATGGCCTCTTTTCGCGCTTCTGCAGGGTTCGGGCAACAGCCGATTGACCTTGGCGCCCATCCGGTTCAAACCAGCGCCAAAGCCAAGAGGTGAACGATGTCCGACCTTTCCCCCGCCGCTCTGGAAAAGCAGCTGATCGCCGAAGAAACCGCCAAAATGCTTCTGGAGGTCGGCGCCGTCCTGTTCAATGCGGAAAAGCCCTTCATCTTCACATCGGGCTGGGCGAGCCCAGTCTATACGGACATGCGCAAGCTGATCGCCTTTCCCCGCCTGCGCAATGTTCTGATGGATTTCGCGGTGAAAACCATCCAGCGCGAGATCGGCTACGAAAGCCTCGACATCATCGCCGGCGGCGAGACGGCGGGCATTCCCTTCGCCGCCTGGATTTCCGACCGGCTGTCGCTGCCGATGCAATATGTGCGGAAAAAACCCAAGGGTTTCGGCCGCAACGCCCGGATCGAGGGCGAGGTGCGCGACGGCGCCCGCACTTTGCTGGTCGAAGACCTCGCGACCGACGGCGCCTCGAAGGTCAATTTCATCTCGGCGATCCGCGAGGCGGGCCAGAGCTGCGGCCATACCTTCGTGTTCTTTTTCTATGACATTTTCCCGCAGGCTCGCGCCGAGCTGGGGAAAGAGAATATCGTGCTTCATCAACTCACGACGTGGTGGGACGTGCTGAAGGTCGCGCGCCGGACGAAATATCTGCCCGACGCGACTTTGGACGAGGTGGAGAAATTCCTGCGCGCCCCCGCCGAATGGTCCGCCGCGCACGGCGGGGCCAGCGAATTCGGTCAAAAAGCGTGAGCCGGATGCGCCGCCTTGCCCTCATCGGCGCGACGGCGCTTTTCCTTCCGCCTCTCGCCGCGCGGGCGGGAAATAGCGAAAGCTTCTGCTCGGGCGTCGGCTTTGCCGATACGCCCGATCTTGTCATCGGCCGGATCAAGACGGATGCGGGCAAAGTTTTTTTCCGCAAAAATGGCGGCCGCAAAAGCCCCTGCCCTTCCGTCGCGCCGCAATGCCAGGACAAGGCTTATCTCGTTCCCGGCGATCTGGTCGTGCTCGGCGGCAAAAGGGGCGATTTCGTCTGCGTCGATTACGACGACGGCAAGGGGAGCCGCGGCGGCTGGCTGCCTTCCGCCACGCTCGAACCGGCCCCGCTGGCTAACGATCCCGCCGCATGGGTCGGCGGCTGGAAGCGCGTCGAGGCCGACATCGCCATCGAACAGGCCAAGGACGGGCTGAGGGCGAGCGGCGAGGCGACCTATGGCGCGCTCGACCCCGAGCGGGTCAAGCGCGGCGCGATCAATTCCGGCTCATTTTCCGGCCCGCTCGCACTCAAAAACGGCCAGGGCAGGATCGTGGACGACGATTCCGTCAGCGGCTGCAATCTGAAACTCGTCCGCTCGGGGGATTTCCTGTTCGTGCGCGACAACGATGTCTGCGGCGGGATGAACGTATCTTTTTCAGGACTTTATCGAAAGGCTGCGCCCTAGCGGCTTGGCTCCCGTTCGTGAATGACCGCGAAATCGGCAAACTTCCGGCTCGAAGCGGACATCCATTGTTCATTGGCGTCGGACGCCGACATTCCATTGGAAAAAAGACGACAGCGCGAAACGGGTAGCGCGAAAATCGTCCTGAAAAGGAACTCGGTCCGATCTCTGCGCGTTCTAGGCCAGAGGAGTCGCGAGCAAATTTGGGAGGCCGAAATGACCCATCACATGTCAAATCGCACGACTATCGCACTCGTGATTTTCATGATGGTGCAGGCGGTCGTTTTCGGCATTGGCGCGGTCCTGGTTTTGGCGACGCCGCTTTCGAATCTCGCCATGACATTGATGCCTTTCGTGGTTGCGGCGTCACTGATTGTGTCGACGCCGGTCGCGTGGTGGCTGGCGCCTTTCGCGCGCGCCGCCCATGAGCGCATGCTGAACGCTCGGGAGCCGGGACGTTCAGTCGATGATCAGCCAGTTCACGGTTATCACTGGAGTTGATCAGCCTGATGAAGGCTGACGCGCGTCGAAGCTGACACCGCTTATGCGACCTCGGAGAGAGCTCGGACTTTGCCTCTAACCCTCCGCCCCCACGCGGTTGGGAACTTCCGCTCTCCGCCCGACGGGTTCGTCTAGCCGGACGCCAAGCGTAGGGTGTTCACCGCTCGAGCGCCGCCCGCGGAGGCGGTTCACCACATATCCAGCGCGATTCTCGCTTCCTCCGACATGCGGCTTTGATCCCACGGCGGGTCGAACACCATATTGACTTCGACCCCGGCGACGCCAGGCACGGCGGAGACCGCATTGCGCACCCAGACCGGCATTTCGCCCGCCACCGGGCAACCGGGCGCGGTCAGGGTCATGTCGATGGTGACGAAACGGCTTCCATCGATATCGACGCGATAGATCAGGCCGAGTTCATAGATGTCGGCCGGGATTTCCGGGTCGAACACTGTCTTGAGCGCGGCGATGATGCCATCGGTGAGCCTGTCGAGCTCTTCCGGCGACATGGCGTCCTTCACCGCGAAAGCGGGGCGATTCGGCTGAATTTCGGCTTCGGCGTGCTGGTTCATCGCGTGATTCCGTTCAGGCAAAAAGATGGGCGGCGCGCTCCAGCGCCGCGACAAGAGCATCTACTTCCGCGCGCGTGTTGTAGAGCGCGAAACTCGCCCGGCATGTCGAGGTCGCGCCGAAACGCGCCAAAAGCGGCTGAGCGCAATGGGTGCCGGCGCGCACCGCGACGCCGGAACGGTCGATCACCGTGGCGACGTCATGGGCGTGCGCGCCCTTCATTTCGAAGGAGAACAGAGCCCCCTTGCCCGGCGCATTGCCGATCATCCGCAGGTAAGGCAGTTCGCCGAGGCGCTTCGCGGCATAGGCGGCAAGGTCGGCCTCATGGGCGTGGATCGCGGCGCGGCCGACGCCTTCCATATAATCGAGCGCGGCCCCAAGCCCCGCCGCCTGGACGATCGGCGGCGTGCCGGCTTCGAAACGCTGCGGCGGAACGCCATAGGTCACATTGTCGAGCGTCACCGTCTCGATCATCTCGCCGCCGCCGGCGAAGGGCGGCAGCTTTTCGAGCCATTCCCGCTTGCCGTAAAGGGCGCCGATCCCGGTCGGGCCGTAAAGCTTGTGGCCGGTGACGACATAGAAATCGACATCGAGATCGCGCACGTCCACATCGCAATGGACCGCCCCCTGCGAGCCGTCGATCAGTACCGGAATCCCGCGCTCATGGGCGAGGCCGACGATCTCCTTCACCGGCGTCACCGTGCCCAGAACGTTGGACATATGGGTGATCGCGACGATCTTCGTTTTCTCGGTCAGCGCGTCGGCGAATTTGGCGAGCGAGAACGAGCCGTCGTCCTCGACATCGACCCATTTCAGCTTCGCGCCCTTGCGTTCGCGCAGAAAATGCCAGGGCACGATATTGGAATGATGCTCCATGATCGACAACACGATCTCGTCGCCCTCGCCGATATGGGCGAGGCCGAAGGAGGAAGCGACCAGATTCAGCGCCTCGGTGGCGCCGCGGGTAAAAATGATTTCTTCGCTGGAGCCGGCGTTGAGAAAGGCGCGCATTTTCTCGCGCGCGCCCTCATAGGCGTCGGTCGCGGCGTTGGCCAGGAAATGCAAGCCGCGATGGACATTGGCGTATTCGTGCTCATAGGCGCGGACCATTCGCTCGATCACCGCGCGCGGCTTCTGCGCCGAGGCCGCATTGTCGAGATAGACCAGCGTCTTGCCATAGGGCTTCTCGCCAAGAATGGGGAAATCGGCGCGGATTTTCTCGATGTCGAGGACAGGGATCTTCACCGGCTGGTTCATGAAAAAGCCCCCCAGGGGAAATTCGTCCCGAGCAGGCGCTTGAGGTCAAGCTTGAGGAGGTCGCGCAAATCCTCGTCGTCGATGATGTCGAAAGCGTCCGCGGCAAAGGCCTCGACGAGAATGGCCTGAGCCTGGACGCGCGGGATGCCGCGCGATTCCATGTAAAAAAGCTGGCTTTCGTCGAGACGCGCGCAGGCCGCGCCATGGCCGCAAGCGACATCGTCGGCGAAAATCTCCAGTTCCGGCTTGGACGACATGGAGGCTTCGTCCGACAGCAGCAGGCCGCGGCACAGCATCTTGCCGTCGGTTTTCTGTGCATGCGGAGGCACTATAATCTTGCCCTGGAATACACCTTCCGCCTGATCCGCGAGGACATATTTGAAGGTTTCCCGGCTGATGCAGGACGGCGCGTCATGGGTGAGCGTCAGCGTTGTGTCCACGTGTTCGCGCCCGCGCAGAAGGGCGCCGCCGGACAGATGGGCTTCGGCGTTCTCCCCGGCGCAGGAGACGAAAAGCTGGCGGCGCAGGAAAGGCGCGCCGGCGACAAAAGCGGTCGCGCGCAGCCGCGCGTCCTGCTCCAGTCGCGCGACAAAAGTCTGCACTTCGACCGACGCGCCGCCGGTCGAGCGGCAGGCGTAATCCAGTTCGGAGCCGCGCCCCAGCGACAGGAAAAGCGCGCTGTCGCTGAAGCCTTCGCCGCTCTCGCCGCGCGTCTCCAGAAACGTGGCGCGCGAATCTTCCCCCAGTATGACCATGCCTCGGCCGAAACGGCCTCGCGCGCCGGTCCCCCCGTCAAGCGCGACCAGTTCGAATGCGGCGTCCACGCGGCCGCCGGGCGCGATTTCCAGCACGAAGCCGCCCTCCGCGAAGGCGCCGTTGAGATCGAGCAGGGCATCGCCCGCCCCCTCGACCAGTCGCTTCAGCCGGACATCGTCCTCCAGGAGGGGACGAAGGCGGACGCCGGGCACGGTGGACAATTCATCCGACAATTCGCGGCTGAAAAAGCCGTCCACCGTCACGATCCGCAGGCGATCAACCGGCCCGAGCCTGTCCCTGGCTTGCGCCAGAGCCGCCGCGTCGGGCTTTTTTGCGGGCGGCGGAGCGGCGCGCAGTTTGGCCCGCAGGTCGGTGTAATGCCAGGACTCGACGCGGCGCGACGGCAGGCCGAGATTGGCGAAACGGTCGAAGGCCGCCTTGCGCTCGCGCTCCGCCTTCCCGGCGGTGAAGCTCGCGAGCAGGTCCTGCTCGGCCTGGGTCGGATTTTGCAGGATCGCGCCCATCACGCGGCCTCTTCGGCATAATCGGCATAGCCGCTCTTTTCGAGTTCGAGCGCCAGTTCAGGCCCGCCGCTGCGCACGATCCTTCCCTTGTGCATCACATGTACGGTGTCGGGCGCGATATAGTCGAGCAGGCGCTGGTAATGGGTGATGACCAGCAGGCCGCGCTCCTTCGAGCGCAGCGCGTTGACGCCCTCGGCGCAGACGCGCAAGGCGTCGATGTCGAGGCCGGAATCCATCTCGTCGAGAATGGCGAATTTCGGCTCCAGCAGCGCCATCTGCAGGATTTCCATGCGCTTTTTCTCGCCGCCGGAAAAGCCGAAATTGACCGGGCGCTTGAGCATGTCCTGCGAGATATTGAGCTTTTTCGCCGCGTCGCGCACGCGTCGCATGAAATCCGGCGTCGCCAGCTCCTCCTCGCCGCGCGCCTTGCGCTGGGCGTTGATCGCCGCTTTGAGGAAGGTCATGGTGGTAACGCCGGGAATTTCCAGCGGATATTGGAACACCAGGAACAGACCGAGCGCGGCGCGCTCAGCCGGCGATTTTTCCGCCAGATCGACGCCGTCGAGTTTGATCGAGCCTTCGGTGACTTCATAATCCGAACGGCCGGCGACGACATAGGACAGAGTCGATTTTCCGGAGCCGTTCGGCCCCATGATCGCGGCGACCTCGCCATCCGCGACTTTGAGGGTGAGACCGTCGAGGATCTTCTTGCCGGCGACGGAGACGTGGAGATTTTCGATTTCGAGCATGGTGAAAACCTTGAGAAAAGGGGAACGCAAGAGCAACCGGCGTCAGCCGACGCTGCCCTCAAGCGAAATGGCGATGAGCTTCTGGGCCTCGACGGCGAACTCCATCGGCAGCTGCTGCAGCACGTCGCGGACGAATCCGTTGACGATCAGCGCCGTCGCCTCTTCCGCCGAAAGCCCGCGCTGCATGCAGTAGAACAGCTGGTCGTCGGAGATTTTCGAGGTGGTCGCCTCGTGCTCGAACACGGCGGAGGAATTCTTCGCCTCGATATAGGGCACGGTGTGGGCGCCGCAGGAATTGCCGATCAGGAGCGAGTCGCAATTGGTGAAATTTCGCGCGTTTTTCGCTTTGCGATGCGCAGAAATCTGGCCGCGATAGGTGTTCTGCGAATGGCCGGCGGAAATGCCCTTGGAGATCACCCGGCTCGACGTGTTGGCGCCGAGATGCAGCATCTTGGTGCCGGAATCGACCTGCTGATAGCCGTTCGAGATCGCGATCGAGTAGAACTCGCCGCGTGAAGATTCGCCGCGTAAAATGCAGGATGGATATTTCCAGGTGATGGCCGAGCCGGTCTCGACCTGGGTCCAAGAGATTTTCGAGCGGTCGCCCCGGCAATCGCCGCGTTTGGTGACGAAATTATAGATGCCGCCCTTGCCCTCGCTGTCGCCGGGATACCAGTTCTGCACCGTCGAATATTTGATCTCGGCGTCTTCCATCGCGATGAGTTCGACCACCGCCGCGTGAAGCTGGTTCTCGTCGCGCTGCGGCGCGGTGCAGCCTTCGAGATAGGAAACATAGGAGCCCTTGTCGGCGATGATCAGCGTGCGCTCGAACTGGCCGGTGTTGCGCTCGTTGATGCGGAAATAGGTCGAAAGCTCCATCGGGCAGCGCACGCCCGGCGGAATATAGACGAAGGAGCCGTCGGAAAAGACCGCCGAATTGAGGGTGGCGAAATAATTGTCGGTCACCGGCACGACCGAGCCGAGATATTTCTTCACCAGTTCGGGGTGGGTTTGCACCGCTTCGGAAATCGGGCAGAAGATCACCCCCGCCTTGGCCAGCTCCGCCTTGAAGGTGGTGGCGACCGAAACGGAATCGAACACCGCGTCCACCGCGACCTTGCGCGCGTTGGGATCGGCCTGGACGCCGGCGAGGATTTCCTGCTCGCGCAGCGGAATGCCGAGCTTTTCATAGGTGCGCAAAAGTTCGGGATCGACCTCGTCGAGCGACTTGGGCCCTTCCGCGGTTTTTGGCGCCGCGTAATAATAAAGGTCCTGATAGTCGATCGGCGGGTAATGAACCCGCGCCCATTTCGGCTCGGCCATCGTCCGCCAGCGGCGAAAGGCGTCGAGCCGCCAATCGGTCAGCCATTCCGGCTCGTTCTTCTTGGCTGAGATGAAGCGAACGATATCCTCGTTCAGACCCTTGGGAGCCTTTTCCGATTCGATATCGGTGGTGAATCCGTATTTATACGCGTCAACGTCAAGCGTTCTGACTTTGTCGACAGTCTCCTGGACAGCCGCCATCGATTTTCTCCCAGCCTAACGCGGGTTCAAGGCCCGCTGGTTGAGTTATATGGTGAAGCGGGTCAGGTCCGGAGCCTTCTCCGCATTCGTTCATGCACTTTAGCGAATATTTCGAGAAAGCGCACCCCCTCTTCTTGCGTCGAGTCCCAACCCAGGCTGACCCGCAACGCTGATCGCGCCAGTTCCGGCGCCGCGCCCATGGCGGCCAGCACATGGGACGGCGTCACTTTCCCTGAGGAGCAGGCCGAGCCGGACGACAAGGCCACGCCTTCGACATCGAAAGCCGCGACCAAGGTTTCGGCGGCAAGCCCCGGCAAAGCGAAAGCGAGCGTATTGGCGACGCGCGCCGCCTCTGCCCCCAATATGGCGGCCTCCGGCGCGATTTCCAGAACGCCGGCTTGCAAAAAGTCGCGCAAACGCCCGAGCCGCGCCATTTCCGCCTCGCGTTGAGCCTCGGCCTCGGCAAGCGCGGCCGCGAAGCCGGCTATGGCGGCGACATTTTCCGTGCCGCCGCGAAAGCTCCGCTCCTGCCCGCCGCCGCGGATAAAGGCCTTTTCCGGCATGAGGTCGCGCCGCAGATACGCGAGCGCGCCCGCCCCTTTCGGCCCGCCGAGCTTGTGGCTGGAAAGGAACAGAACATCGGCGCCGGTCGCGGCGAAGGTACAAGGAATGCGGGCGAATGCCTGGACAGCGTCGCAGACGAGGACGCCGCCCGTCGCGTGGACGATTTCGGCGGCTTCCGCGACCGGCTGGACGCTGCCCGTTTCATTGTTGGCCGCCTGGAGCGCCAGCATCGCCCGCGCGCCGGACGACTCAGCGAGACGGACGCGCAGAGCGTCGAGATTGAGCCGACCCTGCCGATCGAGACCCACAGTCGAGACTGCGCCGGCCGGGAAGGAATGTCCGCTCTGCACGCAGACATGCTCGCCGCCGCCAATCAGCAGGCGCTCGCCGGCGCCAGGCCGCAAGGCGGCGGCGGCGGCCTCCGTCGCGCCGGAGACGAAGATCACCTGGTCCGCCGGCGCCCCCAGCGCCCGCGCCACAGTGGCGCGGGCGCCCTCGACCACAGCGCGCGCGGCGCGGCCTTCCGAATGGACGCTCGACGGATTGCCAACGTCGAGCGCGCGGACAACCGCGTCGCGCGCGGTCGCGCGCAGCGGCGCGGTGGCGTTGTAGTCGAAATAGATGCGGCGCATCGAAAATGGACCGGTGGCGACAGACGGGCCTTATCCCGCACCCGGACTGCGGCTTCAACCGGCTTTTACGGCGGAAGGAATCATTTCCCGTAAGCGGCTCACGCTCCAATCGCCGCCCGTGATCTGAAAAAGAACAACGAGCGTGAGCGCGAGAAAGACGAGCGGGACGGCGGTCCTGCCAACGGCGGAGATCGCGTCCAGGCGCGCGCGCCATTTCGGCTTGGGGCTGACCTCGTCCGGGAAGTGCAAAAGGAAGCGGGGCATCGCATCTCTCCCTGAGGAAAGCGACGGAAAACCGGATTTCGGGCGACGGCCTCGTTCCGGGCAGTCTTTCGCTTCCCTGATGAAAGTCGCGCTCGTTGGCGCCCTTGCGGCATTCTGTTCGCCGACGTAACGTAAATTAACAAAGATGATTTGTGCTTCAATTAATAAAGGTTCGATTTATTTCGTATTCATTTTAATGAGAAGAATGTTTCGTATTTTTATAAATTATTAGACGAGCAGCCGAACAGCCCGGCGTCGCGTTTCATCCTTCTGCAAGCGTATACTTTATGAACGCATTGAGAGAAGTTCGCGCCCCAGAGCGCCAGCTCGAACCGCGCTTCTGGCGCGGGGCAGGACTGCATTGCGATTTTCGCCGAGTCAAACGCAAAGAGGGCGGCGAGGTCGAAAACCGTCGCCGCGCCCGGATAGCGCGCGCATAGGCGTGGAGCCGTCCGCGCCAGGACGGGCTTTCGCCCAAGACCTCAGGTCACCGGCCTGTCGGTGACGATGACCTTGGTGCCGAGATGGACGCGATTGTAAAGATCGATGGCGTCGATGTCGCGCATGCGGATGCAGCCCGAGGAGACGTGCTGACCGATCAGCTCCGGCTCATTGGTGCCGTGGATGCGGTACATCGTGTCCTTGCTGCCCTGGAACAGATACATGGCGCGCGCGCCGAGCGGATTGTCGGGACCGCCCGGCAGACCGCCCGCTTCCGCCGTCGGCCGCAAGTGAGGCCAGCGTTCGAGCATGTCGCTTGGGGGCATCCAGTGCGGCCATTCCGCCATCTTGCCGATGGTGGCCTCGCCGGTCCAGCCGCTCGCTTCGTTGCCGGTGGCGACGCCATAACGGATCGCCTTGTGGTTCGGCAGCGAGTAATAAAGAAAGTTCTTGAAAGTGTCGATGGTGATCGTGCCCGGCTTCTGGCCGGTAGGATCGTCGACGATATAGCGGCGATAATCTCCCGGCGGCTGGCCGGCCGGCGCGAGAGACATGAATTCGCGATCCTTCCCGCTCAACGTCGGATCGGGAGTGGTTTCCATGTTACAGCCGGCAAGAGCCGCCGAAACCAACGCAATGCCTATAATCGCCCGCAGTTTCATCAAATCGCCCCGAATCGCCCACGCCGCCGCAGCGGCCAACTTTCACTCCATAATTACCATAATCGTCCGGATCGTCACGCCCGTCGAGGTGCGCCGCGGCAAAGGTCGAACAGATTAACGACTTTTGTTGCCACTCGGCAACAGTGGCGCGGCCACGCTATAGTCAAGAGGTCGAAAAGGCGATCAAATTTCGATGAGGAGCGCCGAAAGCTAAAACTTTCGGTCTAAGGCCTAAACTTTGTTGGACAGGCGCGCCGATTGGCGCGATGTTCGCAACGAAAGAAAAGGATCCGGGCGTCAGCCGCCGCCCTCGCTAAGTCTTCGAAGGCGGTTTTCGGGCCGAAAACGACTGTTCCTGTTTGTGAGCCAGAATTGAACACTTTGCTGCTTACCCATCCCGCTGGCCTTTCTCACGACAACGGACCCGGCCATCCCGAGCGGCCTGATCGTGTTCGGGTCATCGAACGCATACTGGAACATGAAAAATTCATGACGCTGATTCGCGCCCAGGCCGCGAACGGCACGCGCGAAATGGCGCTTCGGGTCCACCCCGAATCATATATCCAGGCGCTGGAGGAGGTGTCGCCGCGCGACGGCCTTGCCCGGCTCGACAGCGACACCACGATGAGCTCCGGCACGCTGGCGGCCGCCTTCCGCGCGATCGGCGGCGCCTGTCAGGCCGTCGACGAGGTGATGCGCCGCGAAGTGGACAACGCCTTCGTCGCCATGAGGCCGCCGGGCCATCACGCCGAACGCGCCACGCCGATGGGCTTCTGCTTCTTCAACAACGCCGCCGTCGCCGCCCGCCACGCCATCGCCGTCCACGGCGCGGGCCGTGTCGCGATCATGGATTTCGACGTCCACCATGGCAACGGGACCCAGGACATTTTCTGGTCCGACCCCAATGTCATGTATCTTTCGACCCATGAAATGCCGCTCTATCCCGGCACGGGATCGATTGCGGAGCGCGGCGAATACAACAATATCGTCAATGCGCCGCTCTGCGCGGGAGACTCTGGCCCCCAGTTCCGCGAGGCGATGGAGGTGGCGATCCTGCCCCGGCTGGATCGGTTCCGGCCCGACCTGCTGATCATTTCCGCCGGATTTGACGCCCACCGCCGAGATCCGCTCGCCAATATCAATCTGGTCGAGGCCGATTTCGCCTGGGCCACGGCGAAACTGATGGACGCCGCGGACCGCAATTGCGGCGGGCGCGTCGTTTCCGTCCTCGAAGGCGGCTATGATCTCGACGGGCTGTCGCGGTCGGTCGCGGCCCATGTCCTCACCCTGATGGGCGTCGCGTAAGATTATAGCCTAGAGACCCGGCGACAGGGCGGCTTCATCGGCCGGCGCGCCCAGTTCGATCTCGACAATTTCCGGCGGGCGCAGCAGACGGACCGGCGCGACCGATTCCCCGAGCCCGCCGGAAATGATCATATGCCGGCCGTCCTGCGCGACATGACCGTAGACATGTTTCGGGCCGAATCGCAGATCGCCGACGACTGGGCCAAGAAGGGGCAGATTGACCTGCCCGCCATGAGTATGGCCGCACAGGGTCAAAGCGACTCGGTCGGGCACGGTGGAGAAGACGAAGGGCTCGTGGGCAAGCAGGATCGCCGGGGCGTCGTCGCTCACCTGGGCGAGCGCGCCATCGAGATCGTCGCCGCCGAGTTTCCGGGCATTGGCGTCGATCTGCGCCATGGCGTCGATGAGCTGGTCGGCGAGGCCGACGATCCAAAATCGCTGGCCGTCCTTGGCGAGCGCGACCGCATCATTTTCGAGCACGACGATCCCCGCCTGGCGCAGCGCCCGGCGGATCGCGACCGTGCCGTCCGAGGGCGAGGTCAGGAGGGGGCCGTGCCACCAGTCATGATTGCCCAATATGGCGAAGCAGCCGAGCGGCGCGCGCAACACCGAAAAAGCCTCGCCGATCTGCTGGGGCTCGACCGCCCTGGTGACGAAGAAATGGCCGGCGTTGTAATCGCCCAGCAGAAGAATCGCGTCGGGATCGAGGGCGTTGGCGGCCTCGGCGATGCGGCGGATGCGCGCGGCGCCCATGAAGGGCTCGCCGGCGTGAATGTCGGAAATAACCGCGAAACGCAAGCGAAAGGACGCCGGCCAGCCCGGTGGCGTCAGCGAATAGCGTTTGATCCGGAGGATGAAATTCGGCTCGACGCCGATGGCGTAGACGCCCGTGGCCGCGCCGATCAGGGGAAGCGCCAGCCCCCCGGAGAGGCCGCGGGCGAGAAAACGGCGACGATCGATCATTTCCCTCGCCCTGTCGCGATCGGCCGCGTCCGATCCGGCTCCTGCCCAGATAGGCGCCGGCCATCCTCTTCGCAAGGCGGGAAAGCGTCCGGCGTTCAGGCGGCGTCGCGCCGGACCCGGACCGGTTCGGCCGCGCGCTCGGCGCGAAGCTCGTCGGTCGCGTCGGTCGCGAACAGGGCCGCCTCGACGGCGGCGAGGGCGATTTCCCGATAAAGGCGCGTTTGCAGGTCGCGCGCGTCCTCGCGGCGCGGCTGCGACGGCGGAAGGATAATCTCTTGCTCGCTCATGACCAGACTCTTTCGACGCGAACCAACCGGGAAAATCGCGGCGCATGGTTGACGACCGCTGAACTCCAATCCCGAATTTGCGCCGCCAAGATAAATTCCGCGTTAAGCCCGCGGAAAAAACCTGTCCTGTTTTGACGATTCACTTCGGGGCGCGAAAACCGCCGGTCGCCTGTTCGATCATGCCGGCGAGCCCGACGGCCATCCGATCCTCGCCGCGCGCGGAAATAATCTGGACCCCGGTCGGTTGGCCCCTCGGGGTCAGCGCGACCGGCGCCACCGCCGCCGGCAGCAGGGCGAGCGAGGCAAGGCCCGCCCATTTCAGCAGGTCATGATAGGGCAAGGCGCCTGCGCCGACGGGAAGACGGCGCGAAAAGGGGTCGGGCGAAAAATCGTGCGGGAAGGCCAGGCAGGGCGCGGGCGGGCAGAGGATCGCGTCGAAACGCTCGAAAAAACGGGCAAAGGCTGCGCCGATCGCTTTTCTGCGCTCGGCCAGAACGGAAAAGGTCGCCGCGTCCAGCTTCGCGGCCCGCGCGCGCAAGGCGGGATAGGAGCGATCGTCGCGGTCGAATTTTTCCGCCTCGGCCGCGAAGCGCGCTTTTTCCTGTGGCGCTCCGGCGAAGCCGATGGCGAAGTTGAGCGTCACGTATATTTCGAAGGCCTCGGCGAAGGCGAAGGCGGGCGCGGCCTCAGCCACCATGGCGCCGGCGTCGTGGAAAATCCGCGCCGCCAACCGCACGCCGGCCTCCACATCAGGATCGACCGGCGCGAAATCCGGATCGAGCCAGAGCGCGAGCCTGAGGTCCGCGGGATTTTTCCTGCGCGGCGCCGCGCCTGCATGGCTTGGATTCTCCGCGAGCGACAGGACCAGATCGAGGTCCGCCGCCGAGCGCGCCAGGGGTCCCGCGACCGCGAGATCGGGCGGATTTTTCAATCGCAGCGGCGGCAGCGGCGGGATATGGCCGGCGAGCGAAACCTGCCCCCAGCTCGGCTTGAGCCCGAAGACGCCGCAGGCCTGGGCGGGCCAGCGGATCGAGCCGCCAAGGTCGGAGGCGAGGTCGAAAGCGCCGAAACCCAATGCGACCGCCGCCGCCGCGCCGCCCGACGAACCGCCCGGCGTGAGCCTCTCGTCCCAGGGATTGCAGGTCACGCCGAACAGCGCGTTGAAGGTCTGGAAATCAGCGGTGAGGCGCGGGACATTGGTCTTGGCGAGAATGATCGCCCCGGCGGCGCGCAGACGGGCGACCGCCTCGGCGTCCTCGCGCGGGACATATTCGGCGAGCGTTTCGGCGCCGCAGGTCGTCAGCAGTCCCGCCGTCTCGAAACTGTCCTTGACGGTGATCGGCAGGCCCTCCAGCGGCCGCGATTCGCCGCGCGCGAAAAGCCTTTCGGCCTCGTCCGCCTGGCGCAGGGCGGAGTCGTGATCATAGGCGGCGAGCGCGTTGATCCGGGGATTGCGCTGGAGAATCCGCTCCCACACCGCGCCCAGAAGTTCGCGCGGAGAATAGTCGCCTTTTTGTAGACCGCGCCGCCACTTGCACGCAGAAGCTGCGAAAAAGGATTCGTCGAAACCCGCCGCCGCCATTCGCTCACCGCCCAGACACGCTGGCGGAACTCACGCTTCGACCCCCTCGGGCGACGCCGCGCCGCCGCGCGCGCGGACCAAGTCGCGCGCCTCGACCAGCAGTTGCTCGAATTCCGCGAGACGCTGGGGCGGCAACTGACCGAAAGTCTCGGCGACAAATTTCCTCTGCGCCTCGATCGCCCGCTGGGCGAGATCGCGTCCGGCCGGCGTCAGATGAATCGCATGGGAGCGCCGGTCGCCGGCGAAGGAGCGGCGCTCGACCAGCCCATTGGCGACGAGCCGATCGACCAGGCCGGAAATATTGCCCTTGGTGACATAGAGCCGGGCGGCGAGCTCCTGCTGCGACAGGCCTTCCTTCTCGGTCAAGGTGGTGAGCACGTCGCATTGCGGGACGGAAAGATCGAAGGCGCGCAGCCGGTTCGCGATTGCGACCCTGGACCGGGTATGAAGGCGAATGAGTCGAAACCAGACCCGCATCGCGTCAATTTCGTTGGACATTCTGTCGCCTGGTTTTGTTGTCGATTGGTTTAAAAAATCACGTTAACCGGCGGACGGCCCCGCCGCAAGCGCGGCCCCGGGTCCGTCGCGCCCGAATTTCCAGCCCCGATCACGCCGCCGGACAGCCCGGCGTCACATGCCGGGTCGGCGCGGCGGGAGCGCCGGACCATTCGGTGTGGGCGGGAATGGATTCGCCCTTCATCACAATGGTCAGCGGCCCGAGCCGGGCGTAATCGCCGACGTGGGAATCATAGAGAACGGTCGAGCCCGCGCCGACGGTGACGCCCGAGCCGAGCCTGACCCGTCCGACCTTCATCACGCGGTCTTCGTAAAGATGGGTCTGCAGGGCGCAGAGCGTGTTGAGATTGCAGAAATCGCCGACCTCGATACAGTCGAATTCGGTGATGTCGGTCATGTCGAGCACGCAGCCCCGGCCGAATTTCGCGCCGAACAGGCGCAGGAACCACGGCAGGAAGGGCGTGCCGCGCAAATGGTCGAGGAGGACCTTGCCGGCGAGGCCCCAATAGAGCACGGCCACCGCCTCGGTGCGCATCGCCCACCACGACCACATCGGCTTGGTCACCGGCTGGTAGCGGCCCATGGTCGCCCATTTCACCCCGATGACGATCAGGGTCATCACCGCCGCGATCACCGTCGAGGCGGCGACGAACATCCAGAACACCCGAAGATAGGCGCCCTCCAGCATGGCCGGACCGAACCATTCGATCGCCCAGGTGCCGAAAGTGATGAACAGCATCGTCGGCAAGGAGATGTGAACCGCCTCGAAGACGGCGCGGGCGAATTTCTTCCAGCGCGGCGCCTCATAGGTCCACGTCGAGCCGCCGCCGTCGAATTTCTGGCGCACAGGCAGTTTGATCGGCGGCGAGCCGAACCAGGTGTCGCCGGGCGAAATCTCGTCATTGGCCGGCGGCTTCGACTTGATGCCGATCAGCGTGTCGTCGGGGATGTCGGCGCCGGGCGGCGTCACGCCGTCATTGCCGATGAACACCCGCGAGCCGGTGCGCAGCTTTTCCAGCCGCATCCAGCCGCGGCGCACCTCCTCGTCGCCGAGGATGACCTCGTCGGCGATGAAACATTTCTCGCCGATCTCGACCAGATCGTAGCGGCCGGCGAGATTGGTCGAAATCTCCGAATCCTTGCCGATCTTGGCGCCCATCAGCCGGTACCACGCCCGCATATAGATGGTGGCGTAGAGCGAGGACAGCGTTTCGAGCGTGATCTCGGTCGCCAGCGCCACCGCCCATTTGCGCAAGTAGAACCAGGAAAAGACCGAATAGAGCCCTTCGCGCACGCGCGGCAGCACGGTCCAGCGCACGACCGCGATGAAACCGACCGTCACCAGCACCATGACGAAGGAGGTCGGCCATGCCATGACCGGGATCGCGGCCATATAGGCCATGCGGCTCATGGCGGCGAGGCCGAGAGTTTCGTCGATGCGGTCGAACACCCAGAAGGCCGGGAACAGCGGCAGAAGGCCGACCGGCGGGATCGCCAGCAGCATCACGGTATAGAGGAAGGTCTGCACGGCGCGCCTGGCCGCCGAAACCTCGGGGAAGGGGCGGAGCGTCTCCTTGTCCACCGAACCGACGAAACGGCCGGGCGAGCCGTCCCAGATCTCCCAGGCGTTGACCCGGGTGAAGGGCGCGAGCGCCGTGAGGTCGCGCAACTCGGCGCCCTCCTCCATCACGACGTCGTTTTCGAGCACGCAGGATGAACCGATATTGCATTCCGGGCCGACCTCGATCTTGCCAACGATCATGTCGGCGCCGATGAAGCTGACATTGGAGAAATTGGCGCGGGCGCCGACGGTCGTCCGCGCGCCGATCGACAGGAGATCGGTGGCGCCGATCTCCAGCTCGGAAATATTGGCGTCCTGGCCGACTTTCACCCCGAGGGCCATGAGATAGAGGCGCATCAGCGGAGAGCCCTGGAACCATTTGATATGGGTCAGCGTCAGCATGCGCTGGACCAGCCACCAGCGGAAATAATAGACGCCCCAAATGGGATAGCGGCCGGGCCTGAAGCGGCCGATCACCAGCCATTTGGCGGCGATGGCGAGCAGAACGGTGGCGATATTGACCGAGACATAGACGCTGAGCAGGGCGGCGATTTCCTGCCAGATCGAGGCGTCGGTGTCGGTCAGCAGCATGTAGGAGACGAAAATGCTCAGCCATTGCGCGGTGGACAGCGCCAGCAGGAAGGGCAGGACCGCAGCCTGCGCCAGGCCGCACAGAAAGCGCCGGTAGAGCGGCGGCGGCGTGAACGAGAGGTCTTTTGGCCCGCCGGTTTCCGCCGCCTTTTCGTCGAGAATCGCGGCGATCGCGCGCAAGGATCGCCCGTTGTAAACGTCTTGAAGAGTGATCCCCGCCAGGTCCTGGGTCTGGCGCACGATCGAGACGAAACGCGCCGCAAGCAGCGAATGGCCGCCAAGATCGGTGAAGAAATCGGCCTCCAGCGGGATGGTCTGCGGCGGCAGGACCTTTTGCGCGGCGTCGAGCAGGACGCGCTCGGTTTCTGTCTCGGGATCCTCCTGCGCCTCGGCGGCGGCCGGAGCGGTCAACTGCTCCTTCTTCAGGGCGTTGCGATTGACCTTGCCCGAGGCGAGGCGCGGCAGGGCGTCGAGGGTTTCATAGCGCGACGGCACCATGTAGGGCGGCAGGACGCCACGCAGCGCGGCGCGCAATGTCTTCGCCTCGAGCGCCTCGCCCTTGTCGGCGACGAGGAAGGCGACGAGTTGGTCGAGACCGTCGTCGTTGCGCAGCACCACCGCCGCCTGGCTGACGCCCGGCTGGCCGGAGAGCTTGGCCTCGATCTCGCCCAGTTCGACGCGAAAGCCGCGAATCTTGATTTGATCGTCGATGCGGCCATGGAAGGCGATCTTGCCGTCGGCCTCCATCACCACTGCGTCGCCGGAGCGATAGAGAATCGGGTCGCTCCCCGTCGAATCGAACGGATTGGCGATGAATTTTTCCGCCGTCAGCGCGTCGCGCCTGAGATAGCCGCGCGCCACGCCCGGCCCGCCGATGAGAAGTTCGCCTTCGACCCCGCGTTCGAGCAGGTTGCTGGCCTCGTCCGCGACATAACAGGTGTAATTGGCGATCGGCCCGCCGATGGTGACCGGCTCGTCCGGCCGCACTTCCGCCACGGTCGCCACCACCGTCGCTTCGGTCGGACCGTAGGAGTTGAAGATGGTGCGGCCGGGCTTGCTCCAGCGCGCGGCGACCGCCGGCGGGCAGGCCTCGCCGCCCAGAATGATGACGCGCAAGGATTTGATGTCGCGCGGCATCAGCGACAACAGGGTGGGCACCGTGTCGAGCACGGTGACGCCGACTTCCTCCATCAGTTCGGGCAACGCCTCGGCCTCGCCCATCACCGTGGGCGTGGCGACGAAAAGGGTCGCGCCGACGAGATAGGGAATCCAGATTTCCTCCATCGACAGGTCGAAGGCGATCGAGGCGCCCTGGAAGACGATATCGGACCTGTTGACCCTGTATGTTTCGTTGGCCGAGCGAAGGTAATGGCAGATGTTGCGCCCGGTGATGACGATGCCCTTGGGCGTCCCGGTCGAACCGGAGGTGTAGATGAGATAAGCGGGCGTGTCGGGCGTCGCGCCCGCCTTGCGCGGATCGAGCGGCGTCTGGTCAACGCGGTCGATCAGGTCGATTTCGGTCACCACCGGCGCGGTGATCGCGCCGCGCGCCTTGGCGGCGAAGCTTTCCGAGGTCAGCAGGGCCTTGGCCTCGGCGTCAAGCAGGGAGATTTCGATGCGGTCGAGCGGCGCATCGGCGTCGAAAGGCAACCAGGCCGCTCCGGTCTTGGCGATGGCGATCTGGCAGATCAGAAGCTCCGGCCCGCGCGCCCCCCACAGGCCGACGACGTCGCCGGGGCCGATTCCGCGCCGAACCAGGCCGCGCGCGATCGACGAGGCCTCGTGATCGACCTGGGCGTAGGTCAGCTTGCGCTCCATGGTCATCATGGCGACGGCGTGCGGCGCGGCCGCGACTGTGGCGGCGAAGATTTCGGCGAGCAGTTCGTCGCGGATCAGATCGGGACGGACGGCCCCGCGCAACGCCGACAGCGCGCGCGGCGGGCGCGCCGGCGCGGGCTGCTCCTTCACCAAGAGTTCCGTATCGCTGTCCGTCATCGCCTGATCTCTCTCGCGCCGATGGCGCTCCGCCCTCCGCCGGCCGGCTTCGCCATAGCACAGGATCGCCCGCCGTCCTACCCGTGGCGGCGCCGGGGGCGCCGTCCTTAGTCGTGGAGCCGAAAAGCCTGTCCGGCATTTGGGCAAGCGACGGAATCCGTCACCCGCGTGCGGCGCCATATGGGAAGTCTACGATTTGCAACCTGAACGCAAGCCAAACGAATTGGAGCGCGCCATGCGGCAAACGGGCGAGCCGGTCTGGTTCGTCACCGTCTTTTCCACCCGCTTCGCGCGGGCATTGTCGAGAATTCGGCATGGCGAGGGCGTTGCCGTCGCCATCACGCTCGGACGGAAGCCTTCGTTGCCGAACTCCAGACGGTCGCGAGGCCGCCCACGCCTTGCGATTATTCCAAGGAAGAAACGCCCGCGGGTTGAGGTTCCTCACGCTTCGCATCTCGAAGGAGAACGTGGCGGCGGCATTGCCAAGGCTTGACTTTCGCGCCCGGAGCGACACAAGGAAGGCCATCGCGACAGGAGGGGATCGTGAAGACTTGTTTTCGGCTCGGCGCCATTCTCGCGCTCTGCGCCCTCGTGGCCGGCTGCGATCCCTGCGGCGGCGGAATCAAATTCAACAAATTTCCCGGCGCCTGCTCCTACGACCAGGTGAAGTAAGGCTGCGCGGCGGGAGCGGAACGTGAGCGAGCGCCCGACACGGCGGCCCGGAGCGAGGCCGCGGACCACGATCGGCCTGATCGGCTATGGCGCCTTCGGCCGTCTCGCCGCGTCGCATCTAGCGCCCTTGTTCCCGGTTTTCGCCTATGACCCGGCCTGCGCGACCGATCCAGAGCCCTGCAGGACCACCGTTCGCGGCGTGACCCTTTGCGACGCGGCGACGGCCGCCGCCTGCGACCTGGTGATCCTCGCGATGCCCGTGCCGCGCCTGAGCGCGGCCATCGCCGCCATCCGCCCGCATCTGCGCCCCGGCGCGACCGTGCTCGACGTCTGTTCGGTGAAAGTGGCGCCGGCGGAGACCATGCGGGCCGAACTGCCGGATCATGTGGACATTATCGGCACTCATCCGATGTTCGGCCCGCAAAGCGCGCGCGGCGGGATCAAGGGGCTGAAGATCGTGATCTGCCCGATCCGCGGGTCCGGCGCCCGCCCGCTCGCGGCTTATATGCGCAAGACTTTCGGGCTGAATGCGATCCTCGCCACGCCCGAGGAGCACGACCGCGAAGCGGCCATGGTGCAGGGCCTGACCCATCTCATCGCCAAGGTCCTGGTCGAAATGGAGCCCCTGCCCCGCAACATGACCACCGCCAGCTTCGACCTGCTTCTGCGCGCGGTGGACATGGTCCGCCATGACGCGCCGGAAGTTTTTTACGCCATCGAGCGGATGAATCCTTTTGCCCCCGACGTGCGTCGCCGCTTTTTCGCATTGGCGGCGGATCTGGCTGAGGCGTTGGAGCGGAACGGCGGGCCAGCGCCGGAATGAGACGGCGCCCGCGCGTCAAAGCCGGATGGCGCGGGGCTTGCTCCGGAAAAGCGCCTCATTGAGCCTGATCGACAGCCGTCGTCCAAGGTTCTGCCCCGGCTTCTCGACGACATGATACAAGATCCCGCCGCAGAGGATCGCAGCCGGCAGCGCAAAGGACAAAGCGCCGAACAACTTCACTCGCCACGAAATGTCGGGGCGGGAAAGCCAGGGCGTGAGAGGCGAAAAATAGATCAGTAGCGGGTGAACGAGATAGATGCTGTAGCTAATCCGGCCCAGAAACAACGTCGTCGGATTGGAAAGAACCGGGTTTGGCCATAGCGCCTGGGACAGCACCAAAGAGAAGAAGGCCAGCCCCCAGCCCGCGATCAAACCGGTCGGAACCCTGGTGCTGGCGGCGGGGCCTAGCTGCGGGCCCCAAAAGATCATGGCGCCGATCAGGGCGAACCCGGCGACGAGGCAAGCGTGGCCGATGATTCTGCGGTGAACCGGCGGAATCGCCCGATAGACCCGGTAACCCACGAGACCGAAGGCGAAGTACGGGGCGTTGGTTAAGAAATGGGTATAGTAAAAATAGTCGGGCGCCTTGGTCCAGGGGATGGAATTGAACAAGCCGGAAAGCAATAAGCTTCCAGCGAGCAAGAGGGCGTGACCCTTGAGCGACTGAATCCGGATAATGACGGCAAAACAAGCGTAAAACAGCATTTCGACGCCGATCGACCAGCCAGCGGGAACGAAGCTGCCCTGGGTGTGTGGATCGAGGCCAAACAGGAAGGTGGCGCTGAGCAAGATGATGGGGAACGCCGGCAATCGGTGGTTCAGGATGAACAAGGCGATCACCCAGGCCAGAAGCATGACATAAAACAGCGGCGCGATGCGAGCGTAGCGCTTGATGCCGTATCCAATGACATCGTCCCGGGACCGCAAGCGTCCATCATAGGCAAAGGAAAGCGAAAATGCGCTGATGATGAAAAAAAGCGGGACGCCCAAGGCGAGGTAGCCGAGCGAACCTGGAGCCCCGAAAGGGCGAATGAACGCGGAGTGCAGGATCACGATGCCGCAGGCGGCGAGGCCTCTGAGCGCGTCAATGCCGTGGAGGCGCTCCGATTGGCCCGCCGGCGGAGGCTGCACCTCGAAATCATCGGATATCGCGCCCAGGAGAGGTTTTGTCATAAGGCTCAATTCTTCGCTGTGTTCGACCGACCGGGCGCCGGGAAGGCCCGAATGAAACGCAACTTCTCCGCCAAGTCGCGGCCTTTGACAAGTCGCCTCGTCCGATTCCCGAAGGGCCGGGCGCCGCAAGACCGCGGCGAGAGCGGCGTTTACTGGCCCGTAAAACAGGGCGCGCGCTTTTCCTGAAAGGCGCGGATTCCTTCGCGATAGTCGGCGCTGTCGCAGACCATCCGGCGCATGTCCTGGAGACGCTCGAACGTCTGTGCGGCGATGGGGTGATAGTCGCTCAGAACCCGCAACCGCTCCTTGATGACCGCCATGGCGAGCGGGGCCTTGAGCGCAATTTTATACGCCAGCGCCAAGCTATAGGTATCGAGCTCGCTTTCCTCGACAAGATGATTGATCACGCCATGTTTGACCGCGTCATCGGCATTGATCGGCGCGGCGATGAAGAACAGCTCTTTGACGATAATGAGATGCAGGCGCCCGATGAAGTGCAGCAGGCCGGTCGTAAAGTATGGCAAACCGAGATTGACCGGCGTGATGGCGAAACTCGCCGTAGGATCGGCGATGACGATGTCGCAGCTCAAGACCAGGTCGAAGGCGCCGCCTCAGGCGGAGCCGTGCGCCATGGCGATCGCAGGTCCCGGAAAGCTTCGGACCGCGCGCAAGATCGCCTCCATCGGATCCGCGTCACGCGGCGGGTCGGCCCCGCAGACCGGGAGTTCCGAGATGTCGTGGCCCGCCGACCATACTGGGGCGCCGGGCTCCGCCCGCAGGATCGCGACGCGAATTTTCTCTTGCGCGAAATCGCTCAGCGCGACCGCCCGCTCATCCATCATTCGGTGGCTCAAGGCGTTGCGCTTCGCGCTATTGCGCAAGGGCGGGAATCCCAACTGCCCGGCCGTTTTTCGCACGATCGTGCAAGGACCGTGGTCACCGCCCGCAAGCGGAGACTGGGCCATTTCATCCGGCGCGTCGGACGCCTCCGGATCATGCTCCGCTTCGATCTGGATGATAGTCGCGCCCCGCGAGCGTCCAGGGCGAAGTGCGACGCTCCGGCGAATCGAATTTGGGCGGATTTTCCGAGTCCGGCAAGGTTGGCTGGGAAGGGGACTTGAAGGCCAACCATTTTTTGCGTGCCATTGGAAACACCGCGTGATGAGGATTAAACCGTACGATTATTCGGGCTAACGACAACGAAAAATGTCATCGCTTCTCTCGCAATGACGCGCGACGACAGGTTTTTCGAAGCCCGCCGCCTCACACCCAATCGAACCGGTCCCTCGAAAAAACCAGCACCCGGCCCTGCCAGACATTCACGACCGGGGCGCGCTGCTCGCTCAAGCTCCCGATCATGCGCATCAGGGCGCGGGCGACGCCGCCGTGGGAAACGACCACGCTCGGGCGGTCCTGCTCGGCCAGCCAGGGCGCGAGCCTTTCAGCCAGTTGGGCGTAGCTCTCACCGCCCGGCGGGCAAAAATTCCACTTGTCGGCGGCGCGCGCCGCCGCGAGGTCGGGATCGCGGGCGCAGACTTCGGGCCATGTCAGGCCCTCCCAGCGTCCAAACGTGAATTCCAGCAATCTGTCGTCGAAAGCACAGCCTTCCCCGTGCAGGCCCATGGCGCGCCGCGCGATTTCCAGCGTTTCCCGGGCGCGACCCAGCGGCGAGGATTGAAAGGGCGTCTCCTCCGGCCGCAGGCCCGCCGAAGCCAGAAGATCCTTCAGCTTGCGCCCGGCGCGCGCGGACTGTTCGCGGCCGACCCCGTTGAGCGGAATATCCTGCCGGCCCTGCAGCCGGCCTTCCACGTTCCAGTCGGTCTCGCCATGACGCACGAAAAACAGGCGCGGCGCGGAACCAGCGGCCATGGGGGCGATCAGGGCTTTTTCGCGATGTCGCCGATGTCGGGTGCGCTGGGGTTCTTCATGCCGACGATGTGATAGCCGGCGTCCACATGCAGGATTTCGCCGGTGACGCCGCGCCCCATGGGCGAGAGCAGGAAGACCGCGCTTTCGCCGACTTCCTCGATGGTCACGGTGCGGCGCAGCGGCGCATTATATTCGTTCCATTTCAGGATATAGCGGAAATCGCCGATTCCGGAGGCTGCAAGCGTCTTGATCGGGCCGGCGGAAATGGCGTTGACGCGGATGTCCTTCTCGCCCAGGTCGGCGGCGAGATAGCGGACGCTCGCCTCCAGCGCCGCCTTGGCCACGCCCATGACATTGTAATGCGGCATCCATTTCTCGGCGCCGTAATAGGTCAGCGTCAGCAGCGATCCTCCGTTCTTCATCAGCTTTTCGGCGCGCTGGGCGACGGCGGTGAAGGAATAGCAGGAGACGAGCAGCGAGGTTTTGAAATTCTCCTCGCTGGTGTCGACATAGCGGCCGGTCAGTTCGTCCTTGTCGGAAAAGGCGATGCAATGGACGACGAAGTCCAGCCCGCCCCAGACGCGCTCGATCTCCTTGAAAACCCGGTCCAGAGATTGAGTGTTCGTGACGTCGCATTCGCCGACGACAAGGGCGTCAAGTTCGCCGGCGAGCGGCCGGACCCGGCGCTCCAGCGCCTCGCCCTGATAGGTGAGCGCGATTTCCGCCCCGGCCTGCCGCGCCGCCTTGGCGATGCCCCAGGCGATCGAGCGGTTGTTGGCCAGGCCCATGACCAGACCGCGCTTGCCCCGCATCGCGCCCATCTGAAGATTCGCGCTGGCCGCTTCCGCTTCTGTGATCGTCATCGTCTGTCCCAACATGGCGTGTCGGGCCATTTAGCCTTGGCGCGCCCCGGAGGCAAGAGCCCGCCAAGTTGAGCCAGCGGGCCGCGAAACGGGGGCGCCGGCGAAAATCCTGTTGAAGACGGCGCGAAAGTGAGGGACCCGCGCGCTTCCGCCCTGTTCAGGGTGAACAGAAACGGTTAATAGTCGTTAACAAGAATTGACCATCCGGTCCCCGACGCGCGGGTCAATAAGGAGGCGCGATCGCCATGTGCGAGGCGTTTGTCTGCGAGGCGATTGTCGGCGCTGCGCCGCGACTGCGGCGCTATGTCCACGCGCTCCTGGCCGCCTGGCCGCGCGGCGACGGCGGTCTTTCGCCGCGCGCCGACCAGGACGCCGACGACCTCGCTCAAAAATCCCTCCTTGACGTCCGGCGGGAAGGCTCCGCCGCCGGCCCGCCGTGCGACGCCGTCCTGTTCCGCCGCGCCACGGTCCTGGCGCGCCGGCATGTCGCCGACAAGGCGGTGCAAATCCTCGCCGGCGGCGGCCATCTCCGCGAGGAAGCTGTTTCCGGCGACTCGCCAAGCCATTTCTCATCGCGCCATTTTGCCTGGGCTCCCGAAGCGCGCGCCCTGCCCCGCCTTCCCCTCGACCTGCGCGCGATTCTCGCCTTGGTCGCGCTGGAGCGCTTGAGCTATGCCGAGGCAGGCCGCGCGCTCGACATTCCCGAAGAGCGCGCGCTGGCGCGACTGGCCGTGGCGCGCGCGCGGCTGGCGAGCGAAATTTCCGGCGCCCGCCGCCCGCATCTGGTCGCATTCGTCCCAGGCGGCCGGAAAGAATCTGAAAGCGACCTCCATCGCTATGCCGACGATCTGCTGGACGAGGCCCGAGGCGCCGAGATCGCCGCCTTCCTCGAAACCAGCCCCGAGGCGGCCCGGCGCGTCGCCGAATGGCGCCGCCAGAGCGAGCGCCTGCGCGGCGCTTTCGCCCCCTTGATGGCGCTGCCCCTGCCCCCGTCGCTGGATTTCGCCGCGCCGGAGGCTTTTTCGCAGCCACGCCGGCGCGCCGCGCCGGGGCGTGGCGTTTTTCGCCGTCTCGGCGCTTTGTTCGCCGCGCCCGCCTAACGAGCCGCGCCCCACGTTCCGTAAAAATTCAATGCTTCACCGCGACGGTGAATTCGCCGGCCTTGATGCGCTCGGGCAAGCGCCCGGCGAAATCGGCGACGGCGTCCTCGCCATAGGTTTCAACCAGTTCCTGCAAGGCCGCGAACAGAGCGGCGTGGGCGAAATTCTCGCTCTCGATTCCTGCCAGAATCGCCTCGGCGAAAGCCTCGGTGACAAAGGCCAGGGCCGCGCGGCGCTCGTCTTCGGCGCTGGAGAGTTCGGGGAATGGACTCGCGGGAAAGGTCATGACGGAACTGACTTTACCGGCAGAGGCGGCGCGAAGCGAGTTGCGTCTTAAGAAAGGGTTAACGGGACTCTACGATTCGTCGCCGTTTCTTCGGCAGGTCAATTGGCGCGATATCGCGCTGATATCTCGTGGGCGATCCGCGCGCCTTCGTCGAGAAAACGCGCGCTGACCAGACGCGCGCTGGGCGTGCAGGCATGATAGGCGTATTCATAGCCGCGCAGGCCGCGATTGAAGGCGCCGGCGAGCTTTTCCCGCCGCGACGGCCCGGCGTCCTCGGCGTTCATCAGATTTTCCATCTCGGCGCGCCAGGGCGCATTCTTCGCGGCCGACGCCCCGCAAAGCGGCTGCAAATAGCTCAGGGCGCCCATGATTTCCGAAAGGCGCAGCAATTGCGGCTCGTAGGGCGGCGGCGGCGCCTCGGCCTGCGGCGCCGGACTGGCGCCGGCAGCGGCCTTGGCGGCCTCCTGTTTGGCCGCTTCGGGAGACTTGGCGTTCTTGTCGGCGGCGTTCCGCTTCTTATGGGTCTTGGGCTTGCGATGGACTTCGCCGGCGCGGCCCCGCCCGCCGTGACCCGCGTTCGGCGCGGTGGTCGGGCGGTTGTCGAAAAAGGGAAAGAAGAACTGCGCGCGCGCCGGCTCCCCCGATTGCGCGGCGAAGCCGACCGCCCCGGCCAACAGGCCCAGGACGAGCAGACCCGGTCGCGACCGTCGCGATATCGCCTTCATTGCGCAGTTTCCACGATTCGTTGGGCGTCGGCGACAATATGGGTTAGGCCGGGGGTCAGCGAAAGACCCTCGTAATCGCCCGGCGCGCGCCAAAGCGCCTCGGCGACTTCGGGACCGGCCGCCCCCTCGCCCGCCAGCCAACGGGCGACGAAGGAGAGAATGACGTAATGGCGCTCGACCCTGCCGGCGCCGTCGCGGGCGATGTGCTGGAAAATCTGGTTGAATCCGACGAGGCGCGCCAGAACCCCGGTCTCCTCGCGCAATTCCCGCAAGGCGGCGGCTTCGACCGTCTCGCCGGTCTCGACGAGCCCGCCCGGGAGGGTGAACATGCGCCGGTAAGGCGCCTCGGAGCGGCTCGCCAGCAGCACCTTCCCTTCGCGGAACACCGCGATGCTGACGGCGAGAGCAGGTTGCGCCGGGTAGAGGCGGCGGGACGGGCTCACGGATAGAGCCCCTCGCTCACCCAGTCGCCCTCCGGCTTTGCCCGCGTGTAGCGGATGCGCTCGTGCAGGCGGAACGGCTTGTCCGACCAGAATTCGATCTCGACCGGACGGATGCGGTAGCCGCCCCAGTATGGCGGGCGCGGCACCGGCCCGATATTGAAGCGCGCGGCCTGGAGCGCGACCGCCTTTTCCAGCGCGAAGCGACTTTCCAGCGTCCGCGATTGAAGGCTCGCCCAGGCGCCGATGCGGCTGTCGCGCGCGCGGCTGGCGAAATAGGCGTCCGATTCGGCGTCGTCGACCAGTTCGACCAGGCCGCGAAAGCGAAACTGCCGGCGCAGGCTCTTCCAGTGCAGCACCCCCGCCGCGCTTGGATGCGCCGCCAGTTCGTTTCCCTTGACGCTTTCGCGATTGGTATAGAAAACGAAACCGTCGTCGTCGAAACCCTTCAGCAGCACCATACGGGCGTTGGGAAGTCCTTTCGCGTCCACCGTGGCGAGGCACATGGCGTTGGGATCGTTGATCTCGTGTTTTTCCGCCTCGTCCATCCAGTTTTTGAACAAGGCGAAAGGCTCGTGGGCGGGCCTGTGGTTACGCCCCGTTAATGCGTTCATTGGAATATAGCCTTCCCGGAGTTCTTTGGTACGGATCGCGCCCGCTTGCGTCTGCCCCTGTTCCAGCATAGTGAATCGCCGTCGCGCGGGCAGCAAGATTTTCCGCTCTTGCGTCGCCTGATCGGCTGCGCCGTGCTGTGCCAGGGCCTCGCGGCCTGCGCTGTGGCGACGCCGCTGGAAGGGGGAATCGACACCCAGCCGACCGGCTCGATTTCGGCGCCGCCGCCCCAGGGCGACGCCGCGTCCCATCTGCCGGCCGCGCTCGACGAAGAAGACCGCCGCCGTGTCCTCGGCGCTTTGGCCATCGCGCTCGACCCCCAGGGCAACGGCGCGTCAGTGCGCTGGGACAACCCGATGAGCAAAGCACATGGCGACATCACCCCGATCGGCTTCGCGTTTCCGTCGAAGGATCTGATCTGCCGCCGATTCTCGGCCCGATTCGAGATCCAGGCCAGCGCCCATGTCGAGGAGGGTTCGGCCTGCCGCGACAAGAACGCGCAATGGAAAATCGCGGAGCTTCAGCCGCCGAAAGCGGCCGCCCCCTTGCGCGAAGCCCATCTCTCGCCCAAATAGAGGCGAAGACATGGCGGCGGCGCCTCGCGGGGGCCGCCGGTGAAATGGGCTTATGACGAGAATGCGCGATCCCTACCAAGTTCTCGGCGTCGGCAAGGGCGCCACGCAGGCCGATGTCAAAAAGGCCTTCCGCAAGCTCGCAAAACAGCACCATCCCGACCAGAACCCCAAGGATCCCAAGGCGAAGGAAAAATTCGCCGAGATCAACGCCGCCTACGAGATCGTCGGCGACGAAAAGAAGCGCGCCCAGTTCGACCGCGGCGAGATCGACGCCGAAGGCAAGCCACGCCATCCCGGTTTCGAGGGTTTTGGCGCCGGCGCGGGTCCAGGAGGGTTTGGAACTGGCGGATTCCGGCGCGGCGGCGGGCCCGGTGGCGAGCATTTCGAATTCAATTTCGGCGGCGGCCGCGGCTTCGAGGCGGCGGACATTTTCGCCGATCTGTTCAGCGGCGGGCGGGGCGCGGGACGCGCCGGCTTCGGCGGCGGCGCGCGGCAGGCGCGCGAGACTGGCGGCGATGTCGCGCTCGAAGCCGCCATTACTCTCGAAACCGCCATCCACGGCGGCAAGGCGCGGGTGCTGACGCCCAATGGCCGCACGCTGGAAGTCAATGTCCCGGCCGGCATCGAGGAAGGCAAAGTGATTCGTCTGCGCGGCCAGGGCCAGCCCGGCGCTGGCGGCGGTCCGGCGGGCGACGCGCTGGTGACCGTGCGTTTCGAGAAACACGGCCTGTTCCGCATCGATGGACGCGATTTGCGGCTCGACCTGCCGATCGCGCTTTACGAGGCGGTGCTGGGCGCGAAAGTCGAAGCGCCCACCTTGAGCGGCAAGGTAGAGCTGAACCTGCCGCCGCACAGCAATTCCGGCCGCACGCTTCGTCTGCGCGGCAAGGGGCTGCCCGCCATCGGGGGCAAGCCGGCCGGCGATCTGCTGGTGACCTTGCGCATCGTCCTGCCCGAAGGCGCCCAGACCGAGCTTGAGGAACTGGCGCGGAAGATGCGCGCCGACTCCCCCTATAATCCACGCAATGAGCTGGCCAAGTAAAACTCGGGCAAGTAAAGCCCGCGGCTTCAACCGCCGACCGTGTCGATGTTGTAGACGTCGTCGCGGAAATGGACCATGCCGTCGGCGGAGGCCCAGCCGGTCATATAGACCCAGACCACCGGGACGGGCCTGGGCAGCTTGATGTCCTCGCGCACGCCGCTGGCGATTCTTTGCTGGATCAGCTGCGCGGTCCACACGCCGAGATCGGGTGATATGCTCGTGACGGGCGCCGGCCCCGCCATCGCGACCGTCGCTGGCGGCGCGGTCACCGGCACGCCCTCGAGCACCCAGGCGGCGAGGTCGTAGACGCCCTGCACCCGCACGCAGCCATGGGACAGGAAGCGGTAGTCATTGGCGAACAGGTTTCGCGTCGGCGTGTCGTGCATATAGACCGAGTCGGGATTGGGCATCTGGAGGCGGATCAGGCCGAGCGCATTGCCCTTGCCGGAATCCTGCCGAAGGATGTAATTCGTCGCCTTGTCCGAATTCCAGTCGATCGAGGCCGGATTGATCTCCTTGCCCTGGTAGCTGAAGATGCGGATATGGGCGCGCGCCAGATAATTCGGCTGTTTGCGCATTTTCGGAATGATCTCGTTCTTGATGATCGAGACCGGCACCGTCCAGGTCGGATTGAGATTGACCGCAATGATTTTCGCCGTGAGCTGCGGCGACTGATGATCCGGCTCGCCGACGATCACAGCGAAGCGACGGAAGACGCGGCCGTTCTCGACCGCATCGACCGCCAGGGACGGGATGTTCACCGCCACATATTTGTCGCCGAAGGGGAAATTCAGCCCCGCGAGCCGCTGCGCGCTTGAGGCGAGCTGCTTGAACCGAACATTGGCCGGCACGTTCATCGCGCGCAGCGTCATGCCGGCGACGACGCCAGTCTGCCGCAAGCCGTTGCGGAACTGGAATCTCTTGACCGCCGCCGTGAGCGCGGGGGTCCAGCGCGTTCCATTGGCCTCCGCGCCGACGAGATCGCCCTCGATGGCGAGGCGGCGGCGCAGGATCTCGACCGCCGGACCGCGCGCGCCGGGCCGCAAGTCGCCAGGAACGACCGGCCATCCGCCGGAGTCCGCGATCGCCGCGTAACGCTCCGACGCCTTGGCGGTGGTGAAGAAGGTTTCCGGCTGGAGGACGGGGGTCGGATCGTCCGACAAGGCCATTTCGCGCGGAACCGGTTTTGGGCGCGGCTTGGGCGCTGGCTTGGGCTTGGCGGCGGCTGCCTGCGCCGGCGCCGCTCCAGGCGGATTCGCTTGGCCTGCGGAACTCGGCGCCGCGGGGTTCGGGGCTTCGGTTTTCGGAACTTCGGCCTTGGGCGCCTCGGCCTTGGGCGCGGCGGGAGCGGGAGACGCCGGGGCGGCCGCCGGCGGCGGCAAGGGCGACGAATCGATATCCGGCGCGGCCGGAAGCTGCGCCGACGCCGGGGGCTGGTTCGCCATCGGCTCGGGCGACAGCGGACTCTGCGCCCAGGAGGCCGCCGGCGCGAAAGGCGCTACGCCGAGCATGACGGCCAGAACAAGAGCCGGAGTTTTTTGCACGCGCCACATGATTCGCCATTTTCCTGAAAGGCGTCGTCCTGTCGGGATGATAAGAATGAACGCGACGCCTTTGCCAGGCTTTTCGCCGGCCTTCGCGCAATTTCCCCGGTTCTGTGTCCTTTTTGCGACCGCGCCTCGCGGCGGTTCGATTCATTTGCCTCCGCCGTAGAGCCGCCGCAATTCGTGCTTGAGAATCTTGCCGGTCGCTCCGTGGGGCAGTTCGTCGGCGACGACCACCCGGTCGGGGATGGCGAAATTGGCGACCTTGCCCTTGAAAAAGGCGCGCAGGTCTTCCGGCCGCGGCTCGCGGCCCTGACGCGGGACGACGATCAGCAGCGGCCTTTCGCCCCATTTCTCGTCTGGCGCGGCGATGGCCGCCGCCTCCGCGACATCGGGATGGCCGACCGCGATATTTTCCAGCTCGATCGAGCTGATCCATTCGCCCCCCGATTTGATCAGATCCTTCGACCGGTCGGTGAGCAGCAGGAAGCCGTCGGGGTCGATCAATCCGACATCGCCGGTCGGGAACCAGGCATCGTCGGCGATCTCGCTCTCCGGCGCGCGGAAATAGCCTTTGGCGATCCAGTGGCCGCGACAGGAGATGTCGCCCTGGCTTTTTCCGTCCCAAGGCGCCTCCGCGCCGTCGGGGCCGACGGCGCGGACATCCACGCCGAACAAGGCGCGGCCCTGCCTGACCGCATGGTCGAAATTGGCCTCGCCGGTGAGCGCGGCCGTCGCGGGCTTGGGTCCGTTATAGGTCACCACCGGGCTGGTCTCTGTCATGCCCCAGCCCTGACAGGCCTCGACGCCATGTTCGGCGAAGGCGGCGACCAAAGCGCGCGGCAGGGCCGCTCCGCCCGACATGATTCTTTTCAGCGACGTGAAGCCCACGCCGGTCTGGCGCATGTGATTGACCAGAGCCAGCCAGACCGTCGGCACGCCGACCGAAAGATCGACGGATTCGGCGTCCATCAGGCCGAGCAGCGAGACCGGATCGAGATGCCGCCCCGGCATGATCAGAGCGGCGCCGACCATGGGCGCGGCATAGGGCAGGCCCCAGGCGTTGACATGGAACATCGGCACAACCGGCAGAACCCGGGTCGTCGCGCGCAGCGCGATGACGTCGGCGCTGTTGGCGGCCAAGGCGTGAAGCAGCGACGAGCGATGCGAATAGAGGACGCCCTTGGGCTTGCCGGTGGTCCCGGAGGTGTAGCAGAGCCCGGAGGCGGCGTTTTCGTCGAAGACCGGCCAATCGTCCCGCTCGTCCGCCGCCTCGACCAGACTCTCATAGTCCAACTGGGCCACGCCCGGCGGCAGGTCGAGTTTTTTCATATCGCCCGGTTCGGCCAGCACCACGATCGTCCGCAAAACATTGGCCACATGGGGCGCGATCGCGGCGGCCAGCGGCGCGAAACAGGCGTCCACGAACAGCACGCGGTCTTCGGCATGGCCGATGATGTAGGCGATGTCCGTCGGCGCCAGGCGCGGATTGATGGTGTGACAGACCGCGCCCATGCCGGAAATGGCGTAATAAAGCTCGAGATGGCGGTCGCTGTTCATCGCCAGAGTGGCGACGCGATCGCCGAAACCCGCGCCGAGGCCACGCAGCGCCGCCATGAGTTTTCGCGCCCGCTTTTCCAGCGCTTTGTATGTCGTGCGGACGATGCGGCCGTCGTCGCGCCGCGACACAACTTCCGCCTCGCCGTGGTGGCGCGCCGCGTGCTGGATGATCGATGAAATCAGCAGCTCGCGCCGCTGCATCAGGCCAAGCATGACGATCCTCCCGAAGGCTTTTTCGGGATTATCGCCGCTTGCCCTTGTGGCGCCAAGACGCCGCAGGCGCATTAGACTCCACCGAAGCCTTGGGCCGCGCCTCGCCGCCGCCGAAATTATGCGGCCCCATGTCCTCGTCGGTCGGCTTGCGGATGCGGGAGGGCGGCAGATTGGCCTTTTCGCCATATTTGCGCTGGCCGGAAAATGAACCGCCGCCGGCCTCGACCTCGCTCTGGCGGGCCAGCGGATCGTCGGCCACCGTCAGCTCCACCGCTTGCAGGCGTCGGATCTCGTCGCGCAGCCGCGCGGCGGTCTCGAAATCGAGATCGGCCGCCGCCGCCTGCATCCGCTTTTCCAGATCGGCGAGCGTCGCCTCGAAATTATGGCCGATGGCCGGCGCGGCGAGGCCAATGTCGACGCTGACATGGTCCTGCTCATAGACCGAGCCCAGAATATCGGCGATGCCGCGCTTGATCGTCGCCGGGGTGATATTGTGCTCCTGGTTCCAGGCGAGCTGCTTTTCGCGGCGCCGCCGCGTCTCGCCGATGGCGCGGTCCATCGAACCGGTGATCGTGTCGGCGTAAAGAATGACTCTGCCGTCGACATTGCGCGCGGCGCGGCCGATCGTTTGCACCAAGGAACGCTCGCTGCGCAAAAAACCTTCCTTGTCGGCGTCGAGAATGGCGACCAGGGCGCATTCCGGGATATCCAGCCCCTCGCGTAAAAGGTTGATGCCGACCAGCACGTCGAAGGCGCCGAGCCGCAGGTCGCGGATGATTTCGATGCGCTCGATCGTGTCGATGTCGGAATGCATGTAGCGCACCCGCACGCCGTTCTCGTGAAGATATTCGGTGAGATCTTCGGCCATGCGCTTGGTCAGAACGGTCACGAGGGTTCGGTAGCCGCGGGAAGCGGCGTCGCGGACCTCGCCGAGAAGATCGTCCACCTGCGTCCGCGCCGAGCGCACCTCCACCGACGGATCGACCAGGCCGGTAGGGCGGATCACCTGCTCGACGAACACGCCGCCGGTCCGCTCCATTTCCCAATCGCCCGGCGTCGCCGAAACATGAACCGACTGCGGCCGCATGGCGTCCCATTCCTCGAAACGCAGGGGGCGGTTATCCATGCAGGACGGGAGGCGGAAGCCATATTCGGCGAGCGTCGCCTTGCGCCGGAAATCGCCGCGGTACATGCCGCCGATCTGCGGCACCGTGACATGGCTTTCGTCGGTGAAGACGATGGCGTTGTCGGGCAGATATTCGAATAGGGTCGGCGGCGGCTCGCCGGGACGGCGCCCGGTGAGATAGCGTGAATAATTCTCGATGCCGGCGCAGGAGCCGGTGGCCTGCAGCATTTCGAGATCGAAAGTCGTGCGCTGTTCGAGCCTTTGCGCTTCGAGGAAGCGGCCCGAAGCCTGCAATTCCTCCAGCCTCTGGCGCAGCTCCCTTTTTATGCCGTCGATCGCCTGCAACAGCGTCGGGCGCGGCGTGACATAATGCGAATTGGCGTAGAATTTGATCTGTTCGAGATCCTGGGTTTTTTTCCCGGTCAGCGGGTCGAATTCCGCGAGCGACTCCACTTCGTCGCCGAAGAAGGAAATGCGCCAGGCGCGGTCCTCGTAATGCGCGGGAAAAACTTCGACGGTGTCGCCGCGCACGCGAAAGGCGCCGCGCGAAAAATCCGGCGTGCGCTTGTACTGGAGCGCGACGAGGTCTTGCAGCAGCTGGCGCTGGTCGAGCTTTTCGCCGAGCTTTATCGAAAAGGTCATGGCCGTATAGGTCTCGACCGAGCCTATGCCGTAAATGCAAGAGACGGAGGCGACGATCACGACATCGTCGCGTTCGAGCAGGGCGCGCGTGGCGGAATGGCGCATCCGGTCGATCTGCTCGTTGATCGAGCTTTCCTTCTCGATATAGGTGTCGGTGCGCGGCACATAAGCTTCGGGCTGATAATAATCGTAATAAGAGACGAAATATTCGACCGCGTTATGGGGGAAAAAGCTTTTGAATTCGCCATAGAGCTGCGCGGCGAGGGTCTTGTTCGGCGCAAGGATCAGCGCCGGCCGCTGGCAGCGGGCGATGACCTGCGCCATGGTGAAGGTCTTGCCGGAGCCGGTGACGCCGAGCAGGACCTGATCGCGCTCCTGCGCCTGCAAACCCGCAACGAGCTCGTCGATGGCGTGGGGCTGGTCGCCCTGCGGGGCATATTCGGAAACCAGATCGAAACGGACGCCGCCTTCCGACTTCTCCGGCCGCAATGGGCGATGCGGAACCCACGGCGCCTTGTCGCGCAGATTGGGATCGCCCTTTTCCAGCAATTCTTCGAGCAGAGTCGCGGTGACGCCGCTCCCGGTCTGAAATTCCTTTTTGGCCGGCGCCCGCCGCATCGGCTTTTCGCGCGCAAGTTCGGGCTCCTGACCCAGTCCGTAGCGCGCGGCCTCCTCGGCGGAGAGTTTTTCGGCGACATAGGGCGAAGACGCCTCCTCGAACCCCTTGCCGATCAGGGCGGGATTGAGCAAAGCCGCCAGATGCTCGTCCAGCGGCTGCACGTCAGGCTTCGACGCCTTGGCCCGTGAGGAAGGTTTTTTCGCCATGCGGGCAATATGGGGCGCGAGGTGGGGAATGGGAAGCGGAGATGGTTCGCGCCGCAGCGCGGTCCCCATCCCGACCGATGCGTTCAGGGCATTGACCGCCGAGACTTAACCGTCATGACCGGCCCTGGGCTTGACCCTGGGATTTGTCGCGTCCATCCACGCCCGGCCGCTCGACGCGCCGGTCAGATCGGGCGAGACCGCCGTATCGATGGCGTCGTCAGCGCCGAAACCTAAAACCGGACGCCAGATCCACCGCCTTCGGGATCAATAGAAACCCGGCCCCCATGGTCCCCACATGCCCCAATCCATGGCGACGTCCTGCTGCATTTCCGCGGCCGCCAGTTGTTCGTCGGCGATGTGCTTTTCCAGCCTGATCTGCTGGTAGTGCTGATAGGCCGTCTCGTTGCCGACATAAAGGCAGCCGCAGCCGGCGGCGTCGGCGTAAACGTAATAACGGGCTCCCTTCCTTTTTTGATAGACGAACACATTCTGCGGCATCGCCTTGAGCTTGGCCAGTTTCGCGGGCGTGTCCGCCTGTTTCCGCGTGAATTGCGCGGCGGTCAGCATGTCCTCTCTGTCCTGCGCGCTGACAGTGGCGCAGCCCGAAAGAGCGAGCGACGCGGCGAGGGCTGTCCAGACGAGGGATTTGCGCAACATCCTGACGAATCTCCGAAAACGGGCGACCGCGCCAGATTATCGGGGCGGCAAGCTTTGTCCAGACTTGAAACTGGTCCGGATTTACAATTCTTTTTTAGAAAGTCTCGCTGCGCGGGTTGGCGACCGCCATCGGACAAGCCGCTGCGCTCCGGCTCGTCCAGCCGCCTCAAATCGTCACTTGCGCGCCCATTTCGACCACGCGGTCGGAGGGAATGGAGAAGAAGTCGGTGGCGTTGATCGCCTGTTTCGACAGGTTGACGAACAGCTTGTCCTGCCATTGCGGCATGCCGGAGGCCGGCGAGCATTTCAGCGTCCTTTTGCCGAGGAAGAAGGACGTGGTCATGATGTCGAACTTCACCCCACATTTGCGCATCAGGGCCATGGCCGCCGGCACGCGCGGGGTTTCCATGAAGCCGAAATAGAGCGTCACGCGGGTGAAATCCTCCGAAAGCTTCTCGCGTTCGAACCGGTTGGCCTCGGACACGCGCGGCGTCGGCTTGGTGACCACGTTCATGATCACGATGCGCTCGTGCAGCACCTTGTTGTGCTTGAGATTATGCATCAGGGCCGAGGGCGCGACATTGGGATCGCCGGTCAGGAACACCGCCGTGCCCGGCACGCGCGTCGGCCTGGATTTTTCCATCATGCGGATGAGGTCGGCGGTCGGGATCGAATCGCGATGGGTCTTGCGCGCCAGAAGCTCGGTGCCGCGCACCCAGGTCCACATCACGATCATCGACAGGCCGGCGAGGCTCAGCGGCACCCAGCCGCCTTCCAGCACCTTCACCAGATTGGCGGCCATGAAGGCCAGATCGATCATCAGGAACATGCCGACGAAGGGAATGGCGGCGGCCAGCGGCCAGCGCCACAATTTCCACACCACGAAGAACGACAACGAGGTCGTCACCACCATGGTCCCCGTCACCGCTATGCCATAGGCGTTGGCGAGATTGGAGGAGGTGCGGAACAGGAAGACGAGCAGCAGAACGCCGAGCAGCAGGGTCCGATTGACCCGCGGAACGAAAATCTGCCCTTCGGTGGTGGCGGAGGTGTGCTGGATTTCGAGACGCGGCAGCAGGCCGAGCTGGATCGCCTGGCGCGACAACGAGAAAGCCCCGGTGATCACCGCCTGGCTGGCGATGATCGTGGCCACGGTCGCCAGGACGACGAAGGGAATCAGCGTCCAGGCCGGCGCCATCATATAGAAGGGATTGGCGACCGCCGAATGGTCTTTCAGCACCAGGGCGCCCTGGCCGAGATAGTTGCAGACCAGCGACGGCAGGACGAAGAGCAGCCAGGCGAGCTGGATCGGCTTGCGGCCGAAATGGCCCATGTCGGCGTAAAGCGCCTCCGCCCCGGTCACCGCCAGGAAGATCAGGCCGAGGGTGACGAAGCCGGTCGCGCCGTGGCCGAACAGGAATCTCAAGCCGTGGAAGGGGTTGAAAGCGTTGAGGACACGCGGGGCGTCGGCGACATGATAAAGGCCCAAAGCGCCGATGACGCCGAAAAACAGCACCATGATCGGGCCGAAATAGGTCGCGACCTTGGCCGTGCCGCCGCTTTGCACCACGAAAAGACTGACCAGAATGCCCACAGCGATCGGGAGAACATAGGGCTGGAAGGCGCTCGACGCGGTATTGAGGCCTTCGACCGCCGAAAGCACCGAAATCGCGGGCGTGATGATCGCGTCGCCGGAGAACAGGGCCGCGCCGGCCACGCCGAGCAGGAAAATCCATCGCGAGCGCCGCCCCAGGGCGTTCTGCGCCAGGGCCATGAGCGACAATGTGCCGCCCTCGCCCTTGTTGTCCGCGCGCATCAGGAAGAACACATATTTGGCCGTCACGACGAAGAACAGGGCCCAGATCAGCAGCGAAACGATGCCGATCACCTCGGATTCGACCACGCCGTCCGTCTTCATATGGTCCAGCGCCGCCTGGAGCGCATAGAGCGGGCTGGTGCCGATGTCGCCATAGACGACGCCCATCGAGCCGAGCATCAGGGTCCAGAACCCTTCGCCCTGATGCTCAGGGTCCGGCAAGGCTGGCAGCGTAACGGATTCTGGGGAAGGGGTGACGGCGGCGGGCGTGGGAATCGTGTCTTGCGACATGGGGCCATCCTGGCTGCCGCCTCGAAATGAGGCGCGACCGGGGCAGTCCTATAAACCTTTCCCGCGCGCGAGAGAAGAGGCGCCTTCGACCCCGCGGCGCGGTGCGTTGCGGCGCGTTGAATTTGCTGGCATGAGGCGGCATGACCCTGCCGATCGACGAAGCCCTGCCGCGCCTCGCCCAAACGCTCGCGGAGAACGCGCGGGCCGTGCTCGTGGCGCCGCCCGGCGCCGGCAAGACCACTCGTGTTCCGCTGGCCCTGCTCGAGTGCGGCTGGCGGGGCGATGGCAAGATCGTCGTGCTGGAGCCGCGCCGCCTCGCCGCCCGCGCCGCCGCCGAGCGCATGTCGAGCCTCGCCGGCGACAGGCTCGGCGAGACGGTGGGCCTGAAAGTGCGCATGCAGTCGCTGAGCGGGCCGAAAACTCGGATCGAAGTGGTCACCGAGGGCGTTTTCGCCCGGATGATCCTCGACGACCCTTCGCTCGAAGGCGTGGCGGCGGTGCTTTTCGACGAATTTCACGAACGCTCGCTCGACGCCGATCTCGGCCTTGCTCTAGCGCTGGACGCGCAGGCGGCGCTGCGGCCCGACCTGCGCCTGCTGGTCATGTCGGCGACGCTTGACGGCGCCCGGGTCTCCAGGCTGATGCAGGACGCGCCCGTGGTCGAATCGCAGGGCCGGGCCTTTCCGGTCGAGACCGTTCATCTCGGCCGCGATCCGCGCGAAAGGATCGAGGAGGCCGGCTTCCGGGCCATACGCCGGGCCTTGGCCGAACAGCCGGGCTCGCTGCTGGTTTTCCTGCCCGGCCAGGCAGAAATCCTGCGGCTGGCCGGAAAACTCGAAGAAAGCCTGAACGATCCAAGCGTCGAGATCTGCCCGCTTTACGGCTCGATGGAGCGCGCGGCGCAGGATCGCGCCATCCGCCCTGCGCCGGAAGGCCGGCGCAAGATCGTGCTGGCGACCTCGATCGCCGAAACCTCGATCACCATCGACGGGGTGCGCGTGGTCATCGACTGCGGCCTTGTCCGCGCCCCGCGCTTCGAGCCGGACCTCGGCCTCACGCGGCTGGAAACGCTGCGCGTGTCGCGCGCCGCCGCCGACCAGAGGCGCGGACGCGCCGGCCGCACCCAGCCGGGCGTCTGCTACCGCCTATGGGAGGAGGCCGCGACCGGCGCCCTGCCCGCTTTCGCGCAGCCGGAAATCCTCGCCGCCGATCTGTCCGGCCTGCTGCTCGACCTCGCCGCCTGGGGCGCGCGCGACCCCAACGAACTTTTATGGCTCGATCCGCCGCCCGCCCCCGCCTGCGCCGAGGGGCGCGCTTTATTGCAGGAGCTTGGCGCCTTGGACGCCGACGGCGCGATCACGCCGCGCGGCAAAGCCATGCGGCGACTGCCGCTGCCGCCGCGCCTCGCCCGCATGGCGCTTCAGGCGGAAAGTTTCGGCCAGGGCGAAAAGGCCTGCGAACTGGCGGTTGTCCTGACCGAACGGGGCCTCGGCGGCGATTCGCCCGATCTCGGCGAACGGCTGGAACGTTTTCTTCGCGAAAATTCGCCGCGCGCAAAAGATGGCCGCCGCCTCGCCCATGGCTGGAAGCATGGTTTGCGCGACGCCGCGCGCGAACTCGGCGACAGGCGCGGGGAAAGAACGCTATCGCCGGGCGCCCTTGTCGCTCTGGCTTTCCCGGACCGAGTCGCGCGCGGGCGCGGAAAACCGGGCGATTTTCTCATGGCCAATGGCCGCGCCGCGAGCCTTGAACCGCACCTCCCGCTGGCGAAAGCAACCATGCTGGGCGTGGCGGAAATCGCGGGACGCGCCGGCGCGAGCCGCATCGTCGCCGCCGCAGAACTGGAAGAAGCGGAATTCGAGGCTTTGTTCGGCGCGGAGATCCTCACGCGCGACGAGACGCGTTTCGACCCGGCGAGCGGGTCTTTGCGCCGCCGCGAGGCCCGGCGTTTCGGCGCGCTGACCTTGGCCGAGCGCAATCTGGCGGTCGAGCCGACGCTCGAAAGCGCCAGAATCCTGGCGCGCGGCGCTGCGGCTTTCGGGATCGACCGGCTCAACTGGAGCAAGGCGCAGAGACAATTGCGCGAGCGGGTCGCCTTTTTGCGCCAAGCCTTCACCGGAGCCTTCGCCGGCGAAGACAACCCCTGGCCCGATCTGAGCGAGGCGGCGCTCGCCAAAAATCCGGAGGAATGGCTCGCGCCTTTCCTTCTCGGGCGGCAAAAACTCGACGAAATCGACGGCGAAAATTTCGACGCCGCGCTGTCCGCGCTCATTCCGTGGGATCTGGCGCGGCGGCTGGAGGCAGAGGCGCCGACCCATTTCGTCACCCCGGCCGGCTCACGAATCGCGCTCGATTACGGCGCCGCCGAAGGCCCGGTTCTGGCGGCGCGGGTGCAGGAGTTCTATGGCCTTTCGACCCACCCCTGTCTCGCCGGCGGCCGCGTTCCGCTGACCCTGCATCTTTTGTCGCCGGCCCATCGCCCGATCCAGATCACCCGCGACCTGCCCGGGTTCTGGCGCGGCTCCTGGGCGGCAGTGAAGGCGGAAATGAAGGGCCGCTATCCGCGCCATCTCTGGCCTGACGACCCCGCCGGCGCCGCGCCGACCACCCGCGCCAAGCCGCGCGGAACCTGAATTTCCGCGCAGGCCGAAAGGTTTTGCGCTTACGGTCGCCGTTTGGGCTGCGCCTTGGGCCCGGCCTCGTCGCGCCGGCTCCCGGCGGGCGCGCTCGCTCCATGAGCCCGATCCGGCGCCGACAAACCAACCACCAGTCCCGAATAAAGGCTCGGCGCGCCGTCGTCCTCGAAAATGGCGCGCAGGATTTTTTTGAAAGCGCCCATGGGATTCCTCCACCATTCCGATGGCCCCAAACAATGAAATAGCTTTTCGCGGAAGGATTGCCAGAAGGTTAACGCCACGACGCCCGCGCTTTTTTGGTTATCATCCGCTTCGCCGTCGCAAAGGCGGGCGCGGAACAGAATCGCGAGTCGGGCCATGATCCTTCCCTCCGTCCATCCCCTGGTCGCCCTCGGCGTGGTCGCCTCGACCGCGGCGACCGACGCCGTTTATGTCCTGTTCAACGCCTCGGTGTCGGAACGAAAGCGATTCGCCGCCGCGAGCTGGAGCAGCCTGTGGTATCTGCTCTCCGCCTTCGCGGTAATCAGCTACACCTCGAACTGGGTCTATGTCCTGTTCGCCGCCGCCGGCTCGTGGATCGGCGGATTCTTTTCGATCACCGCGCTGAACTGGATCAGGCCGCGCCACGGGGGCGAATAGGCGGTCGCCGGCGCCGTTCCACCGAAACCGCGCGAAAAAATCTTGGCGGGCGCGCCATGTTTGGCTATGCCCGGCTATGAAACCTCTCCGGCGTCGATCGAGATGTGCGAATTGCTTGGAATGAGCGCGAATGTTCCAACCGACATTCGCTTTTCCTTCGCCGGCCTCGCGCGGCGCGGCGGCGGCGTCGGCCCGCATCGCGACGGCTGGGGCGTCGCGTTTTACGAAGGCCGGGCGGCGCGCGCCTTCCACGATCCCGAACCCGCGGCAAGCTCCGACATCGCGCGTTTCCTCGGCGCCCATCCGATCCGCAGCCGCACCGTCATCGCCCATATCCGGCAGGCCAATCGCGGACGCGTCGCTTTGGCCAACACCCATCCCTTCACCCGCGAATTGTGGGGCCGGATGTGGACCTTCGCCCATAACGGCCAGTTGCGCGGCAAGAAATCGCTGCCGCTCGATTTCTACGCGCCGGTCGGCGAAACCGACAGCGAACACGCCTTCTGCTGGATGCTCGACCAGCTGCGGTCGCGCTTCTCCGCTTTGCCGCCCTGCCGCGAACTCGACAGCGAAATCCTCCAGCTCAGCACGCGGCTGGCGCGGCTCGGCGTGTTCAACATGCTGCTCAGCGACAGCCGGTCGCTTTACGCCTTCTGCGGCAAGAAACTCTCCTGCCTCACCCGGCGCGCGCCCTTCGGCGAGGCGACGCTGATCGACGACGACCGCAAGGTCAATTTCGCGGAAGAAACCGGGCCGGACGATTGCGTCACCGTGGTCGCCACCGGGCCGCTCACCAGCGACGAGACCTGGACCGCGATCAAGCCGGGCGCCCTGCTCGTCCTGCGCGAAGGCCGGATCGCCGCCACCCTGTTCCACGAAACCCCGGGCGGCCGGAAGCCGTCCCACCCGATAAGGATTCCGACATGCTGATCGATGGAGAAAAACGCACGGCGATCTGGCCCGATCCCGAAGGCCAGGGCGTGTATATCATCGACCAGACCCGCCTGCCCCACGTCGTCGCGACCGTCCGGCTGCGCGACCTCGCCGACGCCGCGCGGGCGATCAAGGACATGCTGGTGCGCGGCGCGCCGCTGATCGGCGTCACGGCGGCCTATGGCCTGGCTCTGGCCCTGCGCGAAAACCCTTCCGACGCGGCCATGGCCAAGGCGGCCGAGGTTTTGCGCGCGACGCGGCCGACCGCCGTCAATCTCGCCTGGGCGCTGGCGCGGATGACCGGCTTCCTCCAGCCCATGCCGGAAGAGTTGCGCCGCGACGCCGCCTTCGCCTTCGCCAAGCACCTCGCCGAAAAGGACGTCGCCTGCAACGAGGCGATCGGCGGCCACGGCCTCGACCTGATCCGCGCCATTGCCGAAAAGCGCGGCGGCGCGCCGGTGCGCATCCTCACCCATTGCAACGCCGGCTGGCTCGCCACCGTCGATTGGGGCACCGCCACCGCGCCGATCTACAAGGCGCAAGCCGCCGGAATTCCGGTCCATGTCTTCGTCGACGAGACCCGGCCGCGCAACCAGGGCGCATCCCTCACAGCCTTCGAACTCGGCCAGCAGCGGGTGCCCCACACCCTGATCGTGGACAATGCCGGCGGCCATCTGATGCAGCGCGGCGAGATCGACATGGCGATCGTCGGCGCCGACCGCATCGCCGCCAATGGCGACGTCTGCAACAAGATCGGCACTTATCTCAAGGCGCTCGCCGCGCGCGACTGCGGCCTGCCTTTCTATGTCGCCGCCCCGGTCTCGACGCTGGATTACGCGCTTGAGCAGGGCGCCTTGATCCCGATTGAGGAGCGCGCGCCGGAGGAAGTCACTTTTATGCCCGGCCTCGCCAACAATGGCGAAGTTTTTTCCGTGCGCATCGCGCCAAAAGACACGCCGGCCCGCAACCCCGCCTTCGACGTGACCCCGGCCCGGCTGGTCAGCGGGATTATTACGGAGAAGGGCGTTTTTGAGGCGAGCCGGGAGGGTTTGGCGGGGCTGGCGTGATGAGCGCTTGAGTGTGGGAACCGGAAATTCATTGAATGGCGGCAATCCGCTCGAAAGCTGCCAGGCGCCGCACTGGCGCGATTTCGCCAATTCCCGCTATTAAACTGGAAATTCGGAATTATTGACGCCAGCTTATGTGGGCGCGGCACGCTCGGAGAGTTCGTCAATCGTTACAAACGCGATCCCGTACGTTTCATTGAGCCAGTCTTGATTGTGAAATGGACCCGCGCAGCGGGACCGCTTGAATCGGTTTCTTAATTGGAAACATGACCGCTCAAGGGTCCTTTTATCATGCAGCCAAAGGTTTCGTCATCTGTTGTTGCTGTGGGGATGTGGTCAA
>JAKAJL010000062.1 GCA_021813805.1 Pseudomonadota bacterium | reverse complement strand
CTCCGGCCGCGGCGACAACGACTGGAACGGCTACAACCGCGGCGACCGCGGCTGGTGGTGACCCAAAAAAAGGGCCCATAGCCCAATCCAATAACGCCGGCCGGCGGAAATATCCCGGCGGCCGGCCTGTCCTCTTTCTCGGGCGGTTTGCCGCCAGGAGGTGAACAATGCGAAGAGTCAAAATGTGGCTCGCGGTGGTCGCCGCCGCCTCTGCGCTCGCCAGTTCCACAGCCGCCCGCGCCCAATGGTGGGCCGGCACGCCCTATACCGGCGGCCCAAATGGCAGCGGCCCATGGGGTTATCCCTATAGCTACGGCAACAGTTGGAATCGCGGACCCGGCTATGGGTACCCAGGCGGCAACCTCAGCAGCTGGGGGAACGGATGGAACAACGGACAGAACAGGCCATGGGGCGGGCCATGGGGCGGAGGTCCCTGGGGCGGTCCATATGGAGCCGGCCCCGGCGGAGGTCCATGGACATCTCCCTATGGCGGCGGTCCCTGGGGCGGCAATCCCACGTTGTCGCCCTATTCCGGCGGGCCCTGGGGCGGGCCCTGGGGAGGCGTCCCCTATGGGAGCCCCATGGGCGGCAGTCCATGGGGCGGCGTTCCCTATGGAAGCCCCATGGGAGGCAATCCATGGGGCGGCGCTCCCTATGGAAGCCCCATGGGAGGCGGTCCATGGGGCGGAAGTCCATGGGGCGGAAGTCCTTGGCATTAGTCACGGCGACGCCGACGGCGGTCATTCCGTCGGCGCTCGGACCGTTGGGTGAGGTTTGCTTGTTCTTTGAGGTTCGACAATGATTTCCTGGATCGGAACCCGCCTCTTCTACGCGGTTGTCTTTTTTTTGCTCGGCGCGTGGTTGGTTTCGGAATCGCCGCAGTTCCGGGCGTGGATGCATCGCGCATCGCATATCGGTTCGCAGAGCTTCGACAAAATGCGCGAATGGACGTCCGAGACCTTGATCAAGACGCCGGATGTCACGAACATCGGTTCGAGTCGGCCTTCCGGCAAATCGGCAACCCCGCCGCCGTCCGGCGAAGGAGGCCAGCCTCAGACCGCCGCCGCGCCTCAGGCCCCGGCGACCAAGGCTCCGACGGCCACGGCTCCGACCGCGTCCGAGGCCCCCGCTGTGGCGCCCCCCCAGGCTTCGGCGTCGCCAGCGTCTGACGCAAACAGTTCTGCCGATCTACTCGCGCGCGCCCGTCAAGCCTATGCGCGCAAAGACACGGACGCGGCGATCGACGCCTATCGCGCCTATATTGCGCAAAACCCCGAAGCGATCGGCGCGCGTGGCGAGCTGGGGGATGTGTATTTCGCGGCAGGCCGCAAACAGGACGCAGCACAGATGTATTTCGAATGCGCGACCAAAAATCTCGACGCTGGCAATATCGCTGGCGCAAAGGCCCTGATCGGCGCGGTGCGTCAGGGGGATCCGTCGCTGGCCGGCGACCTGGAGCATCGCGTCGCCGCGGCGTCGAACAAGAAAAACTGAGCGCCCTTTTGCGGCGGACGGGAGGTCCCTTGGCGATCGCCACCAAATCGAAATCGCGCGGCAGCGCGAAGCCCAAGGCAAAATTCGACCCTGCCGGCAAGGTCGTGGTCGTCGGCAATCTCAAAGGCGGCTGCGGCAAGAGCACAATCGCGTTCAATCTCGCGGTCTGGCTGGCCGCCGCGGGCGATGCGCCCCTGTTGGTCGATCTCGATCCGCAAAAGACATTGAGCGACCTTGTCTCGGTGCGCGAGGATATCGGCGCGACACCGCAAATCCCGCCGCCGATCGACGCCCTGCCTCCCTCGACCGACGGGCGCCGCGTCCTGGTCGATTTCGGCGCCTCCGACTTCGCGCGAATGGCGCAGGTCATCCCGCGCGCCGACCTCATTCTCGTGCCTGTTCTCCCGAGCCAGGCAGATGTCTGGGCGACTCAGCGCTATCTCATTCTCGTACTCACTCGCCGCAAACCCGGAGCCCGCATCATCTTTTTCGTCAATCGCGCAGAATCCGTCGAGACATCCCGCGAAACCCGCGAGACGCTGGCCGCGCTCAAGGCGATGGCCGGCATGTGCGAAAACGCCACCGTGCTGACATCTATCATTCGCCGGCGGGTCGCGTATTGCCGCAGCCTCAGCGAAGGGCTTGGCGTTTTCGAGATGAAGGGTCAAAACAAGGCTGTGGAGGAATTCGAACGCCTCGCAGCCTCGGTCACGGCTCACCTCTGAGCCGCGATCCAGACAGAGGAGAACGCCATGCCCTCGACTCATGACCCGCATACGGTCGAACTGGTCAAGGATTATCCCAAGCAGGTCTTCCCCGACCCCCCGATGCGTCCACCGGAATATCTCGCCTATCTCGAAAAGGCCGCGATGGCGCTCCGCTCGATGCGGTTGGTCGTCTATGCCGGCATGACGGCTTTCATTCTGGTCGCGGCCTATGTGTTTTTCCTGATCTATCTGCTGACCGGCGACGCCCGCACTATGGCGGAGCAAATGCCGCGCATGACCGCCGAGATGAAGGTGATGGCCGTGGAAATGCAGACAATGACCTCGATCATGAACGACATGCGCGCCGACGTCGGCTCCATGCGGGCCGATCTGGGGGGCATGCGGGGCGACATGGCCGCCATGCGCGCGACTATACAGGACATGAACAGCCACGTGGTCGCAATGGACATGTCCATGCGCCAGATGACCGCGACCGTCGCCTTGATCCAGCATTCCGCCCGCAATCTCGACGCCAGCGTCGGCCCGGCCATGGGAGCGATGAACAAGTTCATTCCTTTCGGCGCCGGCGGCAATACCTGGCCCGGCGCCCCCCCCTTCGCGCCAATGCGATAAGCAGGGTCCGCGCGAAGCCGTCCTTGGAATCCGTCGTCGAACAAGCGACTGCCGACGCGGGCGGCAAATTGCAAGTTTCGGAAGGGCCGCTATGATCGGCGCGGCGACTCGAGGGAGGGCCGGAACATGAAACGAATCATACTTGCGACAACCGTCATTTTGTTTGCGGCAGGAAGCGCTTTCGCACAGGCGACATGCGATGCTCAGGCCGTCGGTAAAGACGGAAAGCCGTTGGCGGGCGCGGCGAAAGCCAGTTTCATCAAGAAGTGCAAGACGGACGCCTGCGAAGCCAAGGCGGTGGGCAGCGACGGGAAAAAGCTTTCCGGCGCGGCGAAGACCAGCTTCATGAAAAAGTGCCGAGCAGGCTCCTGACGCCGCGCAAAGCAACGCCGGGCCGAGCCTTTCTCACATCGTTCGGCCCGAATTGATTTTTTGAGGATTTCGTCGATTGGCGCAAGTTGCGCGCGGGATCAGTTTTTCGCTCCTTCTGCTCGCCCTGCGGCGAGCGAAACGGACTTGACGCAGGGCGTCTGGACGGCTGGTCCTTCGGCGCGCCGAACAGCAGATTTTTCGCCGCGAAAGATGCGGAAAATGGCTCGCCTTCTGAAAACATAACCAGGCGGGCGACGATGAGCGGGCAGGAAGCTTTTCGCGTTCTGCCAGATGTCGCCGCCGATCGAGCGCAAAATCATGGTCCTGCCGCAGCCCGACCGACCGAACAAAGCGGTGACGCCTTGCGCTGGCGCGTCGAAGGCGGCGTCGAGCGCGAATTTGCCGAAGACGCCGCGGATACGGACGCGGATCGCATCCGGGTCCATCGCTTCAGCCTCGCGAAAAACTTTTCGCTGAAAATCAGCGCCACGCCGAGTTCGCCGATGGTGCGGGCGAAGCCGAGCGCCGCCCCCCGACAGCAGGCCCGGGCTGGCTAGCGGCAAGGCGACGGCCCAGAACGCCCGCCAGGGCGAGGCGCGCAAAGCGGCGGCGGCTTCGAGCGGCCGGTCGCCGATGGCCTGAAGGCGTTGCGGATCGGCTGGACCACGAAGGGCAGGCTGGACGCGACCGAGCCGATGACGAGGCCGGTGAAGGTGAAGGCCAGAGTCCGCGCGCCCTATCGGCGCATAAAGATTGGCCGGGACGATCCAGCGCGTTCCGTCTTTCACGCCATGAAGTTGCGACAGCGCGGCAAAGCCGGCCTCGGCGTTTCCGGTGTCCACGAACTCGAAAGCCCGGGCGATGCTGGTCGCTTCGACGATCTTCGGCTTGAGGGAGTCGTAAACGCCGAGCGCCTTCATGGTTTCTATTGCCGCGGCCCCATAGGGCGCGGATTTCGGATTGGCGATGGAGAGTTTCGGAAAAGCGCCATCCTTGAGGGCCGGGCCGCCCCTGGTCACGTCGATGAGCCTGCTCCATAGCGCCAGTTTGCCGATGGCGTAGGTGAAACGGGCGCCGGAAACGCCAGGCCGTTCTCGACCGCCTGTTTTGCGCGATCCCGATCCGCCGAGAGCAAAATCTGGAAGGGCGCGCCGTGGGCGATCTGGGCATAGACCCCCCAGGCGCCAAAACTCAGCAGCGCGTCGTTCCCGGTCCGGCGCTTGAACAGCGCCGCGATTTCCCTGGCCGGTTCGGTGAACTTGGCCGCCACCGCGACCTGAACCCGCGCCGCCTCGGCGCGCACGGCGATCGGCGACAACCCCCGTCGCCGGAACGGGCGTCAGACTTGGCGTCAGAAGGTGACGCGCGCGCCGACCACCGGAGCCAGCTGATGTAAGACAGGGATCCGCCTCATGCCGAATCGCTCCGGCAGCCGCGTCACGGCATTGCCGTTGCCAGATCAAATTCCGCGTGGATTCAAGGGGAGCATCCGCACAGGGCGCGGTTGGTCAAGAAGCCCTCGCCTCAAAACCGAGCCGAGATTTCATGTCGCGCGTCCCGGCCACGGACCGAATATGCAGGCCCTGCCGACGCCAGCAACGATCTCAGTGGAATTTATAATAATCCTGATTGAGAGCGGCGACGACGGCGCTGATCTCATCCGGCGGAATCATGGCCTTGGTGTTGGCGACGCAGCGCTCGACCTGACGATGCAACTGCGGAAGGCTCGTCACCTTGCGATCTGGACGGGTGTAAAGACTGAGCGCGTTGCCGTCCGGCGCGCGCTTCTGGTGACAGGCGCCATTGCAATTATTGGCGGCGAGCAGTTTGCGCCCCAGAGCCACTTGCGAATCTTCTCCCGCCAAGGCGACCGCCGGCGTCGCCAGAAGCAGAGCCAAAACGCGCCAGAACTGCATGACGTCCCCTCCCCCGACTTTCACGCATCGAACCGCCGCCAGATGCGCGACCCGTGGAAGCTCAATAAATAATGAAGCGCGCCGCACTGGGCAAGACGTCGAGTCCCGGCCCGCCGATGCGGGAGAAGGACAAATGCCGCGCCCACGCGGCCATATTTCTCTCGACGAGAACCGAGGTCACAGCATCAACGAGCAAATTCAGAAACTGAGGGGGCTGGTTTCCGGCGCTGCGGCGGCCCCCGGCGAAAATCAAGCTCTCGGGAATGCCGGATTTGACAGCTGCGCCTTGTGGATTCATCCTCCCGGACCGCTTGGAAACCGGCTTCCGGGCGCCATTCGTCATGAGGTTCGATGTTGCCGAGGTTGATTGCCGATCCCAAGTCGAACCGTGGGCGCCTGCCCTCGTTCGCAAGACGTTCAGCCCATCGGCCCTATGGGAAAGCGGCAGGACCCGCAAGCGTTCAGCGCAGCCCGACGGAGCAGCGACGCCGATGAAAGCCGACTGCCCTTACGAAATTGTCGATGTCTTTTCGGCCGAACCCTTTGCCGGCAATCCCCTCGCGGTCGTCAGAACAGATTCGCCGCTTTCCCCCGATGTCATGCAGAAGATCGCGCGCGAGATGAACCTATCGGAGACCGCATTTTATGCGCCGCGGAAAGACGGCGACGGCGCTTGGCGGGTGAGAATATTCACTCCCTCGAAAGAATTGGCTTTCGCCGGACATCCGATCCTCGGCGCAGCTTGGGTCATCCGCCGAAACGAAGAGAACGGGGCCGGCGCCATACGTCTCGCGCTTGATGTCGGGCCCATCCACGTTGCCTTCGAAACAGACGCCGAGCAGGGTGAAGTTGCGTGGTTTTGCGCGCCGCCAATGGCGTTCGGCGCGATTCGCGACCGCGAACAGGTCGCCACGGCGCTCGGACTGACGCCACAGGATATGGATCGGGATTTTCCGCCGCGCGAGGTTTCGGGGGGCGTCACACTCATCCTCGCGCCGGTCAGAACTGTCGAAGCCGTGCGGCGCGCGGGCCTCGATTTGACACGCTTCCAGCCCTTGGCGGCGGCGGGGGCGCCTCCCATGGTCTATGTTTTCTGTCGCACCGACGATGACGCAGCCAGCCAGAGACTCCGGGCGCGATTTTTCTTCGAATCCTTCGGGGTCCGCGAGGACCCCGCCTCCGGCAACGCCGCCGCATTCCTCGGCGCTTATCTCCTGAACTACGATTATTTTGGTCCCGCGCCTGTGATGGCCCGGATCGAGCAGGGAGAGGAGATGGGACGCCCGTCGCTCGTCATGTTGCGCGCCGCCAGGAATGGCGCCGGAATCGACGTCCAGGTCGGGGGACAAGTTGTCCTCACGGCGCGAGGGCGTCTGGTCTGACAGGCTGAGCCTCCGTTCCCGTGAGACGCCCTCTGCCTGCGCCATGCCGGCAGACGGCTCGCTCCGTGGCAGGTCCGTCTGGCGCGCTCGCTGCGGCGTCATTCGACCTTTTCGACCGGTTGGACCATTGTCGCCGGCGACGGCGATGCATCGAACGCACGACTTGCGCCGATCCAAGAGTCCGGGTTTTCTCCATGGCGCGCGCCGCGTGGGAAGCCCATTTGCCGATGGCTTGCTCGGAAAGCCGTTCCTGATTCCGCATTGCCGCAAAAAGGCCATGTTTCACAATGTTTCGCCATGCAACATCCTGAAACGGCCACAAAGGGAACAAGATCGAAACAGCGCCCACTTCGGAGGCGGCGGCCTTGCGATATGCCGGCGCAAGCATCGCGGCATGCAAGTTGCAACACGCGTGACGACCAAGGCTCGAACGCCCACTGAGAAGGAAGGCCCTCGTGCGCACAGAACGGAAAAATGATTTGGCGCCCGCCGTGCGAAAGGCGACCCTGCTCGCCGCGACAACTTTTGCCTTCGCGGCCAGTGTTTCCGCCGCGCGAGCCGAAGATCCGCCTCTCCTGTCTGGCGCTCGCATCGAACCGGTGGTTTCCCAAGGGACGCAGGCTCCGGCGCCGCTCGGCGTTTTCGGCGTCGGCCTGCTCAACCAGGGCCAGTGGGCCGTCTCTTACGCCCCGGTCTGGTCGCGGCTTGCCGGCAGTCAGATCGGCACGAGTCCGGCCTATGCGGAATATATCATTCAGAACGTCTATTCCTACCATACGCCGGGGAGCGTGGGGACGCCCAAGCTGCTGCGCATGGTCCCGAGCAGTTTCGAATTCTTCGGCCAGAGCGTCAGCGCGGCCTATGGCGTGACCAAGGACGTCACCCTGGTCGCAGCGACGACCTACTGGGAAAAATGGGTCGACATGTACACTTACCACGCCGGCACGGGTCCCAGCGCCCTGCTCGGCACCAGCACCGGCCATACGGACGGGATCGGCGACACGCTGCTCGCCGGCGTCTGGCGCGTCTATCACGACACGATGAACCAGCTCAATCTCAACATAGGCTTCTCGCTGCCGACCGGCGACACCACGGCCAACCAGACATTGTTCGTACCGAAAAATGGCGGCTCCTATAGCTACGCCCGCGCCTTCTACGGCATGCAGCCGGGATCGGGAACGCTCGATTTCATGCCCGGCCTCGCCTATTCCGGCGTGCTCGACCAGTGGTCCTGGGGCCTCGCCTATCGCGGCCGCTTCCCCATGGACTCCAACCCCGACGGCTGGCGCTACGGCGCCTGGAACGACCTCACTGGCTGGGGCGGCTATACCTGGCTACCCGGCTTCGAGACCACGCTGCGCCTCGACGGCATGACCCAAGGGCGCATCGGCGGTTTCGACCCCCTGATCACCGGCTTCGCCCAGGGCGCCAATCCGTACTTCTACGGCGGCCAATGGGTTTCGATCTTCGGCGGCGTGAACCTCGCGGGAAAATATTTCAATATCCCCAAGGCCAATCTGTCTCTGGAAGTCGGCCTGCCCGTCTACCAGAACCTCAACGGCCCCCAGGGCGCGCGCGCCGTTCAGGCCAATATGGCTCTGACCTACAAGTTCTGACCGACGTCCGGTCGCGGCCTTTGCTGCGGCGGGCGCGCCGCCGTCCCGATCCGCGCCGTCCGCTCAGGACTTGTCTCGGCATGGCGTTTCGGAATGAGCGAAGGTTTCGACGCTCGAATGCTCTCTTCGGCGATGCTGACCCAGCGCCTACGGGGCGCCTTCGTGGAGCGGCTCCCGATCATGTTCACGGCGGCGAAATCGCAATGAGGCCAGATCCCTTAGGCTTCGCGGGCGCGAGGGTCGGCGAGTTCGGCTGATCCCGGCGCTTTCGACAGGCTTGCCGGCGGCGCGACCGCTCAGGATGATTCCTCGATCTCGCGCCACCGCATCATGTTTGACTGGGAGGTAGAGGCGATGAGATCCGGAATTCTGACCATTGCGGCGCTGGGGGTCATGGGAGGCCTCGGGCCTGCCGCGGCAAGCGAGTCCACCGTGATTTATAAATCCGTCGCGCCGGAGGTCGCGATCGAAGCGGTGCAGGTCGCCATAAAGAAATGCCGGGCGGATGGCTTCCAGGTCTCGGCGGTCGTGATCGATCGTTTCGGTCAGACGCAGGCGCTCATGCGCGACCAATATGCCGGGCTTCCAGCGACGCAGACCGCGACGGACAAAGCTTATACGGCCCTCAGCTTCCGCTCGGACACAAGCGCCCTGGGCCAACTCGTGAAGTCCGGCAAGATGAGCGAAAGGATCGCGATCGAGCCGCATATCCTGATGATCCCGGGCGGTCTGATCATCGAAGCGGAGGGAACATTGATGGGCGCCGTCGGCGTCTCAGGCGCGCCGACGGGAGAGGCGGACGAGGCCTGCGCCAAAGCCGCGCTGGACCACATCCATGAAAAAATAGACTTCTGATCCTGACAAGGCGCGCGCGGGACGATCACTTCCGCCCGCGTGGGTTCAGATCGTATTGGCGCATTTTTCGCCATAGCGTCGTGCGACTGATCCTGAGCGACCGCGCGGCGTCTTCCAGCCTGGGATAGCGCCTTAACGCCGCTTCCAGAGCGGTTTTTTCGTCTTCGCTGCGGGTCATCACGCGTGAGCCCTGCAAGTCGACCTCGTCATAGCTTTCGGCCGCCTTCGGATAGAGGAGCTCCTCGGGAAGGGCGGCAATATCGATTTCCCCGTCCTGATCGCAAAACAACGCCATCTGTTCGGCAAAATTCTCCAACTGGCGAATATTTCCCGGATATGCATAGCCCAAGACAATCTCTTTGGCGGCCGGGCTGAGCCTTAGACCGCTTTTCCCGTATTTCTTGGCGTATCGGGCGAAGAACACGTCAAGAAGCGGCTCGATCTCCTCCGGGCGCTCGCGTAGCGGAGGGACCGTCAAACTCACGCCGCAGATCCGAAAATAGAGATCCGACCTGAACTCGCCCGCGCGCACAAGGCGCGGAATATCCCTGTTCGACGCGCAAATAACCCGGATATTTATCGGCTTGGTCTTGTTCGAACCGATCGCCCTTAGCTCGCTGTCGTTGAGCACCTGAAGCAGTTTGGCCTGAGTGGCCAGGGAGAGCGTGTCGATCTCGTCGAGAAGCACGGTTCCGCGGTTGGCGGTTTCCAGAAGGCCGATCCGTGTTTCGTTGGCCCCCGTGAAGCTGCCCTTGACATGGCCGAAAAGCTCGCTTTCCAGCAATGTTTCGGACAGATTGGCGCAATTGATGCTAAGGAACGGTCCGCCATTGCGCGCGCTTTTCGCATGGATGAGCCGGGCCAGTTGCGTTTTACCCGTCCCGGTTTCACCGCCGATCAAGACGGAAATGTCCGACCGCGCGACCCGTTCGATCTTGATCAGAGCCGCCTTCATTTCCGGCGACGCATAAACCAGGCCGGGAACGACGGGAGACATCGTTTCCTCGGAACCTTCAGGCGACTTGAGCATATGCTGCTGCGTCAGGATGGCGCCCTTGATACGCTGAAGGAGGTCATCCTCCTGGAATGGTTTGGTGATGTAATCCATCGCCCCCAGGCGCATCGCCTCGACCGCCGAAGCAATCGAGCCGAACGCCGTGATCACAAGCACCGGAATCTGCCTTTGCTCGTCGCGGAACGTCCGCAGCAGGTCGATCCCGCCGAGACCTGGCATCCGCAGATCGGTAATGACGAGGTCGAAGGGCTTCTTGCGGATCAGTTCGAGCGCGGCGACGCCGTCCGACGCCTCGACAGCGACATGGCCTGCCGCCTGGAGCATGATGCTGAGGCTGCGGCGCATTCCCAAATGATCGTCAACGACAAGGATTGTCGGCATCTCTTCTCAGGCGCTTTTCTTCGCGTTGTAGGCGTTGGAGGGGAGCGGAATGAACAACAGAAACGCTGTCCCCCGTCCAACCGTGCTCTTCAGCTTGATCTTTCCTCCCCAGTGACTGAGGTATCGGCCGATAATGACCAGCCCCAATCCGGCGCCGGAGGCGCGCGTGGAGCGAAACGGTTCGAAAATGAGCTGCCGGTCGCCTGCCGCTATGCCGCGGCCGTTGTCGATCACGGCCAGGAAAATGCGCTCCGCCCTTTGACGCAGCGCGACCCGCACGCGACCTTGGCCGCTCACGGCCTGGACCGCGTTGAGAACCAGATTCCAGAGGACAATTTCAAGCCCGTCGCTGTCGAACAAAAGCGCTCCGCCTTCGCCGTCGAATTGCGCGTCCAGTTGGACCGAAAGTCCCTCGTAATTGATGTATTGTTGAATCGCCCTGGAGACGCGGTCAAGCATTTCGTCAAGCCGGACGACGCTGAGCTTATTCGGCCGGGAGCCGATCGCGAGAAAGTCGCGCGTCAGCCTGTCGAGGCGGGCGACCTCGCCACGGATGATTTCGAGCACATCGTCGACGGTCGCACGATCGTTCCGTTCATGTCCAAGAATGGACAGGCAATTGGTGATCGCGCCGAGAGGATTGCGAACTTCGTGCGCAACACAGGCGGCCAGCTGCCCCAGCGTCGCCAGCCGTTCGCTGCGCGCGCGGATTTCCCGTTGAACCTCCAGTTCGTGGTTCATGTCGACCACCTGGCGATAGTTGACGGCGTTGGCGTAGGTGATCGCCAACTGCCGCACGAGAAGCTCGCCCTTCGAGAGCGCGGTGGCGCTGAACGCCACATTGTCACGCCGGCAGGCGATCAAAACGAGGCGCTCCGCCTCGTTCTGCCAAAACGGAAAGCTCACGAAAGCCGCGGCTTCACAGCGCCAGCGCCGCGCCTGCAAGGGCTCGGGAGCGCGCCCGCCCGCCTGATCGGCGGAAATGACATTGGCCGCGCCCAGAAACTCTTCCGAGAGTGCGGCCATATCCGGCTCCGAGGCGAAAACATTCATCGACTCGTCCATAACGCAGGCCCAGTCCGCGTCGACCAGTGAAATGATTTCCTGGCAAGCGATCGACAACACGCGCGGCGCGTCCCGGGCGGAACAAGCCTGGCCGACGGCGGCGTTCAGGGTGCTGCGGAACCTAGCTTCCTTGGCAAGGTGAAAATTGCGCAAGGAACTCTGAACCAGAGGACCGATTTCCCACACGGCGGCGCGTATCTTCTTGTAGGCGGCAGGATCGGGCGCGGCCATTTCGATGCGCGCCTCGCCGAAATTGACGCGTTCCGAGATCAACGGAAAAGCAAACAGCGGCACAGGACCGGACGATTCCATCGCCTTGGGCGCTTCACGCTGTTCTCCATCCGAGTCTTCGTCAGGAAACGGCTCCGCGGAGACCGGCAGGCCACCCCATTCCGATCTGAACATTCTGTTGTTTTCGGCGACCTCGTCAGGCGCCACGAAGATCACGATGCGGCATGCGGAGCCGGGCGCAATTTCAGCGAGCGCGGACAAAAACGCGTGAAGCACATTGTCGAGCGAAAAACAGGCGACGGCGTCGCGTATCATCACATTCCGTCCATGGAGTTCGGAATTGAGCTCGGCCAGTTGCCGTTTGGCTTGCGTCAGCTTGACGTTTGCGCGCGCAAGATCCAGCCGCGACGCCTCGACTGAACGCAAGGCGAAGACAAGCGCCGTGCTCGCGGTCGTCAGAACGCCGAAATAAAAAGCCGCCTTTACATAATGCCACAACCACCAATTGACATCCCACATGGTCGAAAATTCAAACAGGTAAGCGCTCTCCGCCAACGCCGCCAGCATGCCTCCAATGACTAGGGCCGGGACGTAGGCCCTGAGCCAATAATAATAAATCAGCTCAGCTGCCGAGAAAAGATAGAACGCGGTTGACAGATTATGTATTTGATAGGTCAGCGTAGAGAAGCTTTGCTGCACGCTATGCTCGACAACAAAATGAAGCATGACGCCGCGAAAAGCAAACAACGTAATGACGCATAGGCCGGGAAGGACGACGAGGTGCGTCACCTTGGCGCCGCGATCCGGCAGGACGTTCCAGACTTTCAGAGAAACGCCCGAGAAGAGAAGAACGGCGCCGCCCAGCGAAGACACCGTGTGAAACCCGACAAAGAACATATGCTCCGAATACGGATTTGCAATCGCATGCAGCCCGTCAAAAATCCCCATGACCAGGAAGGCCAAAGACGTCAAAAATATTGACCAGTCCCTCTCGTAAAAGGTTGCAAAGCTCAGGATAGCGAACAACACGAACGCGACTGCCGCGCAAAAGCCTTCGAGCAGCGAATGCATCGGGGGCGAAACATAGGATGTCTTAAGAAAGTCCGGGGGCGCGAATGCAACGATGCCGAGAGGAATGGAAAGCAGCAGAACGACCCACAAGACGAGTGTGACCTTCGCCCATGGACTGTGCCGGCTTTCGGCCGCTAAAAGTTCATTTCGGATCAGAGTCCTCATCCACCGTTTGCGCCGGCTCGCCGCTCGAACGAATGCCGATGAGTTCAAAGTGATCTGGAATAGCTCCAGTAATGGCGAGTTGGCCAGAATCGTTTTCCGTTGTCAATGGCGACCGTCGCGGGCGACAGTTGCCGGGCGCGAGCCCATCAAGCAAAATTTGCGGCGCGACGAGCGACGACGCGCTCGTCGCTCGCCCGGTTCGGTTGAGTGGAGGGAGAAGGTGCGGTTAGCTTGCGCGGCCGTCCAGGACTCCGACGGCGGGTCGATGGCTTCGGCTCCGAACGACAATCGGCTGCGCCGGAGAGGGCCTAGCGCCGCCGACGCGGCCGATCTTCTGGCTTTGCGGAGATAGACGTATGGCGCCGCCGTCGGACAAATCGTTCTTTCGCGTCGAGCGGCGGCGGGTCCTGCGTGGTTCGGCCCTGGCGGCCGCCGCGGCGAGCGTGGCTGCGACGGGTCTGCTGGAACGGGCGGCGGCGGCCGTCAGCGGGCGCACCGCCCGGCCCGCAGATTTGCCGGGGAAGTCCGGGCCGCGCTGCGTCGTCGTCGGCGGCGGCGTTTCCGGTCTCAACATGGCCCGCGCGCTCAAGCAGGCGAATCAGGCCTTCGACGTCGTCATGGTCGAACCGAATGCGGCCTATATGTCCTGCTTTTTCAGCAGCCTCTGGTTTGCCGGCCTCATCAGCCTGGACACGATGACGCATTCGTTCTGCGATGCGGCCAAGGACGGCGGATATATCTGGCTGCAAGGCAAGCTTATCGACCTCGATCGGGACGCGAAACGGGCGTACACGAGCGAAGGCTATATCGATTACGAATATATCGTGATCGCGCCTGGCGTCGACTACAATTACGCTTCGCTCGGTCTCCACGATCCGGCCATGGCCGTGATGTGCGCGCAAAACTATCCTGCCGCGTTCAAGCCCGGCTCGGAGCATCTGTCGCTCAAGAACAAGATTGAGCGCTTCGAGGGCGGCCTTTTCCTCATGACGGCGCCAAGCGGCAATTATCGCTGCCTTCCCGCGCCTTATGAGCGCGCCTGCATGGTGGCGGCCTGTTTCAAGCAGAAGAAAATCAAAGGCAAGGTGCTGCTTCTCGATGCGGGCGAGAAGCCGTTCGCGCCTTTGGCGCCCGGCTTCCTCGCCGCATTCGGAGAACTCTACAAGGATTTTCTTGAATATTTGCCTTTGACCTTGATCTCGTCCGTGGACCCTGTAAAGAAAATCGTCGCGACCGAATTCGACACCTTCAAATTCGACGACGCCTCCATTTATCCGCGGATACGCGCAGCCAGGCTTATTGAGGATCTGGGTCTGCACGATCCGAAAAGTCCGCAGCTCGAAGCCGACATTGACGTTCACACCTATGCCTGCAAGGGCGACTATTCCTGTTATGTCACCGGCGATGCGCGGCCCATGCCTTTCTCCAAGTCCGCCAATACCGCGAATACGGAGGCGCAATTCGTCGCCAGACTGATCGCGGCGCGGGAGGCAGGCAAGGAAATCGCGTGGGAGAGCCCCCATACGCTTTGCTATCCCATGGTCGGCGCCAGGCCGGAACTGGCGCTCATGGTGCAGACCAGATCCGCGAAGAAGGACTTCGCCTTTACGGACGTCCAGATCGACAACAACCGTTCGGCGGCGAACGCCGAAGCCGGCCTTGAATGGGGCGAAGGCTTGTACCGCAGCCTTTTCTGAAGCCTCTGCCGATCGGATCGTCGCAAGGTCGGCGTTGCGCCGACGTTTCACCATGTTTCGTCATGTGACGCGATGAAACTGGGGTTGCCCCCGATGGAGCCGAACCGGCGCGCGTCTTCGCGCCGGCAAGCGGCGCCGGAGGCCGGCACGATCTTTGCTGAAATGTTGAGCGACCGCGCCACACCGGCATTGGCGAAAACGACGGCGCGGAACCGTTCTCGCGGGACTGGGAATCGGCGCGGCCATATGCGCGCTCACGCGCCTCAGGGTTCCGCCTGTCGCCGGCGGCCGCGCTCGCGGCCAGGGGCGAAGGCCCTCGCCGGCGCGTCGGTCAACGAGGGCGCATGTCCGCGCCGAGACGCCGGCCAAACGAAGATAGGGCCGTTGGGACTTGGAGGAAACGCTGAATGGATAGTTTGCGCGAGGCGATTGTCGCCAACAGCAGTTTTTGGCTGCCGGTCGGCGGCTTGCTCATCGGCGCCCTGTTCGGGGCGATTGTCCAGACGACGAACTTCTGCACCATGGGATCGCTCTCCGACATGGCGGCATTCGGCGACAGCCGCCGATTTCGCGCTTGGGTCCTGGCCGCGGGCCTCGCCATATTGGGCGCGCAGATTCTCGCTTTCGAGGGCGTCGCGCCGTTGACGAAGTCGATGTATCTCGCCGCGCCGAGACTGAACTGGGCCGGCAATGTACTCGGCGGACTCTTCTTCGGCGTCGGCATGGCGCTGGCCGGAGGCTGCGCCAGCCGCAATCTGGTGCGAGTCGGCGCGGGAGACCTGCGCTCGCTCGTCAACCTGATCTTTGTGGGGCTGTTCGCCTATATCACCATCGGTGGGCTGTTCGGGCCGATCCGCGTCGCATTGGAGAACGCGACCAGCGTGAGCCTGACGCGTTTTGGCGTCTCGACCCAGAGTCTCGGGGATCTGCTCGGCGCGAGCCTTCACGTGTCCCGGGAGGCCGCCAATCTGGGGACGGGAATCGCCATTTCGATCGCGGTGATCCTCTGGGCTTTCTCGAACAAGGACTTCGCGACCTCCAAGACCCACGTCGCGGCGGCGCTCGGCGTCGCGCTCTGCGTCATCGCCGGCTGGGCCCTGACGGGCCTCGCCTATGACGAAATGGCGGCCAATCCGGCGGCGCCGATCTCCTTGACCTATGTTCGGCCCGCAGGCGACAGCGTTGAATGGCTCCAGCGCTATACCGCGCTGGGCGCGCCAGGCTTTGGCGTGGCCACCGTCGGCGGCGCGATTCTCGGCGCCTTTTTCGCTGCGAAGCTCACCGGCCGCTTCCGCATCTCGACTTTCGCCGATCCCGGCGACATGCTGCGTAATCTGACGGGAGCGATGTTCATGGGCGTGGGGGGCGTCATGGGGCTGGGCTGCACGATCGGACAGGCGGTCACCGGCGTCTCCACGCTTGCGGTCGGATCCTTTCTCACCTTTGTCGCAATCGTTGTCGGCGGACTTGGCGGCGTGAAATTGATGGAGCGCTTGGCTTAAGAAAGGGGAGCGCGCATTGGGGCGGGGCCTGAGAGAGGATCGGCGGGAAGGCGTCTGGCGGGCGTGGTTCGCCGGCCTGGTCGCACTCGTCTTCCTGCTCCAGGCCGTGGGTTCTTTCGCCGCCCCGCCCTGTCATATGGCGATGGGCCGCGCCGTCGCCAAGGTCGATCATGGCGCGACGCCACCGCATCGCCGCCCAAACCGAGCCGACGGCCATGCGCATGGCGCGCCCGATTCCTGTCCGATGTGTCAGGCTTTGGGTTGTGCGCTTGCGGGGGCGCGGCCGCCGGTGGTTGTGGCGCGCGGCGCCGCGCGCGTCATCCTTCTGGTTTCG
>JAKAJL010000088.1 GCA_021813805.1 Pseudomonadota bacterium | reverse complement strand
TGTGGACGATGATAGCCGGGCGATGTTCCAGAACGCCCATGAGTTCGGAAAACTCTATCCGGAGGAGCGGGCGAAGGAGGCAATCTATTGCGCGCCACGCGTCGAGGACGGCTTTACGCTTGACCGCTTGCGCCGGCGCCTCGCCGAGCGGGCCGGGCTTGTCTATCCCGCCGCGACGGATTTCGGCGCGCTGCTGGGCGCGGTCGAGACTTGCGACCGCCTGGGCGTCTCGGGCTGGGCGCTCAACAAGGCCTATCCCGACGCCCCGGTCTGCCTTGACGTGATCATCGACGGCGCCTTCGCGGGCTATGCCTATGCGCAGGCCGAAAGGCCGGACGGGCTCAGGGGCTTCGATCTCTTATTCGACACGCCGCTCGATCCGTCGCGCCCGCATGAAATCGAACTGCGGCGCTCGGCCGACGGCGCGTTGCTGGGCGCCCGCCCGATCCCCGCCGCCGAGGCCGCGGCCTGACGCGCGGGGGAGGCGAAGGGATGCGGGCGCACGTCACGCCCGCATGTTCTCCTTCACCGTCTCGATCAACTGTTTCAGGGTGAAGGGTTTTGGCATGAAACCGAATTCCTCGCCCTCGGGCAGGTTTTTGGCAAAAGCGTCCTCGGCATAGCCCGAGACGAAGACCACTCGGCACTTGACGCCACGCTTGCGCAATTCGCCGAACATTGTCGGGCCGTCCATTTCCGGCATCACCACGTCGGAGACCACGAGATCGATATGCTCCGTGGTCTCGTCGACCACGCGCAGGGCGTCGAGGCCGGTTTCCGCCTCCAGCACCGTATAGCCGCGCGAGGCCAGAGCCCGGGCGCCGAAGGCGCGCACGGCCTCCTCGTCTTCGACCAGCAGGACCACGCCGCGCCCGGTATGGTCGGCGGGGGCCTTCTTCTTTTCCTCTTCGGCCCTGGGGGCCTCCGCCGGCTCGTCGATCGGGACATAGCGGTTGAGAAAGATGCGAAATATCGTCCCGCGCCCGACCTGGGAATAGGGGAAGATGAAGCCGCCGGTCTGCTTGACGATGCCATAGACCATGGACAGGCCGAGGCCAGTGCCCTTGCCGGTTTCCTTGGTGGTGAAGAAGGGGTCGAAAATCTTGCCCAATATGTCGGGCGGAATCCCGGCGCCGGTGTCCTCGACCTCGATCAGCACATAATCAGCTGGGATGAGGAGCTTTTCGCCATAGGACTCGCATTCGGCGGCGGGGACGTTCTTGGTGCGCAGGAAGATTTTGCCGCCGTCCGGCATGGCGTCGCGGGCGTTGACGATCAGATTGACGATGACTTGTTCGAACTGGTTGAGATCTGCCTTGACCAGCCAGAGATCGCGGCCCTGGCGCAGATCGACCTCGATCTTTTCGCCGACGAGCCGCCGCGTGAGCATCTGGAGTTCGGACAGCACGTCGCCGAGTTGCAGCACTTGCGGGCGGAGAGTCTGGCGGCGCGAGAAGGCTAGCAGCTGCCGCACCAGGCCGGCGGCGCGGTTGGCGTTCTGCTTGATCTGCATGATGTCCTGGAAGGACGGGTCGGTCGGCCGGTGATTGGCGAGCAGCAGCTCGGAATAGCCGATGATCGCGGTCAGCACATTGTTGAAGTCATGGGCGATGCCGCCCGCGAGCTGGCCCACGGCCTGCATCTTCTGCGACTGGTGGAGCTGCTCCTCGCGGTTGCGCTCCTCGGTGGTGTCGAGGGCGAAGACCAGCGCGCCGCGCTGGTTGTCCTCCTCGTTGGGCGCGACGAACAGCCGCGCCGAACGCGACGAGCCTTCCAGCGCGGCGTCGATCGGCTCGTTGGCCTCGGCGCCCGAGGCCACCGCCGCCACCGCCGCGCGCAACGCCTCGCGATGCTGCTCGGCGACGCCGTTGGCGACGAGCCTCCGGCCCCCGGCGGCGTCCTTCAGGGCGCCCGGCATCAGCCGGGCGAAAGCGGCGTTTGAGCGCAGGATCGCGCCGTCGCGGTCCACGCTGGCGATCGCCATCGGGGTAGAGTTGAAGAAACGCGCGAAACGCACTTCCGCCGCCCGCGCCTCCTCCGCCGGCTCCTCTCCGGGCGCGCGGTTGAGGGCGAGCGTGCGCGAGGCGCCGGGCGCGCCGTCATGGCCGTAGGCGACCCGGTGCAGCAGGCGCACGGGCAGACGGCGTCCGTCGCGCCGGCGCAGGTCGAGGTCGATCTGCTCGGTGCGCACGCTATTTGGCGCGCCGAGGCCCGAGGACAGCATGTCGGCGGCGTCGCCGGCGACGATGTCGCGCAGCGCCAGCCCCCCCGAGCCAACCTGCGCGAGGTCGAAATCGAGCCAGCCGGCGAGCGTCGCGTTCATATAGGAAATGTCGCCATTCGGCTCGGTCGAGAAGAAACCGGCCGGAGCGTGGTCAAGAAAGTCGATCGCGTGCTGCAGTTCCTGAAAGATATTCTCGTGGCGCTCGCGCTCGCGGGTCACGTCGGAAATGGTCCACAGCGCGGCGGGCGGACCGGAGGGGCGGGCGATCGGCCTGACGCGAATGCGGTACCAGCCGAATTCGCCGTCGCCGAGCAGGGGCGGGGTGAGGCGCAATTCCTCGGCGCCGCGCTTGCCCTCGCGCGCCGCCTGGGCGAGGCGGTAAAGCGGCTCGGCCGCCTCGGGCGCGCCGAAGAACAGGCGGTCCACCGTGCGCAGACCCGATTCGTCGCTGGCGCCGCAGAGGGCGAGATAAGTTTCGTTGGCGTAGATGATCCGCGATTCGCCTTCTGTGACGACCATCCCGTCGGGGCTGGTGTCGGCGATCGCCTTGGTGACGTCGTTGCGCGCATGAGCGCCGGCGAGCTGAACGAAGCCGACGGCGTAGGCGAGCAGGGCGGAAACGCCGGTGAAGGCGAGAAAAGCCAGCAAAGCAAGGATATAGGGCGCCGCCTGTTCGTGCCGCAGGATCGAGAAAAAGGCCATCACCACGAGCAGGGCGGCCGCGAGCAGCAGCACCAGCCCGGGACTGCCGGCGCGCTCGGAGCGGTCGACGCTGGAATGGGAGGTCGTCTGGCTCATGAAAACCTTATGCGAATGGAGACGCTGGGAGAGTCTATACGTTTTGGCGATTCGGAGGAATGTTTCGACGCGCCTCGGACCCTTTATGCGCAACGATTTTAACGATTCGTCGCCGGCCTGGAAGGGCGATGCCGATCGGGGCGCGAAGCATTAACCAAATCTTAACCTTTTTGGGACAACCGCGCCGGGCTTGGTTATAGATAATCGTGAGTTGGTCCGGGTAGAGGGGACGGGCGGCGCCATGCCGACATTCTTGCACGATAACCGCATGCTGGCCTGGGGTCTGGCCGCCGTCGCCTTTCTTGTCGCCTTCCTGCTGATCCTGAAGATCGTCGAGATCGCGGCGGATCTGCGCCGCCGCCTGCCGCGCGGGTCGAAGTCGCGCCAGTTGCGCCTGGGTTTCGTCGAGAGCTACGACCTCGACGGCGAGCGCCAGCTCATGCTGGTGCGCCGCGACAATGTCGAACATCTGCTGATGATCGGCGGGCCGAATGACGTCCTGGTCGAGTCCGGCATCCTGCGGGTTGAGCCGCGCGAGGCGCGCCCGCCGCGCACAGCCGAGGCGCTCGCAGGCGTCGCGCCGGCCCCGGCGCCTGCGCCGCATCATGCGCCGTCAGCCGTCGAGCGGCCCGTCGCGCCGCTCCAGCCGCC
>JAKAJL010000087.1 GCA_021813805.1 Pseudomonadota bacterium | reverse complement strand
TAGAGTTTTGCGCGAAAGCTGCGCGCGACCTGCTCATGTCGTTTGGCGTATGCATGGGGGCGCTCCTTGCTTCTTGAGCGCAACGATGATGCCAGCCTGCCGCTGCGCGGCCCATAGCATCTAAACCGCTTCGCGGTAGCGGCGGCGAGACGCGGCGAGATTCGTGAACGTGCAAATCCTGACGCGCCGAGGCTGACCTGTCTCAAAGTCATGGGGTTCAACCCCGTGCGAGACAGGAGCTTTCGCCATGATCGACAAGCCCATCAGCCCGTTGCGCCAGCGCATGATCGAGGACATGACCTCGCGCCGCTTCAAGGAGTGCACTCAGAAGGATTACCTCCGCCACGTGCAGAACCTCGCGGTTTTTCTCGGCCGCTCGCCGGACACCGCCACGGCTGAGGACGTTCGGCTCTTTCAGTTGCATATGGCCAAACAGCAGATCGGCGCGGCAACGCTTAAAGCGACCGTGTCTGGGTTGCGCTTCTTCTTCAATGTCACGCTCGATCGGCCGGAACTCGGTCGGCATCTCGCCACGGTGCATCAACCGCGCAAGGCGCCGGTGGTGTTGAACCAGGAAGAGATGGCCCGCCTGCTCGACGCCGCGCCCGGCCTGAAGTACAAGGCTGCGTTCGGCGTCGCCTATGGCGCGGGCTTGCGCGTCTCCGAGGTCGTGGCCCTGAAGGTGTCCGACATCGACAGCAAACGCATGACGCTGCGGGTCGAACAAGGCAAAGGCCAGCGCGACCGCTATGTCATGCTGTCGCCGCAACTGCTGGAATGGCTGCGGGACTGGTGGCGGGCGGCGCGGCCGCAGGCCTGGCTGTTTCCTGGCCAGAACCCCGTCAACCCGATGTCGGCGCGCCAGTTGAGCCGCGTCGTGCGCGAAACGGCGCGAACGGCCGGCATCGCCAAGCGCGTGTCGCCCCACACCCTGCGGCACAGCTTCGCCACCCACCTGCTCGAACAGGGCGTCGACATCCGCGTGATCCAGGTGATGCTCGGACACGCCAAGCTGGAAACGACCGCGCTCTACACCCGCGTCGCCGTCAACACGATCCGCGACGTCACCAGTCCCTTGGATAAGCTCACCGCCAATCTTGCCGGGCGCGCGCCGCCCGCCTGACGCGCCCCACATGGCGCGGCCTCACATCGAGGTCGCCGACATTTTTCACGCCCATGGCGCGGCCTGGCGCAAGGCCAACGTCGGCCATGTCAGTCTCGCCCAATTGAGGGCGATGTCGGCGATCGAACATTGCCGCACCTCGGCGCTCGGCGGCCATGTCGAGCGCTGTGAGGACTGCGCGCACACGCGCATCGCCTACAACTCCTGCCGCAACCGCCATTGCCCCAAGTGCCAGGCCGCCGCCGCCCGACAATGGCTGGAGGACCGCGAAGCCGACCTGCTGCCGGTTTCCTACTACCACGTCGTCTTCACCGTCCCGGCCGCGATCGCTCAGATCGCGTTCCACAACAAGGCCGCCGTCTACGATCTGCTGTTCAAGGCGGCGGCGGAGACGCTGACGACCATCGCCGCCGATCCCAAACATCTCGGCGCCCGCATCGGCCTCACCGCCGTGCCGCACACCTGGGGTTCGGCGCTGACCCATCATCCCCATGTCCACATCATTGTTCCCGGCGGCGGCCTGTCGCCGGACGAGTCGCGCTGGATCGCCTGCAAGAGAGGCTTCTTCCTGTCCGTGCGCGTCCTCTCGCGCCTGTTCCGGCGGCTCTTCCTCGAAGGTCTCGCCGCGCTCCACGCCGCCGGTCGATTGGTCTTCTTCGGCGATCTGGCGCCGCTCTCCGACAAACGCGCCTTCGCCGCAGCCCTTGCCCCGCTACGCCGCTCGGAATGGGTCGTCTACGCCAAGCGCCCCTTCGCCGGGCCGAAGGCCGTGCTCGCCTATCTGTCGCGCTACACCCACCGGGTCGCCATCTCCAACTCTCGGCTTCTGGCCCTCGACGACAAGGGCGTCACCTTCAAATGGAAGGATTATCGCATCGAGGGGCGCGATCGGTTCAAGGCCATGACGCTCGCCGCGCCTGAGTTCATCCGCCGGTTCCTCATGCACGTGCTGCCAAGCGGATTCCACCGCATCCGCCATTACGGCCTGTTCGCCAGCGCCGTGCGCGCCCGCAACATCGAGCGCATCCGCGCTTTGCTTCCCGGCGCCGAGACCTCGCCACCGCAACAGACCGAGCCGGATGACGGCGCCGGTTCCCTTGACGAAGCGCGGAAATGCCCCTGTTGCGGCGGACGGATGATCATCATCGAAACGTTCGACGGCGTCGCTCCCGCGCGCTCGCCTGCACTGAGACGGATCAGGATCGACACGTCATGACCGACGCCGCTTTTTTCTCCGCAACGCCGCTTGTCTTCGCCGCCGGTCTCGCGCCGGCCCTGGCGGATCTTGCGCACGCCGCCTTCGCAAACCCGTTTCCGGCGCTCCAAACGCGCCGAACTCGACCCCGAACCAGGCCCGAAAACCTTCTCTTCACACAGCCAACCGGCAAATCACGGCGCTTTCAGCCTGACGAAAACGCGCCGCGCATACAGCGCGATATTTAAATCCCCATAGCGAGCCCCGCAGCAACGGAGCCCTTCCGTCCCGCGGTTTCCTCCAAGGGAGGCTTTCGGGCGCCGGCCCCGCCGGCGCAGCCCGATCTGTCGTGCTGGGGCCGGCGACCGAAACCCTTCACCAAAGCCGCTGTTTGGTCTCTCACAGCAATGGGAGCTTGCGGCGGCGGCGGGGTCATTCCGTATCTGCCCACACCAAAACGTCCCTTGCTGTATAGCTTGCCGCTTCGGTAATTACCCGCAATGAGCCGATGGCCGGCGATCCCGGCCGGCAGGAGTCGGCCCGTGAGAGCCCGTCAGGCTTGAGCCTCACGGTGTACTTCCTCCGCGACGACAAGTAGCTATGCCTAAGGGCTATTGGTGGGCAGGGCGCACAGGCCCGTGGTAGCGGCAATGATCAGTCTGATCTGAACACATATAATCTTCTACGTGGAACCAGCCGGTCGAGGCTCCTATGTAAGCGGCTGCGATAATTCCAAAGGGCGTTGTGATAAGCAGGATCGACAAGCCAAATATGATTAGAGCCGCTACGAATATTTTTTTGATCAATTGCATGAGGTGATCCTCGTGGCGAAAGAGAAATTATGAAATTAAAAGCCGCCTCCGGGCAAACTTTTTCGTCGACACGTCATCCCTCGAATCTCCAGAAAAACGTCGATCCGCAGGGACGAAGGCCGGTCCGCCAAGGGCGATGTCGAGAACGGCCGCAATGAGCCGATTCTGCTCGTTCGGCCTATGACCGGAATCCGCCCGGCAGGGACCTTGTCGGCGATTTCGGCAGCGGTCCGCTGTCCGCCGGAAGTTGCCGATCGTCCGACGGCAGTTCCTACCCATGATGGCCCCACGGACCATAACCATCCGGACGGTCTGGCGCCGTCGTGGCAGTTGCGCGCGTGGGCTGACGATACACCCACTCGGGTCGACAAGTTTGGCGCGGGCTATCCGCCGACCACCGCGGCGCGCTGCCCGAGGAGGATGGCGATCCCGACCGATTTCGCAGCCGGACCCGCCCCATGCTCGAGCCTGGGCCAATGGTTGACGGTCGGCGCGGTGCCGCCGCGATCCTATTTTACGCCGCCTGGAGCCAAGGCTCTGGTCTCGAGCCGCGTTCGACTGTAAGCTCAGAGA
>JAKAJL010000019.1 GCA_021813805.1 Pseudomonadota bacterium | reverse complement strand
TCGAGGAACATGGCGTGTTTCGGCGACACCAGCAGGTCGCGCGCCGGGACGTTTTCATCGAGCGATCCCGCCTTGAAGCGGATGGGGAGAAGATCGGGATTGTTGCCGGCGAAGCGGGCCGAATAGGCGCGTTGCCCGACCCATTTCAGCGGCCGAAGCGCGCCCGACATGGTGCGGACAAGATCGCCGATCCGCAATTCTTCGACCGCGACGTCGCCTCGCGCGGTCGCGATCCGCGTTCCGACGCAATAGCAGGCGGTGTCGCTGACGAACACGAATGTGCCGCCGGCGTTATCGGTGCTTGTGTTGGCGAACCAGGTGGCGGAGCTGAGATTGGTCAGATTCAGGACGGTTCCGTCCGAAAGGGCGATCGAGCCGCTGGTGGTTCCCTCGCCGGTGACAGATTGAACCGTGACGGTGTGGCCCTGGATGTCGACGCAATCGGTCCTGGCGCCCCCGGCGCCGACATTCATGCCGGACAGCGTATTGCCGAAGCCCGAGTCGTTGGCGAGCCCCAGTTCGCAAGCGAGGCCGTTGAATGCGATGGTTCCCTGAACGCTCGCGCCATTGCTCAACTGCATGGTTCCGGCGTCGATCGTGCTGCCCCCGGTGTAGCCCGCGGCGCCCGAAATCGTCAGCACGCCGGTTCCATATTTGATCAGCGGGCGGGCGCCGGTGAGCAGCGAGGCGTCGGGTGTGGAATTGTTGTTGGCGAGGCCGAATTGCAGCACGCTGGCCGAGGCGAAATTGCTGGTGACGTCATAAAGCACCCAGCCGCCGCGCCCCCACATGCCGACCGCGAGGGTGTCGGATTTCGCGTCATAGGACAACTGGCCGACGAGCGTGTTGGGCAGGCCGCTCCCGAACAGCCGCCAGTTGCTTAATGTTCCCGAGCTGCTGCTGTCGGCGACCGCGATCGGGCTTTGCGCATTGGCGACGCTGTCGAGGCCGCCGACCAGCAGCGCATTGACGCCATTGTTCGAGATGAACTCGACCGACATCGGCCGGATGATGTTCAGCGCGGTCAGATTCGACGTCAGCGTCTGCATCGTCCCGCCCGCATTGGTAAATCCGTACAGGTTCTGGCTGTCGGCGACGAAGAAGCGCTGTTCCGTGCGCAGGTCGAAGGTCAGGCCTGTCGGCATGAGGCCGGTATAGGACGTGACCGGGTTCAACGTCCCTGAGGCCGGGGTGCTCGCCGTGCTGAGCCAAAGCGGGGTCGCGCCATTGGTGGCGGCCAGCAGGGCGCCGTGGTTGTCCTGCGCGCCATAGGCAAGATAATCGGCGGGTCCTCCAATGGAGCCGACATCGGTCAAACTCAGATTGAGTGATGTCTGGCTGGCGTTGAGGTTCTGCAGCGTGTCCTGCGTCACATAGACATTGCCGGCGCCGATGGCGATCAGGCTTGGGTCGATCTTGTTGAGGACAAAGGGGGAGAAAAAGTCGGGTTTGTAGAAACCGTCGCCGTTCACGTTGATCAAAAGCGTCGGGGTCGGGCCGTAAGGGTTGCCGTTCGAGTCGACGATCGTGCGCTGCAGCCCGCCGAGGTTTTGCCAGCTGCTGTAGATGGCGCTGAGAGTCCCGCCGGTCAGGTCATTGACGGCGGCGTTGATGCCGTCGCCGCCCTGGATCTGCGTGAAGGCCGGGCCTCCCGCATTGGTCTCGAAGGCCACGCCCGTGTCCTGAGAGGCGATGGCGAGCCGGTCGCTGTTGCCGTCGAAGGCGACCGCATAAGGCGCCGCCAGGGAGAGGCCGGACCCATTCAGGCCGGTCCAGTCGCCGTTCGAGCTGGTCGGGTTGCTCCTTGCGTAAATGCCGCCATCGGTGCCGAGAATCAGACGCCCGTTGGCGTCGAAGGCGATGGCGCGGGAATCGGCGTGAACGGTCGAACCGCTTGTCGTATTGCCGGGGCCGGTCATCGAAACATAGCCGCTCGTCGTGACGCGGTACGCGGTGACGGTCCAGGGCTCGCTGCTCGAATAGGTGGCGACCCGGTCGCCGGTGACATAGACGACGCCGGCATTGGTGGGGTCGAGCGCGATCGCCAGGTTGTTGAACGCCTGTCCGCCCGGGTTCACAGGCGGCGTGGCGAGTTGGGTCCAGGTGCTTCCCGAATCTGTCGACAGGAAGAGGCCGGTCAGCGCGCCGGTGGCCACGTCGACGACACCGACCGCGATTTCCGAGCCGTTGGCGGCCGCCCTTATGAAGGTCTGGTCTCCCCCGGCGGGGGTGGAACTGATCGTGCCGTTGCTCTGCGCCGCGCCGAAAACTTCGCTCCAGGTGGCGCCGGTGTCGTTGCTGACGTAAAGGCCCGTGGCGGAATGGTCCGATCCCGATGTGACGGCGGCGTAAAGCTGGGCATTGTTGGTGGGATTCCCGATCAGGCAACTGGTCGGGTCGGTGGGAATGCCGGCGGAGGACGCGACCTGGTTGAAGGTCGCGCCGCCGTCGGTGCTGATGTACAATCCGCCCGAATTTGCGTCCGGCACGCCCGAATAGATCCCCCACGGCTCGAAGGCGGCCGCGAGTATGGTGGAGCCGCGCGCCGCCACGCCGACGATGCTGTGGCCCGCCAATGTGGCGCCGCCCAGCGCCGTCCAGGTGCTGCCCCCATTGGTGCTATAGAGGAGGCCGGTCCGCTCGCCGCCGTTGCCGGTGAAGAAGCCCTCGCCGGTGCCGAGCGTGCCGAGCGTGCCGTTGGAGGTCAGGCCGACGCCGGCGATCAAGGTATTGTTCGTGCTGTCGGTCGGGTCGAGGCTCAGGCTGGCGATCGACAGCGAAGCCTGATGGTCGGTCAGCGGGGTCCAGGTCGCGCCGCCGTCATGCGTCACCCAGACGCCGCCATTCGGGGCGCCGATCCACATGGTGTTCGCATCCGCCGGATCGGTGACGATGGCCTGCACCGCGCCGGTCGCGGTGCCCGTGCCGTTGGCGGGGTTGTCGACACTTCCGATCGTGTCCGCCGGCCCGGAACTTGGAGCCGGCCCGAGCTCGACGAAGGCGCCGGTGACAGGCGTTGAAGGCAGCGCGGCCGCCGTTGAAAGGGCGCTTGACGCGGCCGAGAGCGTCTGGCTTTGCGGCGTGGATTGCGTCCGCGCCGGCGTGACGCCGCGAACCATGTCAGGAGCCTGCGGCGTCGCCGTGTTTACGCGGCTTGCCGGAATTACCGGGTCTGGGGTGTTTACAGCGGTCGTGGGGTCGTTCGCCGCCGCGCCCCTCGCCGTTCCGGACCCATATGTCTCGCCCGCCGGCCCTCCGGCGCCGCCAATGCGCGCGAGGGCGGCGAAGATCATGAGCGGAGCCGTCCCGCCCGCGGCGTCGAGAGCGATATCGGAGGAGGTGTCCAGACTCGAGCCTGTCGCGGCGTTCGCATCGTCGCCCGTCGCGTTTCCGGCAACGCCGACGGCCTCATCGGGCGTTACGGCGAATCCCATGACCTGATGCGACCCGCCCGCGGGCTGCAAAAGGTCTTCCAGGTTGAACGAGGGATCCGCGGCGAGGAGGTCATCATGGCTGTTCCTGTCGGAGAACTGCGACGGCATTTGCGCCTCCAAGTTTTGAATCGACGAAAAATTCGAGCAGACGAAGTAAGTCCCGTGTGCGCATCGAATGGGCGAACCAGAATGTCGCTCCGATCGATTGGATGGAGCGTCTTGACGCGCCAAATCTCAAGCTCGGCAGAGAAACTTATTGCTAACACATTTCGACCCTTAATAAACGGCAGTTGCGCCAAAAAAAAATCACATTCAAGTCATCGCCGCACTGGTCCCAAAAAAGTCGGCCAATGAACATCCGGCAGGAACAGGCGCAAACGCATGACGCAGGCTCCATCTGTTATGGGAAAAAGACCAGGGGGCCGGCTGGCCGCCGACCCATGCGCGAACCGCGCCGCGGTTCGCCCAGATCGGCCGAATACCGCTCCGCGTCCACCGGGCCCCATCTCAGGCCGCGGCGACGACGCCTTCGCGACCGTCGGGAACCACGATTTTATCCAGCCTCGCGCCATCCGCCGAGCGCCGCAGTTCGACCTCGTGTTCGCGCGAAGGATCGAGCGGCGTGTCGAACAGCAGGTCGAAGCCAAGAAGTCCGTCCGGCCTTTCGGCCTCGGCATAGGCATAGCCGGCCAAAACGCCGTCGACGATCACGTCGAGACAGACCGGGTCGTCGGGATAGGCCTTGTTGAGCGCCCAGCCCGACACGCCGTCATGGCCGCAGGTTTCGACTTCGCCGAGCAGCGCGCCGAAATCCGTCTCGGCGGGGTAGGCAAGCCCGGCCCGTTCGGCAAGGCGGCGCCGCACATGATCGAGGGCATAGCCATCTTCCACGCGAGGGGCGCAATAGATCGCCTCCTTCGCCCGCTCCTCCGGATAAAGCTTTTGGAACTCGTGGTCGTTCTGGAACATGCCGCGGCTGTCGTCATCGACAAAGCTTTCCGAAAAAGCGCCTTCGGCGATCAGAACGTCATGAGTTTCGAGCTCGAGATGGAAATAATGGATGTCCTCGCTCGGCGCTTCCTGGATGATGGTCACGCCACTGACCAGATGTTCGGCCGGAATCAGCACGCCGTCGAGGAACATGGCGTGTTTGGGCGACACCAGCAGATCGCTCGCCGGGACGTTTTCATCGAGCGATCCCGCCTTGAAGCGGATGGGGAGAAGATCAGGATTGTTGCCGGCGAAGCGGGCCGAATGGGCGCGTTGCCCGATCCATTTCAGCGGCCGCGGCGCGCCCGACATGGTGTGGACAAGATCGCCGATCCGCAATTCCTCGACCGCGATTTCGCCTCGCTCGGTCGCGATCGGCGTCCCGGCGCAATAGCAGGCCGATCCCTCGTAAACGATGGTGACAAGGCCCATGCCGCTGTTGTTCCCGGCGAGTAGCGACACATGGGTCGCGCTCGCATTGACGAAGGACCCGCCGCCGCCGGTCAGCTGGGTGCCGCCGAAGTCGCCGAGGCCGCCGTAGGCGCCGGCGCCGCCGTTTCCGCCCGCGCTACCGACGACGATTTCGAGCTGCGCGTTGGCGGCCAGGTAAACCTCGCCGCTCGCCGTCGCGCCCTGACCGCCGATGCCACCGGTGACGTTGGTGTCGCCGCCCTGCCCGCCGTCGGCGGTGATGTCGTAATAGCCGGCGGTCGTCACCGCGTAGGTCTGGATTCCGCCGGAGTAGGAGAAGGTCGTCGTAGCGCCCGGCGCGGTGGCGCTGGGAAACGCCGTGGCTGTCGTCGGCGATGCGACGACGGCGCTGGAGGACGAGGAAAGAGGGGCGGCGCCCGTCGACGCCGACGGCGCGGTCGTCGTCGGGACGGCGGCCGAATGCGCCCCGCCGCCGCGCAACTCGAACGGCGGGCCGGCTGCGAGATAAATCTCGCCGCTCGCCATCGCGGCGAAGCCGCCGGCCACGCCGAAGGAAAAGCCATGGCTCCCCTCCGCGCCGTTCGCGCTGATATCGTCGTAGCCGGCCGTCCCCGCCGTGAAGGTCTCGCTGACGCCGGAAGAGCCGTCGGTGGTCTTCGTCGTCGGCAGCGCGTCTTCATTCGTCGTCGTCATGGCGTCAACCTTTCAGAAAAGAGAACGGATTTTACTGGCGTCAGGATTTCGCGATTCAAATTCCCTGGGCGCCGGCGCGCCGGCCTCCCAGCCCTCCAGCGCGCCGGCGCGCTCGAGTTCCTCGATCAGCGGCGCCAGCTCCCGGGCATAGGGGCGCCAGCGGCCCAAGCCGCGCGCGTTGATCGGTTGTCGCACCTGCGAGCGGCTCACCGTGCGCACTGGGCCGTCGCCTTCATAGAAGCGCGCGCAGGCCGGGTCGGGCGGCAGATCAACGAAATCCAGCACGCGCGAGAGAGTCGCGTCGAAGTCCTTGACCCAGTCGTCGAGGCGAAGGGTGAGGATCGGAACAGGCCAGACCGTCTTCCAATGCTCCATCAGCCGGCGCTGCCCGCCGATCATCCAGCCGAGGTCGGAAAGATCGTGGGCGTAGCCGTGCTCGCCATAAAAACGGAAGGTGAAGATCGAAAAGCCGATGTCCCGCGGGTCGCGGACGCAATCGATGATTTTCGCCTTGGGAAACAGCAGCACAATCAGCCAGACATAGAGGTAATTGCCCGGCATCTTGTCCACGATTCGCACTTTCCGGGCGCCAGAGCTCGCAGTTCGTTGAGATAAGCCTCGGCTTCCGCGTCCAGCGCCGCCCGGTCGAGCGCGGCGATGCGGGCGATGGACTCGGGCGTTTCGCCGGCGCCAAGCCGCCAGGCCAGCCGCCCCAGCGCCGAACGCTCTTCGGCGCCATGGGCGAGCGGATGGGCGCCGAGTATCCGCTCGGCGAGCGTGGTGGAGCGCGGCATGCCGACGATGAAGACCGGCGCGGGATCGTCGTTTTGCGCGCGGGGGCCCTGGGCGAATCGCTCCGGCGTGAAGGTCACGATCGCCGCGTCGTCGTAAGATCGTGCGCTCTCGCGCGAAAAAGGCTGCGGAACCTTCAGTTGCGCGTGGCCGGCGCGCCATTGCGCGAAAGCCTTGGCGCCATCGCCTTGGCGCGACCAGAATTTGGCCAGGTCGTAGCGCGCCATGATCTTGTGTTCGAGCACGCCGCCCGGCCCCATGAGGTCGAGCGCGGCTTCCATCGCCTCGGCTGCTTCACGCGCGTCGTCGCGCCGCCCTTCGGCCAGCGCAAGCAAGGCCTCGCGCCACAGCCGCATCGGCTTCAACGCCCGCGGCTCGGCGCCGAGCGCGAAATATTCGCCGAGCGCGGTCCGCGCCTTATCGGGCCGGCCAAGGGCGATCTGCGTCAGCGCGCGCTGCAAACGCCAATGGCGCGCGGCGGCGGCGATGTCGTCGGCGGGCGGATCGACTTCATTGAGCAGCGACAAAGCATCGGCGGGCCGCTCCTCGGACAGGGCTTCGGCGACGAGATTGAGCCGCGCGCCGGCGTCGTGCGGGTTGCGGGCCAGCGCCTCGCGCAGCAGCTTCTCCGCCGCCTTGTAATAGCCGGTGAGCCGCAGCAAAGCCGCAAGATTGGAGGTCGCCGCCGCATGGCCGGGCTGCGCCTGGAGCGCCGGGACAAAGGCGGCCTTGGCGTCATCGACCGCGCTCTGATGTTAGCGGGCGAGGCCGAAATTGACCCAGGCGTCGGCGAAACCAGGGCGAAGTTTTACGGCGACGGCAAAGGACTGTTCGGCCCGCGCCGGATTGCCGGCGGCGATCCAGGCTTGGCCGAAGGCGTAATGGGCCTCCGGCCTGTCGGGTTCGGCGAGGCAGGCGTCGCGCGCCGCCTCAAGGGCGCCTTGCGCGTCGCCGCGCCTCGCTGAAATCGCGTAACCGCGCGAGCGCGTCGTGTTTGGAGGCGCCGTCGCCTGACGCCGAAGATTCCGCCGATACCGACGTTTCGTTCATGACCGCCACACGGCTGCGACATTTCGTCGCGCCAGGGCAACGTGACCCAAAAATATGTGCAAGTAAACAGACCGTTACCCTTGCGGTTGGCTTGGGGACGGCGCTTCAAGCGAGGTCGAGAAAATTCCGCCCGGCGCGGTCCTCGACCTCGATGATCCAGAGATCCGGATCGAAATTTATTTCCCTGCCCAGTCGCGCTTCGACCGCCGCCGCCTCAATCCATTCGTCATCATGGGCGCGCGAAAAGAGCCGCGCGACGTCCTCTCGCGCCTCGCTCTGCGGCGCCGGCGCGAAGAGGGCGGCGCTGCCGTCGAGCCGGTCGATCTTGACGAAAATCGCACCCGCCTCGGCGGCGCCGCGCCGCCGCAGATAAGCGGCGACATCGGCGCTGGCGCAGCGGCGCAGATAAGCCGCGACCCAGATGTCGGAGCGCAGGCGCATGGTTCGCGGGCTCCCGCCCCTATTCCACCCGCAGGCCGGAGCGCGCCGACAAGAGGCGGCGCGTCCTCGGGTTCAGTTCGCCGGTGACCGGCAGATGGTTTGCGCGCTGGAAGGCCTCAACCGCGCGCCGGGTCGCCGCGCCGTAATCGCCGTCGGCCTTGACCGGCAGGCCGAGCCTCGCCAGCGCCTTTTGCGCTCCCAGCACGGCGCGCGCGGCGCTGGCCGCGCGCATTTCGGGCGTGACGACGCCGTCGTCGGCGATCAGCGCGCCGAGCATGTCGCCTCGCCCGTGCGGCGGCGCGGCGGGCGCCGGCGCCGGTTGCGGCGCCTCGGCGGCGGGCGTTTCGGGCGCGGCCGGCGCGGCGAAGGCGGCCTCCTGCGCCGGATCGACGGGTTTGAGCGCGCCTTGCGGGATTTCCTCGTTCAGGAGCCCATCCAAAGCGTTCGGGCGGGGCGGCGGGGCCGGCGGGGCGATCTTGAACGTCGCGCCGAACAAGGGCGCCGGATGGCGGCCATGCTGGAGGAACAAGGCGTTGATCGCCACCGCCGCCAGCAGCCCACCGAGCAGAAGGACGCCGAATGCGGGGGTGCGATAGCGCCAGAGCGCGGCGAAGCGCAGCGGCGCGGCCTTTTTCGAGCGTTCGGCCCGGGCTCCGGCGCCCTTGCGCGCGGCGCCCTTTTCCGGGCGGCGCGGCTCCAGGGCGACGAAATCGAAATCGGAAGCGGCGGCGATCTCACGCAATTTTCTTCACCTGGTCGTTGGAGCGGGGAAGGTCTGACGACGCCGGCGGCGGGCCGCGGCGGGCCAGGGTTTCGATGTTCACATTCTTCGCGATGGGCGCGGGGCGCAGGCGGCAGTCGCGCGGCAGGCGAACGGTGACCCGAGCGCCCTGGCCGGGGGCGCTTTCGAAGGAGAGAATCCCGCCATGCAAGGCGACCAGGCCGCGCACGATGGACAGGCCGAGGCCCGCGCCCTCGTAGGGCCGGTCATAGGTGGCGCGCGCCTGGAAAAAGGGATCGCCAAGACGCGGCAGGTCCGCCGGGCTCACGCCGATTCCGGTGTCGATGACGGCGATCTCGACGAAGGCGCCGTCGGGGCGGGCGTTGATCGCCACGCTGCCGCCCTCGGGGGTGAATTTGATCGCGTTGGACAGAAGATTGAGCAGGATCTGCTTGCAGGCGCGCCGGTCGGCAACAATCTCGCCGACCTCCGGCGGGCAGGCGCGCGACAGCCCGATCATCTTTTCCTCGACCTTCAGCCGCATGACGTCGCCGCAGAAATCGATCAGACCGCCAAGGCCGAAGCGCTCGGGCGCGATCTCGAAATTGCCGGTCTCGATTTTCGACATGTCGAGAATCGTGTTCACCAGGCTGAGCAGATGCTGGCCGGACTGGTTGATGATGCCGGCGTATTCGCGCGCCCGCGTGGGGTCCTTCGGCGCCATCGACGGATTGGCGAGCATTTCGGAGAAGCCGATGATCGCATTGAGCGGCGTGCGCAATTCATGACTGATATTGGCCAGAAAGCGGTCCTTCCAGGCGATGGCCTGTTCGCTTTCCGAGCGCGCCCGCTCCGTGGCCTCGCGCGCCTCCTTCATCGGCGTCACGTCGCGCAGGATCGCCATGACGATCCCTTCGGCCGCGCGCGAGCGATGGGCCCGCATATCCACCCAGATGAAGCGCGGAACGGCGGACAAATCCTCTTCCTCGTCCCCCGCCCCTGCGCGCAGCCGGAATTCGGCCTCAACGACATTCTCGCTTGCCGCCGCCTCGGCCAGGGTCTTGAGAAAGGCCGGACGATCGGCGACCTGAATCCGCTCGAACAGGCCGCGCCCCATGAGTTCGCGGCGCGGGTGGCGGAAGGCGTTGGCCGGGTCGGTGACCAGTTCGAGAACCAAGCCGCCGCGATCGAACTCAATCACCAGATCGCCGACGGTCGCGGTCAATTCGCGATAGGCGGCCGCGGCGGCCATCGCGCAGCGGCCCCGCATCTCGGCGACGCGGGCGCTCCAGGCCGCCAGCAAGGCGCCATAGATCATGGCCGCGGTCGCCGTCGCATAATCGGTCAGGCCGACTCCGGAAATCGGATACAGCCAGCCCAGCGCGGTGGCGGCGACGAGGACGGCCATGGCGACGATCGACGCGGCAGCGCCGCCATAGGCGAGCCGCGGCTCGCCGCCCAGCGTCGCCTCCAGCGGGCCGAGCAGGAAGCAGGCGAGCGCGCCGACTGTCACCCCGCCATGAGCGAGGGTTAGCGCGATCCCGAACAGCGGAACGGCGGCGGCGCTGATTGCCTGCGCCAGATCGAAACGATCCCAGCGGTGCAGGACATAGACACCGGCGAGCGGCGTCAGCAGCAAGCCGAAGGCCGCGGCGTCCCAGGGGCTCGGCGCGCCGCGCGCGAGAAGATAGACCGGCGCGAGCGCCATGAAGGGAAGGCTCAAGGCGAGGCGAAGCGCGATGTAACGATCGCGCCGCCAGCGTTCGAAATCGACCGGCCGCGCGCCGTGTTCGGCCTTGGCTGACTTTTGCCCGGAGAGGCGCGGCATGGATGGCTACTCGACGCGTGAAAAACTCGGATCGGCCCCCACAATGCGCCCACCGCGTTAAGCAGCCTCTAAAACCGCAGCGCCGCCGCGCCCCGCGCCGGACCTCATTGTTCCCTTATGGTTTCATCTTCCTTTCCTGCCCTTTGGCTTCAGGTCGGGGTCGCGCGCAGCCTCGGCGCTCGAAATTGCGCCCGTTCCTACGCGCCTTTTTCGCCTTGGTTAAAATTCTGCGACTTCGCGCGCGGACATTTGAGCGGAGAATTTGAATTAATCTCGACGCGTTCGCCTTAGACTGCACGGCCGATGACGCCATCCATTCATGAATTGCGCGATGGCGGGCGGTCGAAAGACCAGAGGTCGAAGGCGGATTGAAATGTTTCTGCTGCGCTGCCTGTTTTGGCTTGGACTGGTGTTTTTCCAGATCGCCCAGCGCGAGGGCGCCAATCCATCGGCCGTTCTATATCCCGCCGCCACACGTCAAAGCGCGGGCTTCGACCAGATGGCGGCGAAAGCTGTGGCGCGCCAATGCCAGACTCGACCCGGCGCCTGCGTCGCGCTCGCCGCCACGGCCGCCAAATTCGCGAAAATCGACGCCTCGGCGCCCAGCCGCGACACTCTGTCGCGCCGCGACCGCAAATCCGTCTGGCGCGAAAGCGAATAAAAAACCCGGAGCGACGGATCGCTCCGGGTTGAGAAGGCTTTCGTTGCCGCGAACCGACAGGCTTTGATCCGCGCGACCCCTCGATTACTTGCGACCGCGGCGGCGCTGCTGGCCAAGACCCATTTGTTTGGCCAGATGAGAGCGCGCCTTGGCGTAATTGGGCGCCACCATCGGATAATCGGGGCCAAGACCCCATTTCTCGCGATAATCTTCCGGCGACATATTGTACTGAGTCCGTAAGTGCCGCTTCAAGGATTTGAACTGCTTTCCATCCTCAAGGCAGATGATGTAATCGTTGGTGATGGATTTCTTGATCGGAACCGCCGGCTTGGGCGCCTCGGTTACGGTCGGCGCGGACCCGCTCGTCACACGCAAAAGCGCTGCGTGGACGTCATTGATCAGCCCCGGAAGGTCAGAGGCCGGGACAGAATTATTGCTGACATAGGCGGAGACGATGTCAGCCGCCAACTCAATGTAGTTTTGCATGCCTGAGTCGCTCATCGTTTTTTGAATCTCCTTGCGCGGTTTTCATATTTTTTCCTAGGACCACGGGACAATCGGCCGCGTCGCCTCGAATAGTCAGCCTTGAGCTATTGAATCGTTCCTTAATCTTTTCAATAGGGCACGGCTTCGCATTTTGCAATATCTCCTGAATGGTTAGCGTCAAATTTATTCACAAATATGTTTTTGCGCCGACGCTCAACTCGCGAATTGGACGAAAGGCCAAAATAGAATTCCCTTCGGGCCGGCGCCGCGACCCGTCAGCGAGTCGCCATTATTCACCTCCCACGCGGCATGAAAATAGTGAAACGCCAGCGATTTTGGCCTTTCGGAACGCCGCAAGCAAAAGCACGCTCCGCGGCAAGAAACCGAGCGGGATAACGTCCGAGAAAATCATCTGGTAAAGTCACTTGGCGAAAGGCCCGGGCCGGGAAATATTGGTTCGCCATTTTTTGGAGCGACGATCGACGCCATGCCCGCTTTCTTCTCGAAGGCCCTGAAAACCCAAGCGCCCCGCGCGGAAAAACGCCCGCTGCGGCTTGTCGCGCATGGCGTCGAGCGGATCGACGACTACGCATGGATTCGTGCGGAAAACTGGCGCGAGGCGATTCGCGACCCCGCGGCGCTGCCGCCGGACATCCGCGCGCTGATCGAGGCCGAAAACGCCTATTGCGCGGCGGCGCTGCGCGAACTGGAGCCGCTCGCCGACAAAATCTACGAGGAAATGACCGCGCGCGTCGATGAAACCGATTCGGCCCCGCCCGCGCGGGACGGCGACTGGCTTTATTACAGCCGCTTTCGCGCCGAGGGCCAGCATGAACTGTTCTGCCGCAAGGCGGTCGCCGGCGGCCCGGAGCAGATCCTGCTCGACGGCGACGCGCTCGCGGAGGGCAAGGACTTTTTCAGCCTCGGCGACGCCGTCCATTCGCCGGACCATCGCCTGCTCGCCTTCGCCTGCGACCAGCGCGGCAATGAACTGCATCGAATCGCCTGGCGCGACCTCGCCACCGGCGCAACGGGCGCCGACGTGGTCGAAAACAGCGACGGAACCATCGTCTGGACGACGGATTCTTCCGGCTTTTTCTATACGCGAATGGACGAGGACTTCCGCTCGTCGGAAGTTTTTCTGCACCGGCTGGGCGCCGATCCTTCGACCGACCGGCTCGTCTTTGCCGAAAAGGATCCTGCCTGGTTCGTGCATCTGCGCGCCGCGCGCTCGCGAAAGATGGCGGTCGTCAAGGTCAGCGACCACGATTGCGCGGAAAACTGGCTTGTCGATCTCGACCGGCCCGACGCGCCGGCGAAAATCGTCCTGCCGCGCCGCGCTGGGCTGCGCTACGAGGTCGAGCCCGGCCGCGACCGCCTGTTCATGCGCACCAACGCCGACGACGCCTTCGACTACAAACTGGTCAGCGCGCCGCTCGACGCATTTGCTTCCGGCGAATGGCGCGAGGAAGCTCCCCATCGGCCCGGCCGGATGATCTTCAACGCCTCGGTTTTCGCGGATTACCTTGTGTGGCTGGAGCGCGAGGATTGCGCGCCGCGTCTCGCCATCAAAGATCTCGGCGACGGTGGCGAGCATCGGCTCGATTTCGCCACGCCCTGTCATCATCTGCGCCTTCAGCCCAATTTCGAATTCGAGCGGCCGATCCTGCGCTTTTCCTATTCGTCGCTCGCCGAGCCGGAGGAGATTTACGACTATGACCTCGCCACGCGCGAAAAAACCCTCGTCAAGCGCCAGAACGTGCCGAGCGGCCACAAGGCCGCCGACTACGAAACCCGGATGGTTTTCGCGCCGGCGCCGGATGGCGAGGAAGTTCCGATTTCGCTGGTGTGGCGGCGCGACCGCAAGCGAGGCCCCGGCCCGCTCCTGCTTTATGGCTACGGCGCCTACGGCGTCGCCTTGCCGGACTCTTTCGACGAATCGCGCTTCAGCCTGATCGACAGGGGTTTCGTCTACGCCATCGCCCATGTGCGCGGAGGGACCGAAAAAGGCTCGCGCTGGTACGAAGCGGGCAAGCTGGAGCGCAAGGCCAACAGCTTTTCTGATTTCATCGCCTGCGCTCGCGCTCTGTGCGCCCTCGGCCTCACTGAGCCGCAAAGGATCGTCGCCGAGGGCGGCAGCGCCGGCGGCATGTTGATGGGCGCCGTCGCCAATATGGCCCCCGAGCTTTTCGGCGGAATCCTCGCCGAAGTTCCATTTGTCGATGTCGTCAATACGATCATGGACGCCAGCCTGCCGCTGACGCCGCCCGAATGGAACGAATGGGGCAATCCCATCGAGGACGCCGAAGTCTTCCGAAGACTCCTGTCCTATTCGCCCTATGACAATGTCGCCGCCCACGACTATCCGCCGATGCTCATCGAGGCCGGGCTCACCGACCCGCGCGTGACCTATTGGGAGCCGGCGAAATGGGCGCAGCTTCTGCGCGAACGCATGACCGGCGGCGGGCCGATCCTGCTCAAGACCAATATGGAAGCCGGCCATGGCGGCGCGGCGGGCCGCTTCGACGAGCTTGAGGAAGCCTCCCTGCGTCAGGCCTTCGCGATCGCCGCCACCGGCGGGGAGATTAAAGCCTGATCAGGCGCTGCGTTCGAGGAACCGTTTCAACTCGTCCATCGAGGCGAAGCGATAGACGCCATGCGCGGTTTCGGCGTCGATCGTGCCGTCGACATACAGGATATAGCGGGCGCCATTGGCTTCATATTGACCGAGGATCGCCGGGGTGGGCGGCTGGGCGGCCTCTTCTTCCGGCTCCTCGTGAAGGGCTTCGCCCTGAGGCTCTGGCGCAGGCCGCGGAACTTCGTCGGGCCCCTGCCGCCTCAAAGGCTCGGCCGCCTCATGCGCAAGCGCCCTGATTTCCTCTGGCTCCTCGATCAATTCCTCGACGGCCTTTTCCCAACCATAACCTTCGTCCGGAGCCGGTTCGACGACGGTCTCCTCGCGCTCTTCTTCAGCCGGAACTTCGCGCGCGGGCGTGTCATGGGCGGCGGCGGTCGCCGCGGCCTCTTCGTCCGCGGCCTCGTGAACCGGGCGCTCCTGGAACAGATCTTCCTGAGCGGCGACTTCTTCGGCGACCGCCTTTGCCAGCCAGTCCCTGTTCTCGTCCGCAAATTCTTCTTCGGGCGCGGGTTCCGGCTCCACCACGCGGGCTGCGCCAAAGGCGGTTGCATAGGTCGTCGCGCGCATCGTCCAAGCCGCCGACGGCGCGGCGAAGTCTTCCGCGGCCGGCGCGGGAGCCTGCTCGACGGAGGCGGCTTCCTCCACGGCCGGGGCCTGCTCCGCCACGGTCTCCGCCTCCGGCGCCCGCGCGACCGGCGCGACCTGCTGGGCGGCGGCGCTTTGGCCGGCCTTGGCGAGGAACAGCGCCACCTGCGCGGCGGAGGCGGACAGGATCTTCAGTTGCCGCAGGATCAGGCCCAGGGCGATCAGGGTCAGCCCGGCGCTGAAGGCGATCGTGCCGGAGATCACCATCGACCAACCGCGCTCGACCTGGATATAGCCATAGCTGTTCCCGGCGACGGCAAGGCCAAGCAGGAAGATGAAGACGCCGAAGACGATGACAGTGCGATCTGCTTTCACGCTGGCGAAAACCTTTCTCCGCGAGAGATCGTCAGAGCCCAGACGGCCCCGAATCAAGAGCATAGCGGAAATTTGCTTAAAATTGATTCTACCCTTTGCGTCGGATTGCCCGATTTTTAAGTCCTTGCGCCCCGGAAACGATCTTTCTACCCTGCCGCCGCGCCGTCTCTCGCCGGCGCATGACACTTCCAGGAGAAACTAATGTCGTTCGTACTCGATCCCCTTCCCTACGCCTATGACGCGCTGGCGCCTCATATGTCCGCGGAAACGCTTGAGTTCCATCATGACAAGCATCATGCGGCCTATGTCAATAACGCCAACAATCTAATCAAGGGAACCGAATGGGAAGGCCTGTCGATGGACCAGGTCATCAAGGGCTCCCACGGCAAGAACCCCGCCGTCTTCAACAATGTCGCCCAGATCTACAACCACGCCGAATTCTGGAAATATCTGAAGCCGAATGGCGGCGGCAAGGTTCCCGGCAAGGTCGAAAAGGCGCTGATCGAAACCTTCGGCTCGGTCGACAAGGCCCTGGAAGAGCTCGCCAACGCCGGCGTCACCCAGTTCGGCTCCGGCTGGGCCTGGCTTCAGGTCAAGGACGGCAAGGTTTCCGTCTCTAAGACCCCCAATGCCGAAAACCCGCTGATCCACGGCGCCTCGCCGATCATGACGATCGACGTGTGGGAGCACGCCTATTACATCGATTACCGCAACCTGCGTCCCAAGTTCATCAAGACCGTCATCGACAGCCTGATCAACTGGGAATATGTCGAAGCCCAGTTTGAAAAGGCGATGGGCTGATCCAACGCTCGCCGGGCCGCCCGATAGCCGTCTGAACACAGGCTATGGGGCGGCCCCAAAAACCCGAAGCGCGACCGCCACCCCTCAAGCCGAATGTCGAAATCGCGGATTTCATTGTTTTTCAGAAGCCTGGCGTCCAAGGCCCCGGCCTGCCGCGCCGAGGCTTTCGCCCCGGACCTGCGTTTCGACCTCGCCCTGTCGCTGGGCCAGGCCTGCGTCACGCGTTTTCAGATCGACCGCATCCAGCGCGAGCGGCATTTCCATCGCTACCGCCCGGTTTCCAGCTTTTTCGATTCGCTGGCGCGCGACAAGGGCCACCAATGCATGGTCGATCTGGTGGCCTCGAATTTCGCGCTGAACGCGGAAGATTTCGACCTCAAGAAAGACGATCTGGACCGCTGGCGCGCCTATGTGCCCCGGCTCGGCATGTATTTCATCCATGACTTCAAATTCTCGACCGACGACAAGGAACAGTGCCGAATCGAGATGAAAAAGCAGGCGCCCAACGCCTTGAGGAAATATCGATACCTTGGCGACAAATTCATCAACATCCTGCGAGGCGACCGCAGAATCCTTCTCGCCCTGACGGACTCTTCCCAGATTTCGGCCGATACCGTCGAGGATCTCGCGCGCGCGATTCGCAACGTGAACAGGAACGTCGACTTTTCGATCCTGCAGATCGCCTTTTCCGATGTCGGCGTGAAGACCGTCAAGCACCCCGACGTCATCGGCATGTCCATGGACAACAGCGCGGCGACGGATTGGACCGGCGTCCACGCCGGCTACGACGAGGCTTTCAGGAACATCTATGTCCGCCCATCGCTCGACCCTGGGAGATGAAGGCGCGGTTCGCAGCGCGAGGGTTTCTGCGGTTCACAGCTTCTTTCTGAACTGGAATCGCGTATGCCCGCGCGGAAAATCCTCCATCCGGGCATATTCGACATAGCCGCGCCGCGCGTAGAAATCTGGCGCCTGATAATCGTAACTCGCCAGGATCGCCCACTCGCAGCCACGCCGGCGGCCTTCGGCCTCCGCTTCGTCCAGCAGGCGGGCGCCGAGGCCCCGGCGGCGAAAATCGCCTTCCACCCAGACCAGATCGAGCGCCAGCCAGGCCCCGACCGCTATGCCCTGAACGCCGCCGCGCACGCGGCCCGCCGCGTCGCGCGCGACGACGCAGACATGGTTTTCGGGCTGGCGAACCGGGTCGGGCCCGGCCTGAGCTTCATTGAAGGAAGCGAGGCCGCTCAGCAGAATGATCTGCGTCGCCGCGTCCGGCGGATCTTCCGGCGCGACGACGAAGGTTTGCTCGGCCGGCGCTCTTGCCGGCGCGCTCATTCGGCGGCGGCCTTCGAATAGCCGAGGCGCTGGTTCAATTCGTCGATCAGTTTTCCCGCCGCCTCCGCGATCACCGTGCCGGGCGGGAAAATGGCCGAGGCTCCGGCTTGGCGGACCGCGTCGAAATCCTGCGGCGGGATCACGCCGCCGACCACGATCATGATGTCCGGCCGGCCCTCCTTTTCCAGCGCCGCCTTCAGTTGAGGCACGAGCGTCAGATGGCCGGCGGCGAGCGACGAAATTCCGACGATATGGACGTCATTCTCGACCGCCTGGCGCGCCGCTTCCTCGGGCGTGGCGAACAGCGGCCCGATGTCCACGTCGAAGCCGAGGTCGGCGAAGGCCGAGGCGATGACCTTCTGGCCCCGGTCGTGGCCGTCCTGCCCAACCTTGGCGACCAGAATGCGCGGCCTCCGGCCGTCGTTCTCGATAAAGGCCTCGACCTGGCGCTGCACTGAAGCGATTGTCGCGGAATTCACGCCGGCCTCCCGCTTGTAAACGCCGGAAATGCTCTTGATCTCGGCGCGATGACGCCCGAAAACCTTTTCCAGCGCAAAGGAAATCTCGCCGACCGTCGCCTTTTTCCGCGCCGCCTCGATGGAGAGAGCCAGCAGATTGGCCCCGTTCCGGGCGCCTTCGGTCAAGGCGTCGAGCGCCGCCTGTGTCTCGGCCTCGTTGCGTTCGGCGCGCAGGCGCTTCAGCTTCTCGATCTGCTGGGCGCGCACCGCCGCATTTTCCACTTTCAACACGTCGATCGGCTTTTCGTTTACTGGCCGGAACTTGTTGACGCCGATCACCGCCTGCTTGCCGGAATCGATGCGCGCCTGAGTCTTGGCCGCCGCCTCCTCGATCCGAAGCTTGGGGATTCCGGCGTCGATGGCCTTGGCCATGCCGCCGAGCGCCTCGACCTCCTGGATATGAGCCCAGGCCTTCTGCGTCAGTTCGGCAGTGAGTTTTTCGACGTAATAGGAGCCGCCCCAGGGGTCGATGATCCGGGTCGTGCCGGATTCCTGTTGCAGGAACAACTGGGTGTTGCGGGCGATGCGCGCGGAAAAGTCGGTCGGCAAGGCGAGCGCTTCGTCGAGCGCGTTGGTGTGCAGCGACTGGGTATGGCCTTGAGTGGCCGCCATGGCCTCGATTTGGGTGCGGATGACATTGTTGAACACGTCCTGCGCGGTCAGTGACCAACCGGAGGTCTGGCAATGGGTGCGCAGGGGCAGGCTCTTTTCGGATTTCGGATTGAACTGCTTGACGAGATTGGCCCACAGCAGCCGCGCCGCGCGCAGCTTGGCCACCTCCATGAAGAAATTCATGCCGATCGCCCAGAAGAAGGACAGTCGCGGCGCGAACTGGTCGACGCTCAAGCCCGCCCCGATTCCGGCGCGGATATATTCGACCCCATCCGCCAGCGTATAAGCGAGTTCGAGATCCTGCGTCGCCCCCGCCTCCTGCATGTGATAGCCGGAGATCGAGATCGAGTTGAACTTCGGCATATGCTGCGAGGTAAAGGCGAAAATGTCGGAAATGATTCGCATCGAATGTTTGGGCGGATAGATATAGGTGTTCCGCACCATGAATTCTTTCAAGATGTCGTTCTGTATCGTGCCGGAAAGCTTTTCAGCGGACACGCCCTGCTCTTCCGCCGCCACGATATAAAGCGCGAGCACCGGCAGAACCGCGCCGTTCATGGTCATCGACACCGACATCTGATCGAGCGGAATGCCGGAAAACAAAGTCCGCATGTCATAAATGGAATCGATGGCGACGCCCGCCATGCCGACGTCGCCGGCGACGCGGGGATGATCGGAATCATAGCCGCGATGGGTGGCGAGGTCGAAGGCGACCGACAGGCCCTTCTGCCCCGCCGCCAGATTGCGCCGGTAGAAGGCGTTGGAATCCTCCGCCGTGGAAAATCCGGCATATTGCCGCACTGTCCAGGGCTGGTTGACATACATGGTCGGATAAGGCCCTCGCAGGAAGGGCGCGACGCCGGGAAACGAATCGACCGCCGGCAAGCCTTCGACATCTTCGGGCCCATAGACGCTTTTGACCGCGATGCCTTCGGGCGTCAGCCAGGACCCGGCGGAAAAGACCGGCGCGGCGGCGCTCTGCTGCGTCGGCAAACGAAGAGTCGCGAAATCGGGGATACGGCTCATGCGGGTTTCCAGCGTCGAAAATCTTGCGCGAGGCGCGGCTTCGTCGCGCATTTATACGCCGCGCGAAAATGCGGCGCCATTCGCCATCCGTCAGAGACGGAGGGCCTTTAGCGGGCGGGTGGCGCGTCTAAATTTCGCCTTAGACGGGTGAACCTAAATCCTCGATTTTGCGTTTTCATCAATATGGGTTAACCTCTAGCGTGTAATCATTCCGCCCTACGGGGAAAACAAAGCCAGACGGGAGAGAACATCGCCTGAGGCCGCGCCGCCACGGAGGTCGATCGCCGACAACCGGGCAGCGGATACTTGTTATCGGAAGGTGGGAGAAGTCGATGATCTCGCCATACACGAAATCAGGCACGAAAATCGTCTGCGTCAACGCCTCGGGCGTCGGCCCCAATGCACATATCGATAAAGACGCCGTTTATACGGTCGCCAGAATCGGCCTCGGCGTCCAATGGAACACCGGCGTCACCGGCATCGGAGTCTTCCTCGTCGAACATGACGAGGCGAATTGCTTCGATCTTTCCAGATTTCGCTATCTGGAACTGCCGAGAAGCCTCACGTCGCTCCTGAACGTCATGCCTCTCTGGATCGATGGGTTCTCGACGGCGTAGATCTACGCGAGGATGCGACCGAAGACTCGCCGCACCCCTTTCCGCGTCTCGGCCAGTTCGCGTTCGAGGAAACCGAGATCCGGCAGGCCGGCGGCAGCGGCGATGCGGCGTTTGACGCCCTGCGCCGCCTGACGCGGGGCGGAGTCCTCGCCCAGGGCGAGGCGCAGCCATTGCGTCACTTTTGTATAGAGCGCCAGGGCGTCGAGCAGGAATTCCGTGGTTTCGCCATCGAGAATGCCCGCCTTGCCCGCGGCGACGAGAATATCCGCCGTCGCGGTCTGGCGCAGGCCCAGAAACTCGCCGCCGAAGCCCAGCGCGACAAATTGCGCGATGAATTCCACGTCGAGCAGGCCGCCCGAGGCGAGCTTCAGATTCCAGGGATCGTCCTCGCCCTTTTCCCTGGCGATCAGGACGCGCATGTCGCGCGCCGCCCGCGCCAGTTCCTCCCGGTCGCGCGGACGGAACAGATTGTCCTCGATGGTCAGCATGGCTTCGGCGGCGAGGCTTTCGGCGCCGGCGATGGGGCGGGCGCGGGTCAGCGCCATATGTTCCCAGATTTCGGCTTCATCGGCCTGATAGGCCCGGAAGGAGGCAAATTGCGTCGCCAGCGGCCCCTGCCGGCCGGAGGGCCGCAGCCGCATGTCCACGTCAAAGAGCTTGCCGCGCCGCGTCGGCGCCGTCAACGCCGCGATCAGGCGCTGGGTGAGCCGCGTGTAATAGAGCGTGGCGGGCAGCGGCCGGCCGCCCTCGGAGTCGGGGCGGGCGTCGTCGAAATCATAGAGCAGCACCAGGTCGAGATCGGAGGTCGCCGTCATCTCCCGCGACCCGAGCTTGCCGAGGCCCAGCACGACGCAGCGCCCGCCGACGACGACGCCGTGCTCGCCGGCGAAGTGCTTTTCCACCCGCGCCAGGCAGGCGCGCACGATCGCTTCGGCCAGGGCCGAAAATGCGCGCGCCGCCTGATCCGGCTCGATCAGCCCGGCGAAGAGCCGCAGGCCGATCATGAAATTCTCCTCGCTGCCGAAAATGCGCGCGGCGTCGAGGAAGGCCTCGAAGTCCGACTCCGCGTCGCGGAAATGCGCAAGCCGCGCGGAAAAATCCGCGACCTCCATCGGCGCGGCGGCGACGCCGCGGTCGATGGCCGCGTCGAGCACATGGGGCGATTGCGCGATCACCTGTGCGAGGCGTGGCGCGCCGCCGAGAATGTCGGCGAAAAGCTCGAGCATGGCGGCGTTCGATTTGAGCAGCGCAAACAGTTCCGTCGCCGCCGGCATGCGCGCCAGGGCGGCGTCGAGCGCGGCGAGGCCGGAATCGGCGTCCCCCGACTTGGAAAAGGCTTCGAGCAGCGCCGGGACCAGTTCGGTCAGCGCCTCACGGGCGCGAGCGCTGCGCACCGCGGGGCGGCGCCCGAAATGCCAGCCGCGCACTGTCTCCGCCGCAAGCGCCGGATCGCGGAAGCCCATGTCGCGCAAGGTTTGTAGCGTTTCCGGGTCGTCCGCCGCGCCGGTAAAGACCAGATTTCCGGCGCGCGAGTCCAGCCCGGGCGCATGTTCGAACAGCCGCGCATAATGCGTTTCCACCGCATGGAAATGCCGCAGCAGATCGCGGGAGAATCCGCCGGTCCCGGCGTAGCCGCAGAAACGCGCGAAATTTCTTAGCGCCTCCTCGTCCTCAGGCAGGCGCTGGGTCTGCTGGTCGTCCAGCATTTGCAGCCGGTGCTCGACCGCGCGCAGGAAACGATAGGCGGCGCCCATGTCTTCGGCGGCGCGGGGCGTGATCCAGTCGTCGGCGGCAAGCTGGCCCAGCATGTCGAGCGTGCGGGACCCGCGCAACTGCGTCCGACGCCCGCCGAAAATGAGCTGCTGGGTCTGGACAAAAAACTCGATCTCGCGGATGCCGCCGCGTCCGAGCTTTATGTCATGGCCGGCGACCGTGATCTCGGCATGGCCCTTGGCGGCGTGGATCTGGCGCTTCATCGCATGGATGTCGGCGATGGTCGCGTAATCGAAATATTTGCGCCAGATGAAGGCGGTCATCTCATCGAGGAAATCGGCGCCGAGCGCGAGATCGCCCGCGACCGCGCGCGCCTTGATCATGGCGGCGCGCTCCCAGTTCTGGCCCAGCGTTTCGTAATAATGCCGCGCGGCGTCGAGCGAAACGGCGGGCGCGGTCGAGCCGGGGTCCGGACGCAGGCGCAGATCGACGCGCAGGACATAGCCGTCGCCGGTGCGCTCCTGCAGCAGCTTCACCACATGCTGGGTCAGACGCAGGGAATTGGCGCGCGGGCCCTGCCCCGCGGCAAGGACGGGCGAGTCCAGATCATAGAATACGACGAGATCGACATCGGAGGAATAATTCAGCTCCCAAGCGCCATGCTTGCCCAGTGCGAGAATGACCAGCCCGCAACCGCGCTCAGGGTCGCGCGGATCGACGAGCGCGAGCTTTTCGCCGGAAAGGCGCAAGGCGACGCGCAGGGCCGTGGCGACGAAATGATCCGCCGCCCGCGACAAGGCCCTGGTCGCCGCGACCACGTCATAGTCCCCGGAAAGATCGGCCAGGCCCACGATCAGCGCGACATCCTGTTTCGCCTTGCGCAACAGGCTCATGGCGCGCGCCTCGGCGCAGTCGGGCGCGTGGCAGGCCGAAAGGCGGCGCAAGGCGGCGTCGAGCGCCTCGTCGGGATTTTTCTCGCGGATGCGCAGCAGCCGGGCCGCGTCGCGCCGCGCCAGACCCCATAAAAAGGGCGACTGGTCGGCGATCCCAGCCAGCACCTGTTCGAGCTTCGGCCAATCCGGAAGGGCGCGCAAGGCGGCGGCTGTTTCCTCGTCCACGGCCCCTAGAAATTCGGCGACCCGCGCGCGGGCGGCGCCGAGCTTGGCCGGGCGTGGAAGCGACAAGGCGCTGGTTGTCATGACGCTTTCGTCTCCTTTCGGCGCGGCAGCGACAGGACGACGCGCAGGCCCGGCGCATTGTCCTCGATGCGCAAGGCGCCGTCATGCAGCCGGGCGACGGCGGCGGCCAGCGACAGGCCAAGGCCCGAACCGGGACGGCTGCGCGAGGCCTCCAGCCGCACGAAACGCTCCAGCACCCGCTCGCGCTCCGGCGCGGGTATGCCCGGCCCGCGATCGCCAACCGAGATTTCGACCCTTTCGCCGACCAGCTCGGCCCTGACGAAAACCTCCGCCGGCTCGCCCGGAACCTCGGGCGCGCCATATTTAAGCGCATTGTCGATCAAATTGGCCAGGGCCTGGCCGATCAGTTCGCGCTGGCCGCGAATCGGCGCGGGCCGCGGAGCCACGGCCCGCAGCACGACCCCCGCCTCCTCCGCGGCGGGCTCGTAGAGCTCGGCCATGTCGCGCGCGAGTTCGGCGGCGTCGAGATCGGAGAAATTTTCGCGCGAGGCCCGAGATTCCGCCCGCGCGATCATCAGCAGGGCGTTGAAGATGCGGATCAGCCCGTCGGCCTCCTCGATTACCTGCTCCAGAGCGGCGCGAGCGCCCTCCTCGCCGGCTTCGAGCTGCAAGGCCTGTTCGGCGTTGTTGCGCAGCCGCGTCAAAGGCGTGCGCAGGTCATGGGCGATGTTGTCGGAAACCTGCCGGATTCCTTCCATCAGCCGGGCGATGCGGTCGAGCATGGCGTTGAGATTGCGGGCCAGCCGGTCGAGTTCGTCGTCGGCGCCGGAGAGCGGCAGGCGGCCCGACAGATCGCCGCGCAGCAGGGTCGCGGCCTTGGCGCTCATCGCGTCCACCCGCTGCAACAGGCGCCGCGCGACGAACAGGCCGCCGAAAGTCGCGATGGTCAACAGCCACAACAAGGAAGTGAACAGGGCTGATCCGAGAATGTGTCGCAGCCTTTCGCGGTCTTCGAGATCGTGTCCGATCAGCAGATGGAAATTCCCCGGCAACGTAAAAACCCGGGCGAGCGCGCGGCGTTCGACATTGGGCTCGCCAAGCCGCTCATAATCGATTTCGACCGCCGTCTTCTGGTTGAGTACGCCCGCCGGCAGCTCCAGCACATTGCCGGCGACCACGACGCCGTTGGGCGCGGCGACCAGATAGATCGAAGCGCCCGGCGCGCGCGCGCGGCGCTCCACCACCGCGACGAGCTGGGTCAGGCCTCCGACCTCATATTGATCGGCGAGGCCCTTAATTTCGGCGTCGATGGTCTGGCGCGTCTGCTCGTTGATCAGGTCGCGGATGTTCTCGCCGACCCGCTCCATCACCAGGGTGAAGCCGAGTCCGACGATGACGAAATAGGCGATCGCCAGCTTGAAGGCGGTGGTGCGGGTGAGCCGCCACAAGCCCAAGAATCTCCGCCAGCCCCGCCGCCGCTCCGCGCGCCTCATCCCGCTCCAGCCCCCGGCCGCATCCAACCCTCTCCAGCGGCTCAAATCCCCGCCTCGCGGCGGAAATTTCCAGTTTCACGACGATCCCCGTGAAGGGGAGGAAATCCGACGCGTGTCCTGGCGCGGAGCGCGTGCAAATCGCAGGCGGACTCCGCCTCGCTCGCTCCCTGCTCACTCGTCCCGCGCTTCGGCCAGCCGCGCCGCATAGCGCGCCATGGTGTCCACTTCGATATTGATCCGGTCGCCCGCCTTGCGGGCGCCCCAGTTGGTCGCTTCCAGCGTGTGCGGAATCAGCAGGATAGTGAAGACGTTTCTCTCGACCTTGTTCACCGTCAGCGAGGTTCCGTTCAGCGCCACCGAGCCCTTTTCGGCGATGAATCGCGCGAGATTTCCCGGGGCCTCGATCTCGAAATGGGCCATGCCGTCGAAATCGCGCCGCGACAAAACAGTCGCGACGCCATCGACATGGCCGGACACCATGTGCCCGCCGAGTTCGTCGCCGAGGCGCAGCGCCCGCTCCAGATTGATCCGCTCGCCCGGCGCCCAGGCGCCCGCCGTGGTCACGGCCAAGGTTTCAGCGGCGGCGTCCACCTCGTGCCAGCTGACGAAACCGTCGTTTTCCGCGCGCGGCCCGAAGCCGACAAGCGTCATGCAGACCCCATTATGCGCGACGGAAGCGCCCATCTCCAGAGTGTCATGCGGATAATGCGAGGCGATCTTCAGCCGCTTGAGGTCGCCGCGCGGCGTGACCGAAAGAAGCATTCCGACATCGCTGATCAGGCCGGTGAACATCTATTTCCTCTCATAATGAATGTAGCGGTCCGCCCCGAACCAGCCCTCTTCCACGACGCGATAGAGGCCCGAGCCGGCCAATATGTCGCGCGCCCAGGCCGGCAGGGCCTCGACGCCCGCGCGTCCGAAGGGCTTGGGCGCGGTGAACAGGATCATCTCGTCGGCCAGACCCCGCGCGATCAGTTCGGCGCCGACGCGCGGGCCGCCCTCCGAGAAAACCCTAGTGACGCCTCGCGCGCCAAGCGCTTGCAAGGCGGCGTGGAGATCGATCCGCCCGCCGGCCAGAGCGCAATCCGCGACCTCGACCCCCTGTTCTTCCAGCGCCGCGCGCCGCGCCGGGTCGGCGTTTGAACCACAGAAAACCAGCGTGGGAAAATCCCGCGCCCCGACCACCAGCCGAGAGCGAAGGGGCAGGTCGAGCCGGGCGTCGAGCACCACGCGCAGGGGTTTTCGGTCGCAACCCGGCAGGCGCACAGTCATCAGCGGATCGTCGCCGAGCGCCGTGCCGATCCCGACCATGATCGCGTCATGCAGGGCGCGCAGGACGTGGGTGCGCAGATTGGCCGCCGGGCCGGTGATGACGAGGCGCGGATCGTGCTGCCCGCCCGCCGCATAGCCGTCCGCCGTCTGGGCGATTTTCAGCGTCACCATCGGCCGGCCTTCGGTGACGCGCAGGATATGGCCGCGATGGGCCCGCCTGCCCTCTTCCGGCAGGAGGTCGGCCTCGACCGCGATCCCCGCCCCCCGCAGCAAGGAATAGCCTTCCCCCGCCACACGGTCGTCCGGATCGGCTGGCCCGCCGACCACCCGCGCGATCCCCGCCGCCGCCACGGCTTCGGCGCATGGCGGCGTCTTGCCGTGGTGGGAGCAAGGTTCGAGCGTCACATAAAGCGTCGCGCCGGCGGCGAGGCTGCCCGCTTGCGCGAGAGCCTGGGTTTCGGCATGGGGCCGCCCGCCCCGCGCCGTCGCGCCGCGCCCGACCACGACGCCGTCGCGCACGACCAGAGCGCCGACAGCCGGATTGGGCGCAGTCGCGCCGAGATGGCGCCGCCCAAGCGCCAGCGCCGCGCGGAAAAAGCGCGCGTCTTCGGCCAGGAAAGCCATGTCAGGCGTCCTCCTCCTTGCGCCGCGCTCCCTCGTCGGCGAATTCGTCGAGCAGCGTGCCGAAATCGCGGGCCTCGCGGAAGTTCCGATAGACCGAAGCAAAACGCACATAGGCGACTTCGTCGAGCGTTTTCAGCCCCTGCATCACCAGTTCGCCGATGGTTTCGGAAGGAATCTCCGCCTCGCCCTGATTTTCGAGCTGGCGCACGAGGCCGTTGATCATGCGGTCGACGCGTTCCGGGTCCACCGGACGCTTGCGCAGGGCGATCTGCACCGAACGCGCCAGCTTGTCGCGGTCGAAGGGCGCGCGCCGGCCGGATTTCTTGACCACCGTCAGTTCGCGCAACTGCACGCGCTCGAATGTGGTGAAACGCCCGCCGCAATCGGGGCAGACGCGGCGGCGACGGATCGACGACGAATCGTCGGTCGGCCGCGAATCCTTGACCTGCGTGTCGAGACTGCCGCAATAGGGACAACGCATGAAAGAGCCCCTTCCGGCGCATATGGATAGCGCCGCGAATCGATTTCACGCAGGCGCCTGCGCGCTTATTTTGCCGTCTGGCGCGCCACGTCACAAGCGTTGCGCGATTCGATGTTCCCCTGCGCCCGCCGCCGTCCTATAATTCAACTTCGGTCCGCAGGAGACGGAAGCTTGTTCGGACCTTTCGCCAAATCGCGTGCGCTGGCCGTCGCCATGGCGTTCGCCTTCCTGCTGGCGGCGGGGGCGCTGGCTGCGATCTACTTCTTTTCGCCCCATGCGGTGCTGCGCATAACCACCGGGCCCGAAGGCGGCCAGGCGCATCGCTTCATCGGGGCCTTCATCAAGGTCGCCGAGGCGCGGCATCCGCGCATCCGGATCAAGCCTGTCACGGTCGACAGTCTGCGCGCCAGCGCGGAGGCGCTGGAGCAGGGCAAGGTCGATCTGGCGGTGATCCGCAGCGACGTCCATCTGCCTGCCAATGGCGAAACCCTGGTGATCCTGCGCCACGACGCCATGGCCTTCATCACGCCACATCATTCGGACATTTCCGGCCTCGCCGACCTTTTCGGCCAGACCGTCGCCATCCCGACCGGGCCGGCGCAGGACGATAATTCCCACGCCCTCGACATCCTGCTCAGCTATTACGATATCACGCCCGAAAAGGTGAAGCGCCTGTTCCTGGACGCTGGCCAAATCGGCGACGCGATCGCGAATAAAAAAGCCGCGGCGGCGCTGGCCGTCGGCCCGGTCGGCCCCGGCGACGTGGTGGCGACGGTCGCCTCGATCGCCCATGCCACCAAGGGGGCGCCGAAAATTCTCGCTTTCGACGACGCCGACGCCATCGTCAAACGCTTTCCCATCTTCGAATCCGCCGACGTGCCGCAGGGCGGGTTCCACGCCGGACCGGACGTGCCGGGCGACGATGTGACCACGATCGGGGTCAATTATCGCTTTGCCGTGCCGATCACCATGCCGGACATCGTCGCCAACGCCATCGGCCGCTCGATCCTCGCCGCCAAGGGGCAATTCATGAATCTGTCGCCGCTCGCCGGCCAGATCGAGGCGCCCGACGTCAGCGATCAGAATCCGCTGCTGCCGATCCATCCGGGCTTCGCCGATTATCTCAACAACGGCGACCAGAGCTTCTTCGATCAGGCCCAGCGCTATCTGTATATCGTCGGCATTCCCTTGAGCGTCGGCGCCTCGCTGCTCACCCTGCTGGTCTCGACCTGGAGCGCGCGCGGCGCCAAAAAGGACCGCGACGCCCTGCGGCGTCTGGTCGATCTCGCCAGTGACGCATCATCCGCCGACCGCGCGCGGCTCGAAAGCCTGGAGCAGGAACTGCATCAAGCGGTCGCGGCCAGCGTCGGCGCCAAAGGCGCCGGCGACCAGTGGAAAACCGCGCTCGCGGTCCAACACGCCATGCGGCGCTTCGAACAGCGCAGGGCCGTCTTGTCGGCTGCGGCGGGCGCCGAGGGCGGAAGTCCGGAAACCAGCCCGCCGCAATCGCCCTGACAGCGCCTTGGCCTAGACCTGCTCGATCTCGACCAGCACGCCGTTGAAGTCCTTGGGATGCAGGAACAGGACCGGCTTGCCGTGGGCGCCGATCTTCGGCTCGCCGTCGCCGATCACCCGCGCGCCGGCCGCTTTCAGACGATCGCGCGCGGAAAGAATGTTCTCGACCTCATAGCAGACGTGATGCATGCCGCCGTCGGGGTTCTTTTCCAGGAACTTGGCGATGGGCGAGGCCGCGCCGAGCGGCTCCAGCAACTCGATCTTGGTGTTGGGCAGCTCGATGAAGACGACCGTCACGCCATGGTCAGGCTGCGCCAGCGGTTGCGAAACCGTGGCGCCGAGGACGTCGCGATAGGTCGCGGCGGCCGCGGCGATATCCTTCACCGCAATGGCGACATGGTTCAGGCGGCCGATCATTCGCGCACTCCTTCGTCAGACCTCTATAGCCAGCACATGGACATGCGGCTTCTTGCCCCAGACGCCAGCCACCGCCGCGCGCACGGCGCGCTCGACGGCGGTGCAGGCGGCGTCCACGTCGCGCTTCCGGGCGCGGGGCAGCGACTCGAGAGTGTCGAATAGAGCGCGGTCCACCACCTCGTCCATTGGACGATTGTCGCGGGTCTTGCGCGGCAAGCCGAACATGGTGACATCGGGCACGCCCGCCACATCGCCCTTCGCGGTCAAGGCGAAGGCGATGGAAATGATCCCCGCCGCCGCCAGCCGGTGGCGCTCGCGGAAACATTCGTCCGTCTCGCTGAGGATCAATTCGCCGTCGTGATAGAGCTTGCCATGCGCGATCTGGTCGAGATGCGCGGGCGCGTCGGGACCCAATGCGACCATGTCGCCGTTATGGGCGACCAAGACATGCGCCACCCCGGCGTTGCGCGCGAATTCGGCATGGACCTGGAGATGCAGCGCCTCGCCATGGGCCGGCACGGCGACTTGCGGCCGCAGCCATTGATAGAGCTGCGCGACCTCGCCCCGGCGCGGATGGCCTGAGCAGTGGACCAGCGCGTCGCGGTCGGTGAGAACGTCAACGCCCTGCAGGATCAGGCCATTGACGATGGCGTTGACCTCGCGCTCGTTGCCGGGAATGGTGCGCGAGGAAAAGATGACAAGATCGTTGGGCGAGAGCTTGATCGGGTGATCGCCGCGAATGATGCGCGACATGGCCGCCCGCGCCTCACCCTGGCTGCCGGTCGCCAGCACCAGGACCTTTTGGGCCGGAAGCCGGGAAAAACTCTCCAGCGACAAAAGTTCCGGCACGTCGTCGAGGTAGCCGCATTCGCGCGCCACCGCCAGCGCCCGCTCCATGGCGCGGCCGGCCAGAACCACGCGCCGGCCGGCGGCTTCCGCCGCGAGACAGATCGCGCGCAGCCGCGCCACATTGGACGCGAAGGTCGTCACCAGCACCCGGCCGCGCGCGGCGAGGATTTTCTCGCGCAAGACCTCGGCGACCTGCGCTTCCGAGGGGCTTTCGCCCTCGCGCAGAATATTGGTCGAGTCGCTGATCAGGGCGCGCACGCCCTCGTCGCCGATCTGTTTCAGCCGCGCCACGTCGGTCGGCTTGCCCAGACCGGGCGTCGGATCGAGCTTCCAGTCGCCGCTGTGGACCACGACGCCGGCCTTGGTGCGGATCGCCAGCAGGTTCGATTCCGGGATCGAATGCGACATCGGCACGAATTCGATCTCGAACGGGCCGAGGTTCAGCCTTCCGCCCTGCTCGACTTCATGGATCGGCACCTTCGGCGCGCCGGGCTCGGCGAGGCGGCGCGTGGCCAGAAGGCCGGCGGCGAATCGGGTCGCATAGACCGGGCAGCCGAGGCGCGGCCATAGCGCGGCTATGGCGCCGACATGATCCTCATGGGCGTGGGTGACGACCAAACCGAGCAGATCGGCGCGGTTCTTCTCGATGAAGGACAGATCGGGCAGGATGAGATCGACGCCGGGCATGTCCGAATGGGCGAAGGCGACACCGCAATCGACCAGGATCCATTTGCGCTTCTTCGCCGCGCCGAAGCCATAGAGCGCGGCGTTCATGCCGATTTCGCCCAGGCCCCCGAGCGGCGCGAATACGAGTTCTTCCTTGTCCGACGCCATCGTCCGCCTTTACGCTTTCCGCGGATCGAAGGCCACGTCGCCCGCTTCTATCGTTTCCACAAATCCATCAAGTCTTTCCAACAGCATGCGCCCCTGCGCGTCAATGCCCCTGAACGATCCTTCGAGTCTTTCGCCCTTGCGATCGACGCGCGCCCTTTCGCCGATCCCGCCCGCGCGCTCCATCCAGGCGGCGCGTATGGCGGCAAAATTGTCGCCGCGCGCCCAGACCTCCAGCCAATCAGCGAAGCGGTCGGACAAGGCGGCGAAGAGCGCGCCGCGATCCCATGAGGCCGCGCCGATGCTTTTCAGGCTCGCCGTCGGATAGGGCGCGTCGCTCGGCGAGGAGGCGCAATTGACGCCGACGCCGACCACGCAGGCGAAATGGCCGTCGCGCAGCCGCGCGCCCTCCAGCAGCAGGCCCGACATTTTCGCGCCGTCGCCGAGGGCGTCGTTCGGCCATTTGAGCCGGATCGACGGCCCCGGCCCGGCGAGGGCGCGCAAGGCGTCGATCAGCGCCACGCCGGCGACGAAGCCGATCTCGGCGAGCCGCGCCGGCGGCGCCGGATCGATCAGCAGAAGGCTGGCGTAAAGGTTGCCCGGCGGCGACACCCAGGACCGGCCCATGCGGCCCCTGCCCTTGGTCTGGGTCGCGGCGACGATCCATAAATGTCCGGGATCGCCGGCGGAGACCCGGCTCATCGCCTCGTCATTGGTCGAGGCCAGCGAGGTGAAGACTTCGAGCCGGTAGCCCGCGCTAGAGGATTTCGCGCCCAGAGCGCAGTAAAAGTCCTTCACCGCGCCGGTGCGACTCATTCCGTCCGCGCCGCTTTCTCAGAACAGGGAATGCGCGGCGGCGGCGGCGGCGTTGACCAAGGGCGCCGGGTAAACCCAGAACAGCAGCATGGCCAGAGCGGAAAGCGCTAGAACCGCGCACTGGGTCCTGTCCGCGCGGTCGAACGCCGGCGCCGGCTCGTCGAAATACATGACCTTGACGATCCGCAGGTAATAAAAGGCCGAAACCGCGCTGGTCAGGATACCGATCACCGCCAGCCAGTAAAGCTTCGCTTCGACCGCCGCCATGAAGACATAGAATTTGGCGAAGAAGCCGGCGAGCGGCGGCACGCCGGCCAGCGAGAACATCAGCATGGCGAAGAAAAAGGCCATGGCCGGACGGGTGCGCGCGAGGCCCGAGAGGTCGGCGATCCGTTCGACCGGCTTGCCGTCGACCCGCATCGACAGGATGGCGGCGAAGGCGCCGAGCGTCATGACGAGATAGATCGCCATATAGAGCGCGACGCCCCTGGCGCCGGCTTCGGTGCCGGCGGCAAGACCGACCAGGGCGAAGCCCATGTGGCCGATCGACGAATAGGCCATCAGTCGCTTGATATTCGTCTGGGCGATGGCGGCGAAGGCGCCCAGCGCCATCGAGGCCAAAGCCAGGAAGACGATGATTTGCTGCCACTGGCTGGTCGCGCCGGGGAAGGCGGTCATAATGACTCGGACCGTGACGGCCATCGCGGCTATTTTCGGGGCCGAGGCAAAAAAGGTGGTGACCGGCGTCGGCGCGCCCTCATAGACATCCGGCGTCCACATGTGGAAGGGGACGACTGACATTTTGAAGGCGAGACCGACAAACAGGAACGCCAGGCCGAAGATCACGCCCATGTTCGGATGTTCGCCGATCGCCGCCGCGATGCCGGGGAAGGACACCGTGCCCGCGAAGCCATAGAGCAGCGAGGCGCCATAGAGCAGCATGCCCGAGGACAAGGCGCCGAGCACGAAATATTTGAGGCCGGCTTCCGAGGCGCGGGCGTCGTCGCGGCTGATCGCGGCGACGACATAAAGCGACAGCGACATCAGTTCCAGGCCGAGATAAAGCGCGATCAGGCCATTGGCCGAAATCAGCATCAGCATGCCGAGGGTCGCCAGCACGATCAGGATCGGGAACTCGAACCTGTTCAATCCCGCCCGCCGGAAAAAATCACCCGACATCAACAGGACAACGATCGAGCCGATGAGCGAAAGGGCCTTCATGAAATCGCCGAAGGAGTCGTCGATGAAAGCGTCGCCGAACACCACGCCGCCCGCCCTGTGGCGCCCAAGCACGACCGCGACCAATGCGGCGCCGAGCACCGCCACGGCAAATTCGCTCATCGGACCGTCGTCGTCGCGGCCACGCCAGGCGCCGATCAGCAGCAGGACAATGGCGCCGACGGCGAGAATCGCTTCAGGGAGCGCATGAGCGAGTTCAAGACTGATCGAATTCATGGAACTTCTCTCAAGGCAGCGTGAGGGCGGCGGTCTTGGTCAGCGCCAGAGCGGAGTTGTAATCGCCGATCAACGCGGCGACCGAACCGGAACAGGCGTCGAGAATCGGGCCGGGATGGACGCCGTAATAGATCGTCAGCAAGACGAGCGGGACCAGCACCGCCCATTCGCGCGGGTTCAGATCCTGAAGGCTCGACAGGCTCGGCTTCTCCAGCTTGCCGAACACCACCCGCCAGTAAAGGTAAAGCGCATAGGCCGCCGAGAGGATGACGCCGGTGGTGGCGAAGAAGGCCACCCAGCTGTTGGCCCGGAACGTGCCGATTAGCGACAGGAATTCGCCGATGAAGCCCGAGGTGCCGGGCAGGCCGACATTGGCCATGGTGAAGATCATGAAGACCGTCGCATAGACCGGCATTCTGGCGACAATGCCGCCATAGGCGGCGATCTCGCGGGTGTGCAGCCGGTCATAGACCACGCCGACGCAAAGGAAGAGCGCGCCGGAGACGAGGCCGTGCGACACCATCTGGAACACCGCGCCCTGCACCGCCTGCTGGTTCATGGCGAACAGGCCCATTGTGACGAAGCCCATATGCGCCACCGAGGAATAGGCGATCAGCTTCTTCATGTCCTCCTGCACCAAAGCCACCAGCGAAGTATAGACGATGGCGATGATCGAGAGGGCGAAGACCAGCGGCGCGAAATAATGCGAGGCGTCGGGGAACATCGGCAGCGAGAAGCGGATGAAGCCGTAACCGCCCATTTTCAGCAGGATGCCCGCCAGGATCACCGAGCCCGCCGTCGGCGCCTCGACGTGGGCGTCGGGCAGCCAAGTATGGACCGGCCACATCGGCATCTTCACCGCGAAGGAGGCGAAGAAGGCGAGCCAGAGATATTTCTGGAGGCCCGGATCGAACCTGGCGTGGAGCAGCGCCGTGATGTCGGTGGTGTGGGTCTGCGCATACATCGCCAGGATCGCGATCAGCATCAGCAGCGAGCCGGCGAGCGTATAGAGGAAGAACTTGAAGCTCGCATAGATGCGGCGCTTGCCGCCCCAGACGCCGATGATCAGGAACATCGGAATGAGGCCGCCCTCGAAGAACAGATAGAACAGCACCAGATCGAGCGCGGTGAAGACGCCGATCATCAGCGTTTCCAGCACGAGGAAGGCGATCATATATTCCTTGACCCGGTTCTGGATCGGGGCCCAGGACGCGGCGATGCAGAGCGGCATCAGGAAGGCGGTCAGCACCACAAAGGGAAAGCTGACGCCGTCCACGCCCATCTTGTAGGCAAGCCCGGAGCCGAACCAGCTCTTCTGCTCGACGAACTGGAAGTCGGCGACGCCGGGGACGAATTGGCTCCAGGCGTAAAGCGAGAGGGCGAAGACGACGAGGGTCGTCCACAAAGCGATCCAGCGGATATTGTTCTTGCCCGCCTTGCTGTCGCCGGGGACAGCCAGGATAAGCGCGGCGCCGACCAGAGGCAGGAAGGTCAGCCAGGAGAGAAGGCCAAAACCGAACATCAGCGCACCCACGGGACCAGAAAGTAAGTAATGATCGCCGCGAGGCCGATCAGCATGGCGAAAGCGTAGTTATAGATGTAGCCGGTCTGAAGCCGGGCCATCCAGCCGGCGCCGTCCTGAACCCGCGCGGCGATGCCGTCGGGTCCCAGCCGGTCGATGATCGCGCCGTCGCCGCCCTTCCAGAACAGCCGGCCGAGCTTGAACGCCGGCTGGACGAACATCGCGTCATAGAGCTCGTCGAAGTACCATTTGTTGAGCAGGAACTGGTACAGGCCAGGGAAGCGCTCGGCGAGCCGGACCGGGGTCCGGGGCGAGACGATGTAGAACCAGAACGAGACGACGAAGCCGAAGACCATCATCAGCGTCGGCAGCAGGCCGGCCAGTCGCGGGATTTCCTCCATCTCATGCATGATGTGATTGTCCGCGCCGAAATATAGCGAGCCGCGCCAGAACTCGGTCAGGCCTTCGCCGATGAAGGCGCCCTTGAAAATCAGGCCGGCAAAAAGCGCGCCGAGCGAGAGGACATAGAGCGGGATCATCATCGTATTGGGCGATTCGTGCGGGTCGAGCGCATGATGGCCATGGCCATCGCCGTGCGCCTCGTCGGCCGCCACTTCCTCCGCCGGCGATTCGTGATCGTGGGCGTGGACAGCCGCCATGGCGGCGGCGCTGGAATGATCGACCTCCTCCCAGCGCGCCTTGCCGAAGAAGGTCATGAACACCAGGCGCCAGGAATAGAACGAGGTCAGGCCTGCCGCGACCACCGTGAGGACATAGCCGTAAAAGCCCGCCTGGCTGTGCAGGCCAGCGGCATAGGCCGCCTCGATGATCGCGTCCTTCGAGAAATAGCCTGCCGTCAGCGGGAAGCCGGTCAGCGCCAGGGTGCCGACGGTCATGGTGGCGAAGGTGAGCGGGATCTTCTTCCACAGCCCGCCCATGTGCCGCATGTCCTGCTCGTGGTGCATGGCGTGGATCACCGATCCGGCGCCGAGGAACAGCAGGGCCTTGAAGAAGGCGTGGGTGAAGAGGTGGAAAATGCCGAGCGAATAGCCCCCCACCCCGAGGCCGACGAACATATAGCCCAGCTGCGAGCAGGTCGAATAGGCGATGACGCGCTTGATGTCGTTCTGCACCAGGCCGACCGTCGCGGCGAAAAAGGCGGTGGTGGCGCCGACGACGGTGACCACGGCGAGAGCGGTCTCGGACTGTTCGAACAAAGGCGACAGGCGGGCCACCATGAACACGCCGGCGGTGACCATGGTCGCGGCATGGATGAGGGCCGAGACCGGGGTCGGGCCTTCCATCGCGTCCGGCAGCCAGGTGTGGAGCAGGAACTGCGCCGACTTGCCCATGGCGCCCATGAACAGCAGCAGGCAGGCCAAGGTCATCGCGTCCCAGTCGCCGCCGAAGACATGGACGGTTTTGTTGGCGAGGCCGGGCGCGGCGGCGAAAATGGTGTCGAAGCTGATCGATTTGGTCAGCATGAACACCAGGAAAATGCCGAGCGCGAAGCCGAAGTCGCCGATGCGGTTGACGACGAAGGCCTTGATTGCCGCCGCGTTGGCCGAGGGCTTCTCATACCAGAAGCCGATCAGCAGATAGGAGGCGAGGCCGACGCCTTCCCAGCCGAAGAACATCTGGGCGAGATTGTCCGCGGTCACCAGCATCAGCATGGCGAAGGTGAACAGCGACAGAAAAGCGAAGAACCGGGACCGCGACGGGTCCTCGTGCATGTAGCCCACCGAATAGAGGTGGACGAGCGCCGAGACCGTGGTCACCACCACCAGCATGACGGCGGTGAGCGTATCCACCCGCAAGGCCCAATCGACCTGGAGCGCGCCCGACGTCATCCAATTGGCGAGGACCGGCGCCGAGAACGACCCGCCGTTCAGGCCGACACGGATGAAGGTGATCCAGGACAGGGCGCAGGAGATGAACAGAAATGTTGTGGTGACGATTTCGCTGGCGCGGTCGCCGATCTTCCGGCCGAGAAGGCCAGCGATCAGGAAGCCGAGAAGGGGAAGAAAGACGATTGCCGAATACATGCTTTCAGCCCTTCATCATATTGATGTCTTCAACCGCGATCGTGCCGCGGTTGCGGAAATAGGTGACGAGGATGGCGAGGCCGATCGCCGCCTCCGCCGCCGCGACGGTGAGGATGAACAGAGCGAAGACCTGGCCGGTAAGGTCGTGGAGCTTGGCCGAAAAGGCGACAAGGTTGAGATTGACCGAGAGCAGGATCAGCTCGATCGACATCAGGATGACGATGACATTCTTGCGGTTGAGGATGATGCCGGCGACGCCTAGAGTGAACAGGATCGCGGCGACGATCAGGTAATGTTCGAGACCAATGGCCATGAGCCGCTCCTCACACGCCCGCCCGCGACGGGACTTTCTTGTTTTCGATAGCCGAGGCGCGGGTGCGCGCGTTCTGCGCCGCGATATTCTGGCGGCGGACATTCGGCCGGTGATGCAGCGTGAGGACGATGGCCCCGATCATCGCGACCAGAAGGACGAAACCGGCGGCCTCGAACAGATAGACATATTGGGTATAGAGCACCATGCCGAGCGCCGCCGTATTGGACAGATGGCCGGGCGTCGGCGTGGCGAGCGCGGCCTCGGGCGCCACTGTCCAGGCGCCGACCACCGCGACCAGTTCCACCAGCACGATCAGGCCGACCAGCGCGCCGACCGGCAGATATTGCAGAAAGCCCTGTTTCAGCTGCGTGAAATCGACATCGAGCATCATGACGACGAAGAGGAACAGCACCGCCACCGCGCCGACATAGACGACGACCAGGATCATCGCCAGGAATTCCGCGCCGGTCAGCAGGAAAAGCCCGGCCGCGTTGAAAAAGGCGAGGATCAGGAACAGGACCGAGTGAACCGGATTGCGCGCCGAGATCACCATGACGGCGGAGGCGATCATCGCGATCGAGAACAGATAGAAGAAAAACGTCGCAAGCGTCATGGTCCACCTGTGCGCCCGTTCCGAGGGCCTTGATCGTTTTCTCGCCGAGCGTGCTTAAGCAAGAGTCGGCATGCGGTAAAGTCGGCTTAAGAAGGGTTCGCCTTCATCGATAGGGGGCGTCGGCGGCAAGGTTGCGGGCGATTTCCCGCTCCCATACCGCGCCATTGTCGAGCAGGCGCTGTTTGTCGAAGAACAGTTCTTCGCGCGTCTCCGTCGCGAATTCGGAATTGGGGCCCTCGACGATGGCGTCAACCGGGCAGGCTTCCTGGCAGAAGCCGCAATAGATGCATTTGGTCATGTCGATGTCGTAGCGGGTGGTGCGCCGTGTGCCGTCATTGCCACGCGGCGCCGCCTCGATGGTGATGGCCTGGGCCGGGCAGATCGCCTCGCACAGCTTGCAGGCGATGCAGCGCTCTTCGCCATTGGGATAGCGGCGGAGCGCGTGTTCGCCACGATAGCGGGGCGATTGCGGATTTTTCTCATGCGGATAGTTCAGCGTCGCCTTGGGCTTCAGCAGATAGCGGAAGGACAGGAAGAAGGCGTCGACGAATTCCTTGAGAAGCAGGGCCTTGGCGGAGGAAACCAGCTGCATTTCGAGATCCTCACTGGGCGACTTTGCCCAAAAATTCCAGGACGCCGGCGACGACGACCACGGCGGTCAGCGAAAGCGGCAAAAAGACCTTCCAGCCCAGACGCATCAGCTGGTCGTAGCGGTAGCGCGGAACGAAGGCTTTCACCATGGCGAAAAGGAAGAAGAACCAGGTCACTTTGAGCACGAACCAGACCACGCCGGGAACCAGCGTGAAGGGCGCGACATTCACGGGCGGCAGCCAGCCGCCGAAGAACAGCACCGTTATCAGCGAGCACATGGTGACGATCGCGACATATTCGCCGAGCATGAACAGCAGATATTGGCTGGCCGAATATTCGACCATGAAGCCGGCGACCAGTTCCGATTCCGCCTCCACGAGGTCGAAGGGCGGGCGGTTGGTCTCGGCCAGAGCCGAAACAAAGAAGATCACGAACATCGGGAACAGCGGCAGCCAGTACCAGCCGAGCAGGCCCCATCTGGTGTCCTGGGCGCGGACGATGTCGTTGAGGTTCAGCGAGCCGGCGCAAAGCAGCACGGTGATGATGACGAAGCCGATCGAAACTTCATAGGACACCATTTGCGCGGCGGAGCGCAGCGCCGCAAGGAAGGGATATTTGGAATTGGACGCCCAGCCGCCCATGATGATGCCGTAAACGCCGAGCGACGAAATGGCGAAGATATAGAGAATGCCGACGTTAAGATTGGCCACCGCCCAGCCGTCATTGACCGGGATCACCGCCCAGGCGGCAAGCGCGAGGGTCGCCGTGAGGAAGGGCGCGATCAGGAATACGCCCTTGTTGGCGCCGTCGGGAATGATCGGCTCCTTGAACAGGAACTTGAACATGTCCGCAAAACTTTGCAGAACGCCCCAGGGTCCGACGACATTCGGCCCGCGCCGCAGCTGCACCGCCGCCCAGACCTTTCGGTCGAGCAGGATGTAATAGGCGATCAGCACCAGACCAACGACCAGCAGCGCCAGGCTTTTGACCACGATCAGGAGAAGGGCGATCAGGAGGTCCATCTTTCTCTTCTCCTCATTCCGCCGCTTGCGCGGTCCGTCGCGCCTTGGCGAGGGCCGAACATTCGCCCATGACGCGCGAGGCGCGGGCGATCGGATTGGTCAGGTAGAAATCCGAAATCGCCGAAACCAGCGCCCCCTGCCCCAGTTCGCCGCCGGGCAGCGAGGCGAGACCCGCGGCGTCGGTCGCCGGGATGGCGTCGATCGCGCCGAGCCAGGGGCAAGACGCATAAAGTTTTCCGCGCAGTTGCGCCAGCGAGTCGAAGGGCAGCGGCTTGCCGAGCGACGCCGACAGGGCGCGGAAAATCGCCCAGTCCTCGCGAGCCTCGCCGGGCGGGAACGCGGCGCGGTCGGACATCTGCACCCGGCCTTCGGTGTTCACATAGGTTCCGGATTTCTCGGTATAGGCCGCCCCTGGCAGGATGACGTCGGCGCGATGGGCGCCGCGATCGCCATGCGAGCCGATATAGACGACGAAGGCGCCCGGCTCGACCGCGATCTCGTCGGCGCCGACGAGGAACACCACATCCTGCGCGCCGGCCTTCGCCATCGCCTGGGCGTCGAGGCCGCCCGCACCGGGAACGAAGCCGATGTCCAGCGCGCCGACCCGCGAAGCCGCCGTGTGCAGCACGGCGAGGCCGGTCCAATCCCCCTTTGGAGCGCCAAGCTTGGCGGCAAGCGCCAGGATGGCCGAGCCGTCGTCGCGCGCCAGCGCCCCCTGCCCGACCAGAATCAACGGCCGCTCGGCCTTGGCGAGAGTTTCGCCAAAGCCTTCGCCAGACTCTTGATAATTGGCGATTTTCGCCAGCACCTCCGGCCCCGCGCCGAGATAGTCGTACGAATAAGTCAGGTCGAAGGGCTCGCCGATCAGCGCAATCGGGAAATTCCCCGCGCGCCAGCGCCGGCGGATGCGCGCGTTGAGAACCGGGGATTCCCAGCGCGGGTTCGAACCGACGATCAGCAGAGCGTCCGCGCGGTCGATGCCTTCCACCGTCGGGTTGAAAATATAGCTCGCCCGGCCAAGCGCCGGATCGAGCCTGGCGCCGTCCTGGCGCGCGTCGATATTCCTGGTTCCGAGCGCTTCAGCCAACGATTTGGCGGCGAACAGGTCTTCGACCGCGCAAAGGTCGCCGCCGATGAAGCCAATTTTGTTCGCTGCGGCGGCCTTGACCTTGGCGGCGACGGCGGCGAAAGCCTGCTGCCATGTCGCCGGGCGCAGCTTACCGTTCTCGCGCACGAAAGGCCGGTCGAGCCGCTGGGTCTTGAGCCCGTCCACGACCTGGCGGGTCTTGTCGGAGATCCACTCCTCGTTCACCGCCTCATTGACGCGCGGCAGGATGCGCATGACCTCGCGGCCGCGCGTGTCGATGCGGATCGCGGACCCGAGCGCGTCCATCACATCGACGCCCGGAATCTTGTTATATTCCCACGGACGGGCGCGGAAATTCTGCGGCTTGGGCAGGAGCGCGCCGACCGGGCAGAGGTCCGCGACATTGCCCTGTAATTCCGAAGTCATCGCCTGCTGGAGATAGGTGGTGATTTCCGAATCCTCGCCGCGTCCGATCATGCCCATGTCGGAGGTGCCGCAGATTTCGGCGGTGAAGCGGACGCAGCGCGTGCAATGGATGCAGCGCGTCATCTCCGTCTTGACCAGCGGTCCGATATATTTGTTGTCGACGGCATGCTTGCTTTCCGCATAGCGCGAGCGGTCGCGGCCATAGGCGAGCGCCTGGTCCTGGAGGTCGCATTCGCCGCCCTGGTCACAGATCGGGCAGTCGAGCGGATGGTTGATCAGCAGGAACTCCATCACACCTTCGCGCGCCTTCTTCACCATTGGCGAATTGGTCAGCACCACCGGCGGTTCGCCATTGGGGCCGGGGCGCAGGTCGCGCACCGAATTGGCGCAGGAGGCCATGGGCTTCGGCGGACCGCCCTTCACTTCGACCAGACACATGCGGCAATTGCCGGCGATCGACAGGCGCTCGTGATAGCAGAAGCGCGGAATCTCCTTGCCCGCGGCTTCGCAGGCCTGGAGCACGGTATATTCCGGCGGCACGTCCAACTCGGCGCCATCGACGATGATCTTGGTCATCACTCTTTCCCTTTTGCCTCGCCCGCCGGGCGGTCGAGGCGCCCCTCGGATCAGCTCGGCCTTAGCCCGTCCTCCGACGGGCGTCTTGCGACGCTCTTTGGCATTCGCTCCTAGCATCGGCTTCGCCGATGCGAAACTGACCCTTTGGCCACGCCCGCCTGCGCGAGCGAAGCGAAACCTCCTACTCCGCCGCGATTTTCGCGGCGTCCTTGTCGGCGCGGGCCGTGTAGGAATCGATCCGCGCCTCGATCACCGGGCGGAAATGATTGATCAGGCCCTGAACCGGCCAGGCCGCCGCGTCGCCGAGGGCGCAGATGGTGTGACCCTCGATCTGTTTCGACACGTCGAACAGTATGTCGATTTCCCGTTTCTGGGCGCGGCCTTCAACCATCCGCTCCATCACCCGGTACATCCAGCCCGTGCCTTCGCGGCAGGGCGTGCATTGGCCGCAGCTTTCGTGCTTGTAGAAATGCGACAGGCGGGCGATGGCCCGGATGATGTCGGTGGACTTGTCCATCACGATGACCGCCGCCGTGCCGAGGCCGGATTGCAGCTTGGACAGGCTGTCGAAATCCATCGGGCAGTCGATGATCTGCTCCGCCGGCACGCAGCGCACCGAGGAGCCGCCGGGCATGACCGCCAGAAGATTGTCCCAGCCGCCGCGCACGCCGCCGGCATGTTTCTCGATCAGTTCACGGAAGGGGATCGACATCGCCTCTTCGACGTTGCACGGCTTGTTCACATGGCCGGAAATCGAAAAGAGCTTGGTTCCCGCGTTGTTTTTCGCGCCGAAGCCGGCGAACCACGCCGCGCCGCGGCGCAAGATGGTCGGCGCGACGGCGATCGATTCGACGTTGTTGACCGTCGTCGGGCAGCCATAGAGGCCCATATTGGCCGGGAACGGCGGCTTCAGCCGGGGCATGCCCTTCTTGCCTTCGAGCGATTCGAGCAGCGCTGTTTCCTCGCCGCAGATATAGGCGCCGGCGCCGTGATGGACGATGACCTCGAAGGGATAGTCGTGGATGTTGTTCTTGCCGATCAGATTGGCGGCATAAGCCTGATCGACCGCCGCCTGGAGCCGCTCGCGCTCCCAGATGAATTCGCCGCGCACGTAAATGTAAGCCGCCGAGGCGCCCATGGCGAAACCGGCGACGAGACAGCCTTCAACCAGCAGATGCGGGTCGTTGCGCATGATCTCGCGGTCCTTGCAGGTGCCGGGCTCCGATTCATCGGCGTTGACCACGAGATAGGACGGCCGCGCAGGATCGGGCTTGGGCATGAAGGACCATTTGAGGCCGGTCGGGAAGCCGGCGCCGCCGCGCCCGCGCAGGCCCGACGCCTTCATCTCATGGATGATCCATTCCCCGCCCTTTTCCAGCAGACCCTTGGTGTTGTCCCAGGCGCCGCGCTTTTTCGCGCCCGCCAGGCCCCAGTCGCCATAGCCGTAGAGGTTCTGGAAGATGCGGTCCCTGTCCTGAAGCATCCTCGACTCCTCACTTTTCCGGGCAGGCGGGCTGATGGGCGGCGTTCATGTCGCTCAAGGGGCCGCTCTTGCCATCGGCGCCGTAGAATTCGGTCAGCGAGGTCAGGCCGCCGAAAGGCTCCGAGCGCAGGCGTCCGTTTTGCGGCCCAATATGAGTCGGGCGGCCGGCGGCGAGATCGTCGAGCAGCTTCGAAAAGCTCGCGGCGTCGAGATCCTCGTAATAATCGTCGTTGATCTGAACCATGGGCGCGTTGCAGCAGGCGCCGAGGCACTCGACCTCAGCCCAGGAGAACATTCCATCGCCCGTCACCTGTCGCTGAGGCCCGATTCGCTCCTGGCAGACCCGGATGATCGCGTCGGCGCCGCGCAGCAGGCAGGGCGTGGTGCCGCAGAGCTGGACAAAATATTTCCCCACCGGCTCCAGATTGAACATCGAGTAGAAGGTCGCAACTTCGAGCACGCGGATGTAAGGCATGCCGAGAATGTCGGCGACCTTCTCGATCGCCTTTTGCGGCAGCCAGTAGTCATGCTGCTTCTGCGCCTTCCACAGGGCCGGGATCACCGCCGACTGCTGGCGCCCGGGCGGATATTTGGCGATCTGGGCGTCGAGCCAGGCCCGGTTTTCCGGCGTGAACTCGAAGCTTTCAGGCTGATTCTCAGCGAGACGGCGCGTGCTCATGATGACTGTTTTCCGCTTGTGTCGCGCAGATCGCGATAAACCAAGTAACCTGCGACCAGAATGGCCCCGATGACGATTCCGAAATCGGATTGCGGCTGTACCAAGGGCGCGCCGTCCGACCAGCGCATGATGACGAGGACGACGATCGCCGAACAGAAGCCGGTCAGGAGGAATTGCGCGTTCTTGCGCAGGGATTCGCCGACGGTCACCGGTCCACCTCCCCGAACACGATGTCCTGCGCGCCCAGGATGGCGGAGACGTCGGCGAGCATATGGCCGCGGCTCAGCATGTCCATGGCCTGGAGGTGGGCGAAGCCAGGCGCGCGAATCTTGCACTTGTAGGGCTTGTCCGTGCCATCCGAGACCAGATAGACGCCGAACTCGCCCTTGGGGGCCTCGACCGCCGCATAGACTTCGCCTTCCGGCGTGCGGAAACCCTCGGTGAACAGTTTGAAATGATGGATGAGCGCTTCCATCGACTGCTTCATTTCCGTGCGACGCGGCGGCGTGATCTTTTGATTCGGCGCCAGAACCGGGCCTTCGTTGGCGCGCTCCAGCAGCTTGTTCACGCATTGGCGCATGATTCGCACCGACTGGCGCATTTCCTCCAGCCGCACCACCTGCCGGTCGTAGCAATCGCCATGCTTGCCAACGGGAATGTCGAATTCCATCTCTTCGTAGCATTCGTATGGTTGGGCGCGTCGTAAATCCCAGGCGGCGCCGGAGCCGCGCAGGACCGGACCGGAGAAGCCCCATTTCCAGCATTCTTCCAAAGACACCACGCCGATATCGACATTGCGCTGCTTGAAAATGCGATTTTCGACGAAAAGCTCTTCGAGGTCGTCACAGAGCTTTATGAAAGGATCGAGCCAGGCGCCGATATCCTCGATCAGCTTGACCGGCAGGTCCTTGGCGACGCCGCCGGGGCGGAAATAATTGGCGTGCATGCGCGCGCCCGAAGCGCGCTCATAGAACACCATCAGCTTCTCCCGCTCTTCAAAACCCCAGACCGGCGGCGTGAGCGCGCCGACGTCCATCGCCTGGGTGGTGACATTCAGGAGATGCGAGAGGATGCGGCCGATTTCGCAGTAAAGGACGCGAATGAGCTGGCCGCGACGGGGAACCTCGACGCCCAGCATCTTTTCGATAGCGAGACAGAAGGCGTGCTCCTGATTCATCGGCGCGCAATAGTCGAGCCGATCGAAATAGGGCGTGTTCTGCATATAGGTGCGGGATTCCATCAGCTTTTCGGTGCCGCGATGCAGCAGGCCGACATGCGGGTCGACGCGCTCAACCACTTCGCCGTCAAGCTCCAGCACCAGCCGCAGGACCCCGTGCGCGGCCGGATGCTGCGGGCCGAAATTGATCGAGAAAGTGCGCGGGTTCTGTTCGGACATTGTCTGCTCGCCCATCGGATTGTCGATTCGCCGCTTTGTTCTTCCGGCCTCAGCTCCTGGTCGCCTTCTCGTCGCCAGGAAGTTCATAGGAAGCGTTTTCCCAGGGCGAAAGGAAATCGAAGGACCGAAATTCCTGCGTCAGCCGCGTCGGCTCGTAAACCACGCGCTTCTGGGCGTCGTCGTAGCGCACTTCGACATAGCCGGACATCGGGAAGTCCTTCCGCAAGGGATGACCGTCGAAGCCATAATCCGTCAGCATCCGGCGCAGGTCGGGATGATTGGAGAAGAGCACGCCGTACATGTCATAGGCTTCGCGCTCGAACCAGTTGGCCGCCGGCCACACGCCGACACAGCTCTCGACCGGCGTCTCCTCGTCGGTCATGCATTTGGCGCGGATGCGCAGATTGGCTTTGGGATCGAGAAGATGCGCGACCACGTCGAATCTTTTTTCCCGCGCCGGCCAGTCCACCGCCGTCAGGTCGATGAAACAGATGAAGCCGCTGTCGCGCAGGAAGGTCAACGATTCGATCCATTTCGCCGCGTCGAAAACGACAGTCAATTCGTCGAAGGCGATTTCGGACGACAGAACGGCGGCGCTCAACGACAGCGAAATCCGTTCCGACAAAGCCTGCAATTTTCCCCTCAGTGCCGCGGAATGGTCGGTTGGGGCGTTCTGATCCTTGGCCATGGTTCAGCCTCTGAGCCGGCGGCGCCGGAAGTTATCTGCGCATATTCTGCTCTGAAAAGTCTGCAACTTTTCGGGAATATGCGAAAATCAGCGTTCGATGGTGCCGGTGCGGCGGATTTTCCGCTGCAGCAGCATGATTCCGTAAAGCAGGGCCTCAGCGGAAGGCGGACAGCCGGGGACATAGACGTCCACCGGGACGATTCGGTCGCAGCCACGAACCACCGAATAGGAATAGTGATAATAGCCGCCGCCATTGGCGCAGGAGCCCATGGAGATGACGTAGCGCGGTTCGGGCATCTGGTCGTAAACCTTGCGCAGCGCCGGGGCCATCTTGTTGGTCAGGGTGCCCGCGACGATCATCACGTCAGACTGGCGGGGCGAGGCGCGCGGGGCGAAGCCCCAGCGCTCGATGTCGTAGCGCGGCATGGCCGCCTGCATCATTTCGACCGCGCAGCAGGCGAGACCGAAGGTCATCCACATCAGCGAGCCGGTGCGCGCCCAGTTGATCAGCTCGTCGGTCGCGGTGACGAGAAATCCCTTGTCCGCCAGCTGGTCGTTGATCGCCAGGAAGGTCGGGTCGTCCGCGCCGACCGGCCTGCCGGTGCGCGGATCGATCACGCCGCGGGGGCTGGGGGCGATAAGGGTCTGGCCCTTTTCCGAGGTCAATCCCATTCCAGCGCTCCCTTCTTCCATTCATAGACGAAGCCGACGGTCAGCACGGCGAGGAAAACCATCATCGACCAGAAGCCGAAGGCGCCGATCTTGCGGAAGGCCACCGCCCAGGGAAACAGGAAGGCCACTTCGAGGTCGAAGATGATGAACAGCAGCGACACCAGATAGAACCGGACGTCGAATTTCATGCGCGCGTCGTCGAAGGCGTTGAAGCCGCATTCATAAGCCGAGAGCTTTTCCGGGTCGGGGGCCTTGAAGGCCAGCAGGAAGGGCGCGACCAGCAGCGCCCCCGAAATGACCGCCGCCAGAGCGATGAAGATCACCAGCGGCAGATAATCGTTCAGGAGGACCGGCATGGTGTGGATGTCCTTGCTCTCACTTGTCCTGGCGCCGCCGTCAGAACCTTTGGGTTCCGTATCGCAGGGCGGCGCGAGGCGCAAGGCCCCCAGCGCGCCGCGCCTCGGAGCGCCGGGACGCGCCGTCCGGCCCCCATTGCTTCGGGAATCGCGGTAATCGCGGCTTTTCGCGGCGACGCCCGCGACCCGGCGACTCCCGATCGGCGCCGTCGCCTGAGGCGAAAGTAGGAGCTCTTTTGTCTCGTAGCCGATCATCGGGGGACGCGCGCCAACGACGACTGCCGCGGGTTGCACTGCAATCCTGACCGTCGCCAAGATTTTGAATTCTAGCATGAAAATATGGCGAGAGAGACGGGACTTGAACCCGCGACCTCCGGCGTGACAGGCCGGCGCTCTAACCAACTGAGCTACTCCCCCGCTCGACCGCGACGCGATCGCGTCGATCGGAGGCCTGCGAATTAGGACAGCCGCGCGGCCAAGTCAAGCGCGGAGAACGCGAATTGTTGAAACTCCGGCGGCGCCATGCGCCAGGCTAGAAATTTCGGCTCGCCAGCCGCCAGCGCGTCATTTCCGTGGACGTCACGAAATGAATCGTTCCCGAGGAAATGCGCTCCGCATAGCGGATCAGGTCGCGGCTGACGCCCATCCGCGCGCTGTATCGCATCAGCATGGCCGCCATCGAACCGTCGTCGTAAACACGATGCGTGGGCTCGAACATGCCTTGCGACGTATCGGCGAACATCCGGTGGATGCCCAGGACCGCGCCGCGCGGCGCGATACGTTTGATTCCGCCCATGAAGGCGTAAACACAAGCCGAAAGGCACTGGTTGGAGACGATGGTCGCCGCCCCCATGCGGCGGAAGATCCGCCCCAGCTCCATCGAGGCGACGACATAGCCGCCTTGCGAATCGAGCATGACGATCGTCCGCAGGTCGCGGTCGCCGACGTTCTGGCGAAGAAAATCGACGAATTCGTTGGGCGTCGAATTGGAGATCTGGCCCTCGGCGACGATCACCCGCGGACAGTGGGCGCGGCAATGACCGTCGGCGACGCTTTCCAGATGGAAGTCCATCGCCCGCGCGCCTATGGGCGGCCACGCCAGCAAGACGAAAGCCGCGAGAACCAGCGGCGCGCAGATTTGGGCGATGAACCAAAGACCGCGAAAATTACGTGACGCCATCGACCTGCCTTCGGCCGTGGTGGGCGGTGACGGGCTCGAACCGCCGACCCTCTCGGTGTAAACGAGATGCTCTACCAACTGAGCTAACCGCCCGAACCGCGACAGCCCGACCGACTGGCCGTCCCCTGTGACAGGTCGCGGGGCCATCTCCGACAAGAGCAAACTCCGACAAGGGAGAGCCGCGCGGCCGAGGCGCGGCCGAAGCCGCGTCCGAGGCGCCGCCCGCCTTTACTTGTTGACCATATCCTTAAGCTGGGCGCCGGGTTTGAAACGGACGCTCTTGGACGCCGGAATATTGATTTCCTTTCCGGTCGCCGGGTTGCGGCCCTTGCCGGCGGCGCGGGTCTTGACCGAGAATGTGCCGAAACCAACCAGGCGAACCTCGTCGCCCTTCTGAAGCGCGTCGCTGATCGCGGCGATCACCGCGTCGAGCGCGGCGCCTGCATGCGCTTTCGAGCTTTCCGTCGCTTCCGCCACCGCATCGATCAATTCGGCCTTGTTCGTCATTTGCCTTTTCCTTGATTAAGGCGCCGCCCGGATGAACAGCACCAAGGTGACACCCGCGACGCGCCCCACGCCGCGGCAACAATTTTCGTCGAGGCGCGGACGAATAAGGCGCCGCGCCAAAGATCGCAACTCGAATCGTGCGATTTCGACGCCGCCACTTTCCCTTCGAATCCTCGGCGTGGCAAGGGATTCGTAGGCCGAGAAGCGAAAACACCGCAAAAAATTCCGCATTTGCGCTTAATTTGGGACGCGCGACACAAAAAGGCCGGGACGACAACCGTCCCGGCCACGTATTTGGATATCTTTCGGCCTGTCCGCCTTGCCTCAATGAGCGACGACGCCGACCGCATCCTCGTCGATTTCCGCCGTTTCCGGCTTCACCGCGCCCTCTTCCCAGGTGATCGGCTCCGGCATGCGCAGCAGCGCATGGCGCAGAACCTCCTCCATCCGGGACACCGGCACGATTTCGAGGTTGTTCTTCACCGAGTCCGGAATGTCCACCAGGTCCTTGGCGTTGTCTTCCGGGATCAGGACCTTCTTCAGCCCGCCGCGCAAGGCCGCGAGCAGTTTTTCCTTCAACCCGCCAATCGGCAGGACCCGGCCGCGCAAGGTGACCTCGCCGGTCATGGCGATGTCGCGGCGCACCGGAATGCCGGTCATGACCGAGACGATGGCCGTGGCCATGGCCACGCCCGCAGAGGGGCCGTCCTTGGGCGTCGCGCCTTCCGGCACATGAACGTGAATATCGCGCTTCTCGAACAAAGGCGGCTCGACGCCGAAATCCAGCGCCCGGGAGCGGACGTAGGAGGCGGCGGCCGAGATCGATTCCTTCATCACCTCGCGCAGATTGCCTGTGACCGTCATTCGGCCCTTGCCGGGCATCATGACGCCCTCGATCGTCAGCAATTCGCCGCCGACCTCGGTCCAGGCGAGACCGGTGACCACGCCCACCTGATCCTCAAGCTCCGCCTCGCCGTAACGGAAGCGCGGGACGCCGAGATAGGTTTCGACATTGTCCTCGTTGATGATGACCTTGTCGATCTTCGGCTTGGACAGCAGGATCTCCTTCACCGCCTTGCGGGCGAGATTGGCGATCTCGCGGTCCAGGTTGCGCACGCCCGCCTCGCGAGTGTAGCGACGGATGATCTTCGTCAGCGCCGCGTCCTCGATCATCCATTCGCTGGGCGACAGCCCATGCTTCCGGGTCGCGGCGGGAATCAGGTGTTTCCGCGCGATGACCGTCTTTTCCTCTTCGGTGTAGCCGGCGATGCGGATGATCTCCATGCGGTCCATCAACGGCGCCGGAATGTTCAGCGTATTGGCGGTCGTCACGAACATCACGTTCGACAGGTCATAGTCGACCTCGAGATAGTGGTCGTTGAAGGTCGAGTTCTGCTCGGGGTCAAGCACCTCCAGCAGCGCCGAGGACGGGTCGCCGCGGAAATCCATGCCCATCTTGTCGATCTCATCGAGCAGGAAGAGCGGATTGGACGTCTTGGCCTTGCGCATCGACTGGATCAGCTTGCCGGGCATGGAGCCGATATAGGTCCGCCGGTGGCCGCGAATCTCGGCCTCGTCGCGCACCCCGCCGAGCGACATGCGGACGAACTCGCGTCCGGTCGCCTTGGCGATCGACTTGCCGAGCGAGGTCTTGCCGACGCCGGGCGGGCCGACGAGGCACAGAATCGGTCCCGTCAGCTTGTTCGAGCGACTCTGCACCGCAAGATATTCGATAATCCGCTCCTTGACCTTGTCGAGGCCATAGTGCTCCGCGTCGAGAATCTCCTGCGCCGAGGCCAAGTCCTTCTTGATCTTGGAGCGCTTGTTCCACGGGATCGAGACCAGCCAGTCGAGATAATTGCGCACGACGGTCGCTTCCGCCGACATGGGCGACATCTGCCGCAGCTTCTTCAGCTCGGCCATGGCCTTGTCATGCGCCTCCCGCGACAGCCTCGTGCGCTTGATCTTGTCCTCGAGTTCGGACAGATCGTCCTTGCCGTCCTCGTCGCCCAGCTCCTTCTGAATGGCCTTCATTTGCTCATTCAGATAATATTCGCGCTGGGTCTTCTCCATCTGCCGTTTGACGCGCGTGCGGATCCGTTTCTCGACCTGCAGGACCGAAATCTCGCTTTCCATCAGCGCCAGGCACTTCTCCAGACGCTTGGTCACAGAGGTCATTTCCAGCACCGCCTGGCGGTCGGTGATCTTCACCGACAGATGCGAGGCGACGGTGTCGGCGAGCTTGCTGGGGTCGTCGATCTGGGCCACCGCCGAGACAACCTCGGGCGAGACCTTCTTGTTGAGCTTCACATAGCCTTCGAATTCGGAGGCGACGGAACGCGCCAGGGCCTCCGCCTCAACCGCGTCAGCGGCGTCCTCGGGCGTGGCCTCGACCTCGGCCTCGTAATATTCATCGGTGCGGACATACTGCGCGACTTTGGCGCGCGCGACGCCCTCAACCAGCACTTTCACCGTGCCGTCGGGCAGTTTCAGCAATTGCAGCACGCTGGCCAGCACGCCGGCGGAATAGACGGCTTCCGGCTTGGGATCGTCTTCCGCCGCGTTCTTCTGGGTCGCGAGCATGATGAACTTGTCGGCCTTCATCACCTCTTCAAGCGCGCGGATGCTCTTCTCGCGGCCGACGAAGAGCGGCACGATCATGTGGGGAAACACGACGATGTCGCGCAGCGGCAGGACCGGATATCTGTCGATCACGCCGGGGGGCGGAAGCACGCGCTTGGGGCTGGTCATGGCTCAAATCCTGTCTGTCTTGGCGTGTCTCGGTCCCGTCGGGCGCTCGTTCGCCCAAAGGATTTCCACCCGCCCACGGGCTTGGTCGCCGACCCTTGCGCCCCGCCGATCCGCGAAGGATCTTCGAGGGCCGCAAAACTTGCTTGCCTCATCCCGGTTCGCTTGGCGGTCCCGGACAGGCTGCGGCGCCGGCGGCTTCCGCTCCATGCGCCGCGAGACCTGTTCAAGCATCCGCGGCGATTGGTTTACATATCACGCAGATGGGGTTTCCCACGGCGCTTTCAAGCTCGCCCCTCGATTGCGCGGACGAAAGCGTCGCCTTGCCGTCATTCGCGGCGGCTCATGCGCTGGCGCCGGATTTTTCCGCGCGTTCCGCATAGATATAAAGCGGCTTGGCCTTGCCCTCGACCACCTCCGGGCCGATCACCACCTGCTCGACGCCCTCCAGGCCCGGCAGGTCGAACATGGTGTCGAGCAATATGCCTTCCATGATCGAACGCAGGCCGCGCGCGCCGGTCTTGCGCTCGATCGCCTTGCGGGCGATGACATTGAGCGCCTCGTCCTGGAAGGTCAGCTCGACATTCTCCATTTCGAACAGGCGCTGATATTGCTTCACCAGAGCGTTCTTCGGCTCGGTGAGAATCTTTTTCAGCGCCTCCTCGTCGAGGTCCTCGAGCGTCGCGATCACTGGCAGACGGCCGACGAATTCCGGGATCAGGCCGAATTTCAGCAGGTCCTCGGGCTCGACATTGCGGAAGATTTCGCCGGTGCGGCGCTCGTCCGGCCCCTCGACCTTGGCCTGGAAGCCGATCGAAGTGGTCTTGCCGCGCGATGAGATGATCTTGTCGAGGCCGGCGAAGGCGCCCCCGCAGATGAACAGGATGTTGGTGGTGTCCACCTGCAGGAATTCCTGCTGCGGGTGCTTCCTGCCGCCTTGCGGAGGAACGCTGGCGACCGTGCCCTCCATGATCTTGAGCAGCGCCTGCTGCACGCCCTCGCCCGAGACGTCGCGGGTGATCGAGGGATTGTCCGACTTGCGGGAAATCTTGTCGATCTCGTCGATATAGACAATGCCGCGCTGCGCCCGCTCGACATTGTAGTCCGAGGCCTGGAGCAGCTTCAGGATGATGTTCTCGACATCCTCGCCGACATAGCCGGCCTCGGTGAGCGTGGTGGCGTCGGCCATGGTGAAGGGAACGTCGAGGATGCGCGCCAGCGTCTGGGCCAGCAGCGTCTTGCCCGACCCGGTCGGGCCGACCAGCAGGATGTTCGACTTGGCAAGCTCGACGTCGGAATGTTTGGAGGCGTGGTTGAGCCGCTTGTAGTGGTTATGCACAGCCACGGAGAGCACGCGCTTGGCCGGCCCCTGTCCGATCACGTAATCGTCGAGAACTTTGCAGATTTCCTTCGGCGTCGGGCTGCCGTCCCGGGTCTTGACCAGCGACGACTTGTTCTCCTCGCGAATGATGTCCATGCACAGTTCGACACATTCGTCGCAGATGAACACGGTCGGCCCGGCGATCAGCTTCCGCACCTCGTGTTGGCTCTTCCCGCAGAATGAGCAGTAGAGCGTGTTTTTCGAGTCGCTATTGCCAACCTTGCTCATCAGTTTCTCCTTGCGGCGGACCGTCGGACCCCAAGAGTTCCGCTCGACCGCCTTGGGCCGCCCGCGGCGAGAAAATTCGCCGAAGGCCGCTGGTATATTCGCCGCCGGTTCGGCGTATTCGCGCTCGCGCGCCCCGGATCGAACATCGGCGTCAAAGGTCTAATTTATGCCCCTGGCCGCCAATGGCAAGCTTCACTATTTAAATGCGCTCCGCGCGCGACGGGCGCCGTCCACATCATTTTTTCTCTTCGGGCTCTTCGGGGCGCTTGCTCAGCACCTGATCGATAAGTCCGAAGTCCTGCGCCTCCTCGGCCGACATGAAATGGTCGCGGTCGAGCGTGGCCTCGATCGTGTCGTAATCCTTGCCGGTGTGCCGCACATAGACTTCGTTGAGGCGTTTCTTAACCTTCATGATGTCTTCGGCGTGGCGCAATATGTCCGAGGCCTGGCCCTGGAAGCCGCCGGACGGCTGGTGCACCATGATCCGCGCATTGGGAAGGGCGAAGCGCATGCCCGCCTCGCCGCCGGCGAGCAGCAGCGAGCCCATCGAGGCCGCCTGCCCGACGCAAAGCGTCGAAACCTTGGGCTTGATGAACTGCATCGTGTCGTAGATCGCCATGCCCGCCGTCACCACGCCGCCCGGCGAGTTGATGTACATCGAGATTTCCTTCTTGGGATTCTCGGCTTCCAGGAACAACAGCTGCGCGATGATGACCGAGGCCATGCCGTCCTCGACCGCGCCGGTGAGAAAGACGATGCGCTCGCGCAGCAGGCGCGAATAAATGTCGAAGCCCCGCTCGCCGCGTGGCGTGTTCTCGATGACTTGCGGGATGAGATACTGGTTGTAGACGTCAATCGGATCGCGCATGGACCATTTCCCTGGGCGGCGGAAGCCGCTGTTTGCCTCATCACAACATAATGCGCTCGCCAGCCGAGGCAATGGGCGCCGCGCCTTGTCGTAAAAGCGCAAGAACGAGGCCGATGGCGGACGACCGGGTCTTGCCCGGAAATAGGGGCTCCACACGGCGCGGCGTCTCTCCGCTTCACGGGATCGAGCCGCAAGGATTAAGGGACGCCGCGTGAACAAAGCTCTAATGATCGCGCCGCGAATCAAAACGCCCGCGCGGAGCGCGGGCGTTGCAATCGGGTCCGGCTTTGCGCGCGTTACGCGGTTTTTTCCTCTTCGACCTTGAACAATTCGTCCTTGGACACGGCCTTGTCGGCGACCTTGGCCTGAGACACGATGTGATCGACGACCTTCTGTTCGTAAATCGGGGCGCGAATCTCCGCCAGAGCCTGCGGGTTCTTCTGGTAGTAGTCCCACAAAACCTTTTCCTGGCCGGGGAACTGGCGGGCGCGCTCGACGATGGCGCGGGTCACCTCGTCGTCGGCGACCTTGACGCCCGCCTTCTCGCCGACTTCCGCCACCACCAGACCGAGGCGCACGCGGCGTTCGGCGATGCGGCGATATTCGGCGCGCTGGGCTTCCTCGGTCGTGCCTTCGTCCTCGAACGTCTTGCCGGAGGCCGCCTGCTCGCCGAGCGCCTGCTCCCAGATGGCGCTGAACTCGCGTTCGACCATGTCCGGCGGCAGTTCGAAGCTGTAACGCTTGTCGAGGGCGTCGAGCAAAGCGCGCTTCAGCTTTTCGCCCGAGGCGCGGTCGTAATCAGCCTGGATGCGGGCCTTGACCGCCTCGCGCAGCTTTTCGAGATTCTCGAACGCGTATTTTTTCGCGAAATCGTCGTCGAGCGCCAGTTCGTCCGGCGCGGAGACCGACTGGACCTTGACGTCGAAGGTCGCTTCCTTGCCGGCCAGATGCGCGGCCTGATAATTTTCGGGGAAGGTCACCGTCACCTTGCGCTCGTCGCCGGCCTTGGCGCCCTCGAGCTGGGCCTCGAAGCCGGGAATGAAAGAGCCCGAGCCCAGAACCAGATCGACTCCCTCGGCGGTTCCGCCCTCGAAAGCCTCGTCGCCTATGCGGCCGACGAAATCGATCTTCAGCTTGTCGCCGCTCGAGGCCGCGGCGCCTTCCTCGCGCGCGGTGTAGGACCGGCTGCGCTCGGCAAGGTCCTTGAGCTGCTTCTCGACGTCCTCTTCCGGGATCTCGGCGACGAGGCGCTCCAGTTCGACGTCTTCGAAAGAGCCGACCTCGAAATTGGGCAAGACCTCGAAGGCGAGCTTGAAGGCCAGGTCGCCGGTCGCCTCCAGCACCTTTTCCATCTCGGCCTGATCTTCCGGGAAGTCGAGCCTGGGCTGGCCGGCGAGGCGCAGCTTGTTCTCGGAGAGAATCTTGTCCTGGGCTTCGCCGATCGCCTGCTGGACGACATCGCCCATGATCGACTTTCCATAGAGGCGCTTGAGATGGCCGACCGGGACCTTGCCGGGACGGAAGCCGTTGATGCGCACCTTGTCCTTGATCTCGGCGAGCTGGGCGTCGAGCTTCTGGGCAAGCTCCGCCGCCGCGAGGACCACCTGATATTCGCGCTTCAGCCCGTCGCTAAGCGTTTCCGTCGTCTGCATCTTCACAAACCTTCTCAAAACCTTTCCGCCGCCTTGGCCGAGCGCCGGGAGCGGGATGAAACCTGTCAAATCCTGCGTTGTGCGCGGCGCTGGTGCGGGCGGAGGGACTCGAACCCCCACGATTTTCACCACCGGAACCTAAATCCGGCGCGTCTACCAGTTCCGCCACGCCCGCGCGCCCGCGCTCCGCGAATGCGCGGGCGCCGACACAGGTTGCGCTCTATAGCAATGGCGCGAGAGGAAAGCAGCAAAAAAATATCGGCGCCGGGCGCGCCGGGCGCCATTCTCTCAATGTCGATCCTGGCGCTTGCGCCAGTCGCCCGGCGGCGCCCCGAAGCAGCGCTTGAACGCGCGGCTGAAGGCGGCCTCCGTTTCATAGCCGTAAAGATCGGCGATCGCCTTCATCGGAAGCTGGCCGGCCTTCATCTCCTGGGCCGCAAGCTGCAGCCGCCATCTGGCCAGATAGTGGATCGGCGGCTGGTCGAGATAGCGCCGGAAACGTTCGTTCAGGACGCTGCGCGAGGCGCCGACCCGATTAGCCAGCTCCTTGACGCTCCAATCCATCAGCGGTTCCGCATGAAGCCATCTGAGCGCCGCGCCGGCGATGGGATCCCTGAGGGCGGCGAACCAGCCGGCGTCCTCGGCGGACAGGTCGCGCATATGCTTGCGCATGATTTCGACGAACATCAGTTCGGTCAGGCGCGGCAGCATGCTCCGTGAGCCGGGTGTGGGCCGGCGCGCCTCCGTCGCGGTATGGCGAATGACCTCGCCCAGCCAGCTGTCGTCCGCGCTTTCGCCGGGAGCGACCCGCAGAACGCGCGGCAAGGAGCGCAGCAAGGGGTGAAACAGAAGCTCGTCGCATTGCAGGAAGCCGCAGACGAGCGAAGCAGAGGCGCCCGCGCCGCCATGTTCGACCACCAATATGTCGGACCATGGCGGCGGCGGCAGCAGACAGCCCACCTCGACGGCGGCGGCGGTTTCGCGCCCGCTGAGTCCATGGCCATCGCCATGGGGCAACAAAACGGCGTCGCCGGCCGCAAGCGGCCGCGGCGGCTCGTTCTTCATGTTGAGCCAGCAACTGCCGTCGGCGACGATATGAAAGGGCATGATGTGTTCCGCCCGGATCGCCAGCAACCTGACGAGATCGCAGGCCGCCGGCGCGACGATCGACCAGGGCTCCCGGAATTCCGCGCGGAACAGGACCATTCCGGCGAGACGCATGCCGCTCAGCATGTCGGAAAGCAGGTCGCGCCCTTCCGGCGGCGTTTCGGACAACATTGCCGGCGTCTCGGACATGGCGTCGCCTCGCCGTGGAACTATAATCATTTCCAGTTGCTTGAAGGATCGACGCCGGCGACCAGCGAGTCAAGGCGTCCGCTCGCATCGAACGAACTCGGGAGACCTGCGATGTTCACAGCCACTGAAGCCCCCCGCGAAGATCAGCAACCGTCGCTCGCGCCGCCCGCCTTGCAGGAGGTCAAGGCGCGCCAGCGGGACGCGTGGTCGTCTGGCGATTACGGCGTGATCGGCGCGACCATCCAGATCGTCGGCGAACAATTATGCGAGAGCGTCGACTTGCGCGCCGGCCAGTTCGTGCTCGATGTCGCCGCCGGAAACGGCAACGCCAGTCTGGCCGCCGCGCGTCGCTGGTGCGAGGTGACCTCGACCGATTTTGTGCCGCAATTGCTCGAACGCGGGCGACTGCGCGCCGCCGCCGACGGCTTCTCCATCGACTTCCGGGAGGCGGACGCCGAGGCGCTGCCATTCGCCGACCAGTCGTTCGACGTGGTTCTTTCGACCTTCGGCGTCATGTTCACGCCAGATCAGGAGAAGGCGGCGGCCGAGCTTGCGCGAGTTTGCAGAAGGGGCGGCAAGATCGGCCTCGCCTGTTGGACGCCGGAAGGTTTTATCGGCCAGATGCTCAAGACCCTCGGCCGACACCGGCCGCCGCCGGCCGGCGTGGAATCGCCCGTCCTGTGGGGAACGAAGGAGCGGCTGGCCCGATTGTTCGGCGCCAGCGCCGCATCTGTCGACATAACGCTGCGCAACTATGTCTTCCGTTACCGCTCGGCCGAGCATTTCGTCGATTTCTTCGCGACCTGTTACGGGCCAATGCTGAAAGCCTTCGCCGCGCTCGACCCCGACCGGCGGAAATTGCTCCGACAGGACCTGATGGCGCTGGCGGAAAAATTCAACAGATCACAGGACGACTCCCTGGTGGTTCCGGGCGAATATATCGAAGCGGTCATCGTCAGGGCTTGACGCGCTTGCGACAGCAGGAGGGTTAAATGGCGCGAACACTTGTAGACGTCGTCATCCATCTGAAGGAAGATGTAGGCGACTCGGCCATGCGCCGCCTCGAACAAGAGCTTTGCGCTCATGACGGCGTCATGTCGGCCACGCACAAGCCGGGCCGGAATCATTTGATGGTGGTCGCCTATGATTGCGGAACGATCGGTTCCGCAAATCTGCTGGCGCCGTTCGCGACGAACGGTCTGCACGCTCAGCTGATCGGCCTCTGAGCGCAGGGCGCGGTCGGCGCGGCGATCCCTGACAGTCCGGCGGCTCAGAGCTTCTTGTGGGCGCCGTCGCAGAGCGGCTTTTTCGCGCTGTGCTTGCAGCCGCAGAACCAGACTTTGCCGTCCTGTTCCGCCTTGTAGGCGATGGGAGCGAATTCGCCGCCCTTGTGCGAGCCGTCGCAGAACGGCTGCTTGGCGGACTTTCCGCAGGCGCACCAGTAATAGGTCTTGCCGGCCTCGACCTCGACGGGGAAGGGCGCTTTTTGAGCGACGACGGGTTCGGACATGGCTGCGTCTCCAATCAAGGGCTTGTTCCCATATCTTTTCCCATGCCCGCCCTGCTCAAGGCAAGCCTTTCATCGGGAAGCGAGATTGGCCAGCGCGCGGGGCAGCAGTTCGGGCAGGTCCTCGGCGATCAGCCCCGGACCGAACAGACCGGCCGCCTCGCCATGCAGCCAGACGGCGCAGGCCGCCGCGTCAAAACTTTTCATGCCCTGCGCCAGCAGCCCGCCGATCAGGCCGGCCAGCGCGTCGCCGGAGCCGGCGGTCGCCAGAGTTGGCGGCGCGTTGCCGGCGATCGCCGCGCGGCCGTCGGGACTGGCCACGACTGTATCCGGGCCTTTCAGCACCACCACGGCGCCAGTCAGACGCGCCGCCGCCCGCGCCCGGTCCGCCTTGCTCGGCGAGCGGTTCGGGGGCGGATGAGTCGGGAAAGGCGCATTCTCCTCTCTAGAACAATGAGATACATTATCTAAGTCGTTGAACAATCTTGAAAACTCACCTTCATGTGGCGTGAGAACAACCTGGGCGCCGCTTTGGCCGATCCGTTCCGCCAGCCTGGCCGCCTGTCCCGCGAACGAGGTCAGGGCGTCGGCGTCGAGCACGAGGCCGAGCGGTCTGCCCGCGCCCTTGTCCACGCTCGCCAGAATGGTTTCCACCACCTCGCAAGTCGCCGCCCCAACGCCGAAGGCCGGGCCAAGCACAACCGCCGAAAACCGCTTGTCCGTCATAAGCTCGCGCCATTGCGCCGGCCCTTCGACGGAGCGCAGCATGATCGCCGTAAGATGGGCCGCGTTCACAGCCAAGGCCTCGGCTGGGCTGGCGACCGTCACCAGACCCGCGCCGATCCTCAAGCCGGCGCGCGCGCAAAGGCGGGCGGCGCCGGTGCGAATCGCCGGACCGGACGCGACGACCAGATGGCCGCGTTTATATTTATGCCCGTCGTCCTCAGGCCAAGGGAAATTGTCACGCCAAAGCTCCGGCGCGTTCAAAAAAGTTTTCGGCGCAATGTCGTGCAAGACGTTGTCCTCGATGCCGATCTGGGTGAGATGAACCAAGCCGCAGGCGCGCCGTCCGGGCAGCAGGACATGGCCGGGCTTGAGCCGGAAGAACGTCACGGTTTTTTGCGCCCGAACGCCAGAAGATCCAATGGCTCCGGTTGCGCCGTCGATGCCGGAGGGCACATCCACCGCCAGAACCGGCGTTCCGGAGGCGTCGATGCGCTGGACCAGCGCCAGCGCCGTCCCGTCGAGCGGGCGCGACAGGCCGGCGCCGAACAGGGCGTCAATGATCAGATCGTAAGCGCGCGGGTCCAGTTTTTCCGCGGGGACTACGCTTTCACCCCATTCGGAAAAGGCCCGCGCCGCATCCCCGCGCAGGCCGCGCGGGTCGCCGAGCGCGCCGACGGCGACCTCGAAACCCCGTTCGCGCAAGAAACGCGCCGCGACATAGCCGTCGCCGCCATTATTGCCCGGCCCGCAAAAGACCGCGACGCGGCGGCCCTCGCACTCCCGCAACATGCCGGCGGCAGCCTCCGCGACATTTTTTCCCGCGCGCAGCATGAGATTGTAGCCGGGAACGCCGCCTTCAATCGTCAGGGCGTCCGCGCGGCCCATTTCGACGGGGGTGAGCAGTTCGATTCGGTCGGGGCCGTTGGCGCGCATGGGCGGAGTTTGGACCCTGACCGGCGATAGTTCAATTGTTGCAACGCGGGATTTGTCTTACAGCCGGGCCAGCACAACGGAGCCCCGTGATGAGCAAGAGCCCCCGCAAGTTTTACGAACCTTTGGCGATTGGCGCACCGGCGCCGTTTCGCGAATTGCCGGTGCGCGTCGAGCGCATGATCCATTTCGTGCCGCCGCATCTCGAAAAGGCGCGCGCCAAGACGCCGGCGTTGATCGGCTCCGCCGATGTCATTCTCGGAAATCTCGAAGACGCCATTCCCGCCGACGCCAAGGAAGCCGCGCGGAAAGGTTTCATCGAAATGGGCCTTGCCAATGATTTCGGCTCGACCGGCCTGTGGACGCGGGTGAACTGCCTCAATTCGCCGTGGATGCTCGACGACGTGACCGAGATCGTCGCCGCCATCGGGAACAAGCTCGACGTGATCATGCTGCCCAAGGTCGAGGGCCCCTGGGACATTCATTACTTCGACCAGCTGCTCGCCCAGCTCGAAGCGAAGCATGAGGTCAGAAAGCCGATCCTGATCCACGCCATTCTGGAAACCGCAGAGGGCGTGAAGAATGTCGAACAGATCGCCCTGGCCTCGCCGCGCATGCACGGCATGAGCCTTGGCCCAGCCGACCTCGCCGCCTCGCGCGCCATGAAAACCACCCGCGTCGGCGGCGGCCATCCGGAATACAAGGTCCTGGCGGATCCGGGCGCCGACCCAGCCGCGCCGCGCGTGGCCTATCAGCAGGATCTGTGGCATTACACCATCGCCAAAATGGTGGACGCCTGCGCCGCCGCAGGCGTCAAGGCCTTCTATGGCCCGTTCGGCGACATCGCCGACCTCGCGGCCTGCGAGGTCCAGTTCCGCAACGCTTTTCTGATGGGCTGCGCCGGCGCCTGGTCGCTGCACCCCAACCAGATCGCGCTGGCCAAGAAAGTCTTTTCGCCCGACCCGAAGGAAGTGGACTTCGCCAGAAAGATTCTCGAAGCCATGCCGGACGGCTCCGGCGTCGCCATGATCGACGGCAAGATGCAAGACGACGCGACCTGGAAACAGGCCAAGGTCATGGTCGACCTCGCCCGCCAGGTCGCGGCCAAGGACCCCGAATACGCCGCGCTTTACGGGTTCTGAGTCTGTCTGCCGGCGCGCCGGCGCCGCTCGACGGGTCCGGATTGACTTGGATCAGGTCATATGAAATTTTGTTTTCGTCGGCATGACGGGAACAAGAAATGAAACCGCGCGCGGCGAAATTCGGCATCGGCGATATCGTCAAGCACCGCAAATATCCGTTTCGCGGCGTGATTTTCGACATTGATCCGGTTTTCGCCAACACCGAGGAATGGTGGCTGTCGATACCGGAAGAAGTGCGGCCGTCCAAGGACCAGCCGTTCTACCACCTCTATGCCGAAAATTCGGACACCGAATATACCGCCTATGTGTCCGAGCAGAATCTCGAACCCGACGACTCGGGCGCGCCCTTCCGCAATCCGCAGATCGATGAGACTTTCACGCGCTCGGATTCCGGCCGTTATATTCGCCGGCTCAACCTTTTGAACTGAACTGACCCGCTTCGTCGCTCGCTGTCCGCCCGCAGCAAAAAGAAACGCGCGGCTTCGCAGCCGCGCGTTCGCTTTTCGGCTCTGATCCGAAGATTATTTCCCGGCCGGCGCCGCCGGGGCCGCGGGGGCGCCGCCCTGCTGCTGCTGAAGCTTCTGGCGTTCTTCCATCGCGCGCTTTTGCAGTTCTTCCTGCAGCTTCTTCTGCTGGTCCGCGAGAACCTTGGGGTCGATGGCCGGGCCGTCGAAGGCCTTGCCGAACCCTTCGAGCGGCACGTTGAAGATGACTTCGGCATTGGCCTGGTTCTTGACCACGACCGTCATGGTATGGCCCTTCTTGGCGGCGTCGATGACGTTCGACTTCACCTTGGCTTCGGCGAAACAGCCGTTGGGGAAGCAGATCTCGAAAGCGCCTTCCGTCACCGGGCCCTTGTCGATCGAAAAGCGGAAGCCGGGGCGCAGCATCAGGCCGACCGGCATCAGAAGACGGACGATGCGGGTGTCGTCGCCCTTGACGTCATAGACCGCGAGCGCGAGCACCGGGGCCTGATCCTTCTGGGCGCTGAAATCGCGGGTGGTGTAGCAGATGTCCTTGTTGGCGGCGTTGTCATGACCGCAGACCTTCGTCCAGGTCGCCTGGGTGGGGATGAGATCGACCTTCAGCGGCCCCTGCGGCGCGCCCGCCGGCGTCCCGGCGCCGAGCTGCTGGGCGAAGGCCGGCGCGGAGCCGAGGAGGAGCGCGCTCGCAACCAGAGCGGCGCCGAAGCGGGACGAAGACATCGACATGCGAAATCCTTTCAGCGGGCCATCCACAGGCTCGACCCGCGACGATCGAGAAATCTTTTGCGCCCCTTCGGACGAAGGGATGCGTGCTTCGCCGCCAATCGGGGCAAAGCGGAGCGGCGACTACATATCCTCTTTGCCCGCGATTTTCCAGCCGAGAAATCCGGCGGGAGGACGAATTTATCGAGCAATGGGCGCGCCATCGGCGATTTTGTTCTAGCATGAGGCCATGCGCCCGCCGCTCGCCCCCCCTCTGCTGCTCGCCGTTTCGCTCGCCGCCTTCGCTTGCGGCGGCTTGCGCGCGGCCCCCGCGCCGGGACGGATCGCTCCGGCCATCGCCATGCAGGGCGATCCGGCCCTTCCTGCCGATTTCACCTGCCTGCCCTACGCCGACCCCCACGCCCGCAAGGGCGGAACCTTGCGGCTGGGCGAATTCGGGACGTTCGAAAACCTCAACCCTTACGGCGTCAACGCCGGCGATTCGGCGGCGGGGCTCGCCGGGCCGGTCTATGAAAGCCTGATGGCGCGCTCCTTCGACGAGCCCTTCACGCTCTATGGCCTCATCGCGCGAACCATCGAAACCGACGAGGCCCGCGATTACGTTACCTTCCGTCTCGACCCGAAAGCCCATTTCTCCGACGGCGTCCCGATCACCGCGCGCGACCTGATTTTTTCCTTCAACCTGCTGAAGGCCAAGGGCCGCCCGCAGCAGCGCGCCGCCTATGGGCTCGTGCGCTCGGTCCAGGCCCTGGACGGCCATACGGTCCGCTACGACCTCGCCGGCGCGAATGACCGCGAACTGCCGCTGATCCTGGCGCTGATGCCGGTGCTGCCGGCCCATGCGATGAGCGTGAAAAAGTTCACCGACGACGGACTGGCGATTCCGCTCGGCTCCGGGCCTTACAAGGTCGCCGAGGTCAAGCCGGGCGAAAAGCTCATTCTGCGCCGCGATCCGGACTATTGGGGCCGCGACCTGGCCGTCAACTGCGGCCGCAATAATTTCGACGAGGTGGTTTTCGAATATGGCCGCGACGACAACAGCCTGTTCGAGGCGTTCAAGGCCGGCCTGATCGACTATCGCCAGGAGACCGACCCGCGCCGCTGGGTGGGCGGTTATGATTTCCCCGCCCGGCGCGATGGGAGGGTCGCCGTCGAATCCCTGCCGCTCGGCGGCCCCAAGGGCCTGCGCGGCTTCGCCTTCAACACCCGCCGCGCGCTCTTCCGCGACCCGCGCCTGCGCGAAGCCCTGGCGATGATGTTCGACTTCGAATGGCTCGACGCCAATCTTTTTTCCAGACTCTACGCCCGCGACAAGAGCTTTTTCGACGAATCCGAATTGTCCGCTTATTCGCGCCCCGCAAGCGCTGCGGAGCGCAAGCTGCTCGCGCCTTTCCCCGGAGCCGTGCGCGAGGACGTCATGAACGGAACCTGGGCGCCGCCGCGCTCGGACGGAACCGGCCGCGACCGCGAAATGGCGCGAAAAGCCCTTTCGCTGGCGCATCAGGCCGGCTGGACGCTCGAAAACGGCCGGCTCACGCGGGGCGGCCGCCCACTCGAATTCGAAATCCTGGTCGAGGACCGCGAGCAGGAGCGTCTCGCGCTTTATTATTCCGGTCTTCTGCGCCGGATCGGGGTCGAGGCGCGGGTGCGGCTGGTCGACGAAGCCCAGTTCCAGGGCCGGCGCCAGAGATTCGATTTCGACATGATGGTCGGCGTGTGGCAGGCCTCGGCCTCGCCAGGCAACGAGCAACGCATGCGCTGGGGTGGCGACAGCGCCGATCAGGAGGCGTCTTATAATCTCGCCGGCGCCAGAAACCCGGCCATCGACGCCATGATCGCGGCCTTGCAGGCGGCGCGCGGCAGGGAGGAATTCGTCACCGCCGCCCGGGCGCTCGATCGCGTGCTGCTGTCAGGCTTTTACGTGGTTCCGCTCTATCATGCCCCGGCGCAGTGGATCGCCTATTGGCGGCGAATCGCGCATCCAAAGGCTTTGCCCCGTTATGCACAGCCCTTATTTGGCGAGGCGCTGGAGACGTGGAGCGAGACCCGGAGCCGCGATCCGGATGCCGAGCCTGCCCCGCATTGAGCGCCGCGATGAAGGAGCGCGGCATTTCGCCGCCCGCCAGCCAGTCGAGCCGCGGATCGCGCTCGGGCGCCGTTTCGGTTTTCTCCTGCGCCGCCAAAACGAGATTGCCCGCCGCCTTCAGCATCAGAAGCGCCGCGGCGAAGGTCCAAGCGGCGCAAAATGCGGCGGCGCCGAGCGCAAAAGAATGAAACAATTCGGCAAAGCGAGAGTCTTCGGCCTCGGGCGCCGCCTCCTCGGGCAAAAGCTCCTCCCAGGGCGACAGCGGCCCGCCGCTCAGACCCAAGGCGAAGACGCACAGAGCCGCCGAAATCTCGACCCATCTTGTGTCGATCGCCCAGATCTGGGGCGCGGAAGCCGCGGACGCGAAACGCCCGAGAACCAGCGCGGCGGCAAAACCGGCGGCCGCCGCCATGAGGTCCGGCGCAAGCGCGCGAGCCCTGCCCGAAAGCGGACGGGAGAAGCTCGTCAGAGCCCCGAACAGCAATGCGATGATAAAGTGCGGCGCCATGCGGAAACTCCGCGATTGAACCGACGACTCAACGCATACTGAACCAAAAACGATAACGATTCGTTAAGATCAGATTAACCCTTACGCAGGTTAACACAAAAAAGAATAATCGCCGGCGTGGTTGCCTTCCACAGGTTAATGCTCGATCCTGACGCTCGAAAGGACAGCGACATGAGCTCGAAAAATCCGCATTTCGTCACTTTGCTGGGAAGCCTGCGCAAGGCTTCGTTCAATGGCGGCGTCGCCCGGGCCTTGCCCGCCCTGGCGCCCGAGGGCGTGACGATTTCGCCCCTCGGCTCGATCGTCGATTTCCCGCTCTATAACGCCGACATTCAGGCCGAGGGATTTCCGGCGGCGGTCGAGGCCATGGGCGCGGCGGTCAAGGCCGCGGACGGCGTGATCGTCGTGTCGCCGGAATATAATTATTCCGTCCCCGGCGCGCTGAAAAACGCGATCGACTGGCTGTCGCGCCTACCTTCGGCGCCTTTCAAGCACAAGCCGATCCTGCTGCAGAGCGCCTCGCCCGGCGCGCTCGGCGGCGCGCGGATGCAATATCACCTGCGCCAGACTTTTGTCTTTCTCGACGCCAGCGTTTTCAACACGCCGGAGGCGATGATCGGCGGCGCGGGCGGCAAGTTCGACAACGCCACCGGCGACCTGACCGACGAGGGGACGAAGGACTTTCTACGCAAGCAGCTGGCCGCTTTCGCGGATTTCGCGCGGAGGATGAACTGAGGCGCGCTCCCGCCGCGGCGGGAACGACGCCCCCGCGCGGTCTCGCGCCAGGATCACTTGATCCGGCGAATATAGCCGTCGAGAGTCCACGTCGCATTCCTGCCGTAACGGTCGCATCGCTTGCGATCGATCTCGTAAGCGTCGGGGTGACCGCCCAGGAAGGCGTGGATGGCCGCGAGAGCCCCCCTTGGAATTCCGTTTCGTCCATGATCAGCGACAGAATGCCGTCCTCGACGATCAGATATTCCCCGGGGCGGGCATGTTTATGGAAGAAATCCATCACATTGCGCACATGAGGCGCCTGATGGCTTGATTCTTCTATGACCAGGAACGGATGAGCGAACTGACTGATCATCTCGTCGCTCAGGCTCGCCGCGATGTTGTTCACGTCGCATGGGACGAATTCGACGCGGGGATCGCGGAACTCGTGCATTTTTTGGATGTCCAGGGTGACCAACCGCGTCGACTGGAGCCCATAGGCGCGCAGGCGATCCGCAAGCCAGAGGGCGCCGCAGCCTTTGTAAGAGCCGAATTCCAGAATGGTCGCGGGCGTCAGATCCCAGATCAGCTTCCGGTAAATCTCGAGATCGAACGGGCATTTCAGGGTCGGGACGCCCTCGTAGCGACAGTCCGTCGCCCCGCGCTGGATCGCCTGGGCGAAGTCCGACCCGTCAGCCATGAAGTCCTCATTCAATCCGCGCGCAAAGGCCCCGCGCCGGAGGAAGGCTCGCGCGCCGCTCTCCGTTGTCCTGCGTCTGTGCAGATTTCGATGGAAATAGCCTGCCGATTTTTCAACGGCTGCGAAGGAAATCCCGGGGTGCTGCTCGGCAGCCTGAACGGTGGGGTCTCCCCCGCCTATCGCCCGTTGAATATTGAATTTCGACGCCATTTCAACAATCGCCAATAAAAAGTTGCATGGCCGGAGCGAAAAATGATAAATTTTTCCATGCTGCGTAGCTTATTCAGTCGCCGTGAACCCGCGAGGGGTCTGACACCAAACCTGTTCATCCTCGGAGCTGGAAAGTCGGGAACGACGACCTTGTCTGTCGCGCTCATGCGCCATCCGGACATTCATCTTAACGCCGTCAAGGAGCCGTCGTTTTTCTGCTCCTATTTCCAGGTCGTAAAGAATCCGATTGATTATTTCAACCTTTTCGATAGCCCTGCGCGGTATAGGGTCGATGCTTCGCACGTCTATCTTTCAAACCCTGAAACGCCGCCTGTTATAAGAGCCCTGTTCCCGAAAGCACGGTTCATTGTCATCCTTCGCGACCCGAAAAATCGCGCCTATTCCCTCTTCAGGCACATGCGACGGTTCACATGCGAAGATGGATTGCCCTATGAAGATATTCCTGACTTCGTAACCGCGCTCGAAAAGGAAGACGAGCGCTTCCTGTCCGAGTCGTTCCTTGAAAATTGCCGGCAGTATTTTTGGAATTACATGTACTGCCGCTCATCGAAATACGACGAACAGATCGAGAGATATCTATCTCTGTTCAACAGAAGTCAATTCCATTTCCTCAGCCTTGCCGAACTATCGCGCGATCCCTTGTCAGCGATAAAGGACATCGCGAAATTCCTTGATATCCGTTACGCCCCGTTTCGTTCAATCAAGTCGTGGAAATTCAACGCTGACGAGGCTGCCGATCCCCGTCCGGCGGCGGCGGAAAAAATCCTGAATGCCGCCTTGGACGGCGTGACACAGCGGACGGACCGCCTCGTGGGGCGCAAGCTCGACTGGTCCTTATAATCCCGAGACTGGCTCCGACTGGGCTCCCGCGCGGCTCCACACCCGCTTGGGCGCCCAAAGGGCAGCGAAGCGGATGCGAATTCTTCCTTGAACAGCGCGTCAACTTCCCGCTGACAGAGCAAGAAAACCGTGAACCGAACCGGCCCCGTTCAGCCCAGCTTCGCCCGGAGCCGGGACAACAAGCCCGGCGGCGGCGGCGCCTCGGCGGCTTCGATCAATCTCGCGCGCCGGTTGCCCGCCACATTGGTGATCCTCGCCAGATCCAGCGGCTCCTTGTGCGCGAGACCGGCGCCACGCGTCACGATCACGCAAGCGGGATTCACGACATCGACGCCGGCGACGACGCCTGAAGCGCTGGCCAAAGCCATGATCAGTTCGAAAATCAGATTGGACATCGAGCTGCTCTCGCCGAACGGGCTTTCGGGCGATTGCCAGGGATGCCCAGGCCAGTGCGTCCATCCCCAGTCTTCGATGATATATTTTCCGCCCGGCTTCAGATAACCGAAAGCCGCCTGAAAGGACGCTTTGGTCTGCGCATAGAAATGCGAACAATCGTCGATCATCAAATCGACGGGCTCGTCGCCGAAACTCTCGTCGAGGATCGAACGAATCTTTTTCGTGTCGCCCTGATCGATATTGCCGAACAATTTGACGGAGGACTCCAGTTCGTTCGCCTTGATCAGATCGAGAAGCTCCTGGGATGGAGCGTACCAGTCGATCGCGACAATCTTTTCGGGTGCGACCATGTCGGCAAGGAAAAGCGGCATGCCGCCCTGGAAAAACCCGAGCTCGAAAATCTTTCTGACCGGATCGGTGAAAACACGATCACGATAAAGCTCAAGGAACTCCCTGTTCTTCAGCAGCGCGATTTCATTTTGATTCGTCTTGAGCGAATAATCTTTCACCGAGCACGTAAACTGGAATCGAGGGGTGCGAAAAACTTCATCCCCAGTCCATTTCGGCCAATCGTTCCAATGCGTCATCTGATGCTTTCTTGGTCAATTTTGCGTGCGACGCCATGCCAAACGCCTCGGCGCCAAGCCTGACGCCCACCCGCCCTTTGGCGCGGCCTGAATCGCGTCATTAAATTTTATTTTAGCCGATCCAACCCCGGAAGGCTACTCGGACATCCGCGATCGGCCGGCTGGCGCCTGTCATCGGCGCAGCTTGTGCTGTCTATCCCAACGAATTGGCCGTTTCACGACCAAGGGT
>JAKAJL010000061.1 GCA_021813805.1 Pseudomonadota bacterium | reverse complement strand
CGCGCCCCGGCTGCGCAACCCCGGCCAGCTACGCCGGAGCGCGCGCTACGTGTCGCGCTGTTTGGAGGGGTCAATTTTCGACGCCGATTCCCCGCCCTACGGGGTCAAATTTGAACGCCGATTGACAGCGAAAACAACCGCTGCGGACGCCGAAGCGCTTGCCTGCGGGCGTCCAAAGCAGGAAACTGACGGCTGACGCGACCAGCCTGAATGACGCGCTCAATGAACGACTCAAGGATTTGAAGCACCGCGATTTTGGGGAGCCAGCATGCGCGCCGTCATCTACGCCCGCTATTCGTCCGACCTGCAACGCGCAGCCTCGATCGAGGACCAGATCGAGGTCTGCCGTCGGTACGCCGCCGAGCGCGGCTGGACGATCATCCGGACCTATGCTGACGCCGCCATCAGCGGCGCCAGCCGCTTTCGCCCCGCCTTCCAAAACCTGCTCGCCGACGCGGGCCGAAAACTTTTCGACATCGTCCTTTGCGAAGCGGTCGATCGCCTTGGCCGCCGTCTGGCCGACACCGCCGACCTGCAGGACCGACTTTCGTTCCACGGCGTCAAACTGTTCACGCCGTCACTCGGCGAGGTCACCCAGATCCATGTCGCCGTCATGGGCATGATGGCCCAGATGGCGCTGAAGGATCTCGGGGAAAAAACGCGGCGCGGGCAATTGGGACGGGTTCTCAAGGGCAAGAGCCCGGGCGGACTGGCCTATGGCTACCGCGTCGCCGCCGGTGATGACGGACGCGGCGGCCGCGAGATCGATCCGGGGGAAGCCGACACCGTCCGACGCATATTTCGCGAGTTCGCGGCCGGCGCCAGCCCCGATGCGATCGCCAAAAGACTCAACAAGGAATCGATTTCCGGTCCGGGCGGCCGCCCGTGGTCCAATACGACGCTGCGCGGGCAAGCCGATCGCGGAACCGGGCTGCTCAATAATTCTCTATATCGCGGCGTGCTCGAATGGAACCGCTGCTCCTATGTGAAGGATCCGAGGACCGGGCGTCGGATCGCCCGCCCCAACCCGCAGGAATCGTGGGAGGTCCAGGCCGTTCCGCATCTGCGAATCATCGATGAGTCGCTCTGGAACACGGCCAAGGCCCGGCAGGAGGCCATGCGCGCCACCCTGAAGCGGCCCGACACGAGCAATGCTCTGAATGAACTTCACCGCGCCCGCTTTCTGCTGTCCGGCCTGATGCGCTGCGGCTGCTGCGGCGGCGGGTACACGATCATTGGCAAGGACCGTTACGGCTGCGCCGCCCGCAGGCAGAAGGGAACCTGCGATAATACCCGAACGATCAGCCGCCAGGAGATTGAGGCCCGAGTCCTCGACGGGCTGAAGGAAAGGCTGCTCGCGCCGGATCTGGTCGCCGAGTTCATCAAGACGATGCAGGACGAACTCGCCGCCCTGCGCCGCGAGCGCAAGGCGGAAGACGCGAGACGAACGCGGAAACGCGCAGAGATTGACCGCAAGATTTCCGGGATGATGCGGGCGATCGAGGATGGCCTTTACGAGCCGTCGATGAAAGACCGCCTGAAGGCCCTTCAGAATGAGCGAAAGGCGCTCGACGTCGATGACGGCGAGACGGCGGAGGCGGAGCTCACAATTCTCTCGCACCCAAACCTGCCGGAGCTTTACCGGCGCAAGGTCGAACAGCTGGAGGCGGTTCTTGAGGGGCCGGACCGTGCGGAAGCCATCGACCTCATCCGCTCGATGATCGCCCGGATCGACCTTCGCCCGCGCGAGGGCGCCAAGGGTCTCGACGCCATACTGCATGGCGATCTTGCCGCGATACTCGCAGCCTGCGCGGGCGCGGCGCAAAAAGAAAACGCCCCGGATCTTGCGGTCACGGGGCGTCAACTATCGGTGGTTGCGGGGGCAGGCTTCAACGGCTGGCATAAAAGGGCGTTTGGAATTCCTGCCCGCCTCCTCGTCTCTGGCGAATTCGAGGATGCCGAACAGTTCGCCGCGTAGCATGGCGTGAACCTCGCCGCGCCTGTCGCCCGGCGTGAGCACGATCTCGCCGATCAGCGAGCGCAGAGCCTCCGCCGCCTGCCTGCCGCCCTCGGGGTCGGTGAGCGCTTCAGTCAGGCGCTCGACCCGCAAGCGATAGAGATTGGCGATGTTCGGATGCACGTCGGGAATGTCGGCGGGCGTTTGCGCCAGACAGGCGGTGATGTCCGCCCTCTGCCGTTCGAGGTCGTCCATCCGCGTTTTCATGGACGGCTGGTACAGGCCGTCCTCGATAGCGGCGATGATCCCAGCTATGGACTTCTCGATCTTGGCGAGCGCCTTGCGGTCGGTCTCCGCCTGCGCGCGTCTGTCACGGTTCAGCCGGTTCATTTCCTCCGCATAAGCTTTGACGGCTTCCGCCACCGCCGCCGACGACACCAGCTTCTCCTTCAGGCCTGCCAGAACGCGGAGTTCGAGCTTATCGCCGGTGATAGAACGGCCATTGTCGCAGGCGCCGCGCCGATGGTGGTTGAGGCAGGCATAGCGGTTCGGCGTGACGATGCCGTATTTTCCGCCGCAGCATCCGCAAGTCAGAAGCCCGGAAAGAAGACGAACAGGCCGGTTTGCCAAATGGACGCGCTTCATCCGTCCTTCCAGCGTGTTGGCTGGGTTCGGGCCGACGAGCGCAGATATCTGCGCCTGGCGCGCGCGGACCGCGTTCCAAAGCTCGTATTCGATGATCTTGAGGTGTGGAACTTCCGTCCTGATCCACTGGCTTTCCGGATTGATCCGTGAGACCCGCTTGCCGGTGGACGGGTCTTTGATGAAGCGCTGGCGGTTCCAGACGAGAACGCCCGCGTAAAGCTCGTTGTTGATAATACCGGTCCCGCGCGAGACATGGCCGCGAATGCTGGTATCGCCCCATGCGCGGCCAAGCGGGCCGAGAAGACCATCCCGGTTCAGGTCCACGGCAATGGCCTTGGGACTCTTGCCCGATGCAAACTCCCGGAAAATACGACGGATGGTGTTGGCCTCTTCGGGGATGATCTCGCGATCACCACGGATCGGCTCGCCGTTTCCGTCGAACTGCTTGATCACCTTGTAGCCAAAGCAAAGACCGCCGCCCGCCTTGCCCTTCTCCACCCTGCCGCGAAGGCCGCGATGGGTCTTCATCGCGAGGTCTTTCAGGAACAGTGCGTTCATCGTTCCTTTGAGCCCGACATGTAGCTCGGAGATTTCGCCCTCGGCCAGCGTGACGATGGTGACGCCCGCGAACTTCAGATGCTTGTAGAGCGTCGCCACATCGGCCTGATCGCGGCTGATCCGGTCCAGCGCTTCGGCCAACACTATCTTGAACTCGCCGCGCTGCGCGTCGCGCATAAGCTGCTGGATGCCGGGGCGCAGAATGGTGCTCGCGCCTGAGATGGCTGCATCCTCATAGGCGCCTGTGATACGCCAGCGCTCGCGCTTCGCCTGTTCGCGGCAAAGCCGGAATTGATCCTCGATCGACGCCTTGCTCTGGGCGTCGGACGAATAGCGGGCGTAAAGGGCGGCACGGGTCATTCTTGCTGTTCCTTCTTCTGATCGATCATTCGTTCTGGGCGGCGTCCAAAGCGTCAATGATGGACTTGAACGGCAGGATCAGGCTGAGCGGGCTGCTATCGAGCAGCGGCATGGCGCCGAAGCGCTCGTACCAGCGCGCCGCATTCTCATCCTTGGCGTCGATCGCAAGCGCCGCACCACCTACCTGCGCCGCCACTGCAAGCGCCCGGGCGCCCGCCGCCAACAGAAGATCGCCCCCAAGCCCCTGACCCTGCACCGAATGCGCCACGGCCAGACGGGCAAGCCGGAACACGGCGACCTCGTAGCGCCCCAGCCTCTTGGTCAGGGAAGCGGGGACTTTCGCGAAGGCAATCGAAGCGGGACTGATGGAATAGTAACCGAGGATTGTCTCGGGCGCGGATGGAGCCACCGCCACAAAGGTCTTAGAACCCCCGCCCTCATGGTTCTGACGGGCATGGCGGCGTAGATAGTCGTTCAGCTCCGGCGAGCCGCAATCGAATGCCTTCCGATCATGATTGCGTCCGATGGGTTCTTCCCGCCAGTCAAGCACTGTTGCCGCCTCGGGCGCTGCGGCGACGCGCAGCTGCAAGCAGGGCCGACGTCGGGGCGGGCGGGTTTTCCAGAAGGTCGAGCACGCGTAGGGAATCCCGCTCCGAAAGCGAGATGCGTTCCGCGTTCTCGACCACATCGCGCGCGGCCGGCAGGACAGCGCGCATGATGAAGCTGGTTACGTCCAGCCGCTCATGGGCGGCGGCAGCGGTGAGAAGCCGCTTCTCGTCGCGCGTGGTGCGCAACTCGATGCGGTCGTCACGGTTGGATTGCGTCTGTGCCATCGTTGCCTCCTTATATGTACGGATTATAGACGTACTATCAGCAAGACACAAGACGACCCTCATTTATTGTCGATCCTCATTTATCTGTTTGTTTCTGCGCATTGTCGTTTGCTGCCTGTAAGGCTTCAAAGTCCTCGCGCGCCATGCGGCGACCGATGATGCGCGCAAGCTGGAGGACGACATCGTTGACCTTGCGCAAGGCCTCATGGCCGGGGCGGTCCGCGTCGCCGTTATCGTTGGCCGCGTCGGGATCGGGCGGGTCAGCCGGCGTCATGATCGCCCGCTTTCCGGCCGAGGTTTTCGTTGTCATTGATAGCACGCCATCCGACGGGATCGGCGATCCAGCAATCGATGTCGGATTCCCTCCAGCCGGCGCCGTTGACGCTGATCCTGATCCGGGGCGGGAACGTGCCCTCGGCGATCTTGCGGTAAATGGTGGAGCGGGACAGCCCGGTCCGGGCGAGAACGGTTTTCAGGCGGATGATACGGTCTGGTTGGCGCATGGCTTGGCTGCCTCCTGCTGGCTGTTTCTGGAGCCTCCCGAGCCAGTCAGGACATTATTTTTACGTTATGCAAGAGTGATTTCGCAGTCGTCGGACTGTGGCGAACCCTAGCGAAAAAACGGCGGAAAATCGGATTGTTCTACAGGCCGATCCCGCGTCCCCGTCCAAGATCGATGCCGGCATGGAAGGCGATTTCATCGCCGAGTCGACGGCCTGAGTCGAAGGCGATGCCGAGTTCGCGCTTGCGGTTGGCGAGGAGCGATTCAAGCTGCGGATCGCGTTCGAGGCTCTTCGCCATGTCGCCCATGGCGCGCCGGGTGGCCTTGTGGGCCATGATGTCGCCTGCCGCATACTGGCGCTGGCTCGTCTGGTCGAGCTTGCGCCAGTGCTCCACGAAGCGGTCGGCGCGGCGGGCCGGATCGGTGCGCAGTTCGGTTTCGAGCTGGAGCGCCTGAATGGCGCGGTTGACGCGGCCCGATCCGGCTTCGCGCGCGAGGCTATTGTCTTTGGAGTAGGCGGCTTCCGCGTCCTGCCAGCCGTGCGGACGCACCTCGTCGAAGGCGCGTCTTGCCGCGCCAAGCTCGCGCCGCTGTTCGACGGAAGGCGTGAGACCCTGATGTTTGACTTCAAGGATCGCATCGGACGCGCGGGCATGGCGGACGAGCGCATCGGTGCGGGCCTTGCGGAGCGCCGCTTCCCGGTCTGCCGTCACGGTCTTTTCCAGCGCGTCCGTCTTTCTCTGGACCGCCGCGCCCGCTCTTTCCCGCTCTCTCTCCCTTTCCGGCCCCGGCGCCTCGCCGGCGCCAGGCGCGGCAGCCTCGTCCTCCGGCGCTGGCGACAGGCGCAAGCCATCGAACATCCCGCGCACCTTCTCCGGCACGATCTTCCGCACAATCTCGGCGACGCGCGCGCGGAAGGCGATCCCGCGCCGTTCGGCATATTCCCGCACCGGATCAAGCCGTTCATAGTCCGACGCCATATCCTTGGCCCGGTCGCGCGACAGGGTGCGGGCAAGCCGGTCCTGGCTGGCGAAGTCGTCATGGCCGTAATGCAGGTCCATTCCGTCGCGGTGTCGCGACAGGGCGACATAACTCGAATGCGCGTCCATGCCCGGCGTCGCCAGCACATGGGCTCGGTCCACGGTCATGCCTTGCGCCTTGTGGATGGTCGCGGCATAGCCGTGGTCGATGCGGTCGTAATCCTTCAGATCGAACGAGACGCCGCGCCCGTCATCGGTGCGCACCGACATGGATCGGGCGCTGACCTCGACGATGGTCCCGAGCGTGCCGTTTTTCACGCCCAATCCATCCCCACCAAGCCCGCGCTCGTTTTGCAGGAACATGACGCGATCGCCGCTGGCGAAGCTGCGTTCGCCGCGTTCGACCATAAGACGCACGTCATCGCCGAGATCGCCGGCGTCCCGCATTTTTTCGCGCGCGGCCTCGTTGAGCGCGCGAACCTCGTCATTGGTGTGGGTGAGGATAATGCGGCTCTTATCGGGCGACGCCTGCCGGTCGCGGCCCCAGCGCCCGATCAAATTTTTCCGCGCGTCATCGCGTGTTTGGGCGGCATGGACCATGCCGTGCGCGTCATAGGCCTGGATCGCATCGCCGGTCCGGGCGGTCGCCAGATCGCGCGTGGCGTCGCGCTGCCAGTCCTCCCGCTGGCGGCGCACCTCGCCGATCTCCGCCCCGCCGTGGCGCTCAACGATCGAGCGGAACGCCGCGCCTGCTTCGATGGATTGCAACTGTTGCGGATCGCCGACCAGCACCACCTTGGCGCCGGCTTGCGCCGCATGGGACAGCACGCGCTCCAACTGCCGCGCGCCGACCATGCCGGCTTCATCGATGACAAGCACATCGCGGGAAGTGAGCAGGTCGCGGCCCTGTCCCCAACCATGCTCCATGCTGGCGATGGTGCGCGACGCGATGCCAGATCCGCTTTCGAGATTTTCCGCCGCTATCCCGGACAACGCCACGCCCCGGATCTCGTAGCCCGCCGCATCCCAGGCTTCGCGCGCCACGCCCAGCATGGCGCTCTTTCCCGTTCCGGCATAACCGACCACGACGCCGAGATCGCGCCCGTCCGTGACATGCGCCAGCGCATCGGCCTGCTCTCCCGAAAGCACAAGACCGCGCGCTTCCGCACGCGCCAGCGCCGCCTTCCTGTCGGCCTCGTTCACTGCATGGCGTTCCCGTTCCGCCATGAGTTCGGCGGCGCGGTGCAGGCGCTGTTCCGCCTCGATCATCTCGCGCGTGGTGAAGCGATCCTCGCCGCGTCCGTCCGCGCCGAGTTCGACCAGCTCGGGCGCGCTCCGCATCGCGCCCATGACCTCGTTGAACTGGTCGATCCCGTCGCTGTGCCGGTGCGCGAACTTCGCCATGTCGCGGCGCGTAAAGGTGGATTGCTGATGGGTGATGGCATCCAATGCAATGGAAGGATCGGCGGCGATGCGCGCGCCGTTATTGCGCGCAATCTCGCGGTGCATTTCGGCGCGGTCGGCGGCCTCGATCCCTTCGCCCTCGATGCGTTGAGCGGTCGCGCCGATCTGGCTTTGCGGCTCCAGCGCGATGCCCTGCGCTTCCAGGCTGCGATGGTCGATGCGCGCGTCGATGTCGAGTTCGGCCAGCCGCTCGTTGGCCAGTTCCGCCCAGCGTTCCCGCCAGCGCTCCACCATCTCGGTGCAGTTCCACTCCCGCACCTTCGGGCCGAAGCCGTGTTCGTCCCCATTCACGACCACTTGGCGCATGGTCAGCATGACATGGGCATGGGGTTTGGGCGTCCCGTCCTCGGCCCTATCCCAATGCACATTGAGATCGGCGATCATGCCCCGGTCCACGAATTGCGCCTGCACGAAGTCGCGGGCGAGTTCGATGCCTTGGGCTTGCGTCATCTCGCGCGGCAGGGCGAATTCGACCTCGCGGGCAAGCTGCGCATCCTTGCGCAGCTCGAAGGCTTCGACATCGTTCCACAGCCGTTCGCGGTCGCTCCATTGCTCCGGCGCTCCCTCCGGCAGCAGCACCTCGGAATGGACGACGCCGCGCTTGGCGGAGAAATCATGGCTGCGGTCGAGCCGGTCGTCGCGCAGCCGCGACGCCGAGCGGTAGGCCGCGGAGGCCACCGTGCTGGAGCCGGATTTGCGGCCGATGACCTTGACGTGAAGATGATAGAGCGCCATCGCGACCCGATCATCACCACTGCGAAGCGCACGTCGGAACGACGTATAAGCGCGCCCTCCCTCGAAAAATTCTCGGCAGGGACCACGCCGTCTCGCACCATCCCGGCAACCTTACAGCATTCCGGCAAGCGCTCAACTATCATCACTCCATCAACAGCTTATGGAGGACATGATGCGCAAACCTCGGGACTTCGATGCGGAACTGAAGGCGCTCGAAGACAAGGCGCGAGACCTCAAAAACCGTAAGGTGCAACAGCTTGGCGAGTTGGTCATTTCGACCGGAGCCGATGCGCTGAGCGCCGACGAACTGGCGGGCGCGCTGATCGTGCTGGCCGAAACCAAAGATGCCGGAAAGAGGGAGGCATGGGCCAAGCGCGGAGCCGCGTTCTTTCAAGGCCGGTCGCGGCGAACTGCATCGGCGCCTGACCGCGATACGGGCGGCGCTTCGGCGCGGCCAAGCGGCGCGCAACAGGCATCAGGCGGCACAGGCGCGGCATGACATGCGCGCCTGGCAAGTCGAGCGGCGCAAGCGCACGCGGCGTCTGATCGAACTCGGTGGCCTCATCGTCAAGGCCGGCATCGTGGACCTGACTGGCGACGATCGCGCCATCATTCTCGGCGCTCTGCTCTGGATGGCCGACAAGCTCCAAAGCGAGCAAGGCGAACATGCGCGGGCGCTTTGGAGCGCGAAGGGGAAGCGGGCGTTCGAAAGGGAACAGAAAGAAGAAGCGCTCACGGTCTCGCAGGAGCCGCAAGATCGGGCGTGACCGATAGTGGGCGCCGCGGAGAGGTCAACTATCGCGGCGCCGCCCGCCATCGCGCGGCTTGTGGCCCTCGTAGGACAGGAACGGTGGAAGCCCCGCGAACTCCTGGGACACGCCAGAGCGATTGACGCGCCTTTGCACCGTGCCGACCATCGGCGTGCTCGAAGCGCAGTGGGACTCCGGCGCGATGGCCATGGAATCCAGGGTGCTCAGACCCCTCCTCTGGTTCGGCCTGATGGAATATCGGAGGGAAGAAATCGAGGGCAGTTGCATCGGGGCGCGTCATTTCTATCGCAAGACATCGCTGTTTGATCGCATGATCTCATTCGAGGTCGGGCTTGAGGGACTTGCCGGAATCCAACATTGAGGATTCCAAATCGGACTTCTCGAAAACGCCATGCCATCCGCGGCATTTCAGTTAAATAGGGTGTGATCCAATCGAAACGAATCCGACCGCGCCGATGCCTCGTTCTCTCGCCTGCGCCCTGACGCCACACGGGGCCTTGCGCCTTGAAATGTCGGGCGACGATTTTCCGGTCGACGCCGCCGTCGCCGATCGGCTTCAAGCAGCATTTCGTGCGGGCGAAGGCCACGGCCTGCTTCAACTCGGCCTCGCCGAGGCCGGAAGCCGCCTGCCGCCGGATCTTGCGTTCTGGCGCGCCTTCGCCATGCGCTTCGTGGCCGCGCTCTGCGCCGGGGGCGATCATGACGCCGGGGCGCTCTCTCCGACCGCGCCCGACAATGACGCGCTACAGGCCCTGGCCGAAGAGGCGCCCCCGATGCGGGGCGGCGAATATCTCGACGCCGGGCGTCTCGCGGAACTTTGGGGCGCGCTGCAACAGGCGTTCGCCGCCGAGCGCGCCGAGTGCGGCCTCTCGGTCGAGGCTTTTCTTGCCACCCGCGACAGCCGCTGGCGCGCCGTCGGGCGTGTCCACTTCAACCTCGCCGAGAACCGCAAGGACGCCGAGCGCCCGTTCGCCTTTCTGGCGACCTACGCCTCGGGCCTAGCTGGCCATGGGGCGTTGCGTCACGCGCCGCTTGGCGCCGCCCTGCGCGAATATGCGGACGCCGGCGCCCAGCGCGAGCTTCTGAAACTGCTCGAACCGGTCAACCGGGCCAGCGAAAGCTGCCCCTGGCTGAAGGGAATCGTCGATTCCGGCGAAATCTTCCATCCGCTGCGCTGGACGGCGAAGGAGGCGATGCGGCTGCTCACGGACGCGGAGGCCTTGGGTCAGGCGGGCCTTGTCGTGCGCATGCCCGCGACCTGGCCCTCCGGCCGGCCGGCGCGCCCCGCGGTCGAGGCGAGCGTCGGCTCCAACACGCCCGCGCGGGTCGGGGCGACGCAAGTGCTCGATTTCTCCATCGCCGTCAGTCTCGACGGCGCGCCGCTGACAAGGGAAGAGATCGCCTCCCTGCTCGCCGCGACCGATGGACTCGCGCTCTTGCGCGGGAAATGGGTCGAAATCGACCCGGCGCGCCTTTCGGCGGCGCTCGACCGCTATGCCGAAATCGAGCGCCTCGCCCGCAAGCAAGGCCTGTCCTTCGGACAGGCGATGCGCCTGCTGGCAGGCGCCGACATCGGCGCGGGCGACGCGGGACAGGCGTCGCAGGTCTCCTGGGCGCATGTGGCGGCGGGGCCCTGGCTGGCACAGACGCTCGCCGCCTGCCGCGACCCGGCGTCGCTTGATGCGCTGCGTCCAGGCGCGGCACTAAAGGCGACGCTTCGCCCCTACCAGGACGCCGGCCTGCGCTGGCTTGCTTTCCTGTCGCGCTTGCGGCTAGGCGCCTGCCTTGCCGACGACATGGGGCTCGGCAAGACGATCCAGGTCCTGGCCCTTCTCTTGACGACGCGCCAGCGCGAAAACGAGCGGCGGCCGAGTCTGATCGTCGCGCCCGCCTCGCTGCTCGCCAACTGGGCGGCCGAAGCCGAGCGCTTCACGCCGTCGCTCGATGTCCTCGTCGCCCATCCAGCCTTTACGCCCGCTGAAAAGCTGCGGTCGTTCACGGCCGCGGACCTTAACGAAACCGACCTCGTCGTGACGAGTTACGCGGCGCTGCTGCGGCTCGATTGGCTCGCCAGGACGCATTGGCGGCTCGCCGTCATCGACGAGGCGCAGGCGATCAAGAACCCGAATGCCAAGCAGACCCGCGCGGTCAAGGCGCTTGAGGCGGAAAGCCGGATCGCGCTCACCGGCACGCCGATCGAAAACAATCTGCGCGACCTGTGGTCGATTTTCGATTTCCTCAACCCCGGCCTGCTCGGATCGTCGAAGGCTTTCGCGGATTTCGTCAAACGCCTTGCCGAAGGCTCGCCGCCATCCTACGCCCCGCTGCGCAAGCTGGTCGCGCCCTATATCCTGCGGCGGCTGAAGACCGACCGCGACGTCATCGCCGACCTGCCGGACAAGACCGAGGTCAAGGCGTTCTGCGGCCTGAGCCGCAAGCAGGCGGCGCTCTACCAATCGACTGTCGCCGAATTCGAATGGCGGCTCAACGAGGCGGGCGACGACATCAGCCGGCGCGGCCTGGTGCTGGCGACGCTGATGCGCTTGAAACAGATCTGCAATCACGCCGCGCATGGTCTCGGCGGCGCGGGCCAATGGGAGAACAATGACAGCGGCAAATTCGCGCGCCTTGGCGAAATCGCCGCGACTGTCGCCAGCCGCCAGGAAAAAATGCTGGTCTTCACCCAGTTCAAGGAGATCATGGAACCGCTTGGCGAACTGCTCGCCAGCGTGTTCGGCCGCCCCGGCCTGTCGCTCAGCGGCGACACGGCGGTGGCCAAGCGCAAGACCCTGGTCAACGCCTTCCAGCAGGACGAGAGCGTTCCCTTTTTCGTCCTGTCCTTGAAGGCGGGTGGCTCCGGGCTGAACCTGACCGCCGCCTCGCATGTCCTGCATTTCGACCGCTGGTGGAATCCGGCGGTCGAGAACCAGGCGACCGACCGAGCCTTCCGCATCGGCCAGAAGCGCAACGTGCTGGTGCATAAATTCATCTGCCGTGGCACGATCGAGGAGCGAATCGACGAAATCATCGAATCGAAGCGGGCTTTGGCCGACGACCTGCTCGGCGGCGGAGCCGAGATCAATCTGACCGAGCTCGGCGACGCCGAATTGATGTCGCTGGTGAGGCTCGACCTCGCGGCGGCGAGCCAGGAGGATCGAACGCCATGAGTTATTGGGGGTTCAGGCCCTATGTCCCGGTCGCGAAGCGCCGCGCCCAGGCGGCGAAGGAAGTCGCGAGACTGAAAAAGCAGGGGCGCGCCGTGGCGCCGGTCGTCGTCGAAGGCCGCAAGATCGCCAAAAACTTCTGGGGCAAGGCATGGTGCGACAATCTTGAGCTTTATTCCGACTATGAAAACCGCCTGCCGCGCGGGCGCACTTACGTCAACAGCGGCTCGGTCGTCGATTTGCAGATCTCGCGCGGCAAGGTCGAGGCGCTGGTCAGCGGCTCGGACCTCTATGAGGTGAAAATCGGCGTCGCTGTCACGCCGGCGGCGCGCTGGAAGGCGATCTGCAAGGATTGCGCGGGCTCCGTCGGCTCGCTGGTCGAGCTTCTGCAAGGCAAGCTGTCGAAGAACGTGATGGAGCGGGTTTGCCGGCAGGCCGACGGCCTGTTTCCGACGCCTCGCGAAATCAGAATGTCCTGCTCGTGCCCGGATTGGGCGGACATGTGCAAGCATGTGGCGGCGACGCTATACGGCGTCGGCGCGCGGCTCGATTCCAATCCGGACCTGTTGTTCACGCTGCGCGGGGTCAAGCGAGATGAACTGATCGCGAAGGTCGGCGCCGACCTCCCGCTGACCGTGGTGCCAGCGAATAGCGAGCGCCTGCTCGCCGACGACGATGTGGCGGCCTTGTTCGGCCTCGACATGGCCGAACCGCCCACGCCGCTGGCGAGGAAAGCAGGCGGTCTCAAGCAGGCGAAGGCGGCCGCGCCTGTCGAGTCGCCTGATCCGGCCAAGAAGCCCGCCCGGCGAAGGGCGGAAACTACTCCGGCAGAGCGCGAAATGATGGCCGGAGCCGCTCTCCGTCCGGCGCCCACGGCGCAAAAGCAGTCGAATGTGAAGTCCGTTGCCGACCAGCCTTCCGCCCAGCGCTCCGCGGCGCGAACAGCGAAGTCGAGCCCAACCTTGGAGGTTGGCGACGGACGGGCCGCGCCGGAACGGCGTGGGGTCGCGGCCCACCCCGTCAGCCGTACGCGCGTGGCGAAGTGGATCGGTGCGCGGGCGCGCAAGAAGGACAGGTAGCGTCGAGGGTGCTTTCGCGATGAAGCGCCGCAATGGCCGGCCGCGGCCGTCCGCGATCGAAATTTTCGGCGCTATGCCTGTTCACGTCGGTGTTTTAAGAACGACCTGTGATCGAGCTCCGACCGTCGTCCGCGATCAATGATCTCGGATGCAATGTTCAAGCCCGATGGGCTCTGATGGGCGGAGCAGAATCGTCATTCGAAATCATGTTCAGGATGAATTGCAGAATTTTCGGCGCCAGCGCTTTTGACCGCTCGCGCAATCCGCGTTCAAGAGGATCGCCGGGAAGCGAAGTGACGCCGAAACATTGATCGGATATAACTCACCCCGGAAACTGGACCTTCATTCCCGGCAGAACGATATTCAAGCAGGCTCACCGCCGGCGCGGCCAGGAAAGGCGAGTAGAAATGGACGGCCCTCTGTCAGAGACGAGGAACGGTTCACGCCGGGTTTTCTCGACATTTATGACCGCCTCGTCACTTTTGACGCGGAGACGACAGGCAAGCGGACGCCGGGCGCCGATTTCATCAAGAAACAGCCTTTTGCCTGGAAGCCGCCGGGCGTCGTCATCGAGGTCGGCTTTGTCGAAATGCTGCGCGGCGATAGGGGTTGGCGCAAGGCGAGAACATGGCGGTCGCTCGTCAATCCGGACGGCCTGATCGATCCGGCCGCGATCGCAATTCACAAGATTCGCCCTGGCGATTCGAAAAACGCGCCCCGCTTCGCCGCGATCATGCCGGAACTGAAGGACTTTATCGGCGAAGCGCCCATTGTAGCCCATGCCTACAAGAACGAGCGCGACTTCCTCAATTACGAATTCGCCCGGGCCAAAGCGATCAACTGGGGCGAATACGCCTATGACGAAGAGCGCTATATCTGCACGCAGAGATTGTTCGCGCAGCTCTTCCCCGGCGCCGGCAAATCGCTGACATCGATGTGCGACCGGCTGGCGCTCGACGCCAGCGAGCAAGACGAAAAACACGGCGCCCTATTGGACGCCGATATGACCGCGGATGCGCTGATCCTATTGGAGCGCCAGTTGAACGAAGGCGGAAGCGATGCGCCCAGATCCTGGACCCTGGATTGACGCGTCCGCGTGATGAACGCCATAACGCCACTGCTTCGAGGCGGCTTGGCCTGAGCCAGCACAGCCGATGTCGATCGGAACTATGAAGATCAGGGTCTATGGGCTCTGCCGGGCGGTGAGCGGCCGTGGGCCGAAGGACAAGAATAGGCCGCAAAGCAGGCAGTCGTGGCGTGGCGGCCTCGTTCACACTCGGCGATCTCCGTAACTTCCGAAAACTCTGGTATGCGCCAGATAAATGTTGCCTGGACCTTCCGCCTCCCGTTACATAGGCGCACCTGACGGTCTGGCCACCTTCGACCGCGTCGATGCCATCGGCCCAAAAGGCGGAATTATCGCCCACGCCGATAGCGATCTGTTCGGAACGAGCAGCCAGCGGCGCAGACATTGTCGTCACGACGCGGACTTGGGGCTCCTTCGCCAGCATTGATATCGAACGTCAGCTGCAAGCGCGTGGCCTCACCCAGGTGGTGATCGCCAGGGTGGCGCCCGGAACCGCAGTCGAGTCGACCGTGCCTCAAGCCTGTGATGCGGGATTCAACGGCACTCTCGCTAGCGACGCGATGACGGGGCCCGGATGTTCACGGCTATGGCGTCGCGAACATCTTCCCGCGGCTCGGCGAAACCGGAACGAGCCGAGAGATCAATTGTCGAACAACAAGGAGCGTGTGAAATGCCCTGGCTTCAGTTACTTTCCTATTTCTTCGGCGGCGTCTTTCTGGCAAATGCCGTGCCCTACGTCGTCAGCGGCATGATGGGCAAACCGTTTCAAAGCGCGTTCGCCAGGCTCCCCGGAGACGGCCCTTCTTCGTCGACCGTCAGCGTGCTTTGGGGTTTCCCCAACGCCGTCATCGGCTACGTCCTCGTCTGTCACGTCGGCGTTTTCGAGATGAAGGATGGGGGCGATGCAGCCGCGCTCGGTGCCGGCGCGTGTCTCATCTCCGTGCTCCTGGCGCAGCTGTCGGGACGCTTCAACCACGGCAACCAGCCAGGAAGGCGATGAAGCCTCCGACTTCAGGTTTCTTCCACTCTCGGCGCCGTTTCAAGTATCGGCTTTTGGCCAGAGGCGCCTTGGTCTCCAATGTCGGCGGCTGGGTGCAGGTATCCGCTGAGGACTAGCTGGTGTTCACGCAGCTCGACATCACAACGCGTCGGCCGTCGGACTGGTCATCGCGACGCATCTCAGGCCACTGCTTGTCCTGCTGCCAAGGACCGGCCTGGCGCTAGCCTTTTCAACCAGCGCAAGTTTCTGTGGAGACGCACGCCAAGAACGAAGCGATGGTGCAGGTCAAGATTCTGGGCGCGGGCCGGCGAGAGGCAGCCGTCGACGAAACGGCGGAAGAATAGGCTTTGAAGCAGACGGCCGAGCGGAGCCGCAAGTCAATTGCCAGCGCGCTCTATGACTCCACCAGCCGCCTTTTCCGACAGCCGAAGACGGCTGTATCCCCGTTAATCCTCGGCTAAGCATATTTTTGGCGTCGCTGTCCAAGGAAATCGCTCCTTAACGCACGTAATTTAGCGATTGCATTTACGTTAGGTAAATCATCTCCATGAGTCCAACTGGAACCGTTGGTCCGGGCGGAAGTTTCAATCGGATCGGCAAAATGAGCACCGGCATCCCCGTGATTTCGATAAAATCGCCGGCTCGGACACTGTCCCCCATTCGATCCCTGCTCCTCGCGGCAGGCTATTGCGTCGCAAGCGCGCAAGCGGCGGGGGCGGTTGACTGGTACACGGGAGACAAGACGTCGGAGCCCGACTATGCGCCGTCGATCGTTCTCGACACGTCCGTCTCCGCGACGACCACGCAGAGCGTTTTCGGCGCCGCCGCCATCACCGGGGCGCTCGACGGCAATCTCCGGCAAGACGGTTTCCGTTACCGCGTCGAGGGAATCGCTGGCGACTACAATTATTTCACCACTCTGCCAGCCATTGCGCCGGCGACTATTGGCGTCGGCAAAAAAATATACGCCAATCAAGAAGACGGCGGCGTGCTCGGCGGCTATGCCTGGAACACCCGCAACTGGTCCTTCATGCTTCTGGGCGGCGTCGAGCTGAGCAACACGACCCTGAGCTATCCCGATCCCAACAATCCCACCGCGGGCTTCTATATCGGAGCGAAAATCGTCAGCGAATTTTACGGCAACCCGACGCATGACACGATGCTGAGCGGCTATGGCTCGTTCAGCACCACGAATTCGGAATATTATTCCCGCTTCAAGGCCGGCTACCGGATCTGGGACAATGTTTTCTTCGGCCCGGAAGTTCTCGCGCTCGGCAATCGTTTTTATTCGGAATATCGCGCCGGCGTCCATTTGACCGGCCTCACCATCGGCCAACTCGCTTTGGGCGTTTCGGGCGGCGCCACCAGCAGCCGGGTCACCGGCTCCGGCGGCTATGGCGTCCTCGACGCCCACATCGGATTTTGAGGCTATTTGAATCGCACTTGGATCGATGAAGGCAGCCGAAGTCTGTTTTCCTCGACCTGCCGGGCGCTCGCCGAAACGCGCCAAGCCTTTCGGCCGGGAAAAGCTCGGCGCGTGCGTTTCTTATTACCCAATTCAACATGATTTCGACCCCGCCGCGTCTCTCATCGACGCCGCGCCCGCCGCCGCATCGGCTCTGGTCTCATAAAGAAAACTGATTGTTAACCACAAAAGCTCAGCGTGGCGTTTTTTATAATGGCCGCTTAACGCAGACGTTAACAGTCTTCCTTTACGTTAATGCCGAACCAAGGAAGCGTATATGGCGTTCGCGTTGCGTTTGTGTTTCTGGCTGCTGGCCGGGCTGTTCGCGTTCATCCTGCTGACCCAGCCCATCAGCGTCGCGGCTCAGGCGCAATTGGGCGTCGCGCTCATCGCGCTCATGCTGGGCGTATGGGGCTTCCTCCGCGGCGCGTTGGCGCGTCAGTTTTTCCTCGCCGTCGCCACCTTTATCGTCATCCGCTACATCTATTGGCGCGGCGCCGAAACGCTGCCGCCCGTGTCTGACGTCACCGGATTCATATTCGGCTCCATCCTCTTCGGAGCCGAGCTTTACTGCGTCGTCATCCTCGCCATCAGCCTGATCATCAATATCGACCCGCTGCGCCGGTCACGACTGGAGCGCGACGCCGACGCCGATCTGCCCACCGTCGATGTCTTCATCCCGACCTACAACGAGGATGAATATATCCTCGCCACGACAGTCGCGGCGGCCAAGTCGATGGATTATCCCGCCGCCAAACTCAACGTCTATCTGCTCGACGATGGCGGCACCGACCAGAAATGCGGCGACCGCAATCCGGAAAAGGCGAAGGCTGCGCGCGATCGCCGCGCCTCGCTGCAGGACCTCTGCGCGCAACTCGGCGCCCAATATCTCACGCGCGCGCGCAACGAGCACGCCAAGGCGGGCAACATGAACGCCGCGCTCACCCACACGAACGGCGAAATCATTGTCGTCTTCGACGCCGACCACGCGCCGTTCCGCGCCTTCCTGCGCGAGACCGTCGGCCATTTCCGGCGCGATCCCCGGCTCTTCCTCGTGCAAACGCCACATGTCTTCCTCAATCCCGATCCGATCGAGAAAAACCTGCGCACCTTCGAGTCTATGCCGTCCGAAAACGAGATGTTCTATTCGATGACCCAGCGCGGCCTCGACAAATGGGACGGCTCGTTTTTCTGCGGCTCGGCCGCGCTTCTGCGCCGAACCGCCCTTGCCGAAACCGGGGGCTTTTCCGGAGTGACCATCACCGAGGATTGCGAAACCGCCTTCGAGCTCCACTCGCGCGGCTGGCACAGCGTCTTTGTCGACAAACCCCTGATAGCTGGACTGCAGCCGGAAACCTTTTCGTCGTTCATCGGTCAGCGGTCGCGCTGGTGCCAGGGCATGTTCCAGATCATGCTCCTGAAAAACCCGGCGTTCAAGAAGGGCCTGAAGGCGATCCAACGCCTCGCTTATCTTTCGAGCATGACCTTCTGGTTCTTCCCCGTGCCGCGCCTCATCTTCATGTTCGCGCCGTTGCTTTATATCTTTTTCGACATCAAGCTTTTCGTAGCAAACGTCAATGAGGCATTATCCTATACGCTCGTCTACATGATCGTGAACATGATGCTCCAGAATTACATTTACGGCCGGCTGCGCTGGCCGTGGGTGTCGGAGCTTTATGAATATGTTCAGGGCGTCTTTCTCGCCAAGGCGATCGTCTCAGTGGTCCTCTCGCCGCGCAAGCCGACCTTCAACGTCACCGCCAAGGGCCTGTCGCTGGACGAGGATCATCTGTCGGAATTGTCCTGGCCGTTTTTCGCGGCATGGGGCCTGCTGCTCGTCGC
>JAKAJL010000018.1 GCA_021813805.1 Pseudomonadota bacterium | reverse complement strand
CGCCTTCCTCAAGGCCGGCGACGTGTTCAACGACGACTTCATCGACAGCTATATCGAGCTGAAGATGGCCGATGTCTATCGCATGGAAATGACGCCGCACCCGGTCGAATTCGACATGTATTATTCCTACTGAGCTCTTGCTCGGGGAATGCGAAAGGGCGGCCGAATTGGCCGCCTTTTTTGTTTGGTCTTCAGCTCATTGCGCCGCGGCGGGCGCTGGCGCGGCAACCGGAGCGCCCTGCTGCTGTTCCTGCTTCGCCTTTGCCTTGTAATAATGCCGCGCGGCGACGCATCCGGCGACCGCGCCGATGACCCCATGGTGGACCGCGTGGCCAGCGAGGCCGCCCGCGACCGCGCCACGAATGCAGCCCTTCGCCTCGACGTTGGTCGCCGCGAGCGCCGCGACGCCGCAAATGGCGAGAACCGCGCCGATTTTTGTCCGTTTCATGAGCTCGCCCCGTTCCCCGTTGACCGCGCGAAAACGCGCGCCCGCGAAATATAGGGACGGCCCTGGCCCAACCGCCAGAGGCTACGCGGAAAATCGGACGTCGTCAGGCCTTCTCGACCCCGGCCTGGACGGCGTCCAATTGGCGCCGGCGCTGCGGGGGACGCGGCATGAAGGCCGCGACGGCGAGCCAGATCAGGGACAGCGCGACGGTCAGGCCAAGCACGCCGGAAGCGCCCTTGACATGATGCATCCAGCCCCCGGCGGCGCCGCCGACGAAAATGCCGACGAATTGCGAACTGGAAAAGACGCCAGTCGCCGCGCCCTTGGCGGCGGAAGGCGCGAATTTGGTCACCAGCGACGGCAGGATCGCCTCCATGACGTTGAAGGCGGTGAAAAACAGGATCATCGCGCCCACGGCGGCCGCGCCGCTCGCCGGCGCGCCGGCGAGAACCGCCTGACTCGCCAGAATCGTGGCGATCGCGGCGACGAAAACTTCCTTCATCCGCCCGCGGGTCTCGGCGACGATGACCGCCGGAACCATCAGCGCCATGGCGCCGCCCATGACCGGCAGATAGAATTTCCACTCGCCCGCCGCCGTCAGTCCCAATGCCTGATGCAACGCCATCGGGATGATCAGAAAACTCGCCGTCAGAATGGCGTGGAGGATGAAAACCGAGAAATCGAGCCGCAGCAATTCGCTGTCCTGCAAAACCCGCTTGAACGTCGCCCTGCTGACGCCGCGCGCGACGGCGCGATCGGGCGTCGGTGTGACGAACAGCGCGATCGCGACGCCCACGAGCGCGAAGCCGGCGGTCGCCCAGAACATGCCGGAAAGGCCGGCGGCGGCGGCGAGCGGCGGACCGACGAGAACGGCGATCGCGAAGGAGAATCCGATGGTGATTCCAACCACGGCCATGGCGCGCGTGCGCACCCCCTCGCGGGTGAGATCGGCCACCATCGCCAGAACCGACGATCCGATGGCGCCAGCGCCCTGCAGGATTCGCCCGAGCAGAACGCCGTCGATCGATGTGGACATGGCCGCCACGACGCTGCCTAACCCGAACAGGAGCAGGCCACCGACGATCACCTTCTTGCGGCCGATGCGGTCGGAGAGCATCCCTAAGGGAATTTGCAGCAGGCCCTGGGTCAGCCCATAGGCCCCGAGCGCCAGGCCAATCATCCTGTCGTCGGCGCCGGACAAGCCGCGCGCATATTGCGCGAAGATCGGATAGATCATGAACAGTCCGAGCAGCCGCGTCGCGAAGATCGCGGCGAGCGAAATGGTGGCGCGAAGCTCGGTTGCGTTCATCGGATCGTCCCTGACCGCGCGGAAAACCATTGGCGCGCCAAGGATTTCCCACCCGGGTTCCCGGTCGTGGCAGGATTGTTTCTCCAAAAAACGGCCCGCGTCTTCCGGAAAAACCTGGCTGGCTGCCGCTCCTCTAGCGCGAGGACGCGCCGTCAGGCAAATGAATTTCATTTCATAGTGTTCGCCTGCGCGCTTTCCGCCGACGCGCGCCCCGGCGCCGTTTGCGCCATCCTGGCCTCAACAGTTTGGGATCTGCGCGGATATCAATAATTTGGGATTTGCGGGGACATATAATAAAAATAAAAATTTCCGGACTACGAGCCGTTACATTAAGCTCGTTTTTTCGATCGCGCGAATTTTTGTTGAGCCATTTGGGCAGGTGTAGCGTGCGGCATGAGGCGCAATCTGAATTCGCTGCCGGCGATCGCGACGATCCCGACCAGGACGCCGGATGGCTGGCCGCGTCCAGGGCGCTGCTCGCCCGCATCGCCGCCAGGCGCCGCCAGGCGCCGTTCGCCTTTCCCCTCGGCGTCGGACTCGGCGCCGCTTCGTCGGGCTTCGCCGGCCAGGCGGGCCTGATCGCGGCCGGAGCCGCCTCGTCGCCGTTCCTGGCGTTCTACCCGGCGGTGATCGCCGCGGCCCTGGCGGGCGGATATCGCGCCGGCCTTACGGCGCTGATCCTCGGCGGCGTCGGCGCCGAGGCGCTGGCCCATGCGCTCGACGCGCCCTTCGACGGCCCGGCGCTGCTGGTGTTCGTTCTGTGCGGCCTCGCCGTCGCCTTCGCGGCAGAGGCGCTCCATCGCAATTTCCGCGAATTGCGCGCCGCCGAGGCGCGTCTGGAGCTTCAGACGCGAATTTCCGCGCTTGACGAACACGCCATCGTCGAAGTGACCGACCAGAATGGCGCGATCACTTACGCCAACGACAAATTCTGCGCCATTTCCCAATATGCGCGCGACGAATTGCTCGGCCAGAATCACCGGATCATGAAATCGGGCGTCCAATCCGGGGATTTTTACGGCCGGATGTGGACCACGATCACATCGGGCGAAGTGTGGCGCGGGGAGGTCTGCAACGCCGCCAAGGACGGCTCCCACTATTGGGTCGACACCACCATCGTGCCTTTCCTCGATGAACGCCGCCGCATCCGGCAATTCGTCGCCATCCGCACGGACATCACCGAACGCAAGCGCGCCGAACTGGCGCTTCTGGAAAGCGAGGCCGCGCTGCGCCAGAGCCAAACCCGCCTGCGCCACGCCGCCGACGCGGGCGGCCTGACCTATGTCGAATTCGACATGACCGGGAGCCGCGTCCATGTCGCCGACAATTTCGCGCGGGTCCTTGGCTATTCGCCCGCGACGCCGCCCGAGGGCCGCGCAATGGACGAGGTGGTCAACGGGCTCCTCGACCATGTGCCCCCGGACGACCGCCGCCGCGCGGCCCTGGCCATTCAGCAATGCCTCAAAGGCGTCGCGAGCGGCCGGATCGAATATCGCGTGATCGGCGACGACAGCCAGGAGCGCTGGATCGAAAGCGTCTGGAGCAGCGAAATCGACGCGAGCGGCGCGCCGCTGCGCATTTTCGTCACGCTTCTCGACATCACCCGGCCGCGCGCCGCGGAAAACGCCCTGCGCGAGAGCGAAAAGAATTTCCGCTCGCTCGCCAACGCCATTCCGCAACTGGTCTGGATCGCCTCGCCCGAGGGCGAAATCACCTGGTTCAACGAACGCTGGTACGATTATACCGGCGCCCCGCCCGACCAGCCGGCCCATCTGGGCTGGATGTCCTATGTCGAGCCCGACAGCCTGTCCGCCATTTTCGATCTGTGGACGGACTCGGTCGCCACCGGCCGCCCGCTGGGCATGACCATTCTCCTGCGCGGCGCCGACGGGAAATTCAGGCCGTTCCTGACCCGCGTCATGCCGCATCGCGACGCCGACGGCCGAATCGCGCAATGGTTCGGCGCAGCCACCGAGATCACCGAGCAGAAGGAACTGGAGGAAGCCCTGCGCGCGGCGACGCTCGAAGCCGAGCGCGCCAACCGGGCCAAGTCCAAATTCCTCGCCTCCGCCAGCCATGACCTGCGTCAGCCGGTTCAGTCGCTGGTGCTGCTGCTCGCCTTGATCGAACGCCAGGTCGCGACCGTTCCCAAGGCGCTGGAGACGGCGCGGATGATGAAACAGGCGCTTGGCGGGTTGAATGGGCTTTTGACCGCCATCCTCGATATTTCCCGCCTCGACGCCGGCGTGGTCGAGCCGGCGATCGACTCGGTCGATCTCGGCGCCCTGCTCGACCGCCTGTCCTCGGAATATGAGCCCAAGGCCGCCGACAAGGGCCTGGAGCTTCGGGTGATCAAGCGCCCGCTGCACGCGCTCGCCGACCCGTCGCTGCTGGAGCGCGCGCTGCGCAACCTGATTGAAAACGCCTTCCGCTACACGCCGAACGGCGGCGTGCTGATCGGCCTGCGCCGGCGCGGCGACCGTGTGCGGATCGACGTGGTGGACACGGGCGTCGGGGTGCCGAAAGAGAAACAGCAGGAGATTTTCGAGGAATTCATTCAGCTCAACAACCCCGGCCGCGACCTCGGCAAGGGGCTCGGCCTGGGGTTGGCGATCGTCGCCCGCCTCGCCAATCTGCTCGACGCCCAGATCGAGGTCAGCTCGAGGGTCGGGCGCGGCTCGCGCTTCTCCCTCTCCCTGCCGGCCGCGGAAGGCGCCCAGACGGCGGAAGCGCAACCCGCGCATTATGAAGATCCGCGCGGACGCGTTCTGATCATCGAGGACAATCTGATCCTCCGAAACGGGCTGGAAAATCTCGTGCGCAAATGGGGCTGCGAAACCTTTACCGCGTCGAGCGGCGAGGAAGCCCTGGAGGTCGCGGCCTCCCGCCGCTGGCGTTTCGACGCCTTGCTGAGCGATTATCGCTTGGGCGCGGGACTGAACGGCGTCGAGGCCGCCAAGGAGGTCGCGCGCCACGCAGGCCGTGATTTTCCGACCCTGATCCTTACCGGCGACACCGCGACCGAACATATCGCCGAAATCGCGTCGAGCGGTTTCGAGCTGCTGCACAAGCCGGTGAGCGCCGAGCAATTGCGCCGAAAGCTCTCCGTCCTTCTGACGCGCGAAGCGGCGCAGTGATCAAGCTCCAGCGCGAGCGATTGGCGCACGCCAGAGCGAGCGCGTGAATCACTTCCCGCGCAGGACGACGAGCCGGTCGATCATGCGTTGTAAGTCCTCGAACTGGAAGGGCTTGGCCAGGACGGGGGCGTGGCGGTAGCCGGGGGCGACGCCGCCCAGGCCATGGCCGGTGACAAAGGCGTAAGGAACGCCAAACAAGGCCAAGGCGTCGGCGACCGGATAAGACTCGCCGCTTTCGAGCGCGACATCGAGGAGCGCGCCGTCGAGCGCCTCGCCTTCCGTCTCGACCAGGTCCAACGCCGCCTTGACCGTCCGCGCTGGACCGACCACATCGCAGCCGCATTCCGACAGCCAATCGGCGACCAGGATCGCCAGGATCGGATCGTCGTCAACCAGCAGCAGCCGCGGCGCCATCATCCCTCCCGCTTGCAGGCCTCCTATTTGGAATCGCCCAGCAAAAGCCTAACAGCTCTTTGGCGTCGCGGCCAATAACCCTCGGGGCCGCGCGGATGGTTTTCACGAAAAAGGAAAAATTGTTTTCGTTCTGTTCGCATTCCGCACACTTTCGTGCTAATCACGGGTTCAATGCGGCGTCCGGCCGCGCCTTCCTCGTTTCGCCCGAATCGGGGAAAATGGGTTTGCGGGGCCGATTCGCCCCCGGTAAGATTTCCGCGGGATCATGGCCGAACAGGATCTTTTTGGCGCGCCCAAGCCGGCGCCGATGAACAAAGCCGAAGTGAAAAAGCCGTCGGCCGCCGTTCCGACGGGCGAATCCGCCTATACGGCCGCCTCGATCGAGGTGCTGGAAGGACTCGAGCCGGTGCGGCGGCGGCCTGGCATGTATATCGGCGGGACCGACGAGACCGGCCTCCACCACCTTTTCGCCGAAGTGCTCGACAATGCGATGGATGAAGCGGTCGCCGGCCACGCCACCCGGATCGAGGTCGCGATGGACGAGGAAGGCTTTCTGTCCGTGACCGACAACGGGCGCGGCATACCTGTCGATCCGCATCCGAAATTCCCCAAGAAATCGGCGCTTGAAGTCATCATGACGACCCTGCACGCCGGCGGCAAATTCGATTCCGGCGCCTATCAGACCTCCGGCGGCCTCCATGGCGTCGGCGTTTCGGTGGTCAACGCCCTGGCCGAGCGACTTGAAGTGGAAGTCGCGCGCGCGCAAACCCTCTATCGCCAGATTTTTTCCCGCGGCGTTCCGCTCGGCGGACTGGAAACCGTCGGCCGCGCCCCCAACAGGCGCGGCACCAAGGTGCGCTTCAAGGCGGACCCCGACATTTTCCGCGAAAAATCCACCTTTTCGCCCGCGCGCATCTTCAAGATGGCGCGGGCCAAGGCCTATCTGTTCGGCGGCGTGGAAATCCGCTGGAAATGCGCGGAATCCCTGCTCGATCCCAACGGAAAGACGCCGCCCGAGGCGGTGTTCCATTTCCCCGGCGGCCTCAAGGACTACCTCGCCGCCGACATCGAGGGAAAGGCGCTGGTCGCCGAGCAGTTTTTCACCGGCCGGGTGGAGAAGCCGGAGCGCCACGGCTCGCTCGAATGGGCGGTGGCCTGGCTCGCCGAGGACGACGGCTCGATCCATTCCTATTGCAACACCATTCCCACCCCGGACGGCGGGACGCATGAATCCGGCCTGAGGCTCGCTCTGCTGCGCGGCCTCAAGGACCATGCCGACCGCATCGGCCAGGGCAAGCGCGCCTCCGCCGTAACCGCCGAGGATCTGATGGCCGGCTGCGCCGCCATGGTTTCGGTCTTCATCCGCGAGCCGGAGTTCCAGGGCCAGAACAAGAGCCGGCTGATGAGCGTCGAGGCCTCGCGCATCGTCGAGAACGCCATGCGCGACGCTTTCGACCATTGGCTCGCGGGGTCGCCGGCCCAGGCCAAGGCCCTGGTCGACTGGGCGATCGAGCGCGCCGAAGAGCGCCTGCGCCGCCGCGCCGAAAAGGATGTCGCGCGCAAGAGCGCGACCCGCAAGCTGCGTCTGCCCGGAAAACTCGCCGATTGCAGCAACAATTCGGCGCAGGGCTCCGAACTTTTCATCGTCGAAGGCGATTCGGCGGGCGGCTCCGCCAAACAGGCGCGCGACCGCGCCAATCAGGCGGTTTTGCCCTTGCGCGGCAAGATTTTGAACGTCGCCAGTTCGTCGCGCGAAAAAATGGCGGCCAACCAGCAGATCGGCGACCTGATCCAGGCGCTCGGCGTCGGGACCGGCTCGCATTATCGGGCCGAAGAGCTTCGTTACGACAAGGTCATCATTATGACCGACGCGGACGTGGACGGCGCCCATATCGCCTCGCTGCTGATCACCTTCTTTTACCGGCAGATGCCCAAGCTGATCGAGCAGGGCCACCTCTATCTCGCCGCGCCGCCGCTTTACAAGCTTAGCCAAGGCGCCAAGGTCGCCTACGCGCGCGACGATTTCCATCGCGACGAACTGCTGAAAAAGGAGTTTTCCGGGCGCGGAAAAGTAGAAATCAGCCGTTTCAAGGGCTTGGGCGAAATGCTGCCTGCGCAGCTCAAGGAAACCACGATGGCGCCCGGTTCGCGCACCCTGCTGCGTGTCGGCATCGTCGAGGAGGATCGCGAGGAGACCGCGGAATCCGTCGAGCGTCTGATGGGAACGAAACCCGAGGCGCGTTTCGCTTTCCTCCAGGAGCGCGCGGCCTTCGCGGCGGCGGCGGACCTCGTGGATCTCTGACAAGGCTCGCCAACATTCAAGCATGACATCAAATTCTGGAGGCACCCATGCGCCAAACAACGGAAACCAAAAAATTTTCGCCTCCGGTCATTCTGCTGCATTGGCTGATGGCGCTAATGATTTTCGCGCTTTACGCCGTGGGTTTGAGCGTCGACAGCTTCGCCAAGCCGACACGCCCCATGGTCGTCAACCTCCACGCCGTCGCGGGCCTGGCGCTGCTCGCTCTGCTCGTCCTCCGCGTCGCCGCCCGCGTCACGACGCCGACGCCGGATTATCCCGGCAGCATGGGTCCGATGTTCCGCCTCGCGGCCGCCGCCGGCCATGGCCTGCTCTATCTGCTGATGCTCCTCGTCCCGCTGGTCGGCGTCGCGACTTTCCTCAGCGCCGGCCGGACGCTCGACCTCGGCCTGCTGCAGATTCCCTCGCCTTTCGCCGAGAACCGCGGCCTCGCCCATCAGCTCATGGAAATCCATGAGCTGCTTGCGCATCTGCTGATCGCGACCGTCGTCGGCCATGCGCTCTTCGCGCTCTATCATCAGTTCATCCTGGGCGATGGGATCATGGAGCGAATAAAGCTGCGCTGATTCGCCGGTTCGCGCTAACCCGCCGTTTACCTTGAAGGCCGATAAGTGTTTCAGGGTCGGATCGGGAGCGCGACATGTCGGTCATCAAGTCGTTCAGAAAGGACAATCGAGGATCAACCGTCGACACGATCGCGCTTTTCTGCGCCGTCGTCGCGGTTCTCAGCGTGCTGGGCGCCCATGCGCTGGACATGCTGGAGCGGAACGGCGATCTGCCGACGATCGCCTTCACGCGCGCCGGCGGCCATTCCGGCATCGATTACAGCGCGACCGGTTCGATCCCCGACCGCGCGGAGCGGACCGAGCTCAAACCCTGCGGCCGGAACGGCGACGAACGCTGATTTTTCACAAAATCCATTGACTTTGACGCCGCTTGGCCTAAAGGTCCGCGTGGCGCTTTGGATTCGCGCGCGCCCGCCGTTTCACATCATTCGCCATTGAGCGGGAAGAGTTTCCGCGCGGGGCAAACGGCGTCAGGACGGCCACCGCGGCTTCAAGCCGTCGTTGGTTGCAGGGGCAAGATCGCCAAAGTCGGCGGTCAAGAGCCGTGAGCAAGACGCGATCCGCTTAAACCCGATTTGGACCCCTAATGCAATTTTCCGACCTCGGCCTCAGCGAAAAGGTGCTGCGCGCCGTTGAAAAATCCGGTTACACCACCCCGACGCCGATTCAGGCGCAGGCGATCCCTCATGTCCTGGCCGGTCGCGACGTGCTCGGCATCGCGCAGACCGGCACCGGCAAGACCGCCGCCTTCACCCTTCCCATGCTGTGCCGGCTCGAACAGGGCCGCGCCCGCGCCCGCGTCCCGCGCACCCTCATTCTGGAGCCGACCCGCGAACTCGCCGCCCAGGTCGAGGAGAGTTTCAACAAATATGGCGCCGAACACAGGCTGAACGTCGCGCTTCTCATCGGCGGCGTGTCCTTCGGCGACCAGGAAACCAAGATCATGCGCGGCGCCGACGTGCTGATCGCCACGCCCGGCCGGCTTCTGGACTTTTTCGAACGCGGCAAGCTTCTGCTGACCGGCATCGAAATTCTGGTCATCGACGAAGCCGACCGCATGCTCGACATGGGCTTCATCCCGGACATCGAGAAGATCTGCAAGCTGGTGCCCTTCACCCGCCAGACCCTGTTCTTCTCGGCGACCATGCCGCCGGAGATCACCCGGCTCACCGAACAGTTCCTGCATAATCCGGCCCGCGTCGAAGTGGCGCGCGCCGCCTCGACCGCCTCGACCATCACTCAGACTCTGGTCGCCTCCCATGGAGGCGGCGACAAGCGCGAGACGCTTCGCCGTCTGCTGCGCTCGGCCGAGGGCCTAAAAAACGCGATCGTGTTTTGCAACCGCAAGCGCGATGTGGCGATCGTATACAAGAGCCTGGAAAAGCATGGCTTCCCGGCAGGCGCGCTGCATGGAGACATGGATCAGGCGGCGCGCATGGCTTCGCTAGACGCCTTCAAGAACGGCGCGGTGGACATTCTGGTCTGTTCCGACGTCGCCGCGCGAGGCCTGGACATTCCCGACGTCAGCCATGTTTTCAATTTCGACGTCCCGACCCATTCCGAGGATTACGTCCATCGCATCGGCCGCACCGGGCGCGCCGGACGCGCCGGCCACGCCCTCACCATCGTCACCGATCACGACCTCAAATATATCGCCCAGATCGAAGATCTGATCCACAAGCAGATCGACTGGGAAGGGCCGCGCCTCGAAGAGCTGCCGCCGGCCGAATATGTCGCGCGAGACCGCGAACGCGCGGCGCGGGCCGGCGAAAGACCGCGACGCGGCGGCCGAGGCGGGCGCCAGGACGGTGAAAGAGCCGGGCGCGAAAGAACCGGCCGCGATCGGAGCGCAGGCCGCAGGCGAGGCGACGGCGAGGAAACGGCCGCCGCGCCGCACGAGGAGGCCAGGCGCCCGGAGCCCAGCCGCGCGGAGGCCGAACGCACGGAGGCCCCGCGTTCGCGCCGGGCCGGTCGCCCGCCGGAAAACGAACCCCGCCGCAAGGCCCCGCGCCGACGCGACGAGGATGACGCGCCGGTGGTCGGCATGGGCGATCACGTCCCGAGCTTCCTGCTCCGGTCGACCCGGGTAAAAACCGTCAAGACGGCGGACTGATCCGTTCCAGCAGGCCGAGGCTCAACGCCTCGCAGCTGGGCAGTTCGATCGCCGCCCCGGTCAGGTCGTCGTCGCTCGAAAATGTCGAGCGCACGGCGATCACCGGCAGCCCGGCGCTGCGCGCCGCCAGCACGCCATTGCGCGAATCCTCGATCGCCACGCAGTGTTGCGGCGGCTTGCCCAGTTCGCGCAGGGCCAGTTCATAGACATCCGGCGCGGGCTTCTTCTTTTCCACCATGTCCCCGGCCCCGACGACGGGAAAGATGTCGCGCCACTGCGCGCCGAGCGCGCTGGTGAGCAGCGCGTCGATATTGGGCATGGACGTGGTCGTGGCGATGGCGAGCGTCAAGCCGCGCGCGCGCGCCTCCTCGATGAATTCCCTGATTCCCGGCCGCAGCGCCACCGCGCCGCCGTCCACCATCGCGGTATAGATGTCGGTCTTGGCCTTGTGGAGCTTCGCCACGAATTCGGGATCTGCCACGCCGCCCTCGCGCGCGATGAAATGGGTGATCCTCTCCTTGCCACCCGTCACCTTGAGCAACTGGCGATAAAGTGGGACATCCCAGTTCCAGCCGAGCCCAAAATCGGCGAAAGCGCGGTTGAACGCCTGCCGATGGACCTCCTCGGTCTCCGCCAGCGTTCCGTCCATGTCGAAAATAACCGTGTCGATCGTCGTCTTGTCGATCACCTGCGCCTCCCCGGCCGATTCCGGCGAAAATGCAGGCTTTGGCGCGAAAAGGAAATTTAAAAAAATAACACCAATCGTTAAATTGATTTTCGTCCGCCCTCAATTCGGCAATATGCCGAAAATCTTCCTCAAGAATCCTGGAGCGATAGCGGACAGCGGATTGATCGAAAGGGTGGGCGCGGCAGCGGAGCCGGCAACGCGGAAATTCACGCCGATCAGCCCCTCCTGCTGGCCGCCGCCGAGCACGAGGCCGAGGACGGGAAGTTTGCCAAAAAGGTTATTGACGCCATAGGCCGGCACGAATGTGCCCGAAAGGTCGAGCGTGTCGTTGCCGAAATCGATCCAGCCCTCCAGCGTCGAGCCGATATTGGAATTGGCGATCACGCCGTCGCTGACAGAGAGCCTGCCATCCGATTTCTGAAGTTCGGCATGCAGGCGTACGAAGGCCACCGAATTGGGGTCGAGCTTGACCTTGTTGACGATTTTCCCTGCGTCAGCAGAATTGGCGAAACTTTTTAAGGCGGGTTCGCCGCGCAGGACGAAATTGCTGATATCGATCACGCCGGTGAAGGAACTGTCGGCGAGCCGCAACTGGGCGCGCAGGTCGCCGCCCTGCATGTGGCTGTAAAAGTCGAAAAAGGCGAGCAGGGCGCCGCCGTCTGTCGTGGTCAGGGTGAAAAGCGGCGCTCCGCCGTCGGGACGGGTGAGCGCGCCCTTCACGGCGTCGGCGCCGATCTTTCCCGACAGGCTCAGGGCCTGGAACTGTCCGCTCGCCTTGCGCGCCAGCTGGAATTCGGCGTTCGAGATGATCTGGCGGTTTGCGCCCGTCAATAGCGTGGTTTTGAGATCGAGATCGAAATCGGTCGACCGGCCGCTGCTTGGTCCGCTGCTGGTGAGGTTGCGCAGGAACGGCCGCGCGTCCAGCGAAGCCCCGCGCGCCGCGATTTTCATCACGTCGCCCGTTCTCTGGATATCGATTCGCAGATCGTCTCCGGGGGAGAGTTTCACGCCTGACAGCCTGGCTGCGGCCAGACTCCCGTCGGGCGCCAGTTGCAGAACGCCCTTCGCGCTCTGGCCCGAGCCGTCATAAACGAAATTGTCCAGGGTCGACGCGCCATGCGCGTCCTCGGCATAAACAAAGCTCGCTTTCGCCGGACGTCCCGCCGGCTTGAAAAGGCCGGGAACCGGATCGTTCAGGCCCGCCTTGAGGAAATCGAGATCGACCTGGGCCTTGGGCGGCGCCGCGCCGACTTCGCCGGCGATTCTGACGGCCACCGGCCCGGCGACGGTCGCGCCGAAATTCAGCCCCGCCTTGGCGCGGGCCGCTTCGTCCATCGGGAAGGAAATGACGCCCTGCGGCGGCTGGCTGTGGTCGCGGGTGACCTCCAGCGTCGCCGGCGCGCCGAACATCCTTCCGGTCCCGACCACATGGATGATCCCGTCCGCGAGAGTCACGGCGAGCGCGCCCTGGTCGAGGCCGGCCTTGCCCACCAGATGATCGGCGGCGAAATTGGCGACCGTGGCGTTGACCTCGATGCTGGCGAGACTCGGGTCGTAAACCGGCGGCAGCTTGGTGCGGAAGGTAAAATCGCCCGAGACCTGGCCCCTGACGGTCCGGGGGTCGAGCGGCAGGCTCGCCACCGAGGCGAAGCCGGGCGTCGAGAGCACCTCGCCCAATGTGTCGACGCCGCCCTGGGCGTGGGCGCTGATGATCAGGGCGATCGGCCTGGCTTCGAAATCCGGCGTCGAATAAACACCGTTCGACAGGTCGATCCGGTGGCCGTCGCGAGCTTCGATAAAGCCGGTCGTCGCGTCGATGCGCGCCGAGCGGCCGCTCGAATGGCCTTTTGCCGCGACGCCCTGAACCGGCGGCGCGCCGTCGAGGAAGGTGAAGGCCGCGTCGCGGAAGGCGTAATCCATCGAAATGCGGTCATCCATCGGCGCGTGTTGGGCGCGCATCATCCGCAGGTCGAGATCGTCGAGATCGATCGCCATGCGGAAGCTTTCCAGCGTTCCGCGGATGAGGTGGTCGCCCATCCATCCGCGCAGCGGCGCGCCGAAGGCGTTGGGCCAGACGGCAAGCGCGCCGGCCGCCGTCATCTTGCCGGCGGAGAGGCCCAACCGGATATGAGGCCCGTTGGCCCAGTCAATCGTTCCCTGCGCCGCCGCCGCCACTTCCGGGCCGACGATCTCGACCCGGTTGACGGTTAGCGTCTTGTTCAGGAGGTCGAGCGCGAGATCGCCCTTGATCGAGGCGATCGTGATCGACTTCTCGCCCTTGCGGTCCGGGCCGATGACGCAGGGCTCGGCCTGTTTGAACATGAGGCTCCATGGCGCCGCCTCATGCTCCGGCGGGGTGACGACGCCCCTCAGGAAGCAGCGCGAATCGCCGGAATAGATCTGCGCCCGATCCACCAGCGCGCGGTGGCTGGCGGCGTCCCAATGGGCGGCGGCGAAAAATTCGTCGAGGAAAACCGGCGCGAACTCGGGATCGTCGAAGCGCCAGAAGCCCTGGCCGAGCGCGAGGCGGGCGTCGGCGTCGAGCACATGGCCATCTCCCTCGAACGAGGCGGCGGCCTTGAAGGAAAGAGGAATGTCGGAATCGATCGGCAGATTCGTCTTGCCGGCCATCAGAGCGATTTCGTCGATCGAGAAGCCGTCGCCCTGAATGGCCAGTTCATGCGCCTGCTCGCGCGCCCCACGCGCGACGCCGGCGACCGACCAGCGCCCGCTCGGACCCTTGGCCGACATTTCGATCTGGGCGACGCCGCGCCCGTCCTCGATCCTGCGGTCGAGGGCGAATTCGAAACCCTCGAAGCCGCGCTTCTGCCCGGCCACGCGGTCGTCGACGATCAGCCGTCCGTTCTCGATCCCGAAATGATCGAGCGCGGCGATCGGGCTGTCGCGGCCCTGGGCGATGTCGAAAATCCGATTGATCGCATTGGCGGCCTGCCGCATCACTTTGGCGCGGGTTCCGGGCGCCGGCGCGCTGGTCGGCGGCTCCACGCTCGGTCCGTTCGCCAAAGTGGCGGCTTGCTGAGAGGGTTGCTGGGCGGGTTGCGGAGCGGCGGCGGCCGATTCGCCGTCGGCCGTGAGATCGATCGAGCCGTCGGGCAGCACGCGCAAAATGACGTCCAGCCCATCGATATCGACCCGCGACGGCTTGATCCGTCCGGCGAGCAGCGACAGCGGGTCGAAGATCAGATCGGCCTTGGGAGCGGAAACAACGCGCCGGCCATCGGCGCGTCTGATCGCGACATTCTCCACCGCGAGGGCCAGGCCGTGCGGTTCGCGCTCGATCCCCAGAGCGCCGATCGTCAGGAGGTAACTGGGGCCGAGCCGGTCCTGGAGCGCCGACACCACGACAGGCTTGAAGACGTCAAGATTGACGCGACCAAGGCCCAGGCCCACGACGCCGGCCGCCAGCAGCACCAGCGCCGCCATCAGGCCGAAGGAAAGACCCGCGCTGGCGGCCCGGCGCGTCCGGCGAAATCGCCGGGACGGCCGCAAAGGCGGCGGCGGCTCCGCGGAAAGATCCGGCTCTCTCGACTCGACCAATAGGACCGCTTTCCTTGCCGATTTTTCTCGTTGCACATCCGCCACGGGCGCTCGACGCCCCGCTTCGGAAGCCTTCTGGGTCGCCTGTCCGCGCCCGCGTCCGGAGGCCTGCGCCGAATCGGCATTCTATAGTAGAATCCCCATCCCTCCGACTGAAGGTAAGGCCCTTTGCTCGCAGGCGCCACATCGAAAAAGGCAGACATTTGCGACCGAATTAAGCAGAATTGGCGGCATCGGGGAGTCGTTTCACCGCAGACGCGTCCCACGACAGGAGGCATCATGACAAGACTTGCTCAGGCGGGCGACGCCGCCCCGGATTTCACCTTGCCGCGCGACGGCGGCGGACAGATGTCGCTCGGCGACTTCAAGGGCAAGAAGCTCGTCCTCTATTTCTATCCCAAGGACGACACTTCGGGCTGCACCATGGAGGCGCAGGACTTCAAACGGCTGGCCAACGATTTCGCCGCAGCCGGCGCGGCCATCGTCGGCGTCTCGCCCGATCCGGTCAAGCAGCACGACAGGTTTCGCGACAAATATGAATTGACCTTTCCGCTCCTGGCCGACGAATCGAAGCAGGTTCTCGAAGCCTATGGCGTCTGGGTCGAGAAGAGCATGTATGGCCGGACCTATATGGGCGTCGAGCGATCGACCTTCCTGATCGGCCCCAACGGCAGGATCGCTCATGTCTGGCGCAAGGTGAAGGTTCCCGGCCACGCCGAAGAGGTCCTCGCGGCGGCCAAGTCCCTGTGAATCGGCTTTCCGCGTTCCGCCGGGATCGATTTCCCAAGCCGGAAAGCGGTTCCCGGCGAAATGGCTTTTGACGGCAACAGGTTCACGCGGATCGCCCGACGAGAAAGTTGGAGCCTCGGCACGGCGAATTTTCCAAACATTAACCACGCCCGTTTACCTTGATCCGAAACCGGCCGCGCCAATGAAGACCAGCTTACCGGCGCGCCTTTTCGGATGGTGGAATATGCGTGCTGCTGTTTCCGCGAAGCCGCCCAGGCCGGGCCTGACGCTTCATCTGGCTTTCCATCGGTTCACACGTCAGTTCCACCTGTCGCCTGCGCTCGCCGCCGCCCTGTTCGGCGCAGGGCCGCTGCTGCTGCTGGGCTGCCTCGCGATCGGCGGCTATTTCATGTTCCGTGACGACATGCTGGCTTCGCTCATGCGGCGCCAGGCCAGTATGCAGTTCGCCTATGAGGGCCGCATCGCGGCCTTGCGCGCCCAGGTTGATGCGCTGGCGTCGCGACAGATGCTCAACCAGGACAAGTTCGAGGGCAAGGTGGCCCAGTTGGCGGTGCGTCAGGCCGAACTCGAATCGCGCTCCGCCTTGCTCGCTTCGCTCGCCGCCAGGGTCGACCCCGACATCACCTCGGTCGCGGCGACGCGGCCCTCGGCGACGCAGGCCGCGTCCGTCCTGACGCTTGCGCCCAAACCGTCTGTCGCCGATGGAGGCTTCAAGCCCGTTCCCGAGGGTCTCGAACTGCGGACGACCGACGGCGCCGCCGCCGGCCCCGGCCTGTCCGAAAACGACGATCCCCCTTCGCCCGAACAGCGCCTCAAGACTTTGGCGTCGCGTTTCGACCGGGTCGAACGCCGCCAGATCGTCATGCTGAACGCCCTCAAGGCCCCCGCCGCGGAAAAAGCCGAACGCTTGCGCGAAGCTTTCGCCGAAGCGGGCCTTTCCGTCGAGCGCATGATCCAGCATGGCGAATATTCCGCCGCCGAGGGCGTGGGCGGCCCCTTCGTGCCAGCCGATCTTCCCGGCGCTCGCGGCGATTTCGCGCGCGCTTACGCCAGCCTCAGCCGCACGATCGACCTGATGGACGGCCTGCGCGGCGCCCTGCCCTTCGCGCCCCTTCGCAAGCCGCTGCCCGGCCCGATCGAGGTCACCTCGCCCTTCGGCTATCGCGTCGATCCCTTTCTCGGCCGGCCCGCCCTTCACACCGGCATGGATCTCCATGGCGAATATGGCGAGGCGGTTCGCGCCACGGCCGCCGGGCGTGTGACTGTCGCCAGCGCGACCGGGGGCTATGGCAACATGGTCGAGATCGACCATGGCGCGGGCTTGAGCACCCGTTATGGGCATTTGTCGCGGATCGACGTCGCGGCGGGGCAATGGGTGACGGAAGGACAGGACATCGGCGCCATCGGCTCGACCGGACGTTCGACCGGTCCGCATCTGCATTACGAGGTCCGAGTGGACGGCGCGCCGGTCGACCCCGGCCGCTATCTCAAGGCGGGACAACTTCTCAGCGCCAGCCAATGAGAGTGAGAGCACGACCGCCCGGGCCAAAGGCATCATGGCGTCCCGCGTCGTGGATGCGCAGGGCCGCGGTCCTGCGCCGCCGTGACCGATCAAAGTCACGCGATGCTCATCCGATCGCGCCCGGGTAGCTGACTTCTTCCAGTTTGCCGGTGTCGACGTCGTAGATGAAGCCCCGGACGCTGACGGCGTCCGGCCCGCTGGTGGGCATCCAGGGGTGGTTGAGAATTGCCGACATCCCGCGGCGCACGTCCCATTGCAGCCGCTCCGTGCTTTGACCGCTACGCGGCGCGTCCAACGGCTCGAGGGCGCCACGGAAGGCGCGAAAATGCGCGGGGCTTTCGGAACACTTGCAAGGACTGACGAAATCACGGCCGGTCGCCTGACAAAGCAGCTTGCTCGCGGCCGGATCGCCCTCCAGGCCCGCCTTGAGCAGGTCGTCGGTGAAGGCGAGCATCCCACAGCGGGTGTGGTGGACGAGGATGAATTCCCTCGTGTTGAGGAGATGATGCGAAATCAGAAGGCAGCGAATGGCGTCTTCGGTGACGACGCCGCCGGCGTTGCGGATGATATGCGCCTCGCCGGTTTGCAGACCAAGCAGATCCTCCACGTCGAGGCGCGCGTCCATGCAGGCGATGACAGCCACGCGGCGCGACGGCTGGATGGGCTGCCGCCCGGGATAGGCGGAACGATGTGTCGCCTTCCCGTTGGCGTAGTCCTGATTATTGGCGAGGAGTTCGTCCGTGACTGAGCCGGCCATTATGAACCTCCTTGACGATGGATCGATCGGAAAATCCCAATTTCAATGACGCGCATCGCCGCTCCCGCGCCCGTCATGACCGCGAGCCGTTGCGACAATCCGCGCCATAACAACCTCGGAGCGCGCTAAAGGTTGCGCTCGGCGAGACCCGCGCGGGGGGATTTCTGAGGTCTTTGGGGCGGGCGGGCCAAACCGTCCCCGGGCCGGCGGACGGGTGTGACGCGCCTTGTCGGCGTCGCCTCAAGGCCCGTGGGCTTGATGGCGGAACGGTGGCGCTATTTCCGCCCCTGGCGCATCAGATCCTGGAGCCAGTTCAAATCCATGGTCGCCGGCTGGAGCCACATTTTCAGCAGCGCCTCGGGCGAATAACGCTCCAGCGAGTCCATCATGCGCTTTTCCAGCTCTTCCATTGCCCGCTTCTGCATCGGCTCGAAATCCGGCAGGCCCATGAAGGCCCGCGCCTCGGCGGGCGTGCAGTCGATGTCGATGGTGATCTTCATGAAGGAGCCTCCGCGCCGCGATGGGGCGATTTTCGTCCAATCATAATATTGCGGCGCGGAAAGGCCACGCTTTTGTCAGATGACCCTTAAATCTGACGTTCCTCAGCCGATCGCGTCCGTCGAGCGCGCCTTTTCGCGCAGCAGGAATTTCTGAATCTTTCCGGTCGAGGTCTTGGGCAGCGGCCCGAAGATGAAAATTTTCGGCACTTTGAAGCGGGCGAGATGGGCGCGGCAATGTTCCTGCAAGTCCGCCTGGGTCGGATTGGCGCCCTCGCGCAACTCGACGAAGGCGCAGGGAACCTCACCCCATTTTTCGTCCGGCGTCGCCACCACCGCCGCCGCAAGCACGTCCTTGTGCTTGTAGAGCACGTCCTCGACCTCGAGCGAGGAAATGTTCTCGCCGCCGGAAATGATGATGTCCTTGGAGCGGTCCTTGATCTTGATATAGCCATCAGGCTGAATCACCGCGAGATCGCCGCTGCGGTACCAGCCGCCGGCGAAGGCTTCCTGCGTCGCCCGCTCGTTCTTCAGATAGCCCTTCATCACGATATTGCCGCGGAACACGATCTCGCCCATGGTCTGACCGTCGTGCGGCACCGGCTGGAAATGCTGCATGTCGAAGACGTCGACGCCGTCCAGCAGCAGCGAGCGCACGCCCTGGCGGCCGTTGAGTTCCGCGCGCGCCTCCAGCGGCTCGCTGTCCCATTCGCCCTGCTTGGCGCAGACCGTGGCCGGACCATAGGTTTCGGTCAAGCCATAGACGTGGGTGATCGAAACGCCGATCCTTTCCATGCCCTCGATGATCGCGATCGGCGGCGCCGCGCCCGCGACGAGCGCGTCAACCCTGTGATCAAGGAGGGCCTGATCGGCCGGGTCGGCGTTGATCAACATGGAATGGACGATCGGCGCGCCGCAATAATGGGTGACCCGATGCTCGCGGATCAGGGAGAAGATCGCCTTGGCCTCGACGCGGCGCAGGCAGATATTGACCCCGGCGTTGGCCGCCATGGTCCAGGGGAAGCACCAGCCGTTGCAATGGAACATCGGCAGGGTCCAGAGATAGACCGAATGCGGCGGCATGCCCCAGCTCAATATATTGTTGATGGCGTTCAGATGGGCGCCGCGGTGGTGATAGACCACGCCCTTGGGGTTGCCCGTCGTGCCCGACGTATAGTTGAGCGAAATGGCGTCCCATTCGTCGTCGAGCGGAGCGGGCTCGAAAGCCGGATCGCCTTGCGCCAGAAAGGCCTCATATTCGATCTCGCCCAGGAAACTGCCACCGGCATAGCTGGGGTCGTCCACGTCGATCACCAGCGGTTTTGCGCCTTTCATCAGTTCGAGCGCCTTGGCGATGACCTTGGAATATTCCCGATCGACGAGAAGAACTTTCGCCTCGCCGTGATCGAGCATGAAGGCGATGGCCTCGGCGTCGAGCCGCGTGTTGAGCGTGTTCAGCACCGCGCCGGCCATGGGAACGCCGAAATGGACGTCGAACATGGGCGGGACATTGGGCAGCATGACCGCCACGGTGTCGTTCTTGCCGACGCCGCGTTTCTGCAAAGCGGAGGCCAGCCGCCTGCAGCGCTCCGCCGTCTGCGCCCAGGTGTAGCGCAGATCGTTGTAAACGACGGAGAGTTTGTGGGGATAGACCTCGGCCGCGCGGAAGAGAAAACCGATCGGGGTCAGTTGCCCGTAATTGGCGCGGTTGCGGTCAAGACCGGTCAGATAACCATTCCCCATCATTTCCTCCCACGGACAGGCAATTTCTCGGCGCGACTTTAGCGCATCGCGCGCCCAGGTCACCCTAGCCCTAAGCAGCAATTCATTGGCGCGCCAACGAATTGCTGCTTAGGTTTTTTGATTTAGCGGGATTTTTGTCCGAAGACCGGCGACCACGTTTCGGAAATCCCGCTTGGGACGAACAGGAAAAATTACGCCCCGGCCAGCTTCGCCGCGCGTAAAGTGTTGGACATCAACATGGCGATGGTCATCGGCCCGACGCCGCCCGGCACAGGCGTGACGGCGCCCGCGACATCGAGCGCCTCGTCGAGCGCCACATCGCCAACCAGCCGCGTCTTGCCGGGCTCGGCGCTCGCGACGCGATTGATGCCGACGTCGATCACCAGCGCGCCAGGCTTGATCCAGTCGCCCCGGATCATTTCGGGACGCCCGACCGCCGCGACCAGAATATCGGCCCGCCGCGCGACCGACGGCAGGTCGCGGGTGCGCGAATGGGCGATAGTGACGGTGGCGTTCTTCGACAGCAGCAATTGCGCCATCGGCTTGCCGACGATGTTGGAACGCCCCACGATCACCGCCTCGGCGCCGGAAATGTCGCGACCAAGCGCCCTGGCCGCCTCCTCGATCAGCAGCATGGCCCCGGCCGGGGTGCAGGGAACCAGCGCGCGTTCGATCATGCCCGTCGCCAGCAGGCCGACATTCACGGGGTGAAAACCGTCCACGTCCTTTTCCGGCGCGATGGTCTCAAGCACTTTCGTCGAATCGATCCCCGCCGGCAGCGGCAATTGCACCAGAATGCCGTGAATGGCCGGATCGGCGTTGAGCGCCCGAACCAGACGGATCAGTTCGGCTTCGGAGGTCGTCGCCGGCAGGTCGTGCTGCACCGAATGAAAACCGCAGGAATGGGCCGCCTTGCCCTTGGATTTCACATAGACCTGGCTCGCCGGGTCCTCGCCCACCAGCACGACCGCGAGGCCCGGCTTGGCCTTACAACCCGCCGCCTCGCGGGCCACGCGCTCGAGCACCGCGGAAGAGGCGGCCTTGCCGTCGATCAGCAGCGCCTTTTTGGCGGAAGGTTTCACGATCGTCTGGGTCATGTCGCGCCCTCATGAGCTTCGCCCCGCTTTTGGCAGAGCTTGGCCCGCTTGTTAACCCCCGATCGCACGAGGTCACGATTGTATTTCGGGCTTCGGTCGGTGCGTCAGTCACGCGGCGAAGGCCGGAAATTCCAAGCGCGCCCGGCCTGTTTGAATAGGGTTAGGGGGTATGTTATACGCGGGCTATGAGCCATACCATTCATGAGAAACAGAAGCTTCTGGCCCGTGTCCGCCGCCTTCGCGGTCAAGTCGAAGCGATCGAACGCGCCCTTGAGGGCGAAGCCGGCTGCGAAAAGGTCATGCATTTGATCGCCGCGGCGCGCGGCGCCATGGCTGGACTCATGGCGGAGGTCGTCGAGGATCACGTCAGGAGCCACCTCGTCGATGAGGCAAGACATCCCGGCGCCCTCGACAAGGAAGCGGCCGAGCAATTGCTCGACCTCGTTCGAGCCTATCTGAAGTGAGGCCTATCGTGACCGACGCATCCGCTTTTCACAGCCATTTGTTCCTCGGCGCGGGGCACGACAAGGCCGAGCGGAAGACCTGGGCGGTCATCTGGCTCTGCACGATGATGATGGTCGCCGAAATCGTGGGCGGCTGGCTGTTTGGATCGGTGGCGCTCATCGCCGACGGCGTCCATATGTCCACTCACGTCGGCGCCCTGCTGCTGGCGGCGCTCGCCTACAGCTACGCCCGCCGCTACGCCGACGATCCGCGCTTCACCTTCGGCACGGGCAAGCTGGGCGATCTCGCCGGCTTCACCAGCGCCATCATCCTCGCCATGATCGCCATTCTCATCGGTTACGAGTCGATCCAGCGTCTGTTCGCGCCGGTTCCGATCCATTTCGCCGAGGCCATCCCGATCGCCGTCCTCGGCCTTGGCGTCAATATCGCCAGCGCCTGGCTGCTGAGCGGCGACGATCACGGCCACCACCATCATGGCCACGCTCACGCCCACGGTCACGGCCACAGCGCCCATGGCCATCACGATGAAATCCGCCGGATCGCGACGCCGGACGGCGACGTGACGCTGGAAATTTTCGAGAATGGCGTTCCGCCGCGCTTCCGCTTGCGTTCGGCCGTCCCGCTCGCTTCCGCCGGCCTCGAAACCATCCGCCTCGACGGCGCCCGCCAGAGCTTCGCCTTCGTCGATCGCGGCGGTTTTCTCGAATCGGTCGACGAAATCCCCGAACCGCATGAATTCGCCGTGAACGTCACGCTGAACGGCGCAGGCTATGCGGAAAAATTCGAGGAACATCATCACGCTCAGGGCGCGGCGCTTCACGACAACAATTTCCGCGCCGCACTGGTTCATGTCCTCGCCGACGCGGCGGTTTCTGTTTTGGTGATCGTTGGCCTGATCCTGGCCAAGACTTTCGGCTGGCTGTGGATGGACCCGCTCGCCGGCATGGTCGGCGCCATCGTCATCGCGTCCTGGGCGTTCACGTTGGTTCGCGACACCGGCGCCATCCTTCTCGACATGAACCCGGACCGGGCGACGACAGAAACCCTGCGCGCCGTGATTGAAAACGACGGCGACCGGCTCGCAGACCTGCATCTCTGGCGGCTTGGCCCCGGTCATCTCGGGGCCATTCTCTCAGTCGTCACAGCGAGCGAACGCACCGAAGTCTTCTATCGCGAAAAACTCCGGAAATTTCGTTCTCTGTCCCATTTGACCATCGAAGTCAGGAGCGAGGCGTGACAGGAAGTCGCGCGAAAATATCCGATGAGGCCCTGCGGGGCATGCGCTCGACGCCCGCTTCCCAAAAGGGCGGCTGTTGCGACGGGCTGGCCGGGTCCGCCCATGGGCGCGTCCGGGCGAGGATTCATTGATTCAGGTCGCCGAAGTCCGCCCATGGTTCATGGCGAGGCGGAAACCGCAATTCCGGCAGGTCGAGGTGAATGCCGGTTTCAACTCGTAAATCGAAAAAATCGCCGCATGGCGCAAGGTCGCGCATCTGGCTCGCCAGCTCGAAAGGCGATTCGCGCGAGTCTGCTCCCGCGACTGCATTTCCGCCCAGGCAACCCAGGACCCCGCGCTCAAGCTGTTTGTCAGACGCAAGGGCAAAGTCTCGATCACGCCATTGACGCACGACGCTATCCTGTTTGCCGCAAAGGGATTTTACGAAAACATGGCTGGCGCGGACTCGCATTCCCCAAGCAGGTTATGCGCGCGCTGAAATCCAATTTCTCAGGGCCGCCAGAGAAATCGGGCGGCGCTGCGGGCCTTTTCGCCCGGGGCCAGAACCCGCATCGACGGCTTGGCGAAAATGTCGCCGTCGAAATCCTCGGGGTCGCCATGACCGGTCCAGGCTTCGAGACAGAGAAAAGGCGCTCCCGGACGCGACCAGAGCGCGATATGGGGAAAGTTCGTCAACTCCATGCGCAGGCTCGGGCCATTCGGCGCCGCGAATTCGAGCCCGGCGCTATGCGCGTCGAGAAAGCACAGCGCCTCCTCGAACAGCTCCGGCGTCAGGGCCAGTTCGCGGCCGCGCAGCGGAACGGGCCGGCGCCGCGCGGAAAACAGCCCGCCCGGCGCGATCGCCGGAACGTCGGCGCTCTCCCTGGCGTCGAAGCGCACGACATGCCCGCCACGCCCGCCGGGCAGCGGCCAGTTGAAGCCGGGATGAAGGCCGCAGGCGAAAGGCATGGCCCCCCTGCCCTCATTCGTGATTTCAAGTAATATCGACAATATGTTGTTTTCACAAATATATTCTACATCGAGACAGAAATCGAACGGATAGAGCGCCTTCGTCCGCTCACTGGCGCGCAGCCGAAAAAGGGCGCGGTTCGCCGCCTGTTCGACGAGTCGGAAATTCTCGGCGCGCGCAAAGCCATGCAGGCCGAGAGGATAGCGCCTGCCGCCGACGAGGACGCCGTTGCGGGTCCAGCCGACCACGGGAAAGAGGACCGGGCTTGAGTCCGCCCAGAATTTCGCGTCGCCCGGCCAGATCAATTCATTGCCCCCGACACGCCAGCTTTTCAGCTCCGCGCCGCGCAAGGCGATGCGGGCGGAACCTGGACCGGACGAGATTTCCAACTGCGCGCTCATTGTCTAATCATTCTGGTCGAATCATTCCGTCCGCCGAATTCTCTCCGACCGGGCCCCCGCATGACAGAAGCCGCGATTCGCATGATCGGCGTCAACAAATGGTACGGCGAATTCCATGTGCTGCGCGACGTCGATCTCGAGGTGGCGCGGGGCGAGAAGGTCGTCCTGTGCGGCCCCTCGGGCTCAGGCAAATCGACCGTGCTTCGCTGCCTCAACCGGTTGGAGGCCCATCAGGGCGGGCGGATCGTGGTGGACGGAACCGAACTGACCGACGATCCGCGCGGCGTCGAAAAAGTGCGGCGCGAGGTCGGCATGGTGTTTCAGCATTTCAACCTCTTTCCGCATCTGACGGCGCTGGAGAACTGCATGCTGGCGCCGCTCCATGTTCGCAGGCTGCCTGCAAAGGAAGCCGAGGCGCTGGCGCTGCATTTCCTCGAAAAGGCGCGAATCGCCGATCAGGCGCGGAAATATCCCGCGAGCCTGTCAGGCGGCCAGCAGCAGCGCGTGGCCATCGCCCGCGCCTTGTGCATGAGGCCCAGGATCATGCTGTTCGACGAACCGACGTCGTCGCTCGACCCCGAAATGGTCAAGGAAGTGCTCGACACCATGACGGCGCTGGCCGGCGAGGGCATGACCATGATGGTGGTGACCCATGAGATGGGTTTTGCGCGACAGGTCGCCGACCGCATGATCTTCATGGACGAGGGCCAGATCGTCGAAATCGCGCCCCCGGAACCTTTCTTCACCGCGCCTCGCCACGAGCGGACGCGGAATTTCCTGCGGCAGATCCTGCGCTGACGAGGAGCCGTTCAACCGCGAACTCGCCTCAAGGATTGCGGCGGAATTTTGGGCGGGCCCCGCCCTGTCCGCTCAGCGCAGCCCTTTCGGCGGCCCATGTCCGCCCCGCACAAAATTTTGATTCCAAAGATCCCTTAACGAAATTTCATTACATCCACAGCTTTACGCGATTGTAATATCATGCCCTTCCCGAACAATGTTCGATTATCAACGATCAGACCTATATTGAACGAATGCTTATTTTAGACATGCTTTTAACTCTTTATTAAGATACGACTCCGTACTTTCACGAAGCAGCGTTACGGCGCCTTATGCCATTAGGTTAACATCGGCATTGAACGATCGACCGGGAAAATTCAGAGCCGCAAGAACGCGCGTCTCGCACGCCCCGATCTGGTCGACAGGAGGCCGCCATGAAACACAATAGTACGATGGCGCTCTACCAATATTGGATGGGCGTGCGTTCCTCGATGAATCCCAGCGTCAGAAACATCGAACATGCCGCGATAGCCGAAATATTGCCGCATGTCTTCATTCTCGCGGGCGAGACGCTGGACACGCTCACTGTCGATTTTTCGGGCCCCATGATGAACCGAATCTGTTCGTTCGACCCGTGCGGAACGCGCTTTTTCGACCTCTGGAACGAGTGGGACCGCGACGACGTCAGGAATACGATCCAGACCGTTTCGGCGCTGAAGCTTCCGATTCTGATCGGCGCCGCCGCAATGTCGGACGACGAAAGGGCGATCCATTTCGAGGTGCTGCTGCTGCCGTTTCGCAAGAAGCTTAATATTCTCGGCTCCATCGTCCAGGTCGACCACGCCCGCTGGATCAAGGCGCCGCTCGGCCCTTTGCAAGTGACGTCCACGCGAATCCTTCACGCCGAACTGGAAACGCCAGGCCGCCGCTTCGGGAGGAAACCCTCGCCGCCAGCCGGAAGGCCAACGCTCGTCGTCTATGACGGGCTCAAACGCGGATGATTCTGCGGGCGCTTCGCTTCATTCGCCAACAGGCCGCCCAGCAGCAGCGGGCTCGGACATTCGAGGCGAGCGTCACCCCAGCCGCCCGAGCATAGCGCGGGTTCGTTCCGCCGCCGCCGCCAGAACGCCCGCGTCGCGCCCGCGCAAAATGACCTGGTTGTAGAATTTTCCATCGCGCAGCGAAGGATAGGAGCCGATCGACACTTGCGGAAAGGCCTTGGCGATCTCGGCAAGGCCCGCGGCGTAAGCGCCTTCCGGCAGGCCGCGGACGTCGATCGTTTCCGACAGGATGGTTGCCCCGCGCACGAGTTTCGGCGCCACGTCGTCCAGCATGGCCTGCATCACCGCCGGCACCCCAGCCATGACGATCACATTGCCGATCCAGAATCCGGGCGCCTTCGACAACGGATTGGCCACCAGTTCGGCGCCGTGGGGAATGCGCGCCATGCGCCGGCGCGCCTCGTTGAGGTCTTCCGGCCTGATCCGCTCCAGCAGCAAGGCGATCGCGCGCGGGTCCTCGGAAATCCCGACGCCGAACGCCTTGGCGACCGCGTCGGCGGTGATGTCGTCATGGGTGGGGCCGATGCCGCCGGTGGTGAAGACATAATCGTAGCGCGCGCGCAGGGCGTTGAGCGCGGCGACGATTTCGTCCTCCACATCTGGCGTCACCCTGATTTCGCGGGTCTCGACGCCGATCTGGAGCAGGAAATGGGCGATATACTGGCTGTTTGTGTCGCGCGTGCGCCCCGAAAGGATCTCATCGCCGATCACCAGCACGGCGGCGGTGACGCGCCGGTCAGCCATGGCCGATTTTCCGTTCATACATGACATAGACCCTGGTCCGCGCGACGGCGACATAGCCCCGGCTCTCCAGCAGGCCGAGCAAATCGACCTCCCATTTCGCGGGCGAATAAGCCAGCACCAGCGCGCGCGGCCACAGGGATTGCGGCTCGGAAGTCAGAAAAGCCTCCAGAACCAGATCCTCGGCGCCCTCGACGTCGAGCTTCATCACGTCGACACGGCGCAGACCCTCGTCGTGGACCAGCGTCGCCAGAGATTTCGCCTCCACGCTGAACGAGGAGCCGCCCGCCTCGGCGTCCACGATCCGCATCGAGGTCTGGGCGAGGTCGCGCGGATTGTTGAACAGTGTCGCGCGGCCATCGATATCGCTCAAGGCGCAGGCCAGCGCCTTGACCGACGCCGCCGGATTCTGATCGAGATTGTAAACCAGCCGCTCGAACAGAATCGGCTGTGGCTCGATCGCGAAAATTTTCGCGCGCGGGCCGGCGCGCAAGGCGACGAACAGGCTGCCCGCTCCGCATCCCGCGCCGATGTCGAGAAAAACCATACCCGGCGCGATTCGCTCGGCGAGAAATTGGCGCTCCTCCCGGTCCGAGAACTGCGGCGTGAACAACAGGCGCTTTTCGCAGGCGTTGTTGAAGGGATAGAGCCGCATGCGCGCTTTGAGAGTATCCACCGTCACATCGACCGGACGCGCGCGCAGGCGGCGCAGTCCGATCCGCCGCACCAGCAGCGCCATGCGCCGTCCAAGCCAGCTTCCGCCCGCGTTCCCGGTGAAATGCAGCAGCGAACGCAAGGCGCCGCGCGGCGGGTATTGCCCGAAAGGCGACAGATCATTGGCGGGAATCGCACGCATGAAAGTTTTCTTACCAGCCGCCGCCCGACAGGCCAAGTTCGGCGCCCAAGGCCGGGCCCGGCTCACGGGAAGGGCCGCCGGTCCGGCTAAATCGAAATCCGTTCATGCGGAATCAGCAATTTCGCTCTCGCATTTTGTTTTTTTGCATAATCTTATCAAAAAAAGTCTGCAGCTTTTTGGGATTAGGCTCTAGTCCTCGTCGCCGAGTTCGTCGTCCCAACCCATGGCGCGCGCGCGTTCTATCGCCGCCCCATAGATCCGCTCATGCCTCGTGCGAAAATCCTCCGGCAGGCGGCTGGGCAGGCCGCCATATGACACCCAGGCCCTGTTCACCTGTTCGGCCAGATTTTGCAGACGGGCCATGGTCCAACCGGCGCCGGTCTCCGTTTCGGGCAGCAGGCCGAAGACCTGGGCGTCCATGATCACGCGGCCGGCGTCCGTGAGGCCGCCGCGCCGATCCGCTTCGAGGCCGGAATAATTCGCTTGGTTCACCTCAAGCCCTTTTTCATGCGCGAGTCGAGTTCTTCCACCATAAGCACGAGCGCCTTGTCGCGGAAACGGGACGCGCCCTGGTGGTATTGGCGCACGACGCAGGGCACGGGTTCGTGCAGGCCCCGTCCGTGGTCCTGGAATTCCGACCAGCTCAAGACCGGAAAATCATAGGCGTTGGAATCGATCAGAACCCATTCCCGTTCGCCAAGCAGCAGCGAGAGAGGCGGTAGGCCTTCCAGTCCGAAGCAGGCCTCGCGATGTGTCTGGCTCCAGTAGCGCCGCCAGGCGTTCCACGCCGCCGCCGGCGCCTTCGACGGGTAGGAATCGAGAACCGGCAAATCCTTCAGGCGTTCATACATGAGCGACCGCCGCAATGCTGTTTCCTGTCACATGGGCAGCGCGGGATGGTTTCGCAACCTGCGGCGCGTTCGCTCATTTGGCGTTCGCCCCCAGCTCTTTCGCCAGCGCGTCGAGTTCGGCCAACGCGGCCGCGTCGCCAGAATGCGCCTTGCGCGCCCGGTCAAGGGCGTCCCGCGCCTTGTCGGGCTCATTGAGGACCGTGTAGGAGCGGATGAGGCGCGTCCATTCCTCGACGCTCCCGCCCTTTGCCGCCAGACGCTGCGCGGCGGCGTCCACCATGGACTGGATCGACTTCTGCTGGTCCGCAGGCGGCGCGTTCGGTTGCGGTCCCGACGCGGCGCCATCGACCGGCGCGTCGAGCATCGCGAGTTTTTCCAGAACATTCTTTTTCGCCTGCGAGCCCGGGCTGAGTTCGGGCAGCATAGCGGTCCAGATTTCCTTCGCCTTGTCCACCTCGCCCCGCTGGGCGGCGGCAAGGCCGAGGTAATAGCGCGCCAGCAGATATTTCGGCGCGAGTTTTTCCGCGCGCTCGAGCTGGCTCACCGCTTCGGGCGAAAACTCGCCGTCATTGGCGTAGGACAGAGCCTCGGCATATTTCACCAGCCGTTCGGGCGACTCACCCAGAATGTCGAGCGCCGCCTTTCCGGTCCTCACGGCGTCATCGTAGCGGCGCGCCTCCAGATAGAGCGGCGTGATCTGTTCGAGCGCCTTGCCGTCCTTGGGGTGGGCCGCAAGATAGGCCTCCAGATCGGCGAGCGATTTTCGTGTTTCCGGCGCGGGCGGTGGTTTTGGCCGCGAGACGAGCGGCATGTCGGGCAGATTGGGCCGTCCGACTTTCGCGTAGAGCCCCAGCGCGATCAGAGGCGCGCCGAGCGCGATCAGGAGAATGGCGAATTTCCGCGCGTGAGGCGCGTCGCCCGGCGCGGTTTCTTGCCCCGCGGCGGCGAGCAATCGCCGCCCAGCCAAAAGTTTAGCCGCCTCGGCTTCGTCCGAGGCGGCCCCGCCGCGGGAAAGCTCCGCGTCGATTTCAGCGATCTGGGCGCGATAGAAGGCGACGTCAGCGGCGTCTTCCCTTGTTTCACGCGGCGGGCCGGTGAGCGGCCACAACAGGACCGCGACGGCCGCGCCGGTCAGCAGCGCGAAGACAAACCAAATCATCCCCGCGCCGCGCCTACTCTGTCAAAGCTCCCCTTGCCCAATATCACCACATGAACCAGGCGTAGGCCAGCAGGGTGTTGTTGTCGCTGGCGCTGCGGCAATAGGGGGTGACGCTGCCGCCGTTGCACAGGAGGTTGGCGCCTCCCGCATCCACAGCCGTCGGATCGACATTGCTGGTTCCGCCGTTGAACCGGGTATAGAGCGTATAGCTCAGGCCGATGCGCGCATTGGCCCAGGGCCAGACGGACGGGCCGCCGCGAGAGAAGGGCAGATAGGAGATGTCGAACATCCAGCCTTCCGAATTCGGCGAAAAGTTGGAGTTCGCCGAATACAGCGTCATGTCCGCCGTACCGTTGATGTTGAAATAGGTCGCGGTGAACGCATAGGTGTTCTTGTAGACATATTCGGCGCCGATTTTCAGGCTGCGCAGATAGTCCACATTGTTGGCCGAGATGCCCTGGAGAAGGCTTGAGGTGAGCTGCTGCCGCTCCAGGATGTAATTCGCCCGCAGGGTCACCGCATGAACATCGGTGATCCACTGATATTGCAGGTCAAAGCCGTTGTCGGTGACGATGTCTGTCGGCCATCCGAAGGTGCCCGCCGGCAAGCCCGAATTCCCGCCGGTGATGACATTGGCGTTCATGCCATAGGCGCCGACTTCCAGCGAATGTTCGCCCCAGTCCTTTTCCAGCGCGACACGATAATAAGGCGCGACGCCGCTGAGCAGGTTGCTGGCCGGTCCGCCGGTTATCGCCCATTGGAAGTCATGCGAGGTTCCGCCATAGCCCGTCAGTTCGAGATAGAGCATGTCGTTGATGAAGAGATAGCCGCCAGCGCCAACAACCTGGCCGGGGCCCCAATCCGCGCCTTCGAGCATGGTCGAGGCGGCGGGGCCGGGGGCGAAGGGCGAGCCGATAAAGGGGAAGCCCCAGGCCGGCGTCGTGTTCCAGGGGTCCTGCACCGTCGGATTATTGTTGAAGTCGAGGCCCCAGACCACGTCGAACGGACCGATATGCCTCGTCTCGGCATATCGGACGTCGGTGTTGTCCCAGGCGAACTGGCTTCCGTAATCCAAAGAATAGGTCGCCTGGACGAAGGCGCCGAGATTGCCCCAAATCTTGCCGCCCCAGAAAATGCTGGCCTGCGTCGAAAGGTCGACCCAGTTGTTGGCGTCATTAAAGCCGTTGGTTCCCGGAGGCTGCGGACGCACATATTGGGAAGTGGAGCCGGCCGGCGCGTTCAGGCCCCTATCGAGATTGGTGTATGTCGATTGCAGCATGAAAGAGATGGGCGGAAACTGGGTGTCGATGCCGCCGCCCGCGGTATAGCCGCCGAGCTTGAAGCGGCGGCCATATGGCGTCAGTTGCGGAAAGGCCGTGTGACAGGTCGAGCAGTTCTGGCCGGTCTGACGCGCGAAACTCGGCAGGGCCGAGGCGTCGTCGGATGCGCCGACGAGACCCGCAAGACCGAGGCCGAACACGGCGCCAGCCCGAAGAGCTTTATTGAATTCGTTGATCCCGGCCATCAAAAAGGCCCTCCTCACTTCCCGCCATTGGCCTCGTTCACGGGGCGGCGGATTGTTCTTGACCCTGGTTCAAAAAGACGCGCCCGGCGAAGGCGTCACCGGCTCGCCGCGCGATCGTCGAGGAAGCTCAGATAGGACGCGAGCGCGTCGATCTGCTCAGCCGAGAGGCTCTGCGTGACTTGCGGCATCGGCTTGGCCGTCTGATGGTAACCCTGGCTCCATTGCTCCAGCCGCCGCTTCAGATAGCTGTACGAAAGGCCAGCGAGACGGGGAATGGCGCCGACGCCCTGAGCGTCCGGACCGTGGCAGACCACGCAGGTGACGATATTCGCCTGCGGTTCGCCCTGCTGATATAGCACGCGGCCCTGATCGACCAAGGCGCGATTGCCGTCGGCGGCGGCCTGCGGCGCCTCGCGGGAAAAATAATCCGCCAGAGCCCGCGCGGTCTCGGGATGGAGATTGGGGACCGCGTTCCACATGTAGAGCGCGGAATAGGGGTTGTCCCGCGAGTGATTGCGGAAAGCGCCAAGCTCCTTCTGGATATAAGCGGCGCGCTGTCCCGCCAGGCGCGGCGCAACAGCAAGCCCCTGCGCCGACACGCCATGGCAGAAGGTACAGTTCTTCACCGGCGGGCCGTTCGCCCCGGGAAGCGGCAGCAGCGCCAGCGGATAAGACGCGTCCGGCGGCGGGGAGTAAAGCGGGGTGGCAGGCCCGCAGATGACGCAGTTATGGTCCGGCACGCTGGCCGGCGTCGCGTGGAAAAGCGTCGCCAGATAATTCCCTTCCGCTTGCTGCGCATGCAGCGGACCTGCAGCCAGAAGGGAGATCGCGAGGGAGGCGACCGTCAAGCCTGTTTGTTTCATGGCCTTTGTTCTCGTGTGTGAATCTCGGAACGGACCCGGCGCCAGCCGGAGCGAAACGCCTTAATGCAAGCCGCTGACATAGGCGGCGACCGCGGCCATTTGCGCCCGCGTCAGATTATGCGTGGTCGGAACCATCAGCGCGGAATAGCCATGCTCCGATTTTGTTCCGCGCTGCTGATACCAGTTCGAAAGAGTGTTGATGAGATAGGACGGCAACTGGCCGGCAAGGCGAGGGATGTCCCGCGAGCCATGGGCGTCCGCGCCATGACACGCCCAGCAGGCCGGCACATTCGATTCCGGAATGCCGTTCATGAAAATATCGCGGCCGAGCGCCGCATTGCCGCCTGAGCCACCCCCGAGCGGGGCCGAATTCATGGCGTGGAAATGGGCTGCGATCGCGCCATACATCGACGGGCTCACGCTGCGCGCGATGGGGCTCATGATCGCCGTGTGGCGCATGCCGCTCGAAAAGTCGCGCAGCTGATTCTCGAGATAGCCGGTCTGCTGGCCGGCGAGACGGGGAATGGCGTAATAGCCGTAAAAGCCCTGCCCGCGATCGCCGTGACACGTCTCGCAATATTCGATCTTGGCCTGAACGCCGCCTGACGACTCGCGCGGCCCCGCCAGCGCCGAGCCGGATGACCCCAACGCCATGAGCGCCCCTGCGAGCGCAATGGAACTCAACGCGTATCGCCCATGAATAGCCTTCATGGCTTTACTCCCCTTTATTTATACATTCCCTGCCGACTTTTTTACAGTACGCGCAGGCGAAATGGACGGGCTTTGCTTCGAGGCGGAACAAGCCTGGGCCAGCCATCGCCGACTCAGCTCTTGACGGATGTTTAGCCGTTCCCCTGCATGTGGCAATTGACATAGATGAAATTTGGCCACAATTCCGAATCGCGTGACATTTTTGTCGCATAAGTGGCGGAAACCCCAGCTAAAAGAGGACAGAGCCGGTACGGTTCTTGGATTGTTTCTTTCTAAAAAAAAATTTAAAATTATAGTGACGATCTTTCTCAAAAAAACTTTAGAATCACAAATGCGGCGAAAGCAGAGGAAATCACGCGAAGGCGGAGGTGGAGGAAAGATATATACTCTGTCGATGTTTTTCATATGGCCGTTTATTGCGGTTCCCTTGGCTATTGCGTTTATAATGTGTTGACGGTAGCCAATGATGGCGCCGTCGAGGTCACGGTCGCGTCCGCTCTGCATGCGATATGTCGAACTGCGCAAATAAATGCGGCGGCGGGGAGCGAATTGTTCTAGATCATTGCCGATGCGCGGACGGCGGCGCTAGCGGAATCGAAGACCGGACGGAACGCCGGAAGCGTGGCGACGTCCGAGCGACGTCAAAGGAAGGTGGGGGAATCATGCAGGCAATTGGCGGCAAATATCTCGCTGTGGCGGCTGCGGCCGTCATTCTTGGCGCCGGCGTCGCGGCGCATGCGCAGGATCAGAACAAGGGCGCGGCTCCGGCGCCGTCGGCCGCGAAATCCGCCCCTGCCCCGCGGCCGGTCAGCGCGGCGGCGCACCGCGAGATGGAAGCGAAACTCACCTATTGCAAAACCTGTCACGGCGTAAATGGCCAGGGTTTCCGCGGCGCATTCCCGATTCCGCGCCTTGCCGGGCAGCAGCCCGAATATATCAAGAACCAGTTGGACGCCTTCATCCAGGCGCGCCGGACGAATGTGGTTATGAACCATGTCGCTCAGGCCCTGAGCCCGGAAATGGTCGATTTCCTGGCCAACAGCTTCCACAAGCTCAACCCGCCGCCGCTCGGTGGGGCCTCCGCCTCGCTCGCCGCCGCGGGCAAGGATATTTTCCACAACGGAGTCAAGAGCGCCGACGTTCCAGCCTGCGCCACCTGCCATGGCGACGACGCCATGGGCAACGACAAGATCCCGCGCCTCGCGGGCCAGTTGAACGATTACATCGTCCGCAAGCTGACCAATTTCGACAAAGAGCGCGGCTTGAAGGCGAGCGACGAGGATGTGTCATCGCTGATGAAGCCCATCGCCCACAATCTGAACCAGCAGCAGATCGCGGCCGTAGCGGCCTATGTCAGCACGCTGAGATAATCGCGCCGACGCGCGCCGATCTGGACCGGGACGCCGGCTCTTCGCCGCCGTCCCGGTTCGTCGTTTCAGGAACCGGATTTTGTTTAGGGCGCGCAAGTGCGCGACAGCCCGATCAATTCGGCCAAAAGGCGCTCGCCGCCCTCGCCGCGCCCGAGCCCCAGGACCTTCGCCGGCGCAAGCCATGAACGGAGCTCGGCGATCGTGCCGGCGAATAGGCCGCCATCGCCCGCGCTGACGACGACGACGGCGATTTCCACGCCCTTCATGCGCAAAACCTCGACCGCCGTCAGCGTATGGCTGATCGCGCCCAGATAGTCGCCGACCACCAGGACGACCGGCGCGCCGCTCGCCACGATCCAGTCGAGAACGGTTTTTCGCTCGGCGAGCGGGACCATGACGCCGCCGACGCCCTCGACCAGGGCAAGATCAACTTTTTCCTGCAACATTTTGTTTGTAAATGAAAACAACGCCTCGCAATCGAGCATTTTCCGCTCGGCGCGCGCCGCCATGCTGGGCGCGAGCGGCGCGGCGTAGCGCCAGGGCGATACGCGGGCGATCGCCTCCTCGGTCGGTTCCTCGCCCAGCGCCGAGAGAAGGCGGCCGGTGTCGCTTGTTTCCATTTCCCGCTTGTCGAAGCCCGAGATCACGGGCTTAGTGGCGGCGACCGTCAGGCTTTTCGACCGCGCGGCCCGGATCAGCGCCGTGGTGGCATAGGTCTTGCCGATTCCGGTGCCGGTCGAGGTGATGAAGAATTTTCTGGACATGCCCGCGAACGACCTGCTCGAACATCTCTGGCTGCCTTACACCCAGATGAAGACTGCGCGCCAGTCTTTGCAGGCGGTCTCCACCCAAGGCTCCCTGATCCGCCTCGCCGACGGGCGGGAATTGATCGACGGAATCGCCAGCTGGTGGACCGCCTGCCATGGCTACAACCATCCCCATATCCTGGCGGCGCTGCGCGACCAGCTTGAAAGAATGCCGCATGTGATGTTCGGAGGCCTCGTCCACGAGCCGGCGCTGAAACTGGCGGCGCGACTGGCGCAAAAGACGCCGGGCGACCTGAACCACGTTTTTTTTGTCGACAGCGGCTCGGTGGCGGTCGAAGTCGCGATGAAAATCGCCGTGCAATATTGGCTCAACAAGGGCCAGAGCCGCCCAAAAATGGTGTCGTTCCGCCACGGCTATCACGGCGACACCATGGCCTGCATGTCGGTCTGCGATCCGGACGAATCGATGCACAGCCTGTTCAGGGACTATCTGCCGAAGCAATTTCTGGCGGACCTGCCCACCGACGACGCCTCGGAAAAGGCGTTCGACGATCTTCTGGCGCGCGAAAAAGAAAACATCGCCGCTGTCTTGATCGAGCCTCTGGTCCAGGGCGCGGGCGGAATGAAATTTTTCTCGCCCGAAACCTTGCGGCGGGTGGCGGACGCTTGTTCACGCCATGGCGTGCTGCTGATCGCGGACGAGATTTTCGTCGGCTTCGGGCGGACAGGAACTTTTTTCGCCTGCGAACAGGCGGGAATCACGCCGGATATCATGTGTCTCGGCAAGGGCCTGACCGGCGGCGCTCTTTCCCTCGCGGCGACTCTTTGCCGTCCCCATGTCTTCGAGGCTTTTCTCTCCGACGATCCGGCCAGAGCGCTGATGCACGGCCCGACCTTCATGGCCAATCCCCTCGCCTGCGCCGCGGCCAACGCCTCGCTCGACCTGTTCGAAACCGAGCCGCGCCTGGAACAGGTCGCCCGCAATGAGGCCCTTCTGCGCGAAGGCCTGGCGCCCTGCGTAAAAATTCCTGGCGTGGTCGACGTGCGGGTCAGGGGCGCCATCGGCGTGGTGCAGTGCCAAAATCTGGGCGTCCACGCCGCTCTCAGGACAAAATTCGCCGAACAGGGCTTCTGGATCCGCCCCTTCGGCGACATCGTCTATCTGACGCCGGCCTTTACCATTCGCGAGGATCAACTCGCCGCCCTGACGTCGGCGATTTGCGAAACATTGCCGGGATGGCTGTCGAAATCCTGACTCCCGGTCCTCGTTCGCGACAGCGAGCGTCACGTCCTTGTGATTTGTTGCGCCTCCCGTCAGACTATAAGTTCCGATGCCTGTATTCGCCGCAATAGCGAACGCTGCGCTATGTAATGCTACGGTATAGCTAGTACGAAGATCTCAAAACGGCGCCAAATCGCTTGCGTCGACCGCAGAGAAATTTGCCTTCCACGAAGCTATGGAGGCTGAGGTCATGGACAATATCGCCTATGTCAAGTCCCTATACGCCCTGTACACCAGCGGGCAGATCGACAAGCTTCTCCAGGAGATGACTGCCGACGGCGACTGGATCAGCAACGCCGACCCCGCACTCCTGCCATGGGGCGGCGAACACAAGGGGATCGAAGGAGCCAGACGCTTTTTCACGGAACTGGCCAAGAATGTCGAGGTGCAGAGCTTCACACCAATGGAGTTTTACGCCGGCAAGGATTGCGTGACCGTCGTCGGACGATCTCGCGGACGCATGCGCAGATCGGGCGCGCAGTTCGAGGACGAATGGATGCATCTGTTCAGGATTCGCGACGGCAAGATCGCTTCCTTCCGCGCGAATCATGACACCCACGCGGTCGTCCAGGCCTATTATGGCGGCGACGTCCATATGGCCGGCCTGCCCTCGGGCGAGACGACGTCGCTTCGTCATCATTGAGCGCGCGGCGGGGCCGACGCACGCCCCGCCCGCTCCAGCTGCCTGGGACAAGGGCGCGGCAAAGCGGGTTCAGCAGCCCTCGAATTCCTCCCGGACGCCAGTCGCGATAAGCGACGCCCCTCCGACGCGAGGGTCCTAGCGACTGAGAGATATGGCGATCAATGAGAAAGACCGTAATGCGCGTTGCGCTCCTGAATCTCCTGCACCTTCAACCCTAAGCGATCGATCAGGGCGCGGTCGGCCTCGGCGTCGTTATTGGCCGTGGTCAGCAGCTTCTCTCCATAAAAAATCGAATTGGCGCCGGCCATGAAGCACAGGGCCTGGGCCTCGGCGCTCATTTCGGCGCGGCCGGCGGAGAGGCGCACGCGCGACTTCGGCATGACGATGCGGGCGACCGCGATCATCCGAACCATGTCGAAGGCGTCCACCGGCGGTTTTCCCTCCATTGGCGTGCCGCGCACCGCCACCAGGGCATTGACCGGCACGCTTTCCGGATGAGGGTTCATGGCGGAGAGCACGCGCAGCAAAGAGGCGCGGTCATATTCCTTCTCGCCCATGCCGATGATGCCGCCGCAGCAGATTTCGATGCCCGCGGCGCGGACATGGCCAAGAGTCTCCAGCCGGTCCTGATAGGTGCGGGTGGAAATGATCTCGCCGTAAAATTCCGGGCTGGTGTCGAGATTGTGGTTGTAGGCGGTCAGGCCTGCTTCCGCGAGCTTTTGCGCCTGGTGCGGCTGCAGCATGCCGAGCGTCACGCAGGCTTCCATGCCCATGTCGCGGACGCCCTTGACCATGTCGAGCACCGAATCGAATTCCTTGCCGTCGCGCACCGAGCGCCAGGCCGCGCCCATGCAGAAGCGCGAGGCGCCCGCCTCCTTGGCGATACGGGCGCGGTACAGAACGTCCTCAACGTCGAACATGGTCTCCTTGACCTGTCCGGTGGTCTTGGCGTGATGGGCGCTCTGCGGGCAATAGCCGCAATCCTCGGCGCAGCCGCCCGTCTTGATCGACAACAGGCTTGCGAGCTGAATGCTGTCGTCGTGATATTGACGATGGACACTTTGCGCGCGATGCACGAGTTCGAGCAGCGGCAAGGCGAAAAGCGCTTCGATTTCTTCCTGCGCCCAGTCGTGGCGGATCGGCGCCTTCGCCGAAATCTGCGGATTGATCGTCATGTCATTCCCGTGACTTTGGTTTCCGGCTGTCTTATCAGAATGGCCTCAAATGGCAAAAACGCCCATCTATCGCGCTTATTGCGACGCCCGGACCGGACAGAACCGGCTGCGCCGGCTGCAAACGGCCACGCTTGCGCCGCAAGGCCGCATTTTGCGGGACGGACGCGCGCTGACGAATTTCGCCAGCAACGATTATCTCGGCTTGAGCCAGCACCCCGCCCTGATCGAAGCCGCCTGTTCTTATACCAAAAGATATGGCGCCGGGGTCGCCGCCTCGCGGCTGGTGACTGGCGAAAACCCGGAATTCGCGGCGCTCGAGGCGCGCATGGCCGCCGCGAAGAACCAGCCTGCCGCCCTCATCATGGCGGCGGGCTACCAGACCAATCTCACCGCGCTCGCCGCTCTGGCCGAGCCGGAGATGGCCAGGCGCCCGGTGAGCATCCTGGCCGACCGCCTTGCCCATCATTCGCTCCTGCAAGGCGCGCTTCTTTCGGGCGCCCGGCTGATGCGTTTCCGCCACAATGACTGCGACCATCTCGAAAGCCTTTTGCGTAGCCGTGCGAGAAAGGGCGATTATTGCGTCATCGTCACCGAAAGCGTGTTCGGTATGGACGGCGACCTGGCCGATCTCGCCCGCATCGGCGCGCTGGCGCGTGATTTCGGCGCCCTGCTCTATGTGGATGAGGCCCACGCCACCGGCGTTTTTGGCGCGCGCGGCTATGGCCTTTGTGAAGATTTCCCGGAGCTGGTCGATGTCGCCATGGGCACCTTTGGAAAGGCGCTGGGCGGCTTCGGCTCCTATCTCGCCTGCGACGCCGACATCCGCGATTTTTTAGTCCAGCGCTGTGGCGGTTTCATATATAGCACCGGCCTCCCCCCGGCCGTGCTTGGCGCCATCGACGCAGCCCTCGCGCTTGTGCCGCAAATGGCTCGCGAACGTGAACGGCTGCTGTCACGCGCGGAAGTCTTTCGCGCGACGCTTCGGGCCCAAGGCTGGAATTGCGGGGCGAGCGCCAGCCAGATCGTGCCTGTCATCGTCGGCGGCGAGGCCGAGACCGTCGCGCTTGCCGCGGAACTGGAGCGCCGCGGTTTTTGGGTCGCCGCCATCCGGCCGCCGACCGTGCCGCAAGGGTCGAGCCGTTTGCGCATTTCCCTCAGCGCCGTTCACACGGAGGAAGATTTAGATGCGCTCGTCGCCGCTCTCGGCGAATTCGCGCCGAAAAATGCTGGCGCGGCGGCATGAGGCTGGTTTTCATCCATGGCTGGGCGCTCGGCCCCGAAATCTGGGACATGCTGGCGCCGCTGCTCCCGGCGCGGCACATACGAGTCGATCTCGGCTTTTTCGGTCAGCCGGACGTCCCGGCCCTGCAATACGGCGACATTCTCGTCAGCCATTCCGCCGGCCTGCTCTGGGGCCTGCGTCAGCGCGGCGACTGGGCGGGCGTCGTGGCGATCAATTCCTTCGCCCGCTTCCGCCTCGATGCTTCGGGCGAGGGTTGCGTTCCGCCCGCCGCGCTGCGGGCCATGCGGCAGGCGCTGGAGCGCGACGCGCAAGCCTGCGCCGACAATTTCCGCGCCACGCATGGACTGGCGCCGGCGGCGGGAAAGGCGCAAAAGCAGCGCCTGATGGATGGGCTCGACCTTTTGCGCGATTTCGACGCCACGCCCTTGGCCGGCGGCAGGCCGACGCTCGTGCTCGGGGCGCTAGACGACGCGCTCGCGCCGCCCGCCGCCTCGCGCCGTCTCGCCGAAATTTCGGGTGGGACGCTGGCGCTCCATGAGGCCGGCGGCCACGGCATGCCCTGGGCGTCGCCGGAATTCTGCGCCGAACAGATCAACGCTTTCCTGCGCGCTCATGACTTCTGACCCTAATCCGATCGTCGCCGCTTTCGACGCGGCGGCGGAAACCTACGATTTGGTCACGCCCGTCCAGCGCGAGGTCGCGCGCGCCCTGGTTTTCCGCGCCGCGGCGGCTATCGAAACGACGCCGCTCAACATCCTCGACCTCGGCGCGGGCGCCGGCCATGTGACCGGCTTCGCGCTGGCGCAATGGCCGGATGCGAAAATCGCCGCGCTCGACGCCGCGCCCGCCATGCTGCGGAAACTGCGCGCCAAATATCCGAACGTCGCGACCCTGACGCGCGACGCCCGCGATCTCCGCGATCTCCCGAGTTATGACCTGATCCTGTCGAGCATGATGCTGCACTGGCTCGACGATCCGCGCGCGGCGTTGATGGCATGGCGCCAACATCTGGCTCGGAACGGAAAACTCTGTGTCGCGACGCCGGTCGCCGGCAGTCTGAGCGCCTGGCGACAATTCTTGAACGCCTCGGGCATGGACGACGCGATCTGGGACTTTCCGCCGGAGAATTTCGCCGCGGGCCTTGGTGCAAGACTCGAATTTTCCGACTTTTCCGCCGACTATCCCGACGCGGGCGCCTTTCTGCGCGGCCTGAAACAGGCCGGGGCGCGGACCCCGCGCCCGGGCGCGCGGCCCAACCGGGCGGGCGCGCTGCGCCGCCTGCTGGCGGCTTCTCCCGGCCCTTTCAGGATCGGTTTCCGGATCGCCTTCCTGACCCTCAGCGCGGATCAGCCCGAATAGGCCTTAAGCAAGCTCGCGTCGGCTGGCTGCAGCGACACCGATTCGCCGCAGCCGCAGGCGGCGGTCTCGTTCGGATTATTGAAAGTGAAGGTTGAAGACAATTTGGTGGTGGTGAAGTCCATCCGCGCCCCGATCAGGAACAGCAAAGCCTGGGGATCGATCAGCACTTTGGCGCCCTTGTCCTCGACCAGCGATTCGCCCGGCCGGACCTCTTCCGCCATTTCGACGGTATAGGACATGCCGGCGCAGCCGCCGTTCTTGACGCCGACACGCAGGCCGACTGCCTTGCCGCCGGACTTTTCGACCAATCCGCGGACCCGCTCTGCGGCGGCGTCCGTCAACTCCATCAGGGGACGACCAGACATTTTTCTTCCTTTCAACCGGTTCAAGGTCCGGCGAAACAGTTTGCCTTGCCTCGTTTAGATAGCACCTGCGCGCCTCCGTTTAAAGCGAAGCGTCTCGCACGCCGGCTCTGGACAGTGCGCGCGGATTATGTTCTATAATTGTTCTCATCGTAAATCTGGATTCTCCCCCCCTTGGCCAAACCGCGCGCGTCCTTCATCTGCCAGAGCTGCGGCGCCGTCGCCTCGCGCTGGCAGGGCAAATGCGAAGCCTGCAACGAATGGAACACCCTGGTCGAGGAGGCGCCCTCGGCCGGCATCGGCGCGCCCGCCGCGCGCAATGCGCGCAAAGGGCGTGTCTTTGCGCTCGAAGGGCTGACCGGCGAGGCGAAATCTCCGCCCCGCCTATTGTCCGGCATGACGGAGCTTGACCGCGTCACTGGCGGCGGCTTCGTGCCGGGCTCCGTCCTGCTGATTGGCGGCGAGCCGGGGATCGGCAAATCGACCTTGCTGATTCAGGCCTGCGCCGCTCTGGCGCGACGCGGCGAGCGCGTGGTCTATATTTCCGGCGAGGAGGCGGCGGCTCAGGTGCGTCTGCGCGCCGAACGCCTCGGCCTGACCGACGCGCCGGTCGAACTGGCGGCGGAAACCTCGGTTGAGGACATCATCGCCACGCTGTCGACGGGCCGCCGCCCCGCGCTGGCGGTGATCGACTCCATCCAGACCATGTGGACCGAGACCGTCGAGGCGACGCCGGGGACGGTGACGCAGGTGCGCTGCGCGGCGCAGGCCCTGATTCGCTATGCAAAACTCTCGGGCGCCTGCGTGATCCTCGTCGGCCATGTCACCAAGGACGGCCAGATCGCCGGCCCGCGCGTCGTCGAGCATATGGTGGATGCGGTCGCCTCCTTCGAGGGCGACGGCGCGCATCATTTCCGCATCCTGCGCAACGTCAAGAACCGCTTTGGCCCGACCGACGAGATCGGCGTGTTCGAAATGACCGGCGCCGGCCTGTCGGAAGTCGCCAACCCCTCCGCGCTTTTTCTGTCTGGGCGCGACGGGTCGGCTCCGGGCGCCGCCGTTTTCGCGGGCATGGAGGGCACACGGCCGGTCCTCGTCGAGATCCAGGCGCTGGTCGCGCCCAGCGTGCTCGGCACGCCCCGCCGCGCCGTCGTCGGCTGGGACCCGAACCGCCTGTCCATGCTGGTCGCGGTGCTCGAAACTCACGGCCGGGCGCGGCTGGGCCAGCACGACATTTATCTCAATGTCGCGGGTGGGGTGAAGATTTCCGAGCCGGCCGCCGATCTCGCCGCCGCCGCGGCCCTGGTTTCCTCGCTCACCGGCGCGGTCCTGCCCCATGACACGGCCTTTTTCGGCGAGGTCGGCCTGTCGGGCGCGATCCGCCCGGCCCCGCACGCCAATCTGCGCCTGAAAGAGGCCGCCAAGCTCGGCTTTTCCCGCGCCGTCGCGCCCCCCGGCCCCCAGGACGGCGAACCGTCGGGCAAGGTCGCCGGCATCGTTCAGCGGCCCATCCGCCACATCGGCGAGGTCATCGCCGACATCGCCGCTCTGGGCCGCGCCGCCCCCGCCTCCCGCGCCGCGCGCGCGGCCAGCTAACCGGCTATCGACGCGGAGGACCGCATTGGCTATAAGCTGGCGACCAGAATAAAGGCGGAACCCCGCCAAACCTCCGCCAGCCCCGGTCCATCCGGGCGAAATGCATCCCGATCGAGGCGCCTCATGCCGTCTTATGTTGACTTGGGTCTGATCGCCGTCGTCCTGATCTCGGCCCTGCTCGCGACGGTTCGCGGCTTCACCCGCGAGGTCATGGCGATCCTTTCCTGGAGTGTCGCGGCGGCGGCGGCGGTCTATTTCTATCCGCTGCTGCTTCCGAAGCTCTCGGACCCCGCGTCGCCGATCTTTATCAGCAAGGCGGCGATCCGACCCTATGCCGCCGGGGCCGCGATCTTCCTGGTCGCCCTGATCGTCGTTTCCATCTTCACCATCCGCATCTCCGACGCGGTGCTCGATTCACGAATCGGCGCCCTCGACCGGACGCTCGGTTTCGCTTTCGGCGCGGTGCGCGGCTTCCTGCTGTGCGCCATCGCCTTCATCTTCTTCAACTGGCTTGCGCCGGACACCGCCAGTTCAACGCCTAATTCCGCTTCCACCTTCCGCAAGCAATGGCTGGACAACGCGCGCAGCCTGCCGCTGCTCAAGGCCGCGAGCGATCAATTGCTGTCGTTTCTCCCCGACGATCCCGACGGCCTGATCGCAAAATTCAAGAAGGCCAAGCCGGCGGCCACGGACGAAGCTCCGCCGCCCGAGCCCGAGTCCGAACCGAAGTCCGCGCCCGCGACCCCCTCGCCGCCCGCTCCCCCGCCACGTCCCGACAATTCGGGCGCCTCGGGGCCGACTCAGGGCGAAAAGCACAAGCTCGACGGCATCATCGACCTCAACCGCTGAGCTAAGTCGGGAGATTTTCGTGCCGGCGCGCGGCGCGGAGCTGGAAATCTCGACAAAGGCTTTCCTTTTGTCGGTTCGAGGTTTATTGAGCTTCTTCGCCAGAGGGGCTGAAAAACGTCCTTTCGCGCGGGCGCCCGCGCAACGATGGAGCCAGCAGCATGGACCGATCCGGCGCGGAGCCTGAAATTTTCGCCGATTTCGATCTGGACGGCGACCGATTGCGCGAGGAGTGCGGCGTTTTCGGCATTTTCGGCCACCCCGACGCCGCAGCCATCACGGCGCTCGGCCTCCACGCGCTTCAGCATCGGGGCCAGGAAGCGGCCGGCATCGTCACTTATGACGGCAAGCGGTTCAATTCCGAGCGCCGCATGGGCATGGTCGGCGACACGTTTTCGAAAGCCTCGACCATCGAGCGCCTGCCCGGCGACCGCGCCATCGGCCATGTCCGCTATTCGACCACCGGCGAAACCATCCTGCGCAACGTCCAGCCGCTATTCGCCGAGCTGGATTCCGGCGGTTTCGCGGTCGCCCATAACGGCAATCTCACCAACGCCTTGACCATTCGCCGCGAATTGATCCGCGCCGGCGCGATTTACCAGTCCACCTCCGACACAGAAGTCGTGCTGCACCTCGTGGCGCGCAGCCGCAAGCACGCTATCGTCGACCGCTTCATTGAGGCCCTGCGCCAACTCGAAGGCGCCTATGCTTTCGTCGCCCTGAGCAACAAGAAGATGATCGGCGCGCGCGATCCGCTCGGCATTCGCCCGCTGGTGCTGGGCCAGCTCGACGGCCACTATATTCTCGCCTCCGAAACCTGCGCGCTCGACATTATCGGCGCCCATTTCATCCGCGACGTCGAGAACGGCGAGATCGTAGTCATTTCCGAAGACGGACTGGAAAGTCTTCGCCCGTTCCCGCCGCAGCAGGCCCGCCCCTGCATCTTCGAATATATTTATTTCGCCCGTCCCGATTCGATCGTCCACGGCCGTTCGGTCTATGACGTGCGCAAGGCGATGGGCGCGCAGCTCGCCTTTGAGAATCCGATCGAAGCCGATGTCGTGGTCCCGGTGCCGGATTCCGGGGTGCCGGCGGCAATCGGCTATTCCCGCGCTTCGGGCATTCCCTTCGAACTCGGCATCATCCGCAACCATTACGTCGGCCGCACCTTCATCCAGCCGACCCAGAGCATCCGCGAGCTGGGCGTAAGAATGAAACATTCGGCCAATCGCGCCGTGGTCGCGGGCAAGAGGATCATCCTGCTCGACGATTCCATCGTGCGCGGCACCACTTCGGTGAAGATCGTGCAGATGATGCGCGACGCCGGCGCGCGCGAGGTGCATTTCCGCATTTCCTCGCCGCCGATCACCCATCCCGATTATTACGGCATCGACACGCCGCAGCGCGAAAAACTTCTGGCGGCGACCCATACCCTCGAAGAGATGCGCGCCTGGATCGGCGCGGATTCCCTCGCCTTTCTCTCGATCGAGGGCATTTACACGGCCATGGGCCAGGTCGCCCGCGATCCGCGGCGCCCGCAATTCACCGACCATTGCTTCACCGGCGATTATCCGACCACCTTGACCGACCTCAACGGCAAGGATATTCGCGCCCAGTTGTCGCTGCTCGCCGAAACCGGCTGAGCCCGTTTTTCACAGGACTGCTCATGTCGGAAATGTCTGCGCCCGGCGAAAAGAAGCTCGCCGGCCGTCTCGCTCTGGTCACCGGCGCCTCGCGCGGCATCGGCCGCGCCGTCGCGCTCGAACTGGCGCGGCGCGGGGCCCATGTCATCGCGCTCGCGCGCACCCAAGGTTCGCTCGAAGAACTCGACGACGAAATCCGCGCGCTCGGCTCCGAGGCGACGCTGGTTCCTTGCGACATCAAGGATTATCCAGCGCTCGATCGTCTCGGCGCGGCGATTTTCGAGCGCTGGGGCAAGCTCGACATTTTCGTCGGCAACGCCGGAATTCTCGGGCCGCTGACGCCGGTCTCCCATTGTGACCCGGACGAATGGGACAAGCTGATCGCGGTCAATGTCACCGCCAATTACCGGCTGCTGCGTTCGCTCGATCCGCTGCTTCGGGCCTCCGACGCGGGCCGCGTCGTGTTTCTGTCCTCCGGCGTGGCGCAAAGGGCGGATTACAAGGCCTTCTGGGGCCCCTATGCGATCACCAAGGCGGCGCTCGACGCGATGATGCGCTCCTACGCCGCCGACGTCGCCAATATTTCCAACGTCAAGGCGATGAGCGTCAATCCCGGTCCCTTACGCACCCGCATGCGCGCCTCCGCCATGCCTGGCGAAGACCCGGCGACCCTCAAGACCCCCGAGGAATTCGCCCCCAAACTCGCCGACCTCTGTGGGCCGGACTGGCAGGAAACGGGGAAGATCTACGATTTCCCGACCGACAAGGTGCTCGCGTTTCAAGGGCCGATCTGACGCGGCGCATCAGCGCCCCTTTTGTCAGCCGCCCGCCTGAGGCCGCGCGGCGAGGGCCGCCAGGGCCAGGGCGCTGAACAGGGCGCCGGCGGCAAAAGTCGCGGGCGCGCCAAATTTCTGCCACAGCGCGCCGGCGAGGACGCTCGCCAGCAGCGCAACGATTCCCTGAACCAGATTGAAGAAGCCGAAGCCGGTTCCGTGCAATTCCGCCGGCGCGGCATCCGCGACCATGGCCGCCAGAAGGCCCTGGGTCGCGCCCATATGCAGCCCCCATAGCGCGAGGCCGACCAGGACGAGGCTCCAATGATGGGCCAAGGCCAGGGCAATGTCGGCGGCGATCAATAGAATAAGGCCGAAGCCGAGGAGCAGCCGGCGGTCGAATCGATCCGCAAGACGGCCGAAAGGAAAAGCGGTCGCGGAATAGACGAGGCTCATCGCCGCCATGACCAGCGGGACAAAAGCGATTGCGACTCCCGTCTGCTGCGCGTGCAGCACCAAAAAAGCCTCGCTGAAACGGGCCAGAGCGAAAATCCCGCCGACGATGACCACCCACCAGTAAGCGCCGCCGAGACGGCGCAGGCTTTCGCGGCGGATCGGATTGACCCTGCCTCCGCCCGCCCCATGTTGGGGCTCGCGCAGCCCGAAGCCGAGCAAGGCGACGCAGAGAAAAGCGGGAATCGCGGCGGCCCAGAACACGGCGCGGAAATTGTCGCGCGTGTGCAGCATCAACGCCATGGCCAGCAACGGCCCGAGAAAAGCACCGACCGTATCGAGCGCCTGACGCAAGCCGAAAGCCGCCCCGCGCATGCCGGCCGGCGCCAGATCCGCCACCAGGGCGTCGCGCGGCGCGCCGCGCAGGCCTTTCCCCATCCGATCTACGAGGCGCGCGGCGAAGACGAGTCCAAGGCCCGGCGCGAGCGCGAAAAAGGGCTTGGTCAGCGCGCTGAGGCCGTAGCCAAACAAGGCCAGCGCCTTACGCTTGCCGAACCAGTCGCTCAACAGGCCGGAAAAGATTTTCACGATCAGAGCGGCGGCTTCGGCGCCGCCCTCGACCAGCCCCACCGCCACGGCGCCGGCGCCGAGGACATCGGTCATGAACAGCGGCAGCAGGCTGTGGATCATTTCCGAGGAAATGTCCATGAACAGGCTGACGAAGCCGAGGACCCAGACTCCAGACGGCATGCGCCGCAGGACGGACCGACGCTTCGCCTCGGTCATCGCCTAGCGCCGCTTCTTTCCGGCATAAGGATTGTCGCCCTGCTTCAGCGTCACCCGTATCGGCGTTCCCGGCAAGTCGAAGGTCTGGCGCAGGCCGTTGACGAGATAGCGCTGATAGGACGCGGGCAATTCGTCGAGCTGGTTGCCGAAGACCACGAAATGGGGCGGGCGCGCCTTGGGCTGGGTGACATAGCGGATCTTGATCCGCCGTCCCGCCACCGCCGGCGGCGGGTTCTGCTCCAGCGCGCCTTCGAGCCAGCGGTTGAGCCGCGCCGTGGAAATGCGCTTGTTCCACACCTCATGGGCCTTGATCGCCGCCTCGATCAGGGCGTCCACGCCTTGCCCGGTCGCGCCTGAAACCGGAACCACGGCGACGCCGCGCGTCTGCGGCAGCAGCCGGTCGGCCTCCTCGCGCAATTCGATCAGCTTCGGACCCTTGTCCTCGATCAGGTCCCATTTGTTGAGCCCGATGACCGGAGCCCGCCCCTCGCGCGCGACCAGATCGACGATGGTCAGGTCCTGCTTCTCGAAGGGAATGGTCGCGTCGAGCAGAACCACCACCACCTCGGCGAATTTCACTGCGCGCAAAGCGTCCGCGGCGGCAAGTTTTTCGAGCTTGCCCTCGACTTTTGCGCGCTTGCGTAAGCCGGCAGTGTCAAAAATCTTGAGCTCGCGCGCACCTTTGGGCCAAAAATGCTCAACGCCGATCGAGTCGCGGGTGACCCCCGCCTCCGGCCCGGTCAGCAGGCGCTCCTCGCCGAGGAGACGGTTGATGAGCGTCGATTTGCCGGCGTTGGGTCGGCCGACGACGGCGATGCGCAACGGTTTTGAAGGATCGAGCTCGCTGCCGTCCTCATCGTCCGCCAGAACCAGCCGGCGCCCTTCCTCGGCCTCGTCCTCGGCGAGCGCCGTCGCATCGGGCAGAGCCGCGAGCAGAGCGGAATAAAGTTCGGCGAAGCCCTCGCCATGTTCGGCGGACAGTGGCACCGGATCGCCGAGGCCCAGCGCGAAGGATTCATAGGCGCCCGCCTCGCCCGCCTTGCCTTCCGCCTTGTTGGCGATGAGGATCAGCGGCTTGCCGGCGCGCCGCGCCAGAGCGGCGAAATGGCGGTCCTCCGGCGTCACCCCGACCCGCGCGTCCACGACGAAGAAAATGGCGTCGGCGTCTTCGATCGCGGCTTCGGTCTGGGCGCGCATCCGCCCCGAAAGCGTCTCGACGCCTCCTCCCTCCAGCCCCGCCGTGTCGATGACGGTAAAATTCAGGTCGCCGAGACGGGCCTCGCCGGCGCGGCGGTCGCGCGTCACCCCCGGCTGGTCGTCGACCAAAGCCAGTTTTTTGCCCACCAGCCGGTTGAACAATGTGGACTTGCCGACATTGGGCCGGCCGATGATCGCGACGGTGAAGGACATTATTTTGCGGAGGCGGCGGGCTTCTCTGTCGACTTGCTGGCGGGCGCAGGCGAAAACTTGCCGCCGCCGCGCACCAGCGACAGGAAGGCGTTGACCTGCCGGCGCAGATCGGTCGGGGCGGCGGGATCGACCACGATCTGGTCGAACCATTTTCCCGCATCCTCGAAATCGCCGCGCTTCAGGGCGGCGAGACCGAGCATTTCCCGGGCGGTGTGGCGGAAGGCGCTGTCCATCAGCGCCCCGAAACGCCGTTCCAGTTCAGCCTTGTCCGCGACGTCGACCCTCAGGATTCCGGCGCGCAAGGCGGCGACGTCGCGCAGCAATTTATCGAGCGAGCCGTCGGCGGCGATCGCGTCCAGCTCCTTGACCGCCGCATCGCGGTCGTTTCCCGCGCGTTCCTCGGCCGCGCGCAGCCGCGCCAGCGCCTGATAGCCGGCGGGCGCCGTCCGTGCGATATGATCGAACGCCGCGGCCGCCGCCTCCGGCTTTTTGGCCTCGGCCAGGGCCTGCGCGGCTTGAAAGGCCGCGCCGGCGGTTTCGTCGCGAACCTGTTTCTGGTGCTGGATGAAGACGAAGATCGTCGTTCCGAGGATGATCGCCAAGGCGAGACCCGCGACGACGATCGAATATTTCGACCACAGCCGCTTGAGCTGATCGGTGCGGACGTCTTCATCGACTTCACGGAAAATATCGGCCATCTGCTTCCCCGGCGCTTTGCGTCGTGCGGGTTATCACGCCGCGCCGCCGAAGGCGAGCGGCTTTGCGGGTTAGCACGGCGCGCGGTCGAAGGCGAGCGCCTTCGGCGGGTCAGCCTTCGCCTTCGCCAAAGGCGAGCCAGCGCGCATAAGCGGCGACATCGCCGGGCCAGGCGGCGACGATCCGGGCGAAACGCGGGCGATCCTCCGCGAACAAGGCGCGCGCGGCTTCCTCGAAGCCAGGCAAATCGCCGCCCATCGCCGACAGGAAGCGATAGGCGGCCTCGCGCGCTTCGCGGCGGCGGATCAATTCCGCGTCTCGCTCTGGCGCGCGCCAACCGCTCGACGAGGCCTCGCCGTCGTCGTGCAGGGCATTTTCGACCAGCTTGCGCAGGGCGACCGAAGCGCCGCCGGGTTGGCCGTTCAGCCAATCCCAGTGGCGAGGCAACAGGGTAACCTCCCTGGCGACCACGCCGAGCTTCGGCCGCCCGCGCCCGCGCGGCGCCTCCGCCGCCGCCGGCGCGGGACTCCCGGGGCTTTCGCGAAAGTCGGGATCGACCTGCCGTCCGGTCGCATCGTCGAACACGAGGACCCGCGCGCCCGGGTCTGCGGCCAGAATCTGGCGCGCGACGCTAGCAACGAAAGCGTTAGAAACGCGGGCCACGCGCTGGGTTCCAACGAAGATAGTGCAAAAGCCCGCGTTCATGCGGTTATTTATACCCGGACGATTTTCGTTGGTCAATTTTCATCCGGGCAAAATAGATCCTCCGCGCCTTCAGCGCCCTTCCCAGCCCCATTTGACGAATATCGCGCGGCCTTCCTTGCTTTTGAGGAAATCGACAAAAGCCTTGACCTTGGGATTGGCCGCGCCCTTGCGCGTCAGCAGGACGCCGGTGTCGCGATAGATGCGGTATTGTTCTTCGATCGGGACGACATCGGCGACCCCCGGATTGGCGACGCTCCAGATGTTCCACACTAGCCAGGCGTCGATGTCCTTGTCGGTCTTCCATCTTGCGAGCGCCACGGAACTGCTTGTGGCGGCGGGAAAGACCATGTTGCGGCGGAAGGCCCGAACCATCTCGATATCGCCCGTGCGGCCCACAACGTCCTCCCACAATCCGATCTGACCGCCATGGGCGACGACGAGGATTTTGACCCCGGTCTTGAGCAGATCGTTGATGCCGTGGATGCCCTTGGGATTACCTGGGCGCACGAGGATCACCACCGGGCGCAGGTAAAGCGGCTCGGCCGTGCTTGGATCGAAGGCGTTGGGAATGGCCTTGGCGTATTCGTGCACCATGTTTTCCGAGCCGGTGTAAAGGACATCGGCGTCGTTGCGCGCCTTGTCCACCCAGTTCGTCGTCGGCCCGGAAGCGACGACCACGCTGACGTCATTGGCGGCGCCAAAGGCCTCGGCCGCTTCTCTCACCGCCGGCGCCGGTCCGCCGGGACCATAGACGAAAATCATCGGCTTCTGTTCGGCCTCCGCCGCGCCGGCGACCCCGGCGAGAACGAGCGCGACGAGAAGGAAAACAAAATTTTTCATCGGAACCTCCGCTCCTGCGCCGCAAGGTTAGCAGCCCTGGCGGCGGAAACGAAAGCCGCGTTTCGACTGGGGTTGAGGCGACTTTTTCAGTTCCCGGCGCGGTTGCGATATGCGGGCGCGCGGCGGCGCCATCGAAGGGAAGAGGATCGGGACGCGGGCATGACTGAGACGCTCGACTGGCCCTCGCCGCGATGATCTGGGCAATCCTGCTCCTCGGTTATGTCGCGCAGGCGATTTCCCATCCCGCCACGGCGCGCGAGGAGTTCGAGCACCCGGTTCAGGGCGGAGCGCCGGCCCTTGCTCGGCGTCTCGACCTTGCTGATCGTCCTCGCCGTCCTGCCCTATTCACGGCTTATGGCCCGGCGCCTCCGCCGCCGGCGGGAACGGCTGGCATCTCGCCTTTTCGCTCTGGCGCACCGGCTATATGTGGCGGGGCCGGCGCGGCCCGATTGATGACGTCCCGACGCTTTATCTGCCGACAGTGGCCGGAAATTTCACCAGCGCCGCGGCGCTGGGCGCGCTCGGCCATCCCGACTGGGGCTGGCTGTGCCCGGGCTCGGGTCTGTTTTCATGGCTGGCGATCGAGCCGCTGATCATCCGGCGTCGCGGCGGCTCATGCGCTGACGATCCCGGTTTTCGCCGCCGCCAATCTGTTCATCGGCTATCTTTTCATCCGCGCGGCCCTCCTGTTCGCCGGGCGACTGCTCGCGCGACTCCGACAACGCAAGACCGGCGCGAACGGCGCCATTCCCTGGCGCCGCGACTTGATCTACTTAAGCGGGATGACAGAGCGACAGAATTCCACCCCCGCCCCGATCCACATCATCGGCGGCGGGCTCGCCGGCTCCGAGGCCGCCTGGCAGATCGCGCGCGCCGGCGTTCCCGCCGTGCTGCACGAAATGCGGCCCCAGCGCGCCACCGACGCCCACAAGACCGGCTTTTGCGCCGAACTGGTCTGCTCCAATTCCTTCCGTTCCGACGATTCGGAAGCCAACGCCGTCGGGGTTCTGCATCGGGAAATGCGCGCGCTCGACTCGCTGATCCTGCGCTGCGCCGACGCCCACAAGGTGCCCGCGGGAGGGGCTCTGGCGGTGGACCGCGACACATTCGCCGCCGCCGTGACCCACGCGCTGGAAAGCGAACCGCTGGTCGAAATCCGTCGCGAGGAAGTGGCGGGCCTGCCCCCGGCAGAATGGGACAACGTAATCGTCGCCTCGGGGCCTTTGACCTCGCCCGCGCTCGCCGAGGCGATCGGCGCGCTGACAGGCGAGGCGGAACTGGCCTTTTACGACGCCATCGCCCCCATCGTGCATCGCGACTCGATCGACATGGGGAAGGCCTGGCTCCAGTCGCGTTACGACAAGGCCGGGCCCGGCGGAACCGGCGCCGACTACATCAATTGCCCGCTCGACCGCGACCAATACGAGGCCTTTGTCGACGCCTTGATCGATGGCCCCAAGACCCAGTTCAAGGACTTCGAAAAAACGCCCTATTTCGACGGCTGCCTGCCGATTGAGGTCATGGCCGAGCGCGGCCGCGAGACCCTGCGCCACGGGCCGATGAAGCCGGTCGGCCTGACTAACCCGCACCACCCAACCGTCAAACCTTACGCGATTGTTCAGCTCCGCCAGGATAACGCATTGGGAACGCTTTATAATATGGTCGGTTTCCAGACCAAGCTGCTCTATGGCGCGCAAGTCGAGACATTCCGGAAAATTCCCGGTCTCGAACAGGCTGAATTCGCGCGCCTCGGCGGTTTGCACCGCAATACTTTCCTGAATTCGCCCAAAGTTCTCGACGGCGGCCTGCGGCTGAAGGCTCAGCCCCGCCTGCGCTTCGCGGGTCAGATCACCGGTTGCGAGGGCTATGTCGAAAGCGCATCGGTCGGCCTCATCGCGGGGCGCATGGCGGCGGCCGAACGGCTGGGCCACATTTTGGCCCCACCGCCCCGGACCACGGCGCTCGGCGCATTGCTCAACCACATCACGGGCGGCCATATCGAGACCATCGACGCCGGCCCGCGCAGCTTTCAGCCGATGAACGTCAATTTTGGCCTGTTCCCGCCGCTCGATTTCACCCCGAAATCGCCTGACGGCAAGCGCCTGCGCGGCCCGGAAAAGGCGCTCGCCAAGAAGCGGGCGCTGTCGGCGCGCGCCGAGGCCGATCTTCGCGCCTGGCTAGCGGACGCCTGATCATCGACACGATTTGCAATTCGAAGATCGGCGCCTGGCGAATTCCGCCCATTCGCCGAAAGCCGCGAATCGGCTCCAACCAACCGTTCGTGGCGTCATAGACGATCGCTGCATGATCAAGAATACTACGAGCGGCATCAGAAATAGACACTCCCGGCCGCCCCGAAGTGGCGGAACAGTACGGTGGATCACCCCACGGTGTTCAAGACGCCGGACAGAATGCCCAACACCGGCGCCTGAGGCCGGCTGTGAACCCGATGACGCCGGGATCGGAACGGCTCGCAATGCGGCTTCGCCTTGGAAATCTCTGGCGAACCACCCAATCGAAGCGCTTTCCGATCGCGTTGACGAAATCTCCTCTGCAGATTGCGTCAGTTGGATCGGAGAAGGCTCCAGACGATTATGCCTCACTCCGCGCCGCGCAGGAATTTTGTATGATCCGCCCTCCTGTTCATTGTAACGGCTTCATAACATTTCCGGCCGACGCTAAGCGTCGGCCGGCGCGCCTCCGGGCGGAATTCAATCACTAGCGGCAGTTCCCGCCCACTTCCGCGCTTTCGGTCGGGTCCGCGAGACCGAAGGTGACGGCCGCGCCCTTACGGCCTTTGCAGTTTCCACCGTCCGCCTTGATCCAGTCGCCCTGATACGAAATACCGAATATTCTATCCCCAGGAGGATCTCCTGGGGGGTCGGCCGTTGTCCTGTGCATCGGCACCGCATTGGCCGCTGCTCCAGAAAGACCGAATGCAACCGTCACGATTGCGGCGGTCTTGTTCAACAGATGCTGTCGATGTTGGTGATTTCGGAACATGTAACTCTCCCATCCAATTTCACGTTGAGTTTTGCGGCGTCGGCATACGACCCTCCTTCCTGTATCCTTGAGTTCACCCATACCGGACGACCGAGCGCCCCGTGAGGCCCATGCCATTGCCTTGGCGCTTGCCCCCACGCTTTGCCATTTCAAAGGGCGGACATCGCCAGCTGAGCAATGTCGGCCTTTTGCCGTGACGGCGCAGGCGCCTATCGGCGACTTCCGGACGGACTAAGCTCGGCGCGTTCTCCAGGCGACATCCGCCCGCGATGAATGCTCGCCGACAAATTCCACTCGTTCCACGACAGTGCTCAATTTTGGAAGAGCCGGAGCCGGTCGCTTGTTTCAGTCAGCCGAAGCGAACCGCTTCGCTGACCCCAGCGTTCGGAGCTTCGCGCGCACACCGATTGCGACTGGCCACGTCGTTCGATAAGTTAAAAAAATTTTTAATGAGCATAGAGAGATGGAATCGTTTTGATAGCCCTCTAGTTGGAGGGCGCAGATATACCTAGCAGCAATTTTAAATATAACCACGCGATATTGCTACGTTCGCGGCTTGGAGACGCGTTCTGACATCGAGCTTGGTCTTCACATTCTCAATGTGATAATGCACCGTTGTCGGTGAGATATTGAGAATTTGGCCGATATCCGTGTCCGATTTACCATGGAGCACCCAGCGCATGCATTCGAGCTCGCGGGGCGACAGTGGACATTTCATCACGCCGGAGTCGCCGCCAGCGTGGATAAGCTCCCGGCAGCGCAGGAGCGCATGGATCGAGGCGAAATGAAGCGCGCGTCTCTCCTTCGGACATTCGAGCTTTCGACTCGCCACGCTCACGCAAAGGCCGACGTCGCCGCCGGGGAAATGGAGAGGCACGGCGAAGACGTCGGCGACGCCGAGTTTCGTCACCCATTCCTCAAAGGCGAGGCGCTGTTCAGTTTTGTCGCAGTCGGCAAAGGCGTCGTTCAAATCGAATGGCCGCCAGTTCAGCCACGCCAGCAAGGGAATCGGATCGTGGCGCGGATAGCCGCAATTTTCGTAATCCTCGCGCCATTCGGCGGGCCATGTGACGAAGACGAAATCGCGGACGCGTCCCTCCGGCGCGCGCCGCAATTCGCTGCCTGAGGCGCCAAAAAAGCCAAAGGGTCGGATCATGTCGGAAAATGCTTTGCCGACCGCCTCCGGCGTTCTTAGTTCTGGCAGTCGATTGATGAATTTTTCCGCGCGGGACAAATCCATGGGGTGTCTCCGCCAAGCCAGCGTCGCAAAAAACACCTTGACCCCAACGCGTACATCGCGTGGCTTGTTTCCCGACCCGCCATCACAAATCCGGCATCTTCAATCGCGCAGTCACGGAACCGAACCGCGCTGGCCTTTGCCGGGTTAGCTCGAATTTTTCGGCCATTTGCTCTTGGGCAAGTCCAATCCGTGACGAAATGGGTCAAATCGGGCTCGTCGCCATGCGATCGGAATGACCGCTTCCAAGGAATGACGGGCTATGTCTTGCGACTGCCAAGCGTCCCATTTGGGTCGATAGCGTTTGAGGACTCCGCCTGAACGCCCGCCCGATATTGGGCCATCGGACTATGATGCAGAAATCGCGTTAAATTTCGGCCGCTAGATTTTATTCCGCCACAGCGCCCACTGGCGCCGCCATGGCGCGACGTCGTCGGGCCCGACATAGGGGTCGTGGTCCCCGTCCTCCATCTTGCGCAGGTAAAGTTCCGGCAGCGCCAGCAGGCGGAAGGCTTCGCGCTCCGGCTTCGGCAGAGCAAGGACGGCCCGTTTCGCCTCGGCGAGATCTTTCCTGGCCAGGGCGCGCAGTTCGGCCAGGGCGGCCTTGACTTCGTCCGACTTCGCGAGGGCGAAGAGATCGACGGGCGTCAGGCCGCGCCGCGCCAGCAAATCGAGCGGCAGAAAACATTTCCGGCGCGCGACCTGCCAGGGAAAGGCCCGCAGCAGTCCGGCGAGAGCATAAGCGCGGCCCGCCGGGGCGGAGGCTTCCGGCGCGCCGGCGCCGCCGAGAATGCGGCTGGCAAAAACGAAAAGAACCGAGCAAGTCTCCTCGCCATATTTGTCCACAAAAGCCTGATCGGGCGCCGGGTCGTCGTAAAAATCGAAGCGCCGCGCCTCCAGAAGATCGAGCAGTTTTTCGCGCGGCAGGTCGAATTTTTCGATCGTTTCCAGCAGCGCCGCAGCTGTGGGATTGGCCAGGGCCTCGCCGGCGCGCTCGCCATTGATAACGTCGATCCACCATTGCAGGCGGATGTCGCCCAGAATGGGCTGGGAGACATGGTCGCCGATGCGCGCGACCTCGGCATTGAAGGCATAGAGCGCGAAAAGATGCGGGCGGCCTGCGTCCGGCGCGAACATCGCGGCGAGCCAGCGGTCGCGGTCGAGCTCATGCAAGGCCTCGCCGCATAAAGCATGTTTGTCGTCGCTCGCGCTCAAGGTCTACACGCTCAACCGCATGAAATCATAGGCGGGCTCGACATTTTCCGGCAGGTTCCGGCGCAGAACCTCGTAGTCGAGATCGGTGTGGAGATTGGTCAGCACCGCGCGTTTGGGCTTGAAACGCTCGATCAGCTCCAGGGTTTCGCCGACCGAGAGATGGCTCGGATGATGCTTGTGGCGCAAGGCGTCCACGATCCACAAATCGAGATCTTCCAGAAATTCCATGCTTTCGGGCGGGACAAATTTGACATCCGGCGTATAGGCGCAGGCCCCGAAGCGGAAGCCGCTGGCGTCCATGTCGCCATGATTGAGCCGGAACGTCTGAACCTCGATTTCCCCCGCCGGACCGCCGTGCGAAAAATTCCAGCCATGGTCGAAGACATGGGGGATCAGCAGCGGTGGATAATTGCTGCCCGGCGGCGTCTCGAACAGATAGTCGAAACGTCTGCCCACCGCGGCCCAGGTCGGCGGATCGAGAAAAATGTCGATCCGACGATGCATCGCCATGGTCAGGGGCCGAAGATCGTCGAGGCCATGAATGTGGTCGGCATGGGCGTGGGTCAGCAGCACCGCGTCGAGACGATGGACCTCGGTCGCGATCAATTGTTCGCGCAGATCGGCCCCCGCGTCCACCAGCAGCCGCGTGGGTTCGTGATCCCCGCGCTTTTCCACCAACAGCGCGCAGCGGCGGCGGCGGTTTTTCGGATTGTTGGGGTCGCAATGGCCCCAGCCCTGCGCCACGCGCGGCACGCCCGCGGACGAGCCGCAGCCAAGAATAGTGATGTCGAGCGTCATGCGGGGAGCGGCGGCATTTTCGAGAACAGGGTCATGGCGTTTTCGGTGGTGATCCTCGCCAGTTCCTCCACCGTGACGCCCTTGACCTCGGCCAGGACCTTGGCCGTCTGCGCGACATAGGCCGGTTCGTTGGTCTTGCCGCGATAGGGCGTCGGCGCGAGGAAGGGCGCGTCGGTCTCGACCAGCAGCCGGTCGAGCGGCAGGTCTTTGGCGATGTCGCGCAATTCGTGGGAGTTCTTGAAGGTGACGATGCCGGAGAACGAAACGTAAAGCCCCAATTCCACGCCTTTTTCGGCGAGCGCCCGGCTCGACGAAAAGCAATGGAGCAGCGCCTTGAACTCGCCCTTGGCCATTTCCTCGGCAAGAATCGCCGCCATGTCGGCGTCGGCGTCACGGGTATGGATCACCAGAGGCAGGCCGGTCTCCCGCGCCGCCGCGACATGGGCGCGGAACACCCGCTGGGCGAAGTCGCGCGGGGCGCGGTCGTAATGATAATCGAGGCCTGTCTCCCCTATCGCCACACATTTTTCGTGCGCCGCCAAGGCCGCGATTTCAGCGGCCGAAAATTCGCGCTCGTCTAGCGCATGGTTGGGATGCGCGCCGACAGAGCAGAAAATGTTTTCGTCGCTCTCGGCGATTTCGCGGATGGCGGCAAATTTCTCGATCTCGGTGCAAATGGTGATCATCCGCCCGACCCCGGCCGATTTCGCGCGCGCGAGCACGCCGGCGCGATCTTTGGCCAGTTCGGGGAAATCGAGATGGCAATGGGTGTCGATGAGCATTACTTGGCCGCCTCGGGCTCGACATAACGCGGAAAGATCGGCGCCGGGGCCGGCAGGTCGGCGCCGGCGAACAGCCGATGCTCCGGCGTCGCGAAGGAGAAATTGCGCTCGTCGGACCGGACCGCAAGAAGGTCGAGCAATTTTCCCGCCGCCGCCGGGATGAAGGGCTGGCACAAAATCCCGACCACGCGCAGGACTTCGATCGTCGCATACAGCACGGCGTCACGCCGCGCGGGGTCGGTTTTGCCCAGCTTCCACGGCTCCTGCGCGGCAAAATAGCGGTTGGCGTCGGCGACGACCGCCCAGATTTCGCTCAAAGCCTGATGCGGCGCAAAGGCGTATATGGCGACGCGAGCGCGGTCCACCGCCTCATAGGCTTTGGACAGGATCTCCATATCGGCGGCCAGGGTTTCGCCCGGATCGGGAACTCTTGCCCCGCAATTCTTGGCGATCATCGACAGCGAGCGCTGCGCCAGATTGCCGAGATCATTGGCGAGATCCGCATTGATGCGTTGGACGATGGCCTCGTGCGAATAATTGCCGTCCTGGCCAAAGGGCACTTCGCGCAAGAAGAAATAACGCAAAGCGTCCACCCCGTAATGGTCGGCGAGCGCCATCGGATCGATGACATTCCCCACCGATTTCGACATTTTCTCACCACGGTTGAACAGAAAACCGTGGACGACGATCTGTTTCGGCAGCGGAACATCGGCCGACATCAAAAAAGCCGGCCAGAAGATGGCGTGGAACCTCGTGATGTCCTTGCCGATGACATGAGCGTCCGCCGGCCAGTATTTTGCGCGCGGGCCGCCCTCGAACCATTCCGTGGCCGTCAGATAATTCGTGAGCGCATCCACCCAGACATACATGACATGGCGCTCGTCGTCCGGCACGGGAACGCCCCAGTCGAAGGTGGTGCGGCTGACGGACAGGTCGTTGAGGCCGCGCTTTACGAAGGCCATGATCTCGTTGCGGTATTTTTCCGGGGTGATGAAGTCGGGATTGGCCTCGTAATGGGCCAGCAGCCTTTCGGCATAGGCCGAAAGCCGGAAGAAGTAGCTCTCCTCCTCGACCCACTCGACCGGCGTTCCCGTTGGCGCGAATTTCTTGCCTTCCGCGTTTTCGGTCAGTTCGCCTTCGTCGTAATAGGCTTCGTCGCGGACTGAATACCAGCCGGAATATTTCGAGAGATAGATGTCGCCCTTCGCCGCCATGCGGCGCCAGATTTCCTGCACGCAGATCTTGTGGCGCGCTTGAGTGGTGCGCACCACATCGTCGGCGACGGCGCTCAGCTTCTCGCCCATGACCTGGAACTGGGCCGCGGTGCGATCCGCCAGCGCCTGGGGGGTCAGCCCTTCCCTCGCCGCCGTCTGCTGCATTTTCAGGCCATGCTCGTCCATGCCGGTGACGAACAGCACGTCGCGCCCGTCGAGCCGATGGAAGCGCGCGAAGGCGTCGGTCGCGATGCGTTCATAGGCGTGACCGATATGAGGCGCGCCATTGGCGTAAGGAATGGCGGTAGTGATGTAAAATTCGGCGCGTTCGGGCATCAGGCGGCGATTCTTTCGTCTGGCGGTCTGGCGTTGGGCGGGACCCTAATGAAAGGCCGGGAAAAGGAAAAGATTTTGGGAAAGAATTTTTCATTGCCCCGCCGCCTCCGCCCCGCGCCGGAAAAATGTTCGAGATTGTATTAACCATGACTTTTCGCGTTTGCGGGGTCGGCTAGCCTTACCCACGGTCATTCAGATTTCCGCGGAGCGAAAACGTTGAGTCACGCCGAGAGCTTTCCGCCCAGCCGGGACCAGTCCATGTATGGCGCCAAGCGCTGGCTTTGGCTGCTGGTCTTCATTCCCCCCGCCTTGCCGGTTTTCGGGGCGCTGCTGGTCAAGGCGACCGGGTTGTCGCTGTTCTACTGGTTCGGACTGATCTTCGTTTACGGCGTCGTGGCGGTGATCGACATCGTCATCGGCGTGGACAAGGCGAGCTACAAGCTGAGCGAGGTCCAGGCGGTCGAGAACGAAACCTATTACCGCTGGGTCGCGGACCTCGTCATGCCGATCCAGTACGCCAGCCTGATCTGGGCGAGCTGGATGCTGATCCACGGCGGCCTGACCGTAGTCGAGTCGCTCGGTCTGGCGACGACGCTCGGCATAGCCAACGGCATTTCGATCACCAACGCCCATGAAATCGGCCACAAGGCCGAGCCGCTCGAGCGCTGGCTGGCGAAATTCGTGCTGGCGCCCTCGATGTTCGGCCATTTCACCATGGAACATAATGGCGGGCATCATGTGAAAGCGGCGACGCCGGAGGATTTTTCTTCGGCGCGGATGGGCGAGCCTTTTTTCGTCTATTTCCCGCGCACCTTCTTCGGCGGCGTCCACGAGGCCTGGGCCCTGGAAAGCGACCGCCTGAGGCGCAAGGGTTTTTCGCCATGGAGCTGGCGCAACGACGTGCTGACCGCCTGGGCGATCACGCCCCTGCTCTTCGGCGCCTTGACGCTATGGCTCGGAGGGGCTGTGCTTCCCTGGCTGTTCCTGCAAGGCTTCATCGGCCTGACCATGCTGGAAATGGTCAATTATCTTCAGCATTACGGCCTGCTGCGGGAAAAGCGCGGCGATGGCCGCATCGAGCCCTGCGGTCCCGAGCACAGCTGGAACTCCAGCCATATCGCCACCAATATCATGCTTTACCACCTGCCGCGCCATTCGGACCATCACGCCCATCCGATGCGCTGCTATCAGGCGCTACGCCATTTCGATGAGGCGCCACAATTGCCGACCGGTTACGCCGGCATGTCCGCGCTTGTCCTGTTCCCGCCGCTGTGGGCGCGGATCATGGACCCGATCCTCGTCCGCCATGTGAACGGCGACCTGACGAAGTTGAACATCCACCCGCCGGCGCGGGAGCGCCTGATGCGGAAATGGGCGGCCGAAAAGCCAGAATCGGCTCCCGATCACATGTGATCAGCGTCTCCACCTCCCTCCCCCATCGAGGGCGAAGGAGTCAGGCGCCGGCTCCCGACGATATGGCGCCGTTCTCAGGGCGCAACAGCAGGCAGGCGTCCCCGTAGGAATAAAAGCGATAGCCCGCCTCTATTGCATGGGCGTAAGCCGCTTTCATGCGCTCCACCCCGGAAAAGGCGCAAACCAGCATGAAAAGAGTCGAGCGCGGCAGGTGGAAATTGGTCATCAGCGCATCCACCGCGCGGAACCGATAGCCCGGCGTGATGAAGATCGATGTGTCGCCGGAAAAAGGCTTGATCGCGCCGGAAGACTCCGCCGCGCTTTCGAGAATGCGCAGCGAAGTGGTGCCGACGGCGACGATGCGCCCGCCCGCCGTCCGCGCCGCATTCAGCCGCGCCGCGACCTCCTCGTCGATCGATCCCCATTCGGCGTGCATGACATGGTCGGCGGTGTCGTCCGCCTTCACGGGCAAAAAAGTCCCGGCGCCGACCAGCAGCGTGACCTTTTCAATCGTCGCGCCGGCTTTTTCGACCGCCTCGACCAGCCGGGGCGTGAAATGCAGGCCCGCCGTCGGCGCCGCGACCGCCCCGCTCCTTTCGGCGAAAAGCGTTTGGTAATCGCCGGCGTCGCGCGCGTCCTCAGGCCTGCGCGCCGCGATATAGGGCGGCAGGGGCATATGGCCGAGGGCGAAAATCGCGTCGTCGAGCGCTGGTCCCGACAGGTTGAACGACAGCAGGACCTCGCCTTCGTTCTTCTCGATGACCTCAGCCCAGAGCGCGCCGGCGAGACAGGCCGCGCCTCCGAAATCCTCGACATGGCCGTCCGCCTCGCCGAACACGATCCGCTCGCCGAGCTTCAGTTTCTTCGCCGGGCGGACGAAGGCCCGCCAATGCGATGCGCCCTCGCGCTTGTGCAATGTGGCCTCGATCCTGGCGACCGCCTCGCCGCGCAGCCGCCAGCCGAACAATTGCGCCGGGATGACCTTGGCGTCATTGACCACCAGAACGTCGCCCTGGCGCAGGAAGCCGGGAAGGTCGCGCACGTGGGCGTCGATCAGTCCATCAGGCGTCACCGCCAGCAACCGCGCCGCGTCGCGCGGCTCGGCGGGCCGCAAGGCGATGCTGCCCTCGGGCAGATCGAAATCGAACAGATCGACGCGCAAGCTTTTGGCGCTCCCGTATTCACCCCCACCCCGACCCTCCCCACAAGGGGGAGGAAGCGGCGCCCCTCCGGCGATAACAGGAGCGCGAAAGAATCTCAAAAGAAAACCCCGCCGGAGCGGGGTTCGCAGTTCGGAATTGAGATTTGTTCAGCGCAAGGCGACGACCGGGGCGGCGGTGGGGCCAAGGGCGACCCAGACATTCGGGTCCTGCTGGCTCTGGCGCTTCACCAGACGATAGGGGATCTTGTCCACGGGCTTCAATTCATCGGTCAGATTGTCGAGGATGAATTCGCCATGGTTGGTCTTGACCGTCAGAATGGCGTGGCCTTCGTTATTCTGGTCCCGCACCACGGTGACCAACAGCGCCTGGCGGGGATAGCCGCGCTCGATCAGCATCTTGCGCTTCAGCAGGGCGTAATCCTCGCAGTCGCCCTTGCCATCCACGGGATAGTCCCAGCGGTCCACTATGCCCCAATGGTCCATGTCCGAAACCGGCTCGACGGCGCGATTGACAAAGGAATTGACGTCCTGGATCTCGCGGCGCGCGCTTGCGGTCAGGTTGACGTCCGCAGCCGGCAGCGCCGGGGCGGAGCATTCGCTCTTGTAGCGCCCGCAGAACACGATCCAGCCATAGGGAATGCTGGTCTCGCCGCCGACCGAAGCATAAGCGATGTCGCTGCTGGAAAAGGCCGAGGCCGGACCGGCCGGAACCGCGATGGCCAGGAGGGCGAAGGCGAGAGCGAGAAATTTCGAGAGGCGCATGTCATTCCCCGTTGTTGAGGGAATAATGCCAACAGCCTTCTGCGATCTATCTAAGTAAAAATGCCGCATTTTAGACAAATGCATTCATTTTTTGCTTTCGCCTGATTAAGTATAATCAAGCCTCGCCAATTTCGCTCAAATTGTCCGCATTCGTCCATAATCCTTGATTTTCCTGGCCCATCACGCCTATCTGGCTCTCGCGGCGCGCATCACGATTTACTACCGTCGCGGCGCGCGTTAAGGTTCTGGGGCGCGACACGGTTAATCCGGGGCTTGAAACCGCGAAAATCGGCCACATTTCCCGGCGGTCGCCAAACAGCGCGGAAGGACAGCGCGAATGAGACCGGATTTCGACGCCGAGCGGATGAGCGCCGCAGACCACGCCGCCTTGATGGACGCCGTCCGCCGGCTGGAGCATGTCGGCCCGGCGTTGCGGCTCGCCAACGCCGTGGGGCGCAGGGTCAATGCGCTGAAGCGTCTCGCGCCGGAACGCGCGACGAAAATCATCGACGGCGCCGCCATGGCCGCGATGAAGGTCGCCCTGCGCGCGGCGCTGGCGAGCCTGTCGGGCAAGCGCGTCCGCGACCGCGACCGCGCCCACAAGCTCTTTGTCGTCGCCTCGGGCGCGGCGGGCGGCGCGCTCGGGCTCGCCAGCCTGCCGATCGAATTGCCGGTGACCACGACCGTGATGCTGCGCTCGATCGCCGATATCGCGCGCGCCGAAGGGGAGGATCTGCGTGACGCCGAGGCCGCCATGGCCTGTCTCGAAGTTTTCGCGCTCGACGGTCGCGAACCGGGCGATAATGTCTCCGATTCCGGCTATTTCGCCATTCGCGGCCTGCTCGCGCGCTCGATTTCCGAAGCCGCGCGCTACGTCGCCAGCCGGGGCGTGGTGGACGAGGCGGCGCCGGCTCTGGTCAAGCTGATGGCGCAGATCGGAACGCGCTTCGGCTTTGTCGTCAGCCAGAAATTTCTCGCCCAGGCGACGCCGGCGCTGGGCGCGCTCGGCGGCGCGGCGATCAATCTCGCCTTCATCGATCATTTCCAGTCGCTGGCCAAGGGCCATTTCACGGTGCGGCGGCTGGAGCGCAAATACGGCCCCGACCATGTGCGCTCGGAATATGAGCGCATCGCCAGCGCCCGCGAGCCCGACGAAATCCAGCCGCCGGCGGCGTGACCCCCGCGCGCGCCTTCCCCGGTCCTGCCCCCGTCGAAGCCTTGCGGAGGGCCGAAATATCGGCCACCTTCGGCGAAGTCCTGGGAGGGCGCGCGATGATATCCTTTCGCAAGGAACTCTGGTTCGAGACGCCGGCGCGGCGCGCTTTCATCAACATTACGCCGCAGGTTCAAGCCTGTCTGCGCGAAAGCGGGGCGCGCGAGGGGCTATGCCTCGTCAACGCCATGCACATCACCGCCAGCGTCTTCATCAATGACGACGAGAGCGGACTGCACCACGATTATGAAGTCTGGCTGGAAAAGCTTGCGCCGCACGAGCCGGTTTCGGGCTACTGGCACAACCGCACCGGCGAGGACAACGCCGACGCCCATATGAAACGCCAGGTCATGGGACGCGAGGTCGTGGTCGCCATCACCGGCGGCAAGCTGGATTTCGGCCCCTGGGAGCAGATTTTCTATGGCGAATTCGACGGCGGCCGGCGCAAGCGCGCGCTGGTCAAGATCATCGGGGAGTGATGCCGCATGATCAGCTCGAATATTTCGTGATCAGGCCATCCAGCCGGTCGAGGAAAGCTGCCGCGTCGTCCTCTCCCGCCATGGCGACTTCGAGCAGATAGTTCCGAATTTCGAGCGAGGTCCGCGGCAGCGTGGGACACAGGCTGTTGTACTGGTCCACGAAGACGGCGTACCGCGGCTCTTCCAGGCAGCGCCTCCAGAAATAGGCCCCCAGGGCATTATAACGGCTGACGGGCGGCCAGTTCGGGAAAGACGTGTTGCCGATGTGAATCGCTTCAGGGTAAAACCGGCACATGAGGCTATAGCCATGGTTCATCACAAACCCTTGTCCGTCGGCTTGCGCCAGAAAGGCTACGGCGCGCAGAGTGTCCAGATAATCCTTGTGCCGTTCCGGCAGACGAGCTTCGTCGATCCCTATTTTCTTCAGCGCGTTCCTGGCGCGGAGGTTCAGATCTCTCCATTTGAGACGCGCCGCTCTGACGTCATATTTACGATAAATGCCGCGGATGACTTCGGGATTTAACAGCATCAGGAAGGTTTCAGGCACGACGACACTGTCCGCGCGTCGTTGCTCGCTGTAAATGGCCACGCCCACGGCGGAAGCGGGCATTTTGCGTCGTTCGCTATGAAGAATATTCGTGTCCAGAATATAGCAATCGTGATCCACGATCCAGAACGGATGTTTCAGCTCGGCGACGAGAATGTCGATGACGGTGCTGTGGCGCAGGGTCGCCGGGAGCCTTATCACGCCAACATTCGTATTCCTCTCAATGAATTCAATCTCCCGTTCTGTCATGCCGTTGGCGACGGCGATAATGGTCTCATATTGGCTGATGTGCTGTAACGCCAGCAATCCAATATGAAGCGAGCCCGGCATGAGAACAACGACCGCGGCGCCGTCCAGCGTAGGCTTTTCTCCGAATTTCCGGCGCAATTGACGACGAAAGGCGCGCCTCAATAAATATGAGGCGCCGGGAATGCGCTCAAGAACACGGGACATTTCGGGGAGCCAAACTCACAAGCTCTGGATAAAGGCTGTCGGTTGCCTATCAAATTATTGCGAAGCGGGCAATGAACTCGCGAGGCGGCGTTCGCCAACCGCTTGCACATTGTTGAGTACGCCGCTCTGGCTTCCGCCACCCGCTTGCGAAGTTTTTATGCGCGCCGCTCTGGCTTCCGCCAACGGCTTGCGCATGGAGCTTCAAAAATCTAAACCTCGGCGAAAGCAGAGGCCAGGATGACCGACCAGCAGCCGAAATCAGAATTTCTCCGCACCCTTTTCGCGCGCGGATTTGTCCACCAGTGTTCCGATGTCGCGGGTCTCGACGAAAAAGCGCTGGCCGGCGAACTTGTCGCCTATATCGGCTTCGACTGCACCGCGCCTTCGCTCCATGTCGGCTCGCTCCTGCCGATCATGATGCTGCACTGGCTGCAAAAGACCGGCGGCAAGCCCATCACCTTGATGGGTGGCGGCACGACAAGGGTCGGCGACCCCTCCGGCAAGGACGAAAGCCGGAAGATGCTGACCGTCGAGACCATCGAGAGCAATAAGGACTCGATCAGAAAAGTCTTCGAGAAATTCTTGCAGTTCGGTCCGGGCAAGACCGACGCGCTGATGAGCGACAACGAGGAATGGCTGTGCCGGCTCAATTACATCGACTTCCTGCGCGACGTCGGACGGCATTTTTCCGTCAACCGCATGATGGCGATGGATTCCGTAAAACTGCGGCTTGAGCGCGAGCATGAACTGTCCTTCATCGAATTCAACTATATGTGCCTGCAAGCCTATGACTTCGTGGAGCTTCACAAGCGCCACGGCTGCATTCTGCAGATGGGCGGCTCTGACCAGTGGGGCAATATCGTCACCGGCCTCGACCTTGGGCGCCGCATGGGAACGCCCCAGCTTTACGCCCTCACCTCGCCGCTGTTGACCACGGCCTCCGGCGCGAAAATGGGCAAGACCGCCGCCGGCGCCGTCTGGCTCAACGCCGACATGCTGCCGGTCTATGATTACTGGCAATATTGGCGCAACGCCGAGGACGCCGACGTCGCGCGGTTTCTAAAACTCTTCACCACGCTGCCGCTCGACGAAGTGGCGCGGCTTTCCGCCCTGCGGGGCGCCGAGATCAACGAGGCGAAAAAGATTCTGGCCAACGAGGCCACCGCCCTGCTGCACGGCCGCGCGGCGGCGGAAGCCGCCGCCGATACCGCGCGCAAGACTTTCGAGGAAGGCGTGCTGGCCGAAAGCCTGCCGACCGTGACCGTCGCGGAAGCCGAGATCGCGGCAGGGATCGGCGTGCTGACGGCTTTCGTCAAGGCCGGCCTGACGCCCTCGACCGGCGAGGCGCGCCGCCAGATCAAGGGTGGGGGCCTGAAGCTCAACGACGCGGCGATCACCGACGAGCGTTATGTGCTCGCAGCCAAGGATTTCGCGCGCGATGGCGTCGCCAAACTCTCGGTCGGCAAGAAGAAGCACGTGCTGCTGAAGGCGCAGTGACTCCCGCCGCCCTTCCCCCCTTATGGGCATGGCCGGGACGGGGTGCGGACCGGGCGGAGGGTCAGATCCGCACTGCCGCGAGATACATCATTTCGCCGCCCAAAAAGGCAGGACGGCGCTCTGCTTCGGTCAGCGCACGATAGGGCAAATGAACCAGCCGGGCGCTTGGCGTAGGATCAGGATCGAGCGCGCCCATGCCGATGATCCGCGGCCCATTCGGGGTGAGGACGAAATCCGCCTGGACGATCACCAGGCAATGGTCCTTGCTGGCGTAAAGCAGCGGGCGTTTTCGCATCAGTTCGCCGACAACGAGGGTGTCGTCGATGGCCATGACGCCGTTTTCCTGATCGAAGGCCGCCTCGACCCGCGAGCGGAACGGCACGCCGCGGTCGTCGATCCAACTATTGTCGAGAATGCGGGTCAGATCGCGGGTCTGCCACGCCGGCGCGCAGGCGAGATCGCTGTAAAGGAAATCGACCAGCTTCTTCTGGTCGGTCGGATGGCCGAGCGTGCCGAAAATCATCGAGCAGGAGGCCGCCCAGCACCAGTCGTTGCATTGCTGGGGGACGAATTGCGCATGCGGCACGAAGGCGCGGCCGGGCGCTTCAGCGAAAGGTATCAGGACCTCCGCGCGAGCGGACGAGGAGACGAGGACAGACGCGGACGCCAGGAACAAGAATGATCGGCGGTTCATCAAGACCTCCATTCCGTCCGCCGCGGCCGTCAGAAACTTCCGCAATTCAATCGAAACGCGGAATGGTTTATGAATGATAAACATGCGGCGGATATTTCAGGAAAAGTTACAACCTTCCTTGTTCTGCCTCCCTTGCCGATCGAGCCGGCCTTCATCGCCGAGCAAATTCGGCGCCAAGCCTTCGACGCCAAGCTCAAGCTCGGACATCGGAAAGCGCCAATATAAAAATTTGGTCGCACCGGTTCATTCGTCAACACCCGCGACCGGCGATGTTCGAATTTCGCCATGATTCACGCGGAATTCCCATTCCGAAACCGCGAGATCGGCCGGCAATTCACAGGATTCTCGCCTCAGCGCCGCAAAAAAACCTTCAGCCGCTTCAGGACTTCGATCATGTCGGCTTCCGCCCCGGCATAGGACAGGCGCAGGGCGCGCGAACCGCGACGCGGATCGAAATCGACGCCCGGCGTGGCCGCGATTCCCGCCTGGTGCAGCAACTCTTGGCAGAATCGCGTCGAATCGTCGGTGAACCGGCTGACATCGGCGTAGATGTAAAAAGCCCCGTCGGCGGGCGCGAGTTCGTCGAGGCCGAGCGCCGGCAGGCCATCGAGCAGGAGGTCGCGGTTGCGGCGGTAGCCCGCCTTGACCGCCTCCAGTTCCTCTGTCGCGTCGAAGGCGGCCTGGGCCGCGATCTGCGACAGGGTCGGCGCCGAAATGGCCAACGACTGCTGGAGGCGCTCGATGACGCGCGGGAATTCGGGCGGCGCCACCAGCCAGCCGATCCGCCAGCCGGTCATGCAATAATATTTGGAGAAGGAATTGACGATCATTGCTCGGTCGGAGAAGGCGGCCGCCGTTTGCGCGGGGCGGTCATAGGTCAGACCGTGATAAATCTCGTCCGAAATGAACTTTATGCCGCGGCGGTCGCAGACTTCGGCGATTTCGCGCAAGGAATCCGCGCTCTGCATGGCGCCGGTCGGATTGGCCGGGCTCATCAGCAGCAGGCCGTCGAGCTTGCGCGCTTCGTCGGCCTTTTCGACCGCCGCCGCCGTGATGGCGAAGCCGTTCGCGAAATCGACCGGCAGATCGACCGCTTCGAGGCCGAGCGCGCCGAAAATGTTGCGATAGGCCGGATAGCCCGGATTCTGGATCGCCACCCGCGCGCCCGGATCGAACAGCGCCAGGAAAGCCATGACGAAACCGCCCGACGAGCCGGTGGTCACCGCCACCCGCGCCGGATCGACCGCGACGCCATAGGTCTCCCGGTAGTGGCGAGAGATGCGCTCGCGCAGGCTCGCGAGCCCTAAGGCGTCGGTATAGCCGACCGGCTGGCCGCCGAGCGCCGCGATGGCCGCCTCGCGAACGCGGCGCGGCGGCGGCGCCGAGGGCTCGCCCACCTCCATATGGACGATGGTCCCGCCCGCCTGCTCCATCAGCGTCGCCTCGCGCTTGACGTCCATGGCGATGAAAGGCGCGATCGCCGCCCGCCGCGCGGGTTTGAAGGCATGCGACGTCCGGTTCATGGAAATTTCCGCGAAAAAGCCGCGCCGCAATTCGACCTCGGCGTTTGAATAAGCTAAGGAGGGTTAGATTTTTCCGTTGGAGTTGTCCATGCCCTTCCCCAGGCCCTTTCCCAGGCCCTTTCCGAGGCTCTTGCCGAGGCTCTTGCCGAGGCTCTTGCCGAGGCTCGTCCCAAGCCTTGGGGCCCTGTTCGTCGGGATCCTGTGCCTGAGCGCGTTCACCCTGCCCTCGCGCGCGGGCGAATTCAGCGCGGCGCAGAAATCCGAAATCGAATCGATCGTCCATTCCTACCTGCTCGAACATCCCGAGATTCTGCGCGAGGTCGCCACCGAACTCGAAAAGAAACAGCAGGAGGAGGAGACTGATCTCCACCGCCGGGCCATCGAAAAGTACAAGGACGCTTTGTTCAATTCGCCCTTCAACGCCGTGGCCGGCAATCCGTCTGGCAAGGTCACCCTGGTCGAATTCTTCGATTATAATTGCGGCTATTGCAAAAAGGCGCTCCTCGATCTCAACAATCTGATCAAGACCGAACCCGACCTGCGCGTGGTGCTGGCGGATTTCCCCGTGCTGGGGCCGGATTCGGTCGAGGCGGCGCGGGTCGCCGCCGCCGTGCGCAAACAGGTTTCGGGCGCGAAATTTTTCGAGTTCCACCAGAAGCTGCTGTCCAGCCGCGGCCATGTCGGCAAGGATCAGGCGCTCGCCGTCGCCAAGGACATGGGCCTGGACATGGCCCGCATCCAGAAGGATATGACCGACGCTTCGGTTCACGACGGCCTCGCCGAGAATATCAAGCTCGGCGACGCGCTCGGCCTCAGCGGCACGCCCGCCTATGTGATCGGCGGCGAAGCCATCGTCGGCGCAGTGGGCTATGACGAGCTGAAATCGCGGATCGACTCCATGGCCAGATGCGGCAAGACCAGTTGCTGAGGCCGCCCCCTTCTCCCCATAGGCCGTTCGTCAGAACGATCGTCCGTATGGACGGCCTGTGGCGGGAGAACGACACCTTGCCCGTTCATCCATGCTCACCATCACCGATCTCACCTACCGGCTTGGGCCGCGCCTTTTGTTCGATTCCGCCAGCCTGGCTCTGCCCGAGCGCGCTCATGTCGGCTTTGTCGGGCGCAACGGTGCCGGCAAGACCACTCTGTTCAGGCTGATCTGCAACGAGATCGCGGCGGAGAGCGGGACGATTCAGCTCCCGCGCGGCGCGCGCATCGGCCGCGTCGAGCAGGAGGCGCCCGGCGGCGACGGCAAGCTGATCGATTTCGTGCTCGCCGCCGACAGCGAGCGCAGCGCCCTGCTCGAAGAGGCCGAAACCGCTCGGGACCCGCATCGCATCGCGGAAATTCATGTGCGGCTCGCCGATATCGAGGCCCATGCCGCCCCCGCCCGCGCCGCCGAAATCCTTGCCGGCCTCGGCTTCGACGAGGAGGCGCAGCATCGGGCCCTGAAAGAATTTTCCGGGGGCTGGCGGATGCGCGTCGCCCTGGCGGCGGTGCTGTTTTCGCGGCCCGACCTGCTGCTGCTCGACGAGCCGACCAATTATCTCGATCTCGAAGGCGCATTATGGCTGATCGAATATCTTGGCGCTTATCCGGCGACCATCGTGATCATCAGCCATGACCGCGACCTCCTGAACGACGTTTGCGACCATATCGTCCATCTCGACCGCGCGAAGTTGCAGCTCTATCGCGGCAATTACGATTCCTTTGCCCGTCAACGCGCCGAAGCGAAAATGCTCCAGGCCAAATTCCTGAAAAAGCAGGAGGAGCGCCGCGCCCATCTCCAGGCTTTCGTCGACCGCTTCCGCGCGAAGGCGACCAAGGCGCGTCAGGCGCAGTCGCGCCTGAAAATGCTGGAAAAAATGGAGAGCGTCGCGGCGGCTGTGGACGAGGACGCGCTGCCCTTCGCCTTCCCCTCGCCGGAAAAGCCTTTGTCGCCGCCAATCATCGCCATGGAGAAGGTCGCGGTCGGCTATGGCGAGCGCGTCGTGCTGTCAGGGCTCTCCCTCAGTCTTTCCAACGACGACCGCATCGGCCTGCTCGGCGCCAATGGCAACGGCAAATCGACCTTCGCCAAGCTGCTCGGCGGCAGGCTCTCGCCCCTCTCCGGAACTTTGAACAAATCCGCTAAGCTGGAGGCCGGCTTTTTCGCCCAGCACCAGGTCGACGATCTCAATCTCGACGACACGCCCTTTCTCGCCGTCCAGCGTCTCATGCCCGACTCGCCGGACTCGAAGATCCGCGCCCGCGCCGCCCAGATCGGCTTCCCCAACGTGAAGGCCGACACCAAGGTCGCCAGTCTGTCCGGCGGCGAAAAGGCGCGGCTGTTGATGGGCCTCGCCACGTTCAACGGCCCGCACCTGTTGATCCTCGACGAGCCCACAAACCATCTCGACATCGACAGCCGCGCCGCGCTCGCCGAGGCGATCAACGAATTTTCCGGCGCGGTGATCCTGATCTCGCACGACCAATATCTCCTCGAAGCCTGCGCCGACCGGCTGTGGCTGGTGGCCGACGGCAAGGTTCAGGCCTTCGACGGCGACATGGCGGACTACCGCAAGTTCGTTCTCGAGTCCGCGCGGAAGAGCCAGAAGAACGGCGCGGAAAAAAAGCGCGAGGCCCCGACGGACGCCCGGCGTGACGCGGCCAAGGCGCGCCGGGAGGCGGCGCCGCTCGCGCGCAAGGTCAAGGCGGCGGAAGAGAAGATGACGCGCTTCTCCGACCTGATCGCACGGGTTGATCTCATGCTGTCCGACCCCCGCGCCTTCGAGCGCAATCCGGCGGAGGCGACCAGGCTGTCCCAGCAGCGCGCGGACCTCGAACGCGCCCTGCACGCGGCGGAAGAGGAATGGCTGGAGCTGTCATCCGAGCTTGAGGCGACGAACGCCGGCTAGAACTCTCTCCGATCGAAGCCGGTAGGCAAATTTTAAACGCCGTCGCCTAACCTCCCCCCGCGGCGCAACCAGGGCCGCGCCGGCGCGGAGAGTTCCCAGATGACCAAGCTCGCGGCTGTGCACGAGGCATGGCCGTCGGGAACAGATCTTTCCAAGGTCGCGCCCGGCCTCGCCGAGGCTCTCAATGAGCGCCGCGGCGCTTGGGGACCGGCGTCATCCCAAACTTCGCGAGATGAGAAATGACCCGAGAGGGACCCCCTGCTCATGAATCCATCGCGCAGGCGCCGGCCCATCCGGCCCGCCGCCTTGACGACCTGTTTCTCGTGGCCGGTCTGTTCGGCTGCTGGCTCATCTTCCATCCTTACCAAGGCAACATCATCGACGCCTATCTCTATGTCGGCCACGCCATGGCGGCGTTCGAACCGCACGGCGTCGGCCAGGACTGGATGTTCCACGACGACGGCCAGATGCGTTTCTCGATCTTCCCGAGCGTGCTGCGCTGGCTGATCGGCGCCTTCGGCGCGCCGGCGGCCTCGGAGGGCCTCGCCTTTTTTGCCCTTGTCATCTGGTTCGCCGGCCTCACGAGTCTGGCTTCAGCTTTGGAGGAAGGCCGGCAGAAATGGCTCCTCGTCTTTTTCACCGTGCTGGTGCGAAGCCAATACTCGCCTTTCTCCATTTGGACAGCTGAACCGCTCGCCATTCCCCGGCCCTTCGCGGAAGCCTGCGTTCTTTTCGCCCTGGCGAACCTGCTCAAGGGACGCGACGGACGCGCGATCGTCCTGCTCATGATCGCCGCCGCTTTGCATCCGATCATGGCTCTGGCGGGTGTCGGCGTCCTTTTCCTGTTCAAGGGATCGGAAGACCGGCGCTGGCGGATGGCCGCCGCGGCCGCCCTCGCCGCGCTTCTTGCTGCGGCCGCCCTCAAACTGCCCTTCGCCAACCGCCTGTTCACGCCGATGGATCCCCAATGGCGGCAAGCGCTCGATCCGGGGCTGTTCCCGTCGTCATGGACCATCGATGACTGGTCCGTCCTGATCGTCGATCTGGCCACGCTGGCGCTCGCCGCCTGGCGCTTGCAGGGCGATACGCGCAAGCTTTTCCTCTCGACGGCGGCGGTCGCCGCCGGCGGACTTGCGGCCTCCGTGCTGGCGGCCGACGTATTATCCAGCCTGCTCGTCATCCAGGCTCAGCCCTGGCGCGCCGCCTGGCTCGCTGGCGCAGTCGCGCCCGGCGCAATGGCCATGCTGGCGCTTCAGTCGAAAGGCCGCCCGCCGGCTTTCTGGCTCGCGCCGAGTTTCTTGTCCCTGGCGTGGCTGCAACCGCACGGCGCGTGGGGCGTTTCGCTCGTCCTCGCCGCGGCCATCGCGGAGATCGGAAAAAGTCGTGTCGGCGGCGCGCTCAGCCGCCGGATCGCGCTTGCGTCGCTGGCCATCGGCGCTTTTCTCTCGTTATCCGCGCTCTGGAACGCGCTGGTCATCACGCGGCCGGCTCCGGAGCCCCTGCGCGCCCTGCGGCAGCTTGTGCTCGCGGGAAACCTGAACGTCTGGCCCCTCGCCGCGATCGGCTGCCTTTTCGCTTTCGGAGTCCTTCCCTCGCGTCCCGCGTTCAAGATCGGCTTCGGCGTCGTTTTGGCGGCTCTGGCTCTGCTGCTGTGGGACGTTCGAACCGAATCCCGCCGTGAGATCGAGGCTGGCCGCCGCATTCCCGAATTCGTCTCGATCATTGCGCAACGTCCCGGGGAGGTCTTCTGGGGTGACGGCTCGGACGAGACATGGTACCTGCTCGGGCGACCGAACTGGCTGGCGATGATCCAGAGCTTTTCAATCGTCTTCTCGCGCGATCACGCCATGCTCTGGAAGGCGCGGAGCGATCGCGCCCTGGCCCTCCGACTGTTCAAGAAGCGCCCGACGGATGACGAGCCGACGCTTTCCTCGCGGCGACTGAACACCTTTTGCTCCAGCGCCGACGCGCCGCCGTGGGTGGTCTGGCCTCTATTCAACGACGATAAGCCGCCCCCCAATGTCTCGCCGCGCGCGGTCTGGCGCGCGCCCGATCCGCAAGCGCAGTTTCTCAAGCGAGATGGCCAGATTCAATGGCTGAGGACAACATCTTACATGCTGTTGCCTTGCCGCGGCGGGACCTCGTCGTGACGGCGGCGTCCGATCGCCATTGAACGTCCCGCCTCCCACGTCCATACTCGGCGCGGAGGCGAAAGATGACTTCATTCGACCGCAGGGGGCACTGGCAGGGCGTCTATTCGGCCAAGGCCGAAACCGAGCTGAGCTGGTTCCAGGCCACGCCCGCGCCGTCGCTCGACCTGCTGCGGCTTGCGGGCGCCGGCAAGGAGTCCGCTCTGATCGACATCGGCGGCGGCGCGTCGGTCCTGGTCGATTATCTGCTGGCCGAGGGCTTTTGCGACCTGACCGTGCTCGACCTCTCGCAGACCGCGCTCGACAGGACGCGGGCGCGGCTGGGCGAAGCCGGCGTCCGCGTGGCCTTGATCGCCGGCGACGCGACCGAATGGACCCCGCCCAGGACTTACGACGTATGGCATGACCGCGCGGCCTTCCATTTCCTGACCGAGGCTGCCGACCGCGCCGCCTATATGGAGCGCCTGTGCCGCGCGTTGCGCGTCGGCGGCGCCGCGATCTTCGGCGCATTCGCCCTCGACGGCCCGGAAAAATGCAGCGGCCTGCCGGTGATGCGCCATGACGCCGCCTCGCTCGCCGCCGAACTCGGCCCCGGTTTCGAACTTCTCGACCAACGCCGCCACGACCACCGCACGCCCGGCGGCGCGACCCAGAAATTCCAGTTCAGCACTTTTAGGCGCGTCGCCTAAACGAATTGGAAAGCGCATTGCGTTGCACGGGAATTGCGCGATGCGCCCGGCTTAGTCCTCCGCCGGTTGCTGAACCGAAGGCTTTTTGGCCAGGCGTTTTCGTTGTCTTCCCGTGCCTCCGCCAATCGGCCTGGATAGCGGCATTCATGCGCTATGCGAAGGCGATGGGTGGCCTTATGCCGCCATATTCCTTCCAATGTCTCGGCAAGGTCCAGCGGGCGCGATGAGCGCCAGGGACCGCTCCAACCCGATTGGCAGCGTCTTTTAACGCCGGCACGCCGGAAGCACGACCAGCCACATCTCCCTCGGGTCGTTATAGGTCATGCGACAACCGAATATTCCAAGCTCCGGAAATTCGGCGCGATTTACCTTGTCCGCGGCGGGGCTCACAGCACTGCGTAGCGGAGACTAGGCCCTAAACTCATAAACGGGATTCCCGAACGGGCGAAAGAATGATTCAAGGCCTCCGATGATTTGGGGGCTTTGATGACGCGACGCCGTTTTGAACTGACCGATGCCGAGTGGGCCATCAT
>JAKAJL010000017.1 GCA_021813805.1 Pseudomonadota bacterium | reverse complement strand
CGAAACCAGAAGGATGACGCGCGCGGCGCCGCGCGCCACAACCACCGGCGGCCGCGCCCCCGCAAGCGCACAACCCAAAGCCTGACACATCGGACAGGAATCGGGCGCGCCATGCGCATGGCCGTCGCTCGGCGTCTGATGGGCGCAGCCGGGCGCGGCAATGCTTGACGCCGCCACAAAGGCGTCGCCCGTCGCCATGGCGCGCGGCGCGGCGGCGAACAGGCCGAAACCCTGGAGCAGGAAGACGAGCGCGGCCAGGCGGGCCAACCATGGCCGCAAGAATGCGTCACGTCCGCTTTTTTCCAGCCCGCGCGCCAAAGCCCTCTCCCATCCAGAAGACGCTAGCACCTGGGCGACGCGGCGCGCAACGCGCCCCCTCGCGTTTCAATGCGGCTGCGCAAATTCACAGGCCGAAAATTCATTTGACCGCCGCGCGACGGGATCGGATAAGGTCAAGGCCGTCATCGGCCAGTCGGACGACGGCGCCGACCCGGCGCCGGCCCGTCCCAGTGGAAACGCCTTATGATGGAACTTGGCCCACTTATCCTGTCGCGAATTCAATTCGCCTTCGTGGTCAGTTTCCACATCATATTCCCCTCTTTCACCATTGGTCTTGCGGCCTGGCTCACGGTGCTCGAGGCCATGTCGCTCGCGACCGGCCAGCCGGTCTATCGCCGTCTGTTCGATTTCTGGCTGAAAGTGTTCGCTTTGGCCTTCGCCATGGGCGTGGTCAGTGGAATCGTCATGGCCTTCCAATTCGGCACGAACTGGAGCGCCTTGTCGGAACGCACGGGCGCGATCCAGGGGCCTCTGCTCGGCTATGAGGCTTTCACAGCCTTCCTGCTTGAGGCGTCCTTTTTCGGCATCATGCTGTTTGGGCGCGAGCGGACGCCGCGCTGGTTCTATTTCTTCTCCTGCGCCATGGTCGCGCTCGGCACCATGGCCTCGTCCTACTGGATCATGTGCAACAACAGCTGGATGCAGGTTCCGCTCGGCTACAGCGTCGTCGAGGGCAAGATCGTTCCCGAAGACTGGAAGGCAATTCTGCTCGGCCCGGTCCAGCTCATCCGCTGGCCGCACATGCTCCTCGGGGCCTTTCTCACCACCAGCCTCTGCGTTGCCGCGGCCGGCGCCTGGAATCGCCTGCGTGGCGAAGCCTGGGAGGAATCCCATGTCATGCTCGACTGGGGCCTCGGCCTGGCCGCCGTGCTGATCCCGGCGCAAATCCTCCTCGGCCATCTCGCCGGCGAGATCGTCCACAAATACCAGCCAGCCAAATTCGCCGCCATCGAGGCCCGCTGGCATGACGAACAGCCGGCCTCGGAAGTGCTGATCGGCTGGCCGGACGCGCGCAAGGCCGAAAATCTTTACGCCATCACCGTTCCCGATCTCGGTAGTTTCATCGCCACCGGAACCTGGGACTCCAGGGAGGTCGGCGTCCAATCCTTTCCGGCAAAGGATCGGCCGCCGGTCGTCGTCCCCTTTTTCGCCTTCCGCATCATGTTCGGCCTCGGCGTCGCCATCCTTGCCTTGTCCTGGACCGGCCTCGTCCTGCGCACGCTCGGCGGGCTCGAACAGGCGCGCTGGTTCCTTTGGCTGACTTTTGTTTCCTTCCCCGCCGGATTCATCGCGGTGATCGCCGGCTGGTTCACCGCCGAGGTCGGTCGCCAACCCTGGGTCGTCTATGGGCTGCTGCGCACACGCGACGCCGTGACGCCTTCGCTCTCGACGCCCGAGGCCACGACGTCGCTGATCGCCTTCATTCTGGTCTATGCCCTGATCTATGGCTTTGGCGTGGTCTATTTCTACCGCCTGTTCCGCGACGGGCTGACAAAAAGGATGCGCGCGGCTTCCGGCTATGATTTCCACGCGGAGAGGCCATTATGAACGCCGTCGACATGAACCAGGCCGCGCCGTCTTTTCTCGCCCTGTTCTGGGCCGGCGTGATCGCCTTTTCCATTCTCGCCTATGTCGTGCTTGACGGACTCGACCTCGGCGTCGGCATATTGTTCGGCGCGACGCGCGACCCCGATCTGCGCGGTGAAATGATGGGTCTGATCGCACCGTTCTGGGACGGCGCCGAAACCTGGCTGGTCGTCGTCGGCGCCTCTCTTTTCGCGGCCTTTCCTTCCGTTTACGCGATCTTCCTGCCGGCTTTCTACCTGCCGGTCCTGCTGCTGCTGATTGGTCTGATCTTCCGCGGCGTCGCCTTCGAATTCCGGGGGCGCGGTGGTCCTTCCTGGCTGTGGAGCGGCGGCTTCTGGATTGGGTCGGCGCTGGCCGCCTTTGTCCAGGGCGCCGCGGTCGGCGCGATGATTCTCGGCGTTCAAGTGAAAAACGGCCAGTTTGCCGGCGGACCTTTCGATTGGCTGCGCCCGCTGCCCATTCTCACAGGAATCGGCCTGATGTTCGGCTACGCCCTTCTCGGCGCCGGCTGGATGATCCTGAAATCACCGACCCCCCTGCGCGATTGGGCCTATGAGCGGGCGCCCTTCCTCGCTATCGGCATGACGCTCTTCCTGCTCCTCGCCTCGCTTCTCACGGTCATTCAGGCGCATGACGTCATGACCCGGCTGATCCAGCGGCCTTGGGCGGACGCATTCGTCCTCGTCGGCCTCGCCGCCTTGTCGGGCGTGCTGCGCGCGATCGCCGCGCGGCGCGACGCTCTCCCCTTCGCCTTCACGGCGCTATTCTTTCTCGCCGCCTTCGGCTTTCTCGCCGCGGCCTTCTGGCCCTATATGATTCCCTATAGTGTGACGGTGGCGAACGCGGCGGCGCCGGAAAAATCGCTTTCTTTCCTGTTCTGGGGCGCGGGCATTGTGGTTTTGCCCGTCGTGCTGATCTATTCGATCGTCATCCACGCCCTGTTCCGAGGCAAGCTCAGAGTCGCCGGCCATTGATCCTCGTTTCTTTGTTCGTAATATGTTCGGGCGAAGGGCAAACGATTCGCGGGATCGGAGAAGGGATTGGGCGAGGCCGCTTTTCTCGGCAAACTCAATGAGGCGCAGCGCCAGGCCGCCGAATATCGGGCTGGCGGGCCGCTGCTGATCATTGCGGGCGCGGGTTCGGGCAAGACAAACACGCTCGCCCATCGCGTCGCGTTTCTCATCGCCTCCGGCGCGGATCCACGCCGCATCCTGTTGATGACTTTTTCGCGCCGCGCCGCGTCCGAAATGACGGGGCGCGTGCGGCGCATCTGCGGCGAGACCCTCGGCGCCAAGGGCGGGATTCTGACCGACGCCCTGGCCTGGGCCGGAACCTTCCATTCGATCGGCGCGCGGCTGTTGCGGGAATATGCGCCCCTGATCGGCCTCGACCCGGATTTCACTATCCACGACCGCGAGGACAGCGCCGACCTACTCAATCTGGCGCGCCACGACCTTGGCTTCTCCGGGACCGAAAAACGTTTCCCCACCAAATCGACCTGCCTCGCCATCTATTCCCGCGCGGTCAATTCGGAAGCGCCGCTCGACGAGGTTCTGGGCCGCCAATTCCCCTGGTGCGCCGGCTGGAGCGAGGAGCTGCGGAAACTGTTTGCCTGTTACGTCAAGGCCAAACAGGCGCAGAACGTGCTCGATTATGACGACCTGCTGCTCTATTGGGCGCGAATGGTGGAAGAGCCTTCGCTCGCCGCCGAACTGGGCAGGCGGTTCGACCATGTGCTGGTCGACGAATATCAGGACACCAACCGCCTCCAAGCGTCCATCCTGCTCGGACTCAAGCCCGATGGGCGCGGCCTGACCGTCGTCGGCGACGACGCCCAGTCGATCTACGCCTTCCGCGCCGCCGACGTCCGCAACATTCTCGATTTCCCGCAAAAATTCTCGCCGCCCGCCGAAATCGTCACATTGGAGCGCAATTACCGCTCGACCCAGCCGATCCTCGCCGCCGCCAATGCAGTGATTTCCCACGCCAGGGAACGTTTCACCAAGAATTTGTGGACCGATCGCGCTTCCGCCGCGCGGCCCGCTGTGGTCGTGGTGCGCGACGAGACCGATCAGGCGAACCATATCGTCGAACAGGTACTTGAGGCGCGCGAGAATGGGGCGCCGCTGAAATCGCAGGCGGTTCTGTTCCGCGCCGCGCACCACAGCGGCCCGCTCGAAATCGAGCTGACCCGACGCAATATCCCCTTTGTCAAATTCGGCGGGCTGAAATTTCTGGACAGCGCCCATGTCAAGGACGTGCTCGCCTTGCTGCGCTTCGCCCAGAACCCGCGCGACCGGGTCGCGGGCTTCCGGTTGCTGAAAATCCTGCCCGGCGTGGGCCCCTCGACCGCCGGGCGCGCGCTCGAAGCGCTCGGCGGGGCGAGCGATCCGTTCGCCGCGCTCTCTGCTTTTCCGGCGCCGGCGAAATCCGGCGAAGACTGGCCGGCTTTCGTCGCCGCCTTGCGCGACATCGCCGGCGGCGCCCGCTGGCCGGCGGAAATAGCCCGCGCCCGCGCCTGGTACGAGCCGCATCTTGAGCGCCTGCACGAGGATTTCGCCACCCGTCAGATCGATCTCGTCCAGCTCGAACAGATCGCCGCGACTTATCCGTCGCGCGAGCGCTTTCTCACCGAACTGACGCTCGATCCGCCCGATGCGACCAGCGCCGAGGCCGGCGTTCCCCTGCTCGACGAGGATTATCTCATTCTTTCCACCATCCATTCCGCCAAGGGGCAGGAATGGAAATCGGTTTTCCTGCTCAATGTGGTGGACGGCTGCATCCCGTCCGATCTCGCGACCGGGACCAGCGCCGAGATCGAGGAGGAGCGCCGCCTGCTCTATGTCGCGATGACCCGCGCCCGCGACCAATTGCATCTGATCGTCCCGCAGCGCTTCTTCACCCATGGCCAGCACGCGCGCGGCGACCGCCATGCCTATGCCGCGCGCAGCCGCTTCATCCCCGACGATCTCATGGACCATTTCGAGCAGGTTTCCTGGCCGCCTGTCGCGCCGGAGCCCGCCGCGTCCGACCCGCGGGCGCGGCTCGACATTTCCGCGCGTATGCGCGCCATGTGGCGGTGAAAGCTCACATCTAGCGACCGAGGTAGGTCTTGATCGCCTGTTCGACCTTTTTGCGCTCGTCCGGGCTCAGCTTATTGGTCTCATTGTCGAGCCAGTTGTCGCGCAGGCCCGCCGAAGCGGCGAGGATCGCCCATTTCGCTCCCTCGACCCGGTCCTGCTTCAAGCCGCGTCCTGCGAAATACATGCGCGCGACGCGGTCCTGGGCGATGGCGTTGTTACGATTGGCGGCGCGCACCAGCCATTTCGCCCCACCCTGCTCATCTGCGGGAACGCCGTCGCCATTGAACAAGGCGATGCCATATTCGACTTCCGCCGCCAGATAGCCCTCTTCCGCCGCGCGCTTCAGCCATTGCGCGGCCTCGGTCGAATTCTGGGCGACGCCCTGGCCTTCGCGGTAAAGCAAAGCCAGCGCATATGCGGCGTCCGGGAAGCCCAGCTCGGCCGAACGGCGGAAATCTTGCGTCGCCAATGCGAAATTCGCGGCGACGCCATTGCCCTCCAGCGCGAAGACGCCGAGATTGAACAAGGCGCCGGCATGGCCCTGCGCGGCGGCCTTTTCGAACCAGGCGCGCGCCGTCGCCAAATCCTTTGGTTCGCCCTTGCCGTTCAGATAAGCGTTGGCGAGCGCATATTGCGCGTTCATGTCGCCCTGTTCAGCGGCAAGCTTGTCCCATTTCATCGCTTCGTCGAGATTGTACGGCGCGCCGACGCCTTCCGCGAAGAGTTCGCCGATCAGGGTCATGGCGGCGGCGTCATGAGGATCGGCTTCGACGCGCTTCATCGCCTCCTTAAAGGCGGTGCGGTAATAGCCGCGCTGGTAGGCGCCATAGGCGAGATCGGGCTCGCCTGCCTTGAGCCCCGCGAAAGACGGGCCAGCCGCGACCAGCGCAGCGACGCAAAGCGCGGTTCCGGCGAGAACGCGCTTCAAGCTTCGGCCTCCGCGCGATCGAGCGCCGCTTGCGCCTGCGCGACCGCTGCCGCGATTCCCCGGGCGTCGGCGAAGAAATCGGGGCCGAGCGCGACGAATTCCGCGCCAGAACGCGCCAGGGCGTCGACCTCTTCAGGCCGATGGGCGACGGCGACGCAAGGCACGTTGAACAATTCCGCCCACCAGGCGGCGAGCGCCAGCACCGCGGCGGCGCTGTCGGCGCCAGGATCGAGCGCGCCGAACATCAGATAGTCCACGTCGCTCTCACCCGCCCGCATCGCCTCGTCGCGGTTGGACAGCGTCCCGACCCCGACGATGCGTTCGGGCTTGAGGCTTTCGAGCGCGGCGGAGAAATTCTCGCCCAGCCCCTCGACATGAACGCCATCCGCGCCGGACCGCGCGGCAAGCAGCGTGTCCTCTGGCACAAGCAAGGCCGCCCCAACCGCCTGGACCAGAGGCGCGAGCGCCTTGACGATTTTTTTGCGCGCGCCCTCGTCCGCGGTCGAAAAGCGCACAAGCACACAGGCGATATCGCCCGCGCCCATCGCGGCCTTGAGAGCGGGCGCGAGGCTCTCAGCCTCGGCGATTGGGGGCGTGATCAGATAGAGGCGAGGTTTTTGGAAGTCGTTCATGGTCTTTTCGAAACAACAGGGTGCGCGGTCGAAAACGCCGCTCATCCCGCGTGTCGGCATTTCAGGGCAAAAATAGGGCCGCGGCAAACCGCGGCCCTTTCAAAAGCAAAAATAGGACGAGGCTTAAGCCGTCTTGGGATCAAGCTCGCCCTTGGCGTAGCGCTTGGCCATTTCCGCCAGCGTATAGACCTTCTTGATCTTCGAGGCCTGGCCGGCCGTGCCGAATTCTTCCATGCGCTGCCGGCAGATCTTCGTCATGGCCTCGGTCGCGGGCTTGAGATATTTACGCGGGTCGAAATCGGCCGGGTGTTCGGCGAGAACTTTTCTGATCGCGCCGGTGATCGCCATGCGGTTATCGGTGTCGATATTGATCTTGCGCACGCCGTGCTTGATGCCGCGCTGGATTTCCTCGACCGGGACGCCCCAGGTCTGGGGCATTTTGCCGCCATAGGCGTTGATGATGTCCTGCAAATCCTGCGGCACTGAAGACGAGCCGTGCATGACCATATGCAGGCCAGGCATTTTCTGGTGGATTTCCTCGATGACGTTCATCGCCAGAATGGCGCCGTCCGGCTTGCGCGAGAATTTATAGGCGCCGTGCGAGGTGCCCATGGCGATGGCGAGCGCGTCCACCTTGGTCGCCTTGACGAATTTCACCGCATCGTCCGGGTTGGTGACGAGCTGGTCATGCGACAGCTTGCCCTCGAAGCCGTGGCCGTCTTCCTTCTCGCCCATGCCGGTTTCGAGCGAGCCGAGCACGCCGAACTCGCCTTCGACCGAAATGCCGCCCAGATGGGCCATGTCGGCCACATATTTGGTGACATTGACATTATAGTCCCAATCGCCGGGGGTCTTGCCGTCCTCTTTCAGCGAGCCGTCCATCATCACCGAGGTGAATCCGGCCTGCATGGCGGAGAAACAGGTCGCCGGGCTGTTGCCGTGGTCCTGATGCACGCAGATCGGAATCTCCGGATAGATTTCGACCAGGGCGTCCATCATATGCTTGAGCATGATGTCGTTGGCGTATTGGCGGGCGCCGCGCGAAGCCTGGATGATCACCGGCGCGTCGAGCGCGGAGGCCGCGACCATGATGGCCAGGGCCTGTTCCATATTGTTGATGTTGAAGGCGGGCACGCCATAGTCGTGTTCGGCGGCGTGGTCGAGCAATTGACGAAGGGTGATGCGGGCCATGTTTCCCTCCAGGGGTCAAAAGAAACACGCCCGAGGCTTTGAGGCCCCGGGCGTTTTGCAATCTCAGGCGCGCAGGGCTTCGACGCCCGGAAGAACCTTGCCTTCCAGCCATTCGAGGAAGGCGCCGCCCGCCGTCGAGACATAGGTGAATTTTTCGCCGACGCCGGCATGATTGAGCGCCGCCACCGTGTCGCCGCCGCCGGCCACCGACAGCAGCTTGCCTTCCCCGGTCAGTCGCGCCGCCGTCCGCGCCACGGCGTTGGTCGCCGCGTCGAAAGGCTCGAGTTCGAAGGCGCCGAAGGGTCCATTCCAAACAAGGGTCTTGATCGCGCCGAGAACATTCTCGACCTCGGTCACCGAACGCGGCCCGGCGTCGAGGATCATTTCGCCCTCGCCGACATGATCGACGCTCACGACATGGGAAGGCGCATGCGCCTTGAATTCGGTGGCGACCACGGCGTCAGTCGGCAGGACGATCTGGCACTTGTTGACGGTGGCGTTCTTCATGATCTCGCGCGCCGTGCCGAGCATTTCATACTCGCACAGGCTCTTGCCCACTTTCTTGCCCTGGGCGGCGAGGAAGGTATTGGCCATGCCGCCGCCGATGATCAGAAAATCGACCTTCTTGGTCAGGTTGCCGAGCAGTTCCAGCTTCGTCGAAACCTTGGCGCCGCCGACCACCGCCGCAAGCGGACGCGCCGGGTTCTCGAGGGCCTTCGACAGAGCCTCCAGCTCAGCTTGCATGGCGCGGCCGCAGAAGGCCGGCATTTTATGCGCCAGGCCTTCCGTCGAGGCATGAGCGCGATGGGCCGAGGAAAAGGCGTCATTGACATAGACGTCGCCGAGTTCAGCCATTTGCGCGACCAAAGCCGGATCGTTTTTTTCCTCTCCCTTGTGGAAGCGGGTGTTTTCCAGCAGCAGCATGTCGCCATCAGCCATTTTGGCGACGGCGGCGGCCGCCTTTTCACCAATGCAATCCTCGGCGAAGCCGACCGGCTTGCCGATCAGTCCCGCCAGGGCTTCGGCCACCGGCTTCAGGGAGAAATCGGGGTTTGGCGCGCCCTTGGGCCGGCCGAAATGGGCCAGCATGATGACCTTGCCGCCCTTTTGCGAAATTTCGTTCAAGGTCGGCAGGATGCGTTCGAGGCGGGTCGTGTCGGTCACACGGCCATTTTCCATCGGCACGTTGACGTCGACGCGGACAAGCACGCGCTTGCCCTTGAGTTCAGCGGAATCGAGGGTGCGAAAACCGGACATGGGGAGTCTCGTCGGTCTGGGGCAGGCTCCGGCGGAGCGCAAAGGCGGCCGGCGGCGCTGCTCGATCAAGGACGGCGCAAGATGGGCGTTTTCGCTCAAACGCGCCATGTTCTGAAATAAAAAAGAAAGGGCGCGCCCATGGAGCGCGCCTCCGAAGGATCAGATCAGCTTGGCCATCGCGACGGCCGTGTCGGCCATGCGGTTCGAGAAGCCCCATTCGTTGTCGTACCAGGACAGGATCGAGACCATCGTGCCATCCATGACCTTGGTCTGATCCATGTGGAAGATCGAGGAATGGGGATCATGGTTGAAATCGCTGGAGACGTTCTTGTCGTCGGTGTAACCGAGAACGCCCTTCATCGGACCTTCGGCGGCCGCCTTGATCGCGGCGTTGATCTCGTCCTTGCTCGTGGCGCGCTTGGCTATGAACTTGAGATCGACGACCGAGACGTTCGGGGTCGGCACGCGGATGGCGAAGCCGTCGAGCTTGCCCTTGAGCTCGGGCAGGACGAGGCCCACCGCCTTGGCGGCGCCGGTCGAGGTCGGGATCATCGACAGGGCGGCGGCGCGGGCGCGATAGAGGTCCTTGTGGAACGTGTCGAGCGTCGGCTGGTCGCCGGTATAGGAGTGGATGGTCGTCATCATGCCTTTTTCGATGCCGATGGTCTCATTGAGGACCTTGGCGACCGGCGAGAGGCAATTGGTGGTGCAGGAGGCGTTGGAGACGACCAGATGGTCCTTGCTCAGCTTGTCGTGGTTCACGCCATAAACAACGGTGAGGTCGGCGCCGTCGGAGGGGGCGGAGACCAGAACGCGCTTGGCGCCGGCGGCGAGCAGGGTCGCGGCCTTGTCGCGGGCGGTGAAGATTCCGGTGCACTCCATGGCGATGTCGACGCCGAGTTCGGCCAGCGGCAGCTGCGAGGGGTCCTTGATCGCCGTGACCTTGATCGGGCCGGTTCCGACATCGATCATGTCGCCTTCGACCTTGACCACGCCCGGGAAGCGGCCGTGAACCGAATCATAACGCACCAGGTGAGCGTTGGTTTCGACCGAGCCGAGGTCGTTCAGGCCGACGACCTGGATGTCCTTGCGGCCGGATTCGACGATGGCGCGCAGGACATTACGGCCGATACGGCCAAAACCATTGATGAAAACCTTGACTGCCATTTCGATGCGCTCCTCGGTTGATCCCATCCAAAAAGACGGAGCTCTTGACGCTCCCTCAACTTCCGCCGCATTCTGCGCGCCGGCTTTGTGGCAGACCCTTTAATCCGTTTCGCGCGGTCAGCGCAACTGCGGGAACGCCGAATCTTCGACCTTCGTACAAGTTTGCGTGAGAAAGCCGCCGCGCGCGGACCGCCATCCGGGCGCCGAAAATGGAATTTCCCCTTTCTGCGGCGATTGGCCGCGTAACGAAAGCGCTTGTCGGCCCACGAAGCTTCTTTTCCTGTGGCCTTTTGGCTCGGGCTCTTGGCGAGCGCAACGACAATGATAGATTGTTCCGATCGCCCGTTCTCGCTCCTCGCGCGAGTCGCGAGCCGAAAGCAGTCCTTTGTCCTCGACCGTGAACGAACAGCCTCCGCCTGACGCCGCCGCGCACGACGCCGCCGGCGCGAGGGAACGATTCGACGCTGCGCGCCGGCGGCTGCGCGCCGCCTTCGAAGCGCTTGACGCCGCGATCAGCCGGCGGGCGGAACGCGCCCTCGAACAGGCGGACCAGCTCGCTGAATATTCAGCGCTCCAGGACGATCGCTCGCGGCTCGCGCTCGAACTCGACGCCGCGGCGCGGCGCGCCCGCGCCCTCGAAGCGGCCAATCTGGAGGCTGCGCGGCGGATCGAGCGCGCCGCCGCTGCGGTGCGCGCCGTTCTCACCGCCGACACCCATCAAAGCGAACGGTCGGCCTATGCCGGAGCAAGCACTCCGAAGCACCCTTCTTCGTTTCGGGAGTCGTGAATGGCGCAGACCATAGTGACCATTGCCGGACGGACCTATCGCATGAATTGCGACGAGGGCGAGGAGCCGCATATCCAATCGCTTGCCCAGATGGTGGACGCCAAGATCTCGGAACTTCGCGGCGCTTTCGGCGAGATTGGCGACCAGAGGATCACGGTCATGGCCGCGCTGACCATCGCCGACGAGCTTGTCATCGCCCGGAAAAAGCTCGCGGCCGAGATCGAAGCGGCTGAAAGGGCGCGGATCGAGGCCGATGAGTGCCGCCGGCGCGAGGCGGACTGGGCGACCGCCGCGGCGCTCGCGCTCGACGAGACCGCTGAACAAATCGAAGCGGTTACACGCGCCTTCGCCGCCGAATAGGGATGAGACCGTCCTACGCCTCGGCCTCGCGGCAGTTCGACAAACCGCCGAGAGGCGTCATGTCGAGTTGCGCCAGCATCACGATCGCGCGGGCGCGGCTGTATACCTTAAGCTTGCGCAGAATCTCGCCGACATGGGCTTTCACCGTCGTTTCGCTGATGCCGAGGCGATGAGCGATCACCTTGTTGGGCAAGCCCTCCGCCAGCAGGAGGAGCACGCATTTCTGCCGCGCGGTGAGCTTGTCGAGCCGGGCGCGCAACACATCCTCGTCCCTCGGAGGCCCGCCATCCGTCATCGGCGCGAGCGGCGGCGCGAAAGTGACGGCGGCGGCGATATTGTATGCCGCCTGCAGGAATTCGGCGAGCGTCTCGCCCGCCGCCTCGCCGTGACGGCGTGCGAGCCCGATCTGCCGGCGGGTCAGTTCGCCGGGCGTCCGCGCCGCGCCCAACGCCTCAAGCAACTCGATGGTCGCGTAAGCGCTGTCCTCGATCGAGTGCAGCGCCCGCAGCTGAAGTTCGCGAATCCCGGCCGCAAGCGCGGCGTTGCGAGTCTCGGCCGCCGCCGCCGCCTCCTCGACCGCCGCCCGCAGCAGGCCGAAAACCGTGCCCGCCTGCCGGGCAAACACAGCTTCAACGGCGCCGCCATTCGTCGAAGCGGAGGCGCCGTCCATGGGCGCGGCGCCGGCGGAAGGTTCGGCGGCTTCTTCCATGGACGGAGGATCGTCCGACGGCGTCCGGCCCGTCTCGGGCTCGTATCGGCTATCCCTGTAGCTTGCCATCGGTCGATCCTGGAGCGAAAGAAAAAACGGCGCGCGCAACGCCGTGACGCGCCTCCAAAATTTCTATGCTGCAATGCAGCATATTTGCCGGCGCGCCTATTGTACTTTCGGACATTATCTCGTTCATACAAAGACATGGCGCAAGAGCCCGTCGCAAGAAGAACAATTCGGCGCACCCGATCCGCGCACGACCGGGGGGATGGCGGTCCCCGAGGTCGCCATGGGTTAGGAAACCTTTGGCCTGCTCAACGAAGGGCGCGACAAAGCCCTACAGGCCGCGCGTTGCTTTTTTTGGCTCGAGCCGTGGGGCCGGCAAGCCGCGGCGCCGCCGGCCTCGACGTCTGGCCCGCCGCGATTGAGAAAACGCTCGCGGAAGGAGCGTGGGAGCGGACCTCCGCTGACAGTTCGCGCGGACCGAAAGTCGCGACCGGGAGCGCGACTCCTTCGGGGCCTTGCGGCGATGGCGACAGCGTCGTGCAGGCCGCGCAGTCTGGCGAGAGGATCGCCGATTTCCTCGCGCGCGCATTTTAGGGCATAGTCGTCGCGACCCCAACGAAACGCGGCGCCCTTCGAAGCCCTTCATCATGGCCAAAAAAACCAAGACCTCGAAAAGCGCGGAGAGACCGGCGCGCAAAAAACCGCAGGCTGCGAAAAAACGCCAGGCCCCGAAAAAACAGGGAGCCGCCAAGAAACCGGAGGCCCCCAAAAAGCGCGGGTCGAACGTATTGGGCCTGACTTTGCCGCTCGCCCGGGCGCGCAAGCTCGCCGGCGATCTTTATGAGGCGGCGGGCCTCGCTCTGTGGGCGGACGCGATCGAATCCGCCGAGGAGGCGAAGCGATCGACGCTTGTCCATCTTCAGGATTCGCTTTGCGACGCGGCTGATTTCCTGCGCGAGGCCAAGGCGACAAATCCCAAGCACCTGCATCTCTATTGGGTAGCCTGCCTCGATCGCGACGGCCTGCCGACCACCAACCCGCGCTTCGTCACCGCCGCGAGCGAAAAGGAGGCTCTGGCGATCTGGCGCAAGGCGTTCAAGGGCGAATTCGGCCGCCGCCGCCCGCGCGCCCAGCTTGTTCCGTCGCTGGCCGCCGTTCCAGGCGTGCACGAATGATGCCGTTCGCGAGACGTGGCGAAAGGCCGCGCTTGCCGAACGCCGCGCAAATCCTTAAGACCGCCGGAATCCAGCCAAACGAGGCCTGATAAGATGATCCGTCTGGGCGAGACGCGCGGAAGGGACAATAATTTCGACCTGATCCGCGTCATCGCCGCTTTTTCGGTGCTGTTCGCGCACAGCCGCGCGCTCTCGGGCGCGGCGCAACCCCTGGCTAAAGGCGCGCTCGGGGTGTTCGACGCGGGCACGGTCGCGGTGGACGTTTTTTTCTTCACCAGCGGCTTCCTGGTCACCGGCAGCCTGTTCGGGCGCGGCAATATTTTCGACTATATCTGGGGGCGCGCCATGCGCATTTTCCCCGCCCTCTGGGTCATGCTGCTCGTCACTGTGACCATTCTCGGCCTGTTCGTCGGAACTCTGCCGGCGGCGGAATTTTTCCGCTCGCCCATAACCCGCGACTATGTCCTCCACTGCGCCACTCTCGTGAATGGCGTGCGCTACCTGCTGCCAGGCCTGTTCGAAGGCAATCCGCTGACTGCGGGGGTGAACGGCTCGCTGTGGACCTTGCCGATCGAATGGCGGCTTTACGAATATCTTGCCGCCGGATGGGTCCTGCTTGCATTCAGGCCCGCATGGAGGGGCAGCGCCTTCCGCTTTGGAACGGCGACGGCGGCGCTTGTCCTGATGGCGCTCGTCCTGCGGATTTTTTTCGTCCAGCATGCGCGCGAAGCGGCTTTGGTTCCGACCTTCATGTTTTTCTATGGCGCAGCGCTCCAGATGTGGCGCGCGCGGATCAATTTGTCCTATTTTCGCCTCGGCGTCCTGACCGCCGCGCTCGCCGTGGCCTCGCTGAGTTCGGCCACCTTTCTCCCAGTCTATCTGGCCACGCTTGGTCCACTCGTCCTTCATGCGGCCTATTTGTTCGAAGGCCCGGTCCGCGCCTATAATCGTGTCGGCGACTATTCGTATGGCGTCTATATATACGCATTTCCCATTCAGCAGACGCTCATCGCTTCGGTCCCGGGTCTTTCATTGCTCCTTTTGAATATCTACGCGGCGACGCTGACGCTCCTCTGCGCCGTTCTGTCGTGGCATCTCCTGGAAAAGCCGGCGCTCGACCGCAAGCTGGTCCCCGCCGCGGCGACGGAAAGGCTGTTCGAGCGCCTCCGCGACGCCATGTTGGATTGGCGCCGCCGCACGGCCTGAAAAGCGCCGCGTTGGCGCGGCGGCGAACAAACCCTATATGGCATGGTAAGACGTTTTCGAACCAAGCAGGCGATGATGCGTGACCGAGGCGGGCAGGCGCCGATCAAAGGCAGGAATGCGCGGCTCGGTCCGATCCTGGCGGAACTGTGGCCCTATATCTGGCCGACAGCGCGGCCAGACCTGCGCCGCCGCGTTTTCGTCGCGCTCGGCCTGATGGTCCTCGCCAAGCTCGCGACCATCGCGGTGCCCTTCGCCTATAAATGGGCGACCGACGCGCTGGTGGCGATGAAAAAGGGCGAGGTCCCGGCGGTCGCCCTCGCCGGGCCGATCGCGATGACCCTGCTCTATGGCGCCCTGCGCATCTTGATGGCCGGCTTCAACCAGGGACGCGATGCGGTTTTCGCGGATGTCGCGATGAACGCGGTGCGCCGCCTTGCCGTGGACGTGTTCGTTCATCTGCACGCTTTGCCGATGCGCTTTCACCTGGAACGCAAGACGGGCGCCTTGACCCGCGTGCTGGAGCGCGGCCGCAACGCCATCGAGACTTTGGCCCGCATGGTCACGCTGAACGGCCTGCCGACGGCGCTGGAGTTCATCCTCGTCTTCGCGGTGATGTTGTTCCATTTCGACTGGCGCTATGCCGCGATCACGGGCGCGACCATCGCCGCCTATCTCGCTTTCACCCGACTCGCCACCCAATGGCGCATCGGCATTCGCCGCTCGATGAACGAAAGCGATTCCGACGCCAATTCCAAGGCGATCGATTCGCTTCTGAACTACGAGACGGTCAAATATTTCTCCGCGGAAACGCGCGAAAGCGCGCGCTACGACCGCTCTATGGCGCGCTACGAGCGCAACAGCGTGAAAAGCTATGTCTCGCTGGCCGTACTGAATTTTGGCCAAGCCTTCATCTTCACCGTCGGAATGGTCGCGCTGATGACGCTCAGCGTCGGCGGAATCATGGCGGGTCACGACAGCATCGGCGATTTCGTCATGCTCAACGCCATGATGATCCAGCTCTATCAGCCGCTCAATTACATGGGAACGCTCTATCGCGAGACCAAACAGGCGATCGTGGACATCGACATGATGTTCGAGATCCTGAAACAGCCCAACGAGATCGCCGAAGCGCCCAATGCGCCGCCGCTCGAAGTGACGGAGGGCGGCTTGCGTTTCGAGGACGTCCAGTTCGCCTATGATCCGGCGCGGCCGATCCTTCGCGGGATCAGTTTCGAGGTGCCGGCCGGACGGACGCTTGCGCTGGTCGGCGCCTCTGGAGCGGGGAAATCGACGATCTCGCGGCTGATCTTTCGCTTTTTCGACCCCCAGCGGGGTCGCATCCTGATCGACGGCCAGGACATCACGAAAGTGTCGCTCGCCTCGCTGCGCGGCGCGCTTGGCATGGTGCCGCAGGAAAATGTCCTGTTCAACGACACGATCCGCTACAATATTCTTTATGGGCGTCCCGAGGCCAGCGAAGCCGACATGCGCGACGCCGCCCGCCTCGCCCAGATCGACCGTTTCATCGAAAGCGCGCCGGGAGGCTATGAGGCGCAGGTCGGCGAGCGGGGCTTAAAGCTTTCGGGCGGCGAGAAGCAACGCGTCGCCATCGCCCGCACTTTGCTCAAGGCGCCGCCGATCCTGGTGCTCGACGAGGCGACCAGCGCCCTTGACACCGTGACCGAGCGCGAAATTCAGGCCGCCCTGGACGAAGCCGCGCGCGGGCGCACGACGATCGTCATCGCGCATCGCCTGTCGACCATCGTCCACGCCGACGAAATCCTGGTGCTGGACAAGGGCAAGGTGGTCGAACGCGGGACGCACGAAAGCCTGCTTGCGCTCGACGGCGCCTATGCTGACTTGTGGCGCCGGCAACTGCGCGAACGGGAATCGTCGGCTTCCCCGAAAACCGACACTTTCGCCGCGCCCGAAACCGAGACCGAGGCGATGCGCCACGAACGCGACGAGGTGCTGCTGCGGGCGACGGAAGCTTGAAACTTTAGTGCGCGCGGGCGATGCAGAAATCGACCGCGTCGAGCAGCGCCTTTTTCCATGGCGAGTCGCTGAAAATCCCAAGAGCGTCGCGGGCCATGGCGCCGTAATGGCGGGCGCGTTCGACCGTGTCCTCGAGGGCGCGATGCTTTTTCATCAGGGCGAGCGCGTGTTCGAGATCGCCCTCGGCGATCTGTCCCTGTTCCAGCGCCCGTTTCCAGAAGGCGCGCTCGGATTCCGAGCCACGCCGGAACGACAGCACCACCGGAAGCGTGATCTTGCCCTCGCGGAAATCGTCGCCGACATTCTTGCCGAGCTTGGCCGCCTGGCCGCCGTAATCGAGCGCGTCGTCGATGAGCTGGAAGGCGACGCCGAGATTCATGCCATAAGCGCGGCAGGCCTCGATCTCGGCCTTGGGGCGCTCAGCCACCGTCGGGCCGATTTCCGCGGCGGCGGCGAAAAGTTCCGCCGTCTTGGCGCGGATCACCGCGAGATAGGCGTCTTCCGTGGTTTGTGTGTCCTTGGCGGCGGAAAGCTGCATCACCTCGCCTTCAGCGATCACCGTGGCGGCGACCGATAGCACGTCGAGACAGGCGAGCGAACCGACCTCCACCATCATGCGGAAGGCCTGACCGAGCAGGAAATCGCCGACGAGCACGCTGGCCTCGTTGCCCCACAGCATCCGGGCCGCCAGCTTGCCGCGCCGCATGTCGCTCTCGTCCACCACATCGTCGTGCAGCAAGGTCGCCGTATGCATGAATTCGACCGCCGCGGCGAGCTTGACGTGCCCCTCGCCCTTGTAGCCAGACAGTCCGGCGGCGGCGAGCACCAGCATCGGCCTCAGGCGCTTACCGCCCGAGGAAATCAGATGATTGGCGACTTCCGGGATCATCGCCACGTCGGAGCCGGTGCGCGCGAGAATGGTCTGGTTGACCCGGTTCATGTCCTGGGCGACGAGGGCGACGAGCCGCTCAAGACCGGAATCGCCGGATTTTTCGTCGAAAGCTATGACCAGACCCAAAGCGTGTTCCTCTCGAATTGTGGACGCGACCATAGTGCCATGAAGTGGAAAGGGAAAGCCGCTTTTTCGTCGCGGCCGGGCCAAAGCGCATCGTCCGCCGCTGTTGCGGGACTTTTCGCGCGAGTCTATGCTTTTTAAAGCGTTTTCGGCCCAATCATGATCGAATTGATCCGCACCAACGACATCGTCCTGATCTCCGCCGTCGAGGCGGTCCTGCGCGAGGCTGGCGTCCATTTTTTCGTCGCTGATCAGCATATGAGTGTGCTGGAGGGCTCTGCCGGCTTTCTGCAGCGTCGCGTCTGCGTTCCCGCGGACGAGGCGGAAAGAGCGCGACGGCTGTTGCGGGAGGCCGGCTTCGGCGGCGAATTGCGCGATGCCTGACGTGGACGGACTGTTCGATGGAAGCGTAAGCCTGCGCCAGCCGGCGCGCGGACATCGCGTTGGCGCAGACGCGGTCCTGCTCGCCGCCGCCGCGCCCAAAATCGCAGGCGGACTGATCGTGGACGTGGGTGCGGGCGTCGGGGCTGTCGGCCTTGCCTTGGCTTTATGGAACCCGCAGGCGAGCGTCGCGCTTCTTGAAAAGAACCCCGCCGCCGCGGCGCTAGCCCGCGAGAATATTCCGCTCAATGGGCTTGCGGACCGCGTTCGCGTGGTTGAGGCTGACCTGTTCGACCCGGGGGCGCGCAGGGCGGCGAATTTAAGCGAGGCCGCCGATCTCGTCGTCACCAATCCGCCTTACCTGACGCCCGGCGCGGCGCGGGTCTCCCCTGACCCCGACCGGGCCATGGCCCATGTGCTGGATGAGGGCGGCGTGGAGAAATGGCTGCACGCCGCGCTCAGCCTGTTGCGCCCAAGCGGAGTCCTGGTCGCCATTCACCGCGCCGACGCCCTGGCCGAACTGCTCGCCGCGACCCGCAGCCGGCTCGGCGAACTTCGCCTGGTTCCGATTTTCCCGCGTGAGGGCGAGAAGGCGATGCGGGTGATCCTGCGCGGCCGCAAGGGCTCCAAGGGCCCGCTCGCCTTGCTGCCGGGCTTCGTTCTGCATGAAGCGGACGGACGTTTCACGCCGTTGGCGGACGATATTCACCGTCACGGCCGCCGGATCTTCGAGGATTAGAACAAACCCGGCCTGGAGGCCGGCTTCGTCAGCCTCATTGATAGCAATAACGCACCCGGCGCCAGCGCCAGCCGTGGCGCGTGTGGACGTGAACGCGCCGAATATAGCACTGAGTATAGACCGGCATGGCGTAGTAATAGTCGTCACCCCACCAACCGGGGTCATAGCCCCAGCCCCAGCCATAATAGGGATAGCCCCAGCCGCCCCATCCATAGCCGCCATAGCCCCAGCCGCCGTTGTACCAGCGGCCATGACGCCAGTAGCCGTTATGCCAGTGGCCGTAGCGCCCGCCCATCGCGCCGCCGGGCATGGCGTGCATTGCATTAAGGCCGCCACCGCCGAAACCGCGGCCGAAACCGCCGCCGCCGAAGCCGCGACCCATGCCGCCGAAATGACCGCCGCCGAAATGACCGCCGCCGCCATGGCCGAACGCAAAAGCCGGCTCCGCGAGCAGGAGCGCGCCCGCCGTCATCGTCGCCACAGACAGCGCCTTGATCACACTATCGGATATCGCCATGGCGAAACCTCCTCACACCCTTTCCCTGAATTTTATGCTGACGCTTCTGAACCTTTGCTGAACGCAATGGCCACGCTTTCGTTCCAAAATGCTGCCTGGGTCAGTTGTGGAGCGAAAATCAGCGGCTTCCCCGGAAGAACGAGGAAGCGGCGCGAGTCCGGAGTGGGGAAGGTCTTGACCTGCCGACGATCCGGCGTTTCAGGCGAGGATCTCAGCAATATTCGTACATGCGCCACCGCCAGCCGTGGACGGTGCGCACAGGCGCCCGGCGCAGGACGCAGGTGGCGCCTCGTCGTAATAGCCATAGTCGTCGTAATAGGCCCAGCAACACCAGCCGACGCCGTAGGGATAGCCCCAACCGCCCCAACCATAGCCGCCGAAATGACCGCCGGCGCCATGTCCGCCAAAAGCGTGCGCGCTTGGCCCATAGGCCAGAGCGCCCAGCGGGACGCGCGCCGCGACCATCGCGGCTTTAGGAATATGAGCAAAAAGGGTCATGACGAATATTTCCCGGAAAGGACGCGCCGCCCTTGCCGCCTTCGTCTCATGCTGGAGCAACACGAAGGATAAGCTACTGTTCCAACATGAAAAAATTTTTAGGGAAGACACCGCGACGCTCCCGTGTTGACCGCCCCTGCCGCGCCCTTTAGGTTGCGCCGCCTGCCCGGACCGCCCAAATTGAAGTTTGATCGCGCGATGACCGATTCCGCTGCCGCAAATCCCGCTCTCGACCCGCGAAAAAGCTTTCAGGGTCTGATCCTGACTCTTCAGACTTTCTGGGCGCGACAGGGCGCGGTCATCCTGCAGCCCTATGACATGGAAGTCGGCGCAGGCACCTTCCACCCTGCGACGACCTTGCGGTCGCTGGGCAAGAAGCCATGGCGGGCCGCCTATGTGCAGCCCTCGCGCCGTCCCAAGGACGGTCGCTACGGCGAGAATCCCAATCGACTCCAGCATTATTACCAGTTTCAGGTCATCCTCAAGCCGAGCCCCGACGATCTCCAGGAGCTTTATTTGCATTCGCTCGCCGCCATCGGCGTCGATTCCGCGCTCCACGACATCCGCTTCGTCGAGGACGATTGGGAAAGCCCGACGCTCGGCGCCTGGGGCCTGGGCTGGGAATGCTGGTGCGACGGCATGGAAGTGTCGCAATTCACTTATTTCCAGCAGGTGGCGGGCGTCGAATGCGCCCCCGTCTCCGGCGAACTCACTTATGGCCTTGAGCGCCTCGCCATGTATGTGCAGGGCGTCGAGAACGTCTATGACCTGAATTTCAACGGCCTCGACGGCGACGCGCGCATCACTTACGGCGACGTGTTCCTCCAGGCCGAGCAGGAATATTCGCGCCACAATTTCGAGGCGGCGAATGTCGAAAAGCTTTTCGGCGATTTTAACCGCGCGGAGGCCGAATGCAAGGCGCTGCTGGCCTTCGGCGACCAGGGCGACGCCAAGCATCATCTGATGGTTCTGCCGGCCTATGACCAATGCGTCAAGGCGAGCCACGCCTTCAACCTGCTCGACGCGCGCGGCGTGATCTCGGTGACCGAGCGCCAGAGCTATATCCTGCGGGTGCGCGAACTCGCCAAAGCCTGCGGCGCCGCCTGGATGAAGACCGAAGGATCAGGTTTCTGATTTTGCCGATCGCGCCAGCGCGATCGGCGCCCCTCGCATAGGCTCGGCGTCGCGTTCGCTCCTAGTCGCTTCGCTCCCGGAAAACGTCCATCCGCCTTCCACTTGCTGAAAAGCCCGTCATGTCTGACCTTCTGTTCGAACTTTTCTCCGAGGAAATCCCGGCGCGGATGCAGGCCCAGGCCGCCGCCGACCTCAAAAAACTGGTGACCGGCGCCCTGATCGAGCGCGGCCTGACTTTTGAGGCGGCGGAAAGTTTTGTCACGCCGCGCCGCTTGACGCTTCACGTCGTCGGCTTGCCGCCGCGCCAGCCCGATCAGCGCGAGGAGAAGAAAGGCCCGCGCGTCGGCGCGCCCGAGGCCGCGATCCAGGGTTTCTTGAAAAGCGCCGGTCTGAAATCGCTCGACGAGGCGACGATCGAGACCGACAAGAAGGGCGGCCAGTTCTATCTCGCGGCGATCGAGCGTCCCGGCGCGGCGACGCTCGACGTTCTGGCCGAAATCCTGCCCGAGGCCGTCAAAAACTTTCCCTGGCCGAAATCGATGCGCTGGGGCGCGGGCTCGGCCGAATCCAACGCCTTGCGCTGGGTGCGGCCGCTTCATTCGATTGTCGCGACCTTCGGGCCCGAGACCGAAGACCCGGAGATCGTGCCTTTCGAAATCGGCGGCATTGCTTCCGGCAATGTCACTTATGGCCATCGTTTCATGGCCCCGCAACCGATAAAAGTGCGGCGCTTCCACGATTATCTGCTTGGGCTCCAGACGGCGAAAGTCGTGCTCGATCCGGCGCGGCGCCGCGACATCATCCTGCATGACGCGCGCGACCTCGCCTTCGCGCAAGGCCTGGAACTCGTCGAGGACGAGGGCCTGCTGTTTGAGGTCGCCGGTCTCGTCGAATGGCCGGTCGTGCTGATGGGCGAATTCGACAAGAGCTTTTTGGACATTCCCGACGAGGTGATCCGCGCCACCATCCGCGCCAACCAGAAATGTTTTGTCTTGCGCGACCCTGAAACGGGGCGGCTGGCCAACAAGTTTCTGCTCGTCTCCAATATCGTCGCCAGCGATGGCGGCCAGAAAATCGCCGCCGGCAACGGAAGGGTGGTGCGCGCCCGGCTCTCCGACGCGCTCTATTTCTGGCGGACCGACCAGGCGCCACTCCCAGATTACGCCGACAAAGGCAAGCCGCTCGACCAGCGCCTTGCAAAATTGCGGGCGCTGAAGATTGTTTTTCACCAGAATTTGGGCTCGCAAGGCGAGCGGGTGGACCGCCTGGTCGCGCTCGCAAGGGAGCTGGCCCCCAAGGTCGGCGCCGAGCCGGAAAAGGCGGCGCGCGCGGCGGAGCTGGCCAAGGCCGACCTCGTCACCGAAGTCGTCGGCGAATTCCCCGAAACCCAGGGCCTGATGGGCCGCTATTATGCCGAATTGCAGGGCGAGGACGGCGAAGTCGCTGCCGCCATCGAGGACCATTACAAGCCGCAGGGCCCGAACGATCTGATCCCCGCCGCGCCGGTCAGCATCGCCGTCGCTCTGGCCGACAAGCTCGACACACTCGTTGGCTTTTGGGCGATTGACGAAAAGCCGACCGGGAGCAAAGACCCGTTTGCGCTGCGGCGTGCGGCGCTCGGCGTGATCCGCATCATTCTAGAAAATAGATTGCGCCTGCGGCTGGTAAGCGAACTTATCGAAGCCTACGAAACCGTATTGCTTCATAAACAAACGGGCGATATTTACGTTTATTTACATGAGGTTACACCTAATCGCCTTGTGACCATCACCGCTAAGCTTCACGACAAAACCAGACCACGTTACGGAGCAATTGACAGATCGAAGGACGTTCTGATCGTAAAAAGCGAAGGAGAGGACCAGGAAACGAGTTCATCGGTATCCTTCAGCTTGACTGGGCATTTCGGAGATAAAGCAAGAATCATCCAGCGGCTTCCCAGCCCAGAATTCATTGCGGGTGATTTGTTGGCCTTCTTCGCCGATCGCCTGAAAATCTACCTCCGCGACCGCGGCGCGCGCCATGATCTGCTCGACGCCGTTTTCGCGCTCGGCGAGGACGATCTCGTCCTGATCGTGGCGCGGATCAATGCGCTCGAAAACTTTTTGAAAACCGAGGACGGCGCCAGCCTGCTCACCGGCTACAAACGCGCCGCCAACATTTTGAAGGCCGAGGAGAAGAAGGACGGCGCCGGGGCCTTCGAGGCTCCGCCGGACGCTGGATTGCTCGCCGAACCGCAAGAAAACGCCTTGGCCGAAGCCCTCGAACGCACCGAGCGCGAGGCGCAGGTGGCGGCGAAGGCGGAAGATTTCGAGGCCGCCATGCGCGCGCTGGCAAAATTGCGCGCGCCGGTCGACGCATTCTTCGACAAGGTCACGGTCAATTCCGAAAACCGGGATCTGCGGAAAAACCGCCTGCAAACGCTCGCCCAACTGCGCCGCGCCATCCACCGCGTCGCCGATTTTTCAAAGATCGGCGGCTGACTCCTTGCCCCCGTCCCAATTCTGGACTGTCGCGGACCTCGCCCCGGTAACCGGGCGTCAAGCCTAACAAGCGATAAATTTTGGGTCGCTTGGGCGTTTGCGCGTCCTTGCCGGCGCGAAACGCGGCGGCGCCGCATCAGTTGGTGGGCTTGGGAATGCGTTTGCGGGCGGCGCGGCGTTTTGCGCATCTCAATCTATCGCGATTCGCCTGGGCGATGCGGGTCGCAACGCCTTGGGTTCTCGGCGCCGCGCTGCTCGCCACCTTTACCGCCGACGCCGGCCAGGAAGTTCCGGAGGGCGTCTCCAGGGCGCCGATTTCCTCGGCCGGCGCCGCGGTCCTTCCCGTCCGTCTCGCGCCCGATCCCCTGTCGTTCGACTCTGGTTTCGGCGTTCATTTCGGACGCGGCTTGCTGCGGCAGGCGCGTCTCGAACTCGGCCCCCCGGAAATGTTCGACGCCATCCCCGACGAGATTGCCCCGCGCGCCGATCTCAAAAAGGGCGCCCACGTTTTTCCGCGGATCGACCGAAGCCAGAAGGGCGACCCCTTCGTCAACCTGCGCCCGAGCCTTTCCGGCCGCCTGCGTCAGCCCGGCGCGCTCAATCGCCTGCGCGCCGACATCCTGACCTTCAGCCAGGACGAGAGCGGCCTTGCCTCGGCCTTCAATTCAGCGGAGCGCGCCGCGACCGGTCCCGATTCGGTCGCCCGTTTCGAGGCCTGGGACGCGGAAGACGCCCCGGTGACGGAGGACCGCGTTTCAGACGCCTCGCCGTCCACCGGCGCGGGCGACATGACCATGCGTCCGGCGGCTTTGGCCGAGCGGATCGCTGAAGGGGCCACGCCCGCCGTGTCCCGCGCCGAAGTTTTGGGGTCGAACACGCCGTTTTCCGCCGACGAGACGCCGGTCGAGGCCGACATGTCGGTGATCGCGAAAGGCGAACAGGCGGCGATCGTCTGGGGCGGACGGCGCGATTATCTCACCCGCATCCCCGCCGATCGTCTCGAATCGGAAAAACGCTGTCTCGCCCAGGCGGTCTATTTCGAGGCGCGCGGCGAATCCGAGGACGGCCAGGCCGCGGTGGCCCAGGTCGTGCTCAACCGCATGACCTCGGGCCTCTACCCCTCGACGATTTGCGGCGTGGTGTTCCAGAACCGCAGCCATCGCCACGCCTGCCAGTTCTCCTTCGCCTGCGATGGGCGCCCCCTGCGCGTCCGCGAGGCCGAGGCCTGGACCGAGGCGTCGCGGATCGCCGAGGACGTGCTCGCGGGGAAAACCTGGCTCGCCGATATAGGCGACGCCACCCATTATCACGCCAATTACGTGCGGCCGCGCTGGGCGCGGTCGCTCAGGAAAATCGATGTGATCGGCAAGCACATCTTCTACCGCCTGAAGTCGGGCTGAGCCGCTCACTCGGCCGGCGTCAACGCCGCGGAATCACGCCGCCGCTCCGCCTGCTTGGCAGGCCGCGGCGGATCCTTCAGGCTGACCATGACGTCCGGCCCCAGCCGGCACAGCGTGACGCGGACGCCATTATCGAAGGCGACCCCATCGTGATAGAGCCCTTCATTGAGGTAGGTGAAGGTGACCTCCTCCGTCTCCTTCACGCCCAGCTCCGACTGAACCGCCGGCGAGAGGTTCTCCAGCATCAGCCGGCTTCCGCAGATCAGGCAGATCGCCGTCGAGGCGTCTTCGGGCGCGGTGAGGCCAATCGATCCGGTGGGAAAGCGGGTGGTGACATAGACCTCGCCTTCACGCGCGGACCGCGATTCGTACATTTCGAGCGAATAGTCACACATGGCGTTGCTCCATTGCGTCGAGCGTCGCCTCGTCACAACAACGCGTGCGGCTATCTTGAGCCGGTCGCGTAACGGATTTTTCGGTCGAGTCGCCAGGACGGGGCGCAGCAGGCGACTGTCCTTCGTTAACTAACGTAAAACCCGAGCTTGGAAAAAGGTTCCATTTCCGCGCGCAAAAAATTTTTCGAGCGCCCTAATCGCTTGTACTGGCGCGTAAATCTCCTCGCCGATCAGCGCACCACGACGCGGGTCCCTTTCGGAACGCGTCCGTAAAGGTCGATAATGTCGGCGTTTTCCATGCGTATGCAGCCCGAGGACACAGCGTGGCCGATCGATTTCGGCTCATTGGTGCCGTGGATGCGGAAAAGGGTATCCTTCCTGCCCTGGAACAGATAGAGCGCGCGGGCGCCGAGCGGATTGGACAGGCTGCCATCCATATGGTCGGGCAGTTCGGGGCGCCGTTCGAGCATTTCTGGCGGCGGAGTCCAGCCCGGCCAATAGGACTTGCGGCCAACGGTCGCCTCGCCCTTCCATTCGAAGCCCGCCTTGCCGACGGCGACGCCGTATTGGATCGCCCGTCCTTCGCCGAGCGAATAGTAAAGCTTGCGCTGGGCGGTGCTGATGGTGATCGTGCCGGCTGGCTCGCCGGTCGGGTCGTTCACTTCCTTGCGCGTCGCGAATTTGTAGTTCACGTCGGGGTCGAGATTGACCGGCGTCGAATAATTGGGGTCGGCGTCGGCTGGCAAAACCGCCTCCGAGACGTCGCCGCGGTCGTCATAGCCATTATCGAACAGGGAGCGACGGGACGACAGATCGACCACCGCGCCGTCATCCGCCTCCCCGCGGCGGAAGCCTCCAGGACGAGCCGGCTGGGGCGCCGACGGCTGCGAATCGTCCCACCAGAAAAAAGGAGTCTGGCGCGGCTGCGCCGCCTGTTGCTGCGGCGGCGGCTGATGCTGTCTGGCCGCGCGCTGGGGGTGGCGGCGCACTGGATGCTGCGCCTGTTGCTGTTGCGGTTGCGGCTGCGGCGGGCCGAACGGCCAGAACTGCGCCTTGGCTTGCGGCGCCGCCAGCAGAAACCCGCCGACCAAGGCGGAGCGGATGACGGATTGGCGGGTTGTTGGCTTGAGAGACATGGCGGTCGCTGCCTTCAGGCGGGCCGCGCGGCAACGGGAATGGCCCCATTGGGCGGCGGCGGAGGTCAACCTTATTTGCGGAAGCGGCGGCCCTTTGTAAAGCCCATCCTCCAGACGCCGTTTTCAATTCGTGGCGATCCGCCGATTTGCGACATCACGTTTTCAGCACGGCGCAGGCGCCGCCCGCGCGCTCGATCGCCGCGCAAAGGCGATTCGCCTGCGCTCTTGTCTGGGCGGGCGCGCGCACGCGCCAGAAGCGGGCGAAACCCCGGCCCGGCGCCCTCTTTCCGATCACCATCGGCTCGCCATCGCCAAGAAGCGCCGCGAAGCGCCGCTGCGCCCGCGCGTAGGCCGCCAGCGCCGCCCTCTTGTTGAACGAACCGGAGAGCTGCACGCCCCAGGGCGCGGTGAGGGTGGAGCCCGCGAAATGATCCGCTTCGCGGATCCGGATCGCCTCCGCCGTGGCGAGGCATGTGGCGGGATTGGCGAAAGCCGCCTCCAGTTTGGCGGCCTTGGACCCGTCTCGCCAATCCTCGGCGGGGTGGCGGGTGACGACCTCGACATAGGTCTGGGTTTCGAGCGGCAAGCCACCGGAGCCAGCCAGCCAGTCGGCGATCCGCTGCGGCCCGCCATTATAGGCCGCCGCCGCGAGGCCGAGATTGCCGAAACGCGCCCGAAGAACGGCGAGCAGTTCGGCGGCCTTGGGAATCGCCTGTTCGGGGTCGAACGGGTCGGTCAGGCCGCGCTCGGCCGCCGTGCCAGGCATGAATTGAGCGATGCCCTGCGCCCCAGCCGGGCTGACGACATGGGCGCGAAAACTGCTTTCGCGCCAGATCAGGCGCGTAAGGAAAGAAGGCGGAAGGCGGCGGGCCGCGGCCGCGCTCTCGATCATTCGGCAAACCTCGCCGCGCAGATCGTCATGGATTTCTGGCTTCGCCGCGGCCGGGGCCAAGCCAGAAGGCGCACCGTGCACGGCGCCTGATGGCGCTGACGCCAAAAAGACGACGAAAAGCGCGACGGAGGCGCTCGCGGGCCGATTGCGGAAAAAGGATCGGCGTGCCATTGGTCCGATGCGTTTCGCATTGCATCGCTGGAATACGAATCGGGCGTGCGGCGATTGAGACCACGCCGGAAACGGAATGGCGTTCCCCCGGGGACTGTCAATAGGCAGGCTGTGGGCTTGAAAACGCGATGTCCGATGAATTCGACAAAATCACAATTCCGCCGCTCTCGCGCCTTTGACCTGCTATTTTACCAAGGCAATCTCCATGTTGTCCATAGCGCTGATCCGGCATCTGCCGCATTGACGCAGCCCCCCAGCCAGAGCGGCGTCCGGATCAGACATTTTGCAATGCGACATGAGCCGGCCGGCAATTTCCGGCCGGCTCGATTTTTTGCCGGCGCCCTCCCTTGAAACAGCGCCCGTCGCCCGCAATATTGCGGCGCGGCGGCCAACGCCTTGTTCGATGTATTTGGGGGCCAGAATAAAAAATGACGCATGAAACGGCGACGATCGAAAGCGAACGCCACGTTTTCCAGGCCGATGTGGCGCGCCTGCTGCATCTTATGGTTCATTCGATCTATTCGGAACGTGACATCTTTCTCCGCGAGCTGATTTCCAACGCCGCGGACGCCTGCGAAAAGCTGCGCTATGAGGCGAACAGCGATCCTTCCCTGCTCGGCGAGGGAGACTCCTTCGCCATCCGGGTGATCCTGGACAAGGACGCCAGGACGCTGAGCGTCGAGGACAATGGCGTCGGCATGTCGCGCGACGATCTGACCGACGCGCTCGGCACGATCGCCAATTCCGGCACCCGTCTCTTCCTCGAAAAGGTCGCGGCCTCGGAAAAAGGCGCGGCTGAACTCATCGGTCAGTTCGGCATCGGCTTCTATTCCGCTTTCATGGTCGCCGACCGTGTCGTCGTCGAGACCCGGCGCGCGGGCGAAGGCGCGGCCTGGCGCTGGAGTTCGGATGGCAAGGGCGAGTTCGAGATCGCGCCGCTCGATCCCCAAAGCGCCCCGGCGCACGGCTCGCGCGTCATTCTTCACATGAACGACGATTCCAGCGCGTATCTGGAGCCGACCAAGATCGAAACGATCATCGCCGAACATTCGAACGCCGTCGCCACGCCGATCGATCTTCTGGAAACGCCCGCCTCCGAACCGAAACGCGTCTCCGAGGGCGCCGCGCTTTGGGCCAAGCCGAAGTCGGAAATCACCGAAGAACAATACAAGGACTTTTACCAAGAGCTTGCGGGCCAGTTCGATTCCCCGGCGCTGACCGTCCATTGGCGCGCGGAAGGCCGCGCCGAATACAGCGTCCTGGCCTTCGTTCCCGGTTCGCGGCCTTTCGATCTGTTCGACCCGGCGCGAAAGGGGCGAGTGAAGCTTTATTCGCGGCGCGTGCTGATCTCGCGCGACAGCGATCTTCTGCCGGGCTATCTGCGATTCGTCCGCGCGGTGGTCGACTCGCCGGACCTGCCCTTGAATGTCTCCCGCGAAATGGTCCAGGAAAGCGCCCTGTTCGCGGCGATCAAGAAAGGCGTGACCAATCGGCTGCTCCAGGAAATCGGCAAACTGGCCGAGAGCGACGTCGAAAAATTTCTCGCCATCTGGAAAAACTTCGGCCCGGTGCTCAAGGAAGGGCTCTATGAAGACCCGGAGCGCCGCGACGTCCTATTGAAAATGGCGCGCTTCGCTACGACGGCCGAGCCGGAGGGCACGAGATCGCTCGCCGATTATCTCACTGCGATGCGCCCGAATCAGGCGGCGATCTACTATCTCGTCGGCGAAGGCGCCGAACGGATCGCGGCCAGTCCGCAACTGGAAGGATTCCGCGCCAGGGGGATCGAAGTTCTGCTGCTGTCGGATCCGGTGGATGCTTTCTGGGTGCAGACGGCGGTTGGTTATGAGGGCAAGCCATTCAAATCGGCGACCCAGGGAGCAAGCGACATCAAGGCGATCGACCTGCTTGACGAAACGAAGAAGCCCGAATCGTCCGACGGAGGATTGCCGGACTTCATCGCGCGCGCCAAGGAGATTCTCGCTTCGGTCATCGAGGATGTGCGGATTTCCGACCGGCTTTCGGAAAGCGCGGCCTGTCTGGTCGCTCCGGAATTCGGCCCCGACCTGCGTTTGCAGCAAATCCTTGCGGCTCATGGCCAGTCGTCGACCGAGATGAAGCCGATTCTGGAGGTTAACCCTGCCCATCCCCTTCTCGTCACGCTGGAAAAATTGTCCAAAGGCGGTGCGCCGGAGCTCTTCGACGACGCTGTGTGGCTGATTTTCGACGAGGCGCTTCTGCTGGACGGCCACCTGCCCAAAGACGCCCCGGCTTTCGCCGCGCGTCTGACGCGGGTTCTGGGCAAGGCTTTGGGAGCCTGACCATCGCGGACCCGACTTCGCTCGTCCGGGCCAATCTCACGCTCGCGCAAGCCCGACTTCTGCTTGCGCGGCTTCTCGCAGAGGCGGGGAAGGAGCCCGCCGCGCTGGATGCACGTTTTCTCATCGAAGGCGCGACCGGTATGAGTTCGCTCGACCTCCTGACGCGCGCTGAGGAACCGTTGGGCGAAAAAAACGCGGCGCGGTTGCAGGAGGTTCTGGAGCGGCGCCTGCGGGACGAGCCCGTATCGCGGATTCTCGGCCGCAGCGGGTTTTACGGCCTCGAACTGGCGGTGACGCCGGACGTGCTCGACCCAAGGGCGGACACGGAAAATCTCGTCGATGCGGCGCTGACCTTTCTGCGCGAGACGCAGGTTTCGCGCCCGCGCATCCTGGATCTTGGAACTGGCTCGGGCGCGATTCTCTGCGCGCTTCTGCGATCCGCGCCCGACGCGTGCGGGCTTGGCGTAGATCTGTCGCCAGCCGCATGCATCGTCGCGCGAAACAATCTCGAAACATGCGGCCTCGCCGGCCGCTCCTCGATCATTTGCGGCGATTGGGCGGACGCGATTGGCGCGAGCTTCGACCTTGTCGTCTCCAATCCACCCTATATCGGCCTGCAGGAAGCTGCGGCGCTTGAACCGGAAGTCACCCGGTACGATCCTCCGCTGGCGCTTTTCGCCGGGGAGGATGGTCTGGATTGTTATAGGCGATTGGCCAGGGACATCGCCCGCCTGCTCAAGCCCGGGGGCGGAGCTTTTTTCGAAATTGGCTGGCGGCAGGCGCAAGCGGTCGGACAGGTGTTCGCGGAAGCAGGTTACCGCAATATTCGCATCTTCAAGGACCGCGGCGGGCGTGATCGAATCGCTGAGGTTCGGAATCGTTGAATTGGTCTGAGCCCGAATTTTTCGGCGATCGAAAAATCTGGCCTGAATAGTATGGGCTGTAAAAGTTTGGGCTTGGCGCGGGGGGAAAAAAAGTCTAAAGTCTTCAGCAGAAAAGCTTCGTTGCCTTAATCGACGTTATGGCTCGGATGAGTTTTTGGCTGGCCCCGCAAAGCGGGATTTGAAAGTCGCGCCAACAGCTTTCCTGTTTATGAGCCTCGAAGAGAGCAATGTTGCTCGGTCGCCGACTCCCTGAACGGATCTGACAGACTAAAAGCAAGTTTGCGGAAATTCGCAGACATGCCCGACGTGGCAAAGCCGCCGCAACTCCCCCGCCGTCATGGCTGGCCGGAGCGGCCTGCGAAGAAGCGTTGAAGCATATTCCCGAAAGGTCAGCGGACTTTTCGGATCGGGATATGCGTCAAGACAATGTAAAACGGAGCGCGCTCGCCTAATGGATTGGCGAATGCGCTTTGGCGTGACTTTCTCGCCCTGGTGGCGAAAATTCAGGAAACATCTATGAGACCTGGTCAGAACAAGCGTATGCGTGGTCGGAATAATCGTAAGGGGCCCAATCCGTTGACGCGGGCTTACGAGTCCAATGGACCTGATGTCAAGATTCGTGGCACAGCGCAACATATCGCCGAAAAATATCTTCAATTGGCGCGCGACGCGCAGTCTTCCGGCGACTCGATTGTCGCCGAGAATTATCTTCAGCACGCGGAACATTATTTCCGCATCATTGCCGCGGCTCAAACCGCGCAGCAGCAAGCCCAGATGGGTTATGGCCGCAGCGCAGAAGAATTCGACGAGACGGATGAGGACGATGATTTCATCGCTTTGCCGGATCGATTCGCTTCCCCCTTCGAGCGGTCCCAGCAACCTGCGGCTTTGAACAACCCTCAGCCGAATGTTCCGGCCGGAGGCTTTGGAGCGCAGCCGCAGCCCTTTTTCGATCGCCCCGCTTTCGCATCCGAAGCCCAGGAGCGCGGGCAGGATCGCAATCAGGAGCGCCACCACGACCGTTCCGGCCGCGGCGAACGCAGGTTCGGTCAGCAGAGCGAGCGCCAATCGGATCATGGCCGTCAGCGTTTCCGCGACCAGCCACCGCGTATGGCGCCGCCCAGCGCGGCTTCACAGGAACAGCCGCGCGTCGATTTCGAGCCGATCAATCCAGGACTCCCGGCCTTCATCACTTCGCCGACGCGTTCGCCGGCCCCGCCCTTTGCGACGCCGGAAGCAGTCGCCGGCGACGCCGGTTCGACGGAGCAACCTTTCATGGCCGCGCCGCCGACCGAATTTCCGGGTGGGCCGAACGAGGGCGAATCGGAGACCCGGTTCCATCTGCGCCCGCGCCGCCGCCGGCGTCCCCGGACAGAGAGCGGCGGAAACGACGCCGACGGCGCCACCGTCGCCGAGACCAATTCGGCGGAATAGACCGATCGAACTGACGAGAGCGGCGGTCGCAAAGGCCGCCGTTTTCTTTGTCCAACCTTCACGGTCCGCTTCGAACATGATCCGCTTCATCTTGGCCTTTTAAATCGGGCCTCTCTTCCCATATCTGGTTCAGGCCGCCTTTCGGGGCCGGAATTGACGCGACTATCTCGCCGATTGGGAGATAATCGTGGGCTGAGGAGGATGAAAATGAATATCGAAAAACTGACCGAGCGCGCGAAAGGCTTCGTTCAATCGGCTCAGTCTCTCGCCTTGCGCGAGGGCCACCAGCAATTCACCCCGCTTCATGTCCTCAAGGTTCTGCTCGATGACGAACAGGGCCTTTCCGCGGGTCTCATCGACAAGAGCGGCGGACGCTCCCGCGACGCCCTGCGCGAATGCGAGCTCGCGCTGGCGAAATTGCCGCGCGTAGAAGGCGCTGGCGCAGGCCAGCTTTACATGGCCCCCGCAACTGCGCGGCTGTTCGACACTGCCGAGAAAATCGCGCAGAAGGCCGGCGATTCCTTCGTCACGGTCGAGCGCCTACTGCTTGCCCTGGCGATGGATGCGGGCAGCGACGCCGGCAAGATTCTGGCCGCCGCCGGCGTGACGGCGCAGGGGCTGAACCGCGCCATCGAGGAGCTGCGCAAGGGGCGCACCGCCGATTCGGCTTCCGCCGAGAACGCCTATGACGCGCTGAAGAAATATGCGCGCGACCTGACCGAAGCCGCGCGCGAAGGAAAGCTCGATCCGGTCATCGGCCGCGACGAAGAGATTCGGCGGACGATCCAGGTGCTGTCGCGGCGCACCAAGAACAATCCGGTGCTGATCGGCGAACCCGGCGTCGGCAAGACGGCGATCGTGGAAGGCTTGGCCTTACGTATCGTCAATGGCGACGTGCCGGAAAGCCTGCGCGACAAGCGCCTGCTCGCCCTCGACATGGGCGCGTTGATCGCCGGCGCGAAATATCGCGGGGAGTTCGAGGAGCGCCTGAAGGCCGTGCTCAACGAAGTCACGGCGGCCGCCGGCGGCGTCATCCTGTTCATCGACGAGATGCATACCCTGGTCGGGGCCGGCAAGGCCGATGGCGCTATGGACGCGTCGAATCTTCTCAAACCGGCGCTGGCCCGGGGCGAACTGCATTGCGTCGGCGCGACCACGCTCGACGAATATCGCAAGCATGTCGAGAAGGACGCCGCCCTGGCGCGGCGCTTCCAACCGGTTTTCGTCAGCGAGCCGACAGTCGAGGACACGATCTCGATCCTGCGCGGCCTCAAGGAAAAATACGAACTGCACCATGGCGTAAGGGTAGCCGATTCAGCGCTCGTCGCCGCCGCGACTCTGTCGAACCGTTATATTTCCGACCGCTTTTTGCCCGACAAGGCGATCGACCTGGTCGACGAAGCTGCGTCGCGGCTGCGCATGCAGGTCGATTCCAAGCCCGAGGAGCTCGACGAATTCGACCGCCGCATTGTCCAGCTCAAGATCGAACAGGAAGCCCTCAAGAAAGAGTCCGATCAGGCCTCGAAGGACAGGCTGAAACGGCTTGAGGGCGAACTGGCAGAATTGACCGAGAAATCGACCGAACTCACGGCGCGCTGGAGGGCGGAAAAGGACAAGCTCGGCGTGGCGCAAAAGCTGAAAGAACAGCTTGAAGCGGCGCGCAACGATCTTCTGATCGCGCAAAGGAAGGGGGACTACGCCGAAGCCGGTCGGCTCACCTATGGCGTGATCCCGGAACTCGAAAGCAAACTGGCCGACACCGAGGCCAAAGCCGGCGAAGTGCTGGTCGAGGAAGCGGTGACGCCCGACCATATCGCCCAGGTGGTCTCGCGCTGGACCGGCGTGCCTGTGGACAAGATGCTCGAAGGCGAGCGCGCCAAGCTGCTCAAAATGGAAGAGGAGTTGGCGCGCCGCGTCGTCGGCCAGCGCGAGGCGGTCGCCGCGGTTTCGACCGCCGTGCGCCGCGCCCGCGCCGGTTTGCAAGACCCTAACCGGCCGATCGGCTCATTCATGTTCCTGGGCCCCACCGGCGTCGGCAAGACCGAATTGACCAAGGCTCTGGCGGCATTCCTGTTCGACGACGAATCGGCGCTGATCCGCATCGATATGTCGGAATATATGGAGAAGCACTCGGTGGCGCGCCTGATTGGCGCGCCCCCCGGCTATGTCGGCTATGAGGAAGGCGGCGCGCTCACCGAAGCGGTCCGGCGCCGGCCCTATCAGGTGGTTTTGTTCGATGAAATCGAGAAGGCGCATCCCGACGTGTTCAACGTCCTGCTCCAGGTTCTGGACGATGGGCGGCTGACCGATGGACAGGGTCGCACGGTCGATTTCCGCAATGTCGTGATCATCATGACTTCCAATCTCGGGGCGGAATTTTTGGTCATGCAGAAGGAGGGCGAGGATTCGGCCGCCGTTCATGACGAGGTCATGGCGGTCGTGCGTAGCCATTTCAGGCCCGAGTTCCTGAACCGGATCGACGAGATCATCCTATTCCATCGGCTGCGACGGCAGGACATGGGCGCAATCGTCGACATTCAGTTCCGTCGGCTGGCCCATCTCCTGGAGGACCGCAAGATCACGCTGGATTTGAGCGAGGCCGGTCGCGACTGGCTCGCCAACAAGGGGTACGACCCCGCCTATGGCGCGCGTCCGCTCAAGCGCGTGATCCAGAAGAATGTTCAGGACCCATTGGCCGAATTGATGCTGTCAGGCGAAATCGGGGAGGGCCAGACCGTCGAAATCTCCACGAGCGGCGGCGAACTGACTCTCGACGGCAGGCCGGTCTCAAGAGATGGGCATGTGGGGGAGATGGGTCCAGGCCGTCTCAACTGATCTGGCTATCCGGGAGGGCGGCCGGGTCGCCCTCCGGTTGCGGACAATCTCCTGGCGTCACGGGGTATGTGAAACGATTGGAGGCTCCGGTCAGACCGAAGCCTCCAATCGTTTGATACCGCCCGAACAGGATGGGGTTCATCAGGAGCCCGCCAGACATTTCGGCCCGGGTCTTCCTGCAATCCATGAAATGGATCTAATGAACCATTTCCTTTTCGGCCGTGTGCCGAAGTTTCGCAATTTCGTCCTTCAACACCAATTTGCGTCGCTTAAGTTCATGCACTTTGAGCTCGTCAACAGAAGGATGGAGCTCTTCCTTCTCGATCTCCCTTTCCAGCGCCATATGGCGGCGTTCGAGTTCGGCGAGATGGCTTTGCAAGGACATGCGCAACTCCTATCGATGCTTGAACGACAGGATTGTGACACGAAGCGGTCAGCGCGCAAGAGGGAAAATTTTTATCGCTCCCCGGTTAGCGAGACGCCATTCCAGCAAGCGCCTGAGCAAATCATGGAACGCGGCTCTCGTAATCGCCATATGCGCGGCGGAACGGCGTTGACGGTTTGGCGACGCCATCTTGGCCTTGCTCTCTCAGCGCGTCGCGGACATAATCCGGCGCGCGGCGCGAAAGCGCCCAAGAAACTGCCCAGCGGTTTTCGATGTCCAAAGAACTTAGCCAGGAAGAACGGGCCGAATTCGCCATCGAAGTCGAACGCTTGCGCCAGGAGCACCGCGATCTGGACGCCGCCATCGACGCATTGACGTCGGTTGGAGCCGACGACCGCCTCCAGTTGCAACGTCTCAAGAAACGCAAGCTGATGCTGCGCGATCGGATCACCTTTCTCGAAGACGCCCTTACCCCGGACATCATCGCCTGAAGCCCTCACAACCGCCCGCGATTATAGCGAAAAGCACGATTTTCGCCAAAATCGCGCTTTCCCTTTCCGACGCGGCGCTCTAGACCGTCGCCTTCCCGAAGCCGCGAGACCGAAACGTGCCGAAGACTTATTCCCCCGTCGCGATCATCATGGGCAGCCAATCCGATTGGGCGACCATGCGCCACGCCAAGGATACGCTTGAGACGCTTGGCGTTGCGGCGGATGCGCGGATCGTCTCGGCTCATCGCACGCCGGATCGGCTGGTCGAGTTCGCCAAAGGCGCGCGCGAGGCGGGGTTCAAGGTCATCATTGCCGGCGCCGGCGGAGCCGCCCATTTGCCGGGCATGACCGCGGCCATGACTCCTCTTCCTGTCTTGGGCGTGCCTGTCGAGTCCAAGGCTTTGTCCGGCGTCGATTCGCTCTACTCCATCGTGCAGATGCCTGGCGGCGTGCCCGTCGGGACTTTGGCGATCGGCAAGGCCGGGGCAATCAACGCGGCTTTGCTCGCCGCGTCCATTCTCGCCCTCAGCGACGACAAGGTCGCGGCGAGACTCGACGCCTGGCGCGCGCAACAAACGGCGGGGGTCGCAGAGCGACCGGACAGTCATGACTGAGAAGAAACTGGCGCCAGGCGCGCGGATCGGAATCGTCGGCGGTGGACAGCTTGGCCGCATGCTGGCGCTCGCGGCGGCGCGCCTCGGTTTGCCCTGCCACATTTATACCGATCGAAAAGATGACCCCGCGATCGAGATCGCCGCCGCCTCCACGATCGCGCCCTATGACGACGAACTGGCGCTTTCCGGCTTCGCTGCGGCGGTCGACGTCATCACTTACGAATTCGAGAACATCCCCGCCAAATCTGCTGAATTTCTCAACGCGATCAAGCCTGTGCGGCCGTCGCCCGCCGTGCTGGCGCTGACCCAGGACCGGCTGGTCGAGAAAAATTTCGTCTCCAGCCTGGGAATTGAGGTCGCGGCCTTCGCCCAGGTTGACGACGCCGGAGCGCTCGCTCGCGCCGTAGCCCAGATCGGACGACCTTCGATCCTCAAAACCCGGCGTTTCGGCTATGACGGCAAGGGCCAGACTCTGATCCGCGAAGGCTCCGACCTCGCCGTCGCCTACCGTTCGCTTGGGGGCCAGCCGTGCATCCTCGAAGGATTCGTGCCCTTCGTCTGCGAGGTCTCGGTGGTGGCTGCGCGCGGTCTCGATGGCGATTTCGTCGCCTGGGACGTGGGCCTCAACACCCACGAGCATCATATTCTGGCAAAGACTGAAATTCCGGCTCCGATCGGCGATGATCTGCGCTCCCGCGCCCGCGATGAGGCGATGCGGATCGCCGAAGCGCTGGATTATGTTGGGGTCCTGGCTGTGGAAATGTTCCTGGTCTCCACGCCCTCCGGCAAACGACTGCTGGTCAATGAAATCGCGCCTCGTGTGCATAATTCCGGCCATTGGACGCTCGACGGCGCAGCAACGTCGCAGTTCGAGCAGCATGTGCGCGCCATCTGCGGCTTTCCGCTCGGCGTCGCCCGCGCCCATGGCCCGGCCGAGATGATCAATCTGATTGGCGACGACATTTTCCGCTGGCGCGAATATCTGGGTGTCCCAGGCGCCTGCCTGCATGTCTATGGCAAATCCGAAGCGCGCCCAGGCCGCAAGATGGGCCATGTCACAATTTTGAAGTCCGCCGAGCGTGACGGGGACGAAATGGCGCGCTAAAAGGCCCGAAATTCATCGGAAAGCTCAAGTGGCCTATATATCGACGCGCGGCGAAGCGCCCAAAATCTCATTCACCGAGGCCCTGCTCGCGGGTCTCGCCCCCGATGGCGGCCTCTATGTGCCGGAGGTCATGCCACGCCTTTCGCTTGACGAATTGCGCGGCTTCGCCGGCAAACCTTATGTCGACGTCGCCGAGGCGGTCATTTCACCCTTCCTCGAAGGCGCACTGGCGGCGCCCGATTTTCACGCCATGCTGGAGGCCGCCTATAAGGGATTCCGGCACAAGGCGGTAACGCCGTTGACGCAGATCGATGTCAATCTGTTTGTACTGGAGCTGTTCCACGGGCCAACGCTCGCCTTCAAGGACGTGGCGATGCAGCTCCTCGGCCGGTTGATGGACCACGCGCTGAAGGCGCGCGGACAACGCGCCACCATTATCGGCGCGACCTCTGGCGACACCGGCGCAGCCGCGATCGAGGCGTTTCGCGGGCTCGATCAGGTCGATGTCTTCATCCTATATCCCCATGGCCGCGTTTCCGACGTGCAGCGCCGCCAGATGACCACGGTCGGGACTGATAATATCCATGTCATCGCGCTCGAAGGAACCTTCGACGACGCGCAGAGCATGTTGAAGGGCTTTTTCCGTGACAAAGCGCTACGCGAGGGACTCGGCCTTTCTGGCGTGAATTCAATCAATTTCGCCCGCGTCGTTGCGCAGATGGTTTACTATTTCACTTCCGCCGCCGTTCTGGGCGGGCCGCTGCGAAAAATTTCTTTCACCGTGCCGACCGGGAATTTCGGCGATATTCTCGCCGGCCATATGGCCAAACAGATGGGCCTTCCAGTCGAGAAGCTGATCGTCGCCACCAATTCGAACGACATTCTCGCCCGCGCCCTGGACTCCGGCCGTTACGAGGTGCGCGACGTCCATGCAACTCAGTCTCCGTCGATGGATATTCAGGTTTCCTCCAATTTCGAACGCCTGCTGTTCGACGCGGTCGGTCGCGATCCCGCGGTTTTGCGTGGACTGATGGCGAGCCTCGACCAGTCAGGCGCTTTTGAGATTCCGCCTGCGGCGCTCGCAAGAATTCGCGCCGAATTCGGCGCCGGCAGCACGAGCGAGACTGAAACTTCCGCCGAAATCGCGCGGACCTGGCGCGAATGCGAGGTTCTCCTCGACCCGCATACAGCGGTCGCGGTCCAGGTGGCGAGGCAGTTTTTGGCCCGCGATCCGGCAACACCGATGGTGGCGCTCGGCACCGCCCATGCCGCCAAATTCCCCGACGCCGTTCGCTTGGCGACCGGCGTTTTGGCGCAATTGCCGGCCCATCTCGCCGATCTGTTCGAACGCCCGGAGCGTTTCGACGTGCTGCCCAACGACGCGCAAGCCGTCGCCCGCTTCATCCGCGCCCGCGCTCGCGCCGCGACCGGCAAACATGGCGGTTGAATCGAGCGAACTCGCCTCCGGCCTGCGCGTCGTCACCGACGCCATGCCCGGGATTGAAACCGCCTCGCTGGGCGTTTTCGTCGCGGCCGGCTCGCGCAACGAGCGCGAGGAAGAACAGGGCCTGTCGCATCTCCTTGAACATATGGCCTTCAAAGGCACGCGGCGTCGTGACGCCCGCGCCATCGCCGAGGCGATCGAGAGCGCCGGCGGCGATCTCAACGCCGCAACCGGAGTCGAAAGCACTGCCTTTTACGCGCGGGTGTTGCGGGAGGATTGCGGCCTTGCGCTCGACGTTCTTGCCGACATTCTGACCCAAAGCCTCTTTGACGCGGCAGAGTTGGAACGCGAGAAGGACGTGATCTTGCAGGAGATCGCCGCCCTGCAGGATACGCCCGACGACCTGGTCATGGACCTGTTCAACGCCGCCGCCTTCCCAGGCCAGCCGATCGGCCGCGCGATTCTCGGAACGCCGGACATCGTGGCCGGATTCGACCGCGACGCCCTGCAAGCCTATTTGTCCCGCCATTATGGCGCGCGCGCGCTGGTGGTCGGCGCCGCCGGCGCCGTCGATCACGCGCAGGTTCTGGATGACGCCGAGCGCCTGTTCGCTTGCCTTCCCTTGGCGGGACAGGCCGCCATGGCGCCCGCGACCTATGTCGGCGGCGAGGCTTTGGTCGCCAAGAAGCTCGAACAAACCCAGGTCGTGATCGGCTTCGAGGGGCGCGCCTACGCCGATCCGCAAAATTACGCCGCCCATCTTTTCGCCAATGCGATAGGCGGCGGCATGGCTTCGCCATTGTTTCAAGAGGTGCGCGAAAAACGCGGCCTCGCCTATTCCATATCCTCCTTCCACTGGCCGTTCCTGGACACTGGCCTGTTCGGCTTTGAGGCGGCGACTTCCGCGCGCCAAACCCGCGAACTCGTTGATGTTGCGCTCGCCTGTCTGGCCAACGGCGCCCATGGCTTGACGGAAGCCGATCTCGTTCGCGCCAAGGCCCAGGCGAAGGTCGGTCTGTTGACGGCGCTCGAAAGCTCGCCGGCGCGGGCTGAACAGATCGCTCGCCAAACCATGATTTTCGGGCGGGTTCTGACTCGTGAGGAGATGATAGGGCGAATCGACGCCCTCAGCCTCGAAGAGGTGCGCGCCGCTGGGGCCGCGATGTTGCGCTCGCCCCCGACCGTCGCGATCCTGGGCGGCGCCCGCAAGGCGCCGGGCGCGGCGGAGGTCGCAGCCCAGCTCGCCGCCGTGTGATCTGGAGTGGTCGAAAGTCGTCGGCGTTCGTGCTAATCAAGCGCGAGTTCCGCTGGCGGCTGTGAATCCACCATGAATCTTTTTGTATTTTCGAGAAAGAAGACATCGTCCGACCGCATCGACGGCGAAGGCCTATATCTGCGGCCGGCATCGATGGGGGATTTCGACGCATGGCGAATGTTGCGTGGCGAAAGCCGCGCCTTTTTGACGCCTTGGGAGCCAACCTGGCCGCTCGACGACCTCACTAGGAGCGCCTTTCACCGCCGTGTCCAGCGTCAGGACCGCGAGCGGGCCGAAGACGAAGCCTATGCCTACCTGATTTTCCGTACGGCCGACGACACGTTGCTGGGCGGACTCACGCTCGGAAATATGCGGCGCGGCGTCGCTCAATGCGGGACGCTTGGCTATTGGATGGGCGAAAAATATGCTGGAAAGGGCTTTATGACCAAGGCGGCCCGCGCCTTGCTGCGTCATGCCTTCCTCGAAATGGGCCTGCATCGCGTCGAGGCCGCATGCGCCCCCGACAACGAGCGTTCGCGCCGCCTGCTGGAACGCCTCGGCTTCCAACGCGAGGGCTTCGCCCGCGCCTATCTCCTGATCGACGGAGCGTGGCAGGATCATTTCCTTTTCGCCATGCTGGAACGCGATTTCCTAAGAGAAAACAAAGCCGAAGACGCAGCGGCGCGAATCTAAATCCCCGCATCGTCATACGAGCCGCAAGTTCATTCCAAAGCGCCCGGCAGCCAACACCGCGACTGTCTCGCCTACGCCGGGACGAGGGTCAAAATACGGCCATAGATTCGACACCTGTCTGGGGCACGCGGAAAGCCTCGCCCCCCAGCGATTTCCGGGCTAGGCAATCGCGGCGAGATTTGCGAAAACCCCTGACGGCCTCGTTAAGCCGCTCAAACAAGATCTCGCCAAAGGTCGCGTGCGCCTGTTCCGTCCAATCCTCCTGCTGCTGCCGCTCCTTTTCACGCTTTTCGGGTTTCGTCCCGCGAGCGCGGTAGAAGCGGCGCGCGTGCCGCCGGACGCTCAGGCAATCGACCTCACCCGTTGGGTCGAGAAATATTCCAACCAGGGCGACCGAATCCAGGTTTCGACTGCTCCTGGGCCCGACGGCATCGTCCGCCGCATTGAAATTCACGCGCGCAACGCCGGCGCGCATCCGTCCTGGATCGTGTTCGCTCTGACCAATGACACCGACGAACAGATGGAGCGACTGATTGTCGCTCCGCATTTCCGCATGGCCGGGTCAGGCGTGATCTGGCCTGATCTCGGCTCGGAGCGGATTACTGAAATCACTGCAAGCCAGGGCATCCCGCCGGAGAAAGAGGATGTGGATGACGCGGACGTTTTCCGCGTCACCCTCGACCCCGGCGCGACCGTTACCTATGTCGCGGAATTGAAGACGCCCAGACTTCCCCAGCTTTATCTCTGGGAGTCGGACGCTTACAAGGACAAGACTACAGAACTGACGCTCTACAAAGGAATTGTCATTGGCATAGCGGGCCTGCTGGCCCTGTTCCTGACGGTTGTGTTCGTGGTTAAAGGCGCGGTGATTTTCCCGGCGGCGGCGGCCTTGGCCTGGGCGGTCCTCGCCTATGTTTCGATCGATTTCGGCTTCTGGTCCAAGGTTTTCGGCACCCAGGTCGAAGCTGACCGCATCTGGCGCGCCGGAGCCGAAACCGTCCTCGCCGCGACGATGGTCGTCTTTCTGTTCGCCTATCTCAACCTCGGCCGTTGGCATGTTCGCGCCTCCCATGTCGCGGGGGTGTGGCTAGCCTTTCTGACAGCTCTGGTCGGCCTGGCCGTTTACAATGCTCCGGTCGCCGCGGGCATCGCCCGCATCTCCTTGGCCTCCACCGCTGGGGTCGGTTTTGTGCTCGTCATCTACCTCGCGACACATGGCGTCGAGAGGGCGGTCATGCTGATCCCGACCTGGCTGCTGCTGGTGGTTTGGGTCGTGGCGGCGGGCTTCATCGTCAATGGCTCGATCGCCAACGACCTCGCAGCGCCGGCGCTGCTTGGCGGGCTCGTCCTCATTGTCATGCTGATCGGCTTCACCGTCATGCAGAGCGCCTTTGCCGGCGGCGGCGGGCATGGCGCGATCAGCGATGTCGAGCGCAAGGCGCTCGCGCTCACGGGCGCCAATGACATCATTTATGATTGGGACGTTGTGAACGACCGCATTTATGTCAGCCCCGAGATCGAGGAACAGCTGGGCGTGAGGCGAGGCGATCTCGAAGGTCCGGCTTCGTCCTGGCTGAGCCTACTTCACCCCCTTGAGCGTGACCGCTACCGCGCCTGTCTCGACACCGTTCTCCAGCAGCGCCGCGGCCGTATCGCGCAGGATTTCAGATTTCACGCGAGCGACGGGCAGTATTTCTGGTTTCGCCTGCGCGCCCGTCCGGTGGTTGGGCCGGACGGCGAAGTCGTGCGTCTCGTTGGCACATTGACCGACGTCACCGATCAAAAAAACGCCTTCGAGCGACTCTTGCATGACGCCGTCCATGACAACCTCACAGGCCTGCCCAACCGCGAAATCTTTTACGACCGACTGGAGACGGCCTTACTTCAAGCGGAGTCCGACGCCGACAATCGGCCCAACGTGCTATGCGTGGACATCGACAGCTTCAGCCGAATCGTTCGGACCGTTGGCGCATCCGCCGGGGATTCGGTTCTGCTCACCGTCGCCCGACGCCTCGGGCGTCTGCTTCAGACACGCGACACTTTGGCTCGAATTTCCGGCGACACTTTCGCGGTGATCCTGGCTGCCGAAGCGACGACCGAACAGATTGTTCATCTTGCCGACCGCATCAGGCGTTCAGTTTCAATTCCGATTACGTTCGCCAGTCGTGAAATTCCACTCGGTGTATCTATCGGCGTCGCGCTGTTCGACCCGCAATGGCATCCCAAGGGCGAGGAAATGCTCCGGGACGCCGAGATCGCAATGCGCTTCGCCAAACGCGAAGGCGGCGGGCGGGTTGAGGTGTTCCGGCCGTCGATGCGGGCGCAAGGCGCCAATCGTCGCGCGATGGAAGGGGAACTGCGCCGGGCGCTCGACAGTGACGAGATAAAACTGTTTTTCCAGCCGATCGTGAGACTCGATGACCGCACCGTCGCCGGCTTCGAAGCGTTGTTGCGCTGGGAGCATCCGCGACTTGGGCGGATCGACGCCAGCGAATTCTTTCCGCTCGCGGAGGAAAGCGGCTTGATCGTCGATATCGGCCTGTTCGCCATCCAGCGCGCAGCGCGCGAACTTGCCGCCTGGCAGAAGGCGCTCGACGTCGATCCTCCGTTTTTCGCGTGCGTGGACATTTCTTCGCGGAAAATCTTGCGCCACGACCTGCTCGCCGACGTGAAAAACGTTTTGAGCCGTATCAACATTCTGCCCGGATCGCTCAAGCTGGGCTTAAGTGAAGCGTTGGTAATGGAAAATCCTGAATATGCCGCGCAGATACTCGGCCGTCTCAAGGAGCTGGGCGCGGGCCTGACTCTCACGCGCTTCGGCTCCGGCTATTCGTCGCTGGCCTATCTGCAACGTTTCCCCCTCGACATCATCCGGATCGACCGCGGCCTGGCGCCTCAGGACCCCGTGACCAACCGCGCGGCCATGCTGCGCTCGCTGGTCACACTCGCTCATGATTTCGGCATGGAGGCGATTACCGAGGGAGCGGAGAATGAATCGGATGTGATCGAATTCTCCCAGATCGGCTGCGAATATGCGTTGGGTTTTGCGTTCGGTCCTCCGCTCAGCGCCGCCGAAGCCCGCAAACTCGTCGGCGCCGCGGCCGAACCTGCCACGTGATCAGGCGTGGCCCGCGTCGTCGGCCAAAAAGCGCAAATCGACCCCGATGACGCCTAGCGCGTGTTCATATTTCATCTCATGCCCCGGGTCGAAGAGAAGGATGGAATCCGCCGGGCAGATCATCCAGCTGTTGGCGAGAATCTCCTGTTCGAGCTGTCCGGGAGACCAGCCGGCGTAGCCCAACGCCAGGACCGCCTTGCGCGGACCGTCTCCTTGGGCGATGGCGCGCAGAACGTCCAGCGTCGCGGTCATAGAAACGCTCTCATCGATCTTCATGGTCGCGTCATCCGCGCGGTAATCCGCGGAATGCAGTACGAAGCCGCGGCTGGCGTCCACCGGACCGCCGGAAAGAACACGTTGGTCGCCGACCCTTTCAGCGAGGCGCGGCGCATCGGAGGAATCGATCACCTTGAGTTGGAGCAGAAGATCGATCAAGTTGACGCCCGGTGCGGGATGATTGACGATGATTCCCATCGCGCCTTCTTCGGAGTGGGCGCAGACATAGACCACCGAACGGTTGAAATGGGCGTCCTGTAGACTTGGCATGGCGACAAGGCACTTGCCTTCGAGAAACGGACCAGGACCGGATGTATTCACTTTGACGCCTTTCCTTCGCGTCCCGGCTGGTTCGGCGGAAAGGCCGGTCGCCGGCGCCACGCGCGGTATGAGGAGATATGCTAAAGGATGAGCGCGCAATGTGAAGCCCCTTCATCGTTGCGGATTCTTCGGACGATCGGGTTGACGCTCGCTCTTGCGGTGGCATTTTCCACGATTGCGCGCGCGAGCGACTGGGTCGCCGGACCAAAATCTGAGGCGCGGGTCGTCGACGGTGGCCTGTTCGATGGCGCGCGCTACGCTCTGGTGCAGGTTCGCCTCGCCGGGGCCGCTGTGACCTATTGGAGGGATCCGGGCGAGGCTGGTTCACCTCCGACTTTCGATTTCGCCGGTTCCGACAATCTTGGCGATGCGGCGACTATTTATCCTCAGCCGTCGCGGATTGATGAAGGCGGTTCGATCGCCTTTGGCTACCAGCATGAGGTCGTGTTCCCGATTCGCGTCACGCCCATCGACGCAGCTAAGCCGGTGACCCTCGCGCTGAGCCTCGATTACGCGGCTTGCGACAAGATCTGCATCCCGGTTCACGCTCAGTTGAGTAGCGTCCTCGACCCGCAGCCACAGTCGCCGGAAAGCGCGTTACTGGCTGACGCGATGAAGAACGTGCCCAAACCCCTCGACGGCGAGGCGGCTGCGAAGGAGGCGAGTGTCGCTCCGGCCCCGCCCGCGGATGGCAAGGCGCAATGGCTGGTCATGATAAATGATGGCGAGGCGCGCGACCTTTTCGTCGAACCTCCCGCCGGCTTTTATTTCGACGTCAAGCCGACGGTCGGGAAAAACGCTTTCCTCCTGTCGATGATCGAACATCCGACGAAGCGCATGCGACCCGAAGCGCCCTTGCGCGTGACCGTCGCCGGCCCTTCGCCTGTCGAATTCGACCTTGTCCTGCCTGTCAAGAATTGATGTCTCGCCTCGATTTCACCAGCCATCGCCTGTTTACGCCCGCCCCGCTCGCACCCGGCGCTATGATCGAACTCACGCGCGATCAGGCCAATTATCTCGTCAATGTCCTGCGGCTAGGCCAAGGCGCGCGACTGTTGGTGTTCAACGGCAGCGACGGCGAATGGAGAGCGACGCTGGCCAATCCAGGCAAGAAAGCCGTCCAGCTTCGCATCGAGACACAGGTCCGGCCGCAAGAAGGTTTGCCCGATCTCGACTATCTGTTCGCGCCGCTTAAACACGCCCGGCTCGATTACATGGCCCAAAAGGCGGTTGAAATGGGCGCGCGACGCCTGCGTCCGGTCTTGACCCGGCGAAGCCAGGCGAGTCGGATCAATCTGGAGCGAATGCGGGCCAATGTGGTCGAAGCCGCCGAGCAATGCGGACTGCTTGCCTTGGCCGAAGTTGTGGAGCAGGAGAAACTCGAGACGGCCACGGCGAATTGGCCTGTCGACCGCTTGCTGATCTTTTGCGACGAGGCGGCGGATATTGCTGGTCCGATCGAGGGCCTGCGGGAGGCGGGCGCGGGATTTTCCAAATTTGCGGTTCTGATCGGCCCCGAAGGCGGATTCGACGACAACGAACGCGTTTATCTTTCACGAATCACGCCAAGCATCCGCATATCCCTTGGACCTCGCGTGCTGCGCGCAGATACGGCGGCGGTGGCGGCGCTGACCTTGGTTCAGGCGGTGCTTGGCGACTGGCGCGTATGACGTCGGGGTCCGCGCCACGACGACATGATCTCGCCATCATATTGGGGTCAAAACAGCCTATGACAGAGAGATTCGTGATCACCGGAGCACCAGGGGTGTCCGCAACCGCGCGCCATCTGTTTGTAGGGTTCGCTTTGACGCTCGCTGGCGCGCTGACGCCCATTTCCAGTTCGGCGGCGGAAGATTTTTTCCCGTTGAATTCACTCTTCGCGCTGCCGCCGTCCTTCGTCGGGGGTGAAACCCGCGTTCCTGCCGCGCGACCGACCATCGCTAATTCGGCGCATGCCCATATTGTCGCCGGTCACGCGCCAAATGAGGTCCCGGAAGGCCGTCTGCGATTGCGGCACATGGCCTTTCGCGGGATGCAGCCAAACTAGAAAATGCATTCCCGGAAGGCAGGCAGGACGCTTTCATTCCACCTGCCATGATACAGCGCGAGCCGCTTCTGCGCCAAGGTTTCACCGGTTTCGGCGATTTCCTCCAAGACGGCGAGATATTGTGTTTCGTCTTGACCCGCAGGGTCGAGGCGGTTGCGGCGCGCAAGTCCGGCGCGGGCCAGTGGCAGAATGTCGAGCGCGATATCCCGCAGGCTTCGGCCGCGGACTTTCGTCGCCAGAGCTTCGCGTGGAACGGCTTTTCGCATCGCATCTCGGTCGTGCGCGTCGAAACCCTTCACCAAATCCCAGGCGGCGGCGCTCGCCTCGCGATCATAGAACAGGCCGGCGCATAAAGCCGCGAAGGCGAGAATATGCTCGCGCGGTCCGACATCGGCGCCCCGCATTTCCATATAGCGTTTCAGGCGCACTTCCGGAAAAATCGTCGACAAGTGGTTCGCCCAATCAGAGATCGTGGCGCGTTCCGCGGGCAATTGCGGAAGTCTCCCGACCAGAAGATCGCGGAAGGAAGCGCCAGCGACATCGTGATAATGATCGCCGCGCTTGACGAAATACATCGGAGCATCGAGCGCATAATCGACATAGCGATCAAATCCCATACCCGGCTCGAAGACGAACGGCAGCATGCCAGTGCGATCCGGGTCGGTTTCAGTCCAGATGTGCGAGCGCATCGAAAGGAAGCCGTTGGGCTTGCCGTCCGTGAATGGCGAATTTGCGAAGAGCGCGGTGAACAAGGGCTGAAGGCTCAGAGCCAGCCGCATTTTCGCGACCATGTCGGCTTCAGAGGCGAAATCGATATTGGTCTGAACCGTCGAAGTGCGGAACATCATGTCGAGACCAAGCCGTCCGACCTTGGGCATGTAGCGCGCCATAATGCGGTAACGCTGCTTGGGCATCACCGGCGTATCTTCGCGCCGCCACAATGGACTCATGCCAAGATCGAGAAAATCGACGCCCAGCCTGTCAATGATCGGCGCAAGGGCGGCGAAATGGGCGACCAGTTCAGCGCGGGTCTGATGAACATCCTCCACCGGAGCCCCTGACAATTCAAACTGTCCACCTGGCTCAATTGAGATGGCGGCGCCGCCGGCGGGATCATAAAGTCCGATCAGCGCGCCCGAATCCTCGATCCGCTCCCAGCCGGACGTTAAACTGAGCTCTTCGAGCAAGGCATGGACGCCCTCACGGCCAACGTCGGGGCGACCCTCGTAAGGCGCCGGAGAACAATCAGCGCGGTAGAAGGGTATCTTCTCGTGCTCGGTCCCGATCCGGAACGGTCCGTCCGGCTTGCAGCCGGCCTCCAGCCAACCGACGAGTTCGTCGCGCGACGCTATGATTTGATGATCTACCAGGTCACGCGCCATGTGCGGCTTTCAAAAGAAGTTCCTCGCCCCGCGCTTGCCCAGGGCTTTGGCGTTGTTAAACCTTTGTGGCGTGCGCCGCAATTGCAAGCCGGGACGATCCCGGCCTGCATTATTGCCAGCGAATTTTGGATAAGCGTTGGATCCGCGCCGCGCAAGAGGCCGCGGGCTCATACAAATTCAAAGCCGTTCATTTGGCGGCGCCCTGGACAATATCTTGACTTTCCGGCGTCAGGCCGCGCGACTTGCCGGCTGGTCGGACGAGGGGTTCAGGCTGCAAGCGCGGCTTGTCGGCTGAGAACAACGGTGGCGGCGCGCCGCCGGCCTTCTGGATCACGAGTCGTTCAAGGTCGCGCGCCCGAGCCGCCTCCACCGCCTCGCGACCAGCCTCGGGGTCGCCATGCAATTCAATTATCGCCGCGCCGCCGAAACTCAGCGCCGATTCCAGGGTTTCGCGAATCTGGTAATCGACCCCGCGTTCCAACAGGCTGATGGCATGGATGCGGTCGTAAGCGCGCGCAAAAATTTTCGCGAGCGGGAAATTATCGCGCGCCAGGGCCACGATCTTATCGGCCGTCTCTCGATCACCGACACAGATAGCGATAATCCGAGCTTCGCTCGCGCCTGCGGCGCGCAACACATCGATCCGGCGGCCATCGCCATAAAAAACCTTGAAGCCGAACTTTCCGGCGTCGCGTATGCGCTTAACCGAAGAATCGATCACCGTCACGTCGATGCGCTCAGCAAGCAAAGGTTGGACGGCAATTTGGCCGAAGCGACCAAAACCGATGACGAGCACCTTGGCTCGTCTTTCCTTTGACCCAGGCGGCTGCGCAGGTGTGGTGGCGACGTCGGTGGAAGGCGCGCGGCGCATCGAACGGAAGGCGACGAATTCGAAACCTTTGGCGAAAACCGGACCGGCCACCATGGTGATCGCGGCGAGCGCCGACAGGAAGCTCGATTCTTTCGCCGTCATGAGGCCTGCCGTCGCCGCAAGCGGAAAAATGGCGAAGGAGAATTCACCTGCGGGAGTGAGGACGCCGGCGGCGCTCAGTGACTCGCGGGCAGACGATCCTGTCAGACGAAACAGGACGAAACCAATGACAAATTTGACGCTAATGACGGCGAGAGCCGCGCCGACGACCAGGTTGAACCGCGACCCGACGAGCCTCACGTCGAGGGACATGCCGACGGAGATGAAGAAAAGGCCCATCAACAAGCCGCGAAACGGCTCGATATCGGCCTCAAGCTGGTGACGGAAATTGGATTCGGACAGAAGCAGACCGGCGAGAAAAGCGCCAAGCGCCATCGACATGCCGACAGACTCCATCAGCAATGCGGCGCCAAGAACGATGAAGAGCGCGGCCGCCGTGAGGATTTCGCGCGCGCCTACCCGCGCGACCAAGCGAAACAAGGGATTGAGCGCATAATGGCCAGCCAGGATGATGAAGGATAGCGCGGCGAAAGCTCGTGAAATTTGAATGAGCGCATCATGCATCGAGCCGACGAGCCAGGCTGGGGACGCGCCGCTTCCTCCGAGGAGGGGAATCAGCGCGAGAACAGGCGCCACCGCTATGTCCTGGGCGAGAAGCACGGCGAAGGCGCGACGACCATATCCAGTCTGGGCGTCGCCGCGTTCTTCCAGGAGCTGCATGGCGATCGCGGTGGCGGAAAAGGCCAGGGCAAGCCCCGCCGCCAGCGCCCCGAACCTTCCGAGATGAAGATAGTTCCGCGCTGCGATCGTGAGAGGAGCTGCGGTGAAGACCATCTGGCCGACGCCGATGAGACCAATATCGCGGCGCAAGGCGTAAAGTCTTTGCGGCTTGAGCGAAAGACCAATCAGGAATAGCAGTAGGACGACGCCAAGTTGGGAGATATTGAGGGTCATGCGGGGGTCGGAAATCAACCGCAAACCGGAAGGACCGATGACCACGCCGGCGGCGAGGTAGCCGATGACCGAGCCAAGCCGGATCAAGCGGAACGCCGGCGCGAACAGGATCGCTGCCGCAAGCAGAATGAGGATCGGGACGAGGAAACTCGTCTCGCTGTGCAATTCCGGCATGAGGCCCGATGGGAAATTTGTCGAGTCCGGCGATTCGCCGCGCAGGATCGGATTAGGCGAGGATAGAGGCAAAACATGGGCCTCGAAAGCGATTTTTGCGCCAGATTCCACGGCTTGACATCGCGCGGAGCGGCGCCCACAAAAGAATCGGGACGATCCGCGAGGCCCGGCATGAGCGACAAGCCTAAACTTAACGTCTATCTCTGCGCGCCGCGCGGCTTCTGCGCCGGCGTGGTGCGCGCGATCGATGTTGTCGAACAGGCGCTGCGCAAATTCGGGGCGCCGATTTATGTGCGCCACGAGATCGTTCATAATCGTTATGTCGTCGAAGGATTGAAGCGCAAGGGCGCAGTTTTCGTCGAAGATCTGGACGAAGTCCCGAACGACGGCGCGCCGGTGGTATTTTCCGCCCATGGCGTGCCGAAATCGGTTCCTGACGAAGCCGCGCGACGCAAGCTTCTGGCGATAGACGCCACTTGCCCGTTGGTGACCAAGGTTCATCGCGAGGCCGAGCTCCATTTCCGGCGTGGCCGCAAGGTCGTTCTGGTCGGACACCGCGGTCATATCGAGGTGGTCGGCACTATGGGCCAACTACCCGAAGGCGCTGTCGTTCTGGTGGAAAAGCCGGACGATGTCGCAGCCCTGCCGTTTTCTTCCGACGAGCCTCTGGCGTTTGTCACCCAAACCACATTGTCGGTGGACGATATGGCGGAAGTCGTAACCGCCTTGCGGGAGAAATACCCGCAAATCATCGAGCCGCATCGCCAGGACATTTGTTACGCAACCACCAACCGTCAGCAGGCGGTCAAGGAGATCGCCGCCAAGGTGGACGCCTTCATCGTCGTGGGGTCGCCCAATTCCTCGAATTCCCAGCGCCTGAGGGAGGTGGCCGAGCGCAACGGCTGCCGTCGCTCTCAATTGGTTCCCCGCGCGAGCGACATCGACTGGTCCCTGCTTGAAGGCATCGCTTCCGTCGGCGTCACAGCAGGCGCTTCGGCGCCCGAGGTGCTTGTCGAGGAAATCCTCGACGCTTTGGCCGAGCAATTCGAACTGATCCTGGAGACCGTCACCACGGCCACCGAAGACGTCTCATTCCCGCTACCCCGCGAATTGCGAGGGCGAGTCGCCTGAAATGCTACCGGACCTGGTCGCCTGAGGCCCAAAAGCGATCGTCAACCATAGTGACATGACGACGTCCGCTTGCGTCCTCGCCGAGAAACGACGAGTAACCTTGCTCAAGCCGCACGGGTTATCGGGTCGACCTTAGGCGCCTCGACGATTTTCCAAGCGATGATGCGGGCGCGAGGGGGACTCCTGTTTATCCGCGTAAAAAAATCGCGCGAAAAGGCGCGTTGCGGGCAATAGCGAAAAACCTGAGAGAGGTTCGCTTAGCGCGACCCAATCGATCGAAAGGTGTCCAGAGCCACCGTTTCATGCGGCTCCTCGCCTGTTGGAGGATGGCGGCCGCGCGACAGGGTCGAACTGAGGAATGGCCGCCATGACCCGCTCGGGCGGGAAAATCACGATCACTTCTGTGCCTTCGCGCAATTTCGAGCGCAACGTGAAGGTTCCTCCATGCAACTCGACCAAGCCCTTGACGATTGGCAGGCCAAGCCCAGTGCCCTCGTCGGCGTTTTTCTGAGCCATTGAGCCGCGTCCGAAGGACGACATGATGACTGGGATCTCATCTTCCGGGATGCCCGGCCCTGTATCGCGTACGGAAAAATATTGCCCACCGGCCATGGTCCAACCGGACTTCACGGATACCTGACCGCCTTGCGGCGTGAATTTGATAGCGTTCGTCAAAAGATTGAGGGCGATCTGGCGCACCGCCCGTTCGTCAGCCCAAATCCGCGGCATGTCGGGCTCTATGAGCTCGCTCAACAGCACGCCGCGCTTTTTGGCGCGCAGGGTCAGAAGATGACGGCAGTCCTCGATCACCGCAGCTAACGAGACGGGCTCTTCCTTCAACTCGTAACGCCCCGCCTCCACCCTTGAGAGATCGAGGATTTCGTTGATCAGCATCAGGAGATGCTGGCCGCTTGAATGGATATCGTTGGAATAGTCACGATAGGCCTCGATCGAATGAGGCCCGAATAATTCGCCCTTCATCACTTCCGAAAAGCCGAGAATGGCGTTGAGGGGCGTGCGAAGTTCGTGAGACATGGTGGCGAGGAAACGCGATTTCGCGAGACTGGCCTCCTCGGCGCGACGGCGCGCCTCGTCCGAATTGGCCTTGGCCTGCTCCAATTCGGCAATGAGCGAATCCTTCTCAGCTTGTATGCCAAGCGTTCTGACCTGCCCGGCATAAATGCGGCGAGCCAATACTCCAAAATAGATCAGTGTGGAGCAGACCAGCAGCGTCAGCGAAGCTTTAGGGTCGACGACGCTCGTCGGGCGCAGATAGAGGATCATCGCCAGCGCGTTGGGCGTCAACGCCGCATAGACCGCCTCCGGAATGAAAGCCTCGACCACCGTGTGAATCGCTCCGGCGAGCATCAAGACGACCATGGCGAAAGCGGTCGCCCAGGGGCTGTCGACACCTCGCATCAGCAATGCGAAAGCCGCCCAAGCGAAGCCGTCCATCGCCGCAGCGAAGGTGAAACGTGCTTTCCAGTGGCGTGGATTTTGCTGGGTCTTATCGCGGTCAAGAAAACTTTGGGCCAAAACCCCACCCAAGGCCAGGGAGCAGAGCTCCAGCGCCAACCAGGCGCCAACCAGCGTCACCGGGAGCCATCGCGCGGTCATCGCCGCGACGGCGAGGCTCAACAGGCTTTGGGGCAAGATGGCCGCGCGCCGGTTGCGCGCGTAAAGGCGCAGCAATTCGACATCGAATCGCACGTTTCCGGCGCCTGAAGAGGTCACCCGCTCCCGAGCCTCGCGCATACGGCTCGCCATACGGCGGCGCTCCCGCGCGCCTTCCCCAGCGAACCGCCCTCGAGCGATCATGTCTGCGGTGACTTCACGCATATTTTTGAACTTGACGCCGACGATCACACCAACTTTTACGCTAACGGCTCCACCTTGACCGAAAAAGCTTAATGAGCGACTGACGCTGCGGCCAAAAAAGAGATCGTTATATGGCGTTGAGAGGCGTCCAAGTGATGATTGACAGAAGTTCGCCGACGGCCTCACCATCTTCATGCCAAGATTGGATATGCTCACACGATGAAGCTTTATGATTCCCGCGTCGCTCCAAATCCCCGCCGAGTCCGCATATTTCTTGCGGAAAAAGGAATTTCTTTGCCGACTGAGCAAGTTGATTTGGCAAGACTGGAGCAAAAGGATCCCGCGTTCACCGCGATTAATCCGCTCCAGCGCATTCCAGTTCTTGAACTCGATTCTGGCGAAATTTTGAGTGAGTCGGTCGCAATTTGCCGCTACTTCGAGGAAATTCAACCCGATCCACCATTGTTCGGACGTAATGGCCTTGAAAAGGCGAGAGTCGAAATGTGGCAACGGCGGGCGGAGCTGGAGTTTTTCTTTCCAATCGCGTTAGCTTTTCGACATAGCCACCCAGCTATGAAGGAAATGGAACAGCCGCAGATAGAGCAATTGGTCGAGCCGAACCGCACGCGGGCGATAAACTTCGCGCGGTTTCTTGATAGCGAGTTAGCCGCACGATCTTTTCTGGCCGGCGACGCGTTTTCCATCGCGGATATCACGGCGATGGTCGCTGCTGATTTTGCTCGCCCCGCGCGGATTGCGTTTCCCGAAGATCTCGCGCATTTCGCGCGTTGGCGCGCCGCGGTCGCCGCGCGCCCAAGCGCCTCCGCCTGACCTTGGCCGCATCCCAAGACCTCGACGCGCTGGTTGGGCGCATTCGCGCCTGCCGCATTTGCGTCGAAAGGCCCTTCGGCGCCCCGTTGCCGCACGAACCACGGCCGGTTTTGCAGATTTCGGCCAGCGCCCGCCTGCTGGTCGCTGGCCAGGCGCCGGGAACGCGCGTCCACGCCACTGGCGCGCCTTTCAATGACCCTTCGGGCGACCGTCTGCGCGGCTGGATAGGCCTGTCCCGTGAGCAATTCTATGATCCGACGCGCGTCGCGGTTGTAGCGATGGGGTTTTGCTACCCTGGCCGCGACGCCAAAGGCGCCGATCTGCCTCCACGACGTGAATGCCGTGCGTCGTGGCACGACGAATTGTTCCGCCTAGCGCCGCAGATCGAGACGATCTTCGCAGTCGGCCGGGCGGCGCAAGACTATCACAGTGCGCGCCTTGGCCGGCCTTTGCCCGTGGGCGCCTCGCTTGAGAAAGTTATCCGTATTTGCGCCGCCCAAATCCATTTGCGGCCGCATTTGCTCGCGTTGCCGCATCCATCCTGGCGAAACAATGCCTGGTTGCAGCGCAGACCATGGTTCGAGCGCGAAATCGCGCCGCTGGCGCGCGAATTGGCGGCCGAGGCGATAACAGGATGTCGCGCGCTGAAAAGAGAAGTCTAGTTCGCATTTGTCATATGGCGGCCGTCCTGCGTTGCGATATCGATCAATCGGGAGCAAGGGGCGGCCATCCGAACGCGGTCCGAAAGGCCAAATCAATAGGGCGCTCGCAGGGGCCGCCGGCCGCAAGATCCACCACGACAGCCCAAGGGATACGTGAACCGCATCGTTTGCGGCGATGAATTACGCTTAGCGGCGCCGATCATTTTGGAGGAAAACGATCCGGCCCACGCAGCGCTTCCATGAAATCAGACATTTATGCCCAGCGTTCAAGCGCCGCGCGCCAAGGCTTTCAAGTTTCTGCGCAGACGACGACGGCGCCCGATCGCACCTGGATATGGTCAACGTGGAAGGCGCCCAGCGTTGAACGATGCCCGATCGAAACGACTGTCGTTTGTGGCAAGCGCTTCGCAAGCATTTCGTAAATTGCGTTCTCCGTTTCCTCGTCGAGAGCCGTAGTGGCCTCGTCGAGCAGGAGCCAGTCCGGTTTTGCCAGAAGAGCGCGAGCAATCGCCACACGCTGCTGTTCGCCGCCCGAGAGCCGCTGAGACCAGAGATCGGAAATGTCCAGCTTGTTGGCGAGATGGGGCAGTTGGGCGTCACGAAGCGCGGCGGCGATTTCCTTGTCGTCATAGATTTTCGACGCCGAGGGATAGACGACTGCCTCGCGCAAGGAGCCAATCGGAAGATAGGGCTTTTGTGGCAACAGCATCATTTTCCCCGAAGCGGGGATGGAGACCGTGCCGGCGCCGAATGGCCATATGCCCGATATGGCCCGGAACAAAGTAGATTTTCCAGATCCTGACAGACCAGTGACGAGCAAGTTCCGTCCAGGCTTTAGCGCGAAGTCGACGCCGTCCAACAGGGCGGTTCCGTTTGGCAGGGCAATGGTTGCATGACGCAGCGCCGGCGACGGCGCGTTCTGCTCGATCTTGAACGCCTGGCCCGTCTGCGCGCCTTCGATCGCGGCGTCGAAAGAGCTGAGGCGGTCGAGGACGGCACGGAACCCGGCCAGCGACGTATAATAATTGATGAAGAAAGTAAGCGCGCTCTGGACCTGGCCGAAGGCTTGCGCAGTCTGGGTCATCACGCCGAGCTCGATTTTCCTGGCGAAATAAAAGGGCGCAGCGAAAATATAGGGAATGATCGGGCTGATCTGGCCATAAAAGCCCGTAAAGGCCGTCAGTTTCTTGCGAAGATTGATCATGTCAATGTAATTGGCAATCAGGGCGGCGAATTTCATTCGCAAGGAGACGGCCTCGGCGTGTTCGCCTTCGAGCAGCGCGACCTGTTCGCTAAATTCGCGCAACCGCGCCAGACCGAAACGGAAATCCGCCTCGACCTTCTGCCGGGTGAACATGATCTCGACCAATGGCCGACCGATGAGATGGGTGATCACGGTGCCGGCGGCGGCATAGATCAAGGCGACCCAGAAAAGCAGGCCCGGAAAAGCGAAATTCGTTCCCGGGACGGTGAAATTCGCGGAAAGACTCCATAATAGAATGGCGAAAGAGACGAGCGATGACAAAGTCGAGATCAGCATGATCGAATAATTATAGACGCCATAACCAAAGGCGCCGCCGTCGCCGCCGCCGTCGATGAAGCGGGCCACGTCTTCAGCGATACGTTGGTCGGGATTATCGGTGGGTCCGCGTGTGAGAGACATGCGGTAATGCGCATGATGGCTGAGCCAATGGGAAATATAAAATTGTGTCAGCCAGCGCCGCCAGCGGATGACGAGATATGAGCTGACGACATATTCCACGACCAGGGCGCCGACATAAATAAACGCCCAGGGCGTGAAGACCCAGAGGAGCATGCGCCAGAATACCGGAGCATCGTGATTCTGGATCGCATTGAAGAAATCACGATTGAAAAAATTGAGACGCACCGTGATCGCTACTTCCGCCTGGTTGAGCACGACAAGAAAGACGACCATGCCGGTGGCCAATGTGCGCTCCAGGGTTTTGAAGCGGAAGCTGGCAATTCCGGCGCTCGTCTGATCGGTCGCGAGGAAGAAACGGTCCGCGATTCTGGTCATTGTGCGCACAACGGGAATATGCGAGACCACGAAAACAATAATCGCGAACATGGCGACCGTCAGCGCCAAGGTCGGAGGCACCCGCGCCTCCGCAAGGGATTTCGGCCAGAAATCGAAACGAGCAGCCAGGTCCGCGAGTCCGAAGACGATGGTTTCGGCTGCAAATAGGGCGATGAAGATTTTCAGGAAACGGGAGACCGGCGCGCTACGCCAGCAACAATATGCGACGATCAGGCTGGCGACCGCGAGGAGGTCGAGCGTGGGATTGGCAAACTCAAGACCGACGAAGCCGGACATGAGGCCGAAAAGCGCTACGGCGACGCCGAGAATTTTCATGGATTTCCTCTATTCGGATTGAAGTCGGCCAACGGCGCGGGGGCGAAAGTCAGGGTCCATAATCCGATCCTGCGCGCCAATGGAAATGTCATCAATTCAGAATTCTGCGCGCTTGCGCTTCATCCGCACGGATTTGCGCGGTCAATGCATCGAGCGATTCGAATTTCTTCTCGGGTCGAAGAAAGTCGATGAAAAAGACCTCAATGTCACGACCGTAGATATCTTCTGTAAAATCAAATAAATAGATCTCAAGCAGCGGTGGACCATCATCCACCGTGGGGCGCCGGCCAAAACTCGCGACGCCTTTGAGGCGGCGGCCGTCGAGATTGACTTCGACTGCGTAAATGGCGTGGCGGAGCCGGCAGGAGGCCTCGACAGCGAGATTGGCGGTTGGAAATCCGAGCTGACGCCCAAGCTTCGCGCCATGAATGACCTTGCCCGTCAAGGACCATGCATGGCCGAGCAACGCTGCGGCGCCGCGAACGTCCCCGCGCTCCAAGGCCTCACGCGTTGCGGTCGACGAGACAGCCTCCAACGAACCTTCCTCGTCGGCGGAGACCTTTTCGACAAATTCAACCTGAATTCCGAGCTTCGGCGCGGCTTCGCGCAAAAATGCGGGCGTGCCCGATCGTCCCGCGCCGAAATGAAAATCATAACCCACGACAACCGCGCCCGCGCCGAGCCGGCGTATCAGCACGTCGCGCAAAAACCGCTCCGCGTCCAGACGAGCCAGGGCCATGTCAAAAGTAAGGACGAACATCCCGTCGAGGCCGAGTTCCGCCATGCGATGGGCCTTGGCGTCGCGACTGGTGAGCCGGAAGATGCCGGCGCCCCGACCAAAAAAATCGCCGGGATGTGGCTCGAAGGTCAATACGGCGCAAGGGCGCCCGAGGCGCCGCGCCAACGCCATTGCCCGGGCGATGACCACGCGATGACCTCGATGCACACCGTCAAAATTGCCGATGGCGACCACAGCGCCCGTCAGACCTGGCGGCGGCGTTTGTGGATCAATGCTGAGCAGAAACTTCGAGTTTGGCGGCATGACGGATTCTAACGCGATCATGTCTTACGTGACGCGAACGATGTGAACTGACTTTTAACGCCGTTCAGGCGGCCCGCGTCAAGCGTGGGATATGACCAGCGTCCCACGGCGGCTTGCGCTCGGAATGCAATCGGGGCGCGGGCCTCGGCGACCGTCGCTGTTCTGCATCACGCCGTCGTCCATCCGCCATCCATCGAAATATTGGCGCCGGTGATTTGAGACGCGGCATCGCTCGATAAAAACACCGCCAGGGCCGCGACCTGCTCGACCGTCACGAATTGTTTGGTCGGCTGAGCTGCGAGCAACACGTCATGCATCACCTGTTCGCGCGTCATGTTCCGGGCCTTCATCGTGTCTGGGATCTGCTTTTCGACCAAGGGCGTCCAGACATAGCCAGGCGAGATGCAGTTCGCAGTGACACCGAAAGTCGCCAGTTCAAGGGCTGCGGCCTTGGTCAAACCCACGACGCCATGTTTGGCGGCGACATATGCCGACTTGAATGGCGATGCGACAAGGGAGTGAGCCGAGGCCGTCGTTATGATACGCCCCCATCCGCGCGCCTTCATGCCCGGAATCGCGGCGCGCATCGCATGGAACGCCGACGAAAGATTGATGGCGATGATCTGGTTCCATTTTTCGATCGGAAAATCCTCAATCGACGAAACGAACTGAATGCCCGCATTGTTCACGAGAATGTCCACGGAGCCGAAAGTTGTTTGAGCGTGTGCGATCATCGCAGCGATTTCTTCGGGCTTTGACATGTCCGCGCGGTCATAAATCACCTTGACGCCAAACTCCTTTTCAATGGACGCGCGCTCGGCCTCAATCGCCGCAACCTCGCGCAAGCCATTGATGAGGAGGTTGCAGCCCTGATTTGCGAAGGCGCGGGCGATGGCGAGACCGATGCCGGAGGTGGAGCCGGTGACGACGGCGGTTTTCGAGGTAAGCGGCATGGTCGGGCTCCTTTTACGGTGAATTACCTGATGGACCTCGCAAAGTTTATATATTGCATCATATTGGATCCCAAAAATGGGGCCGCGAAATTCGCATGGCCACTCTTGCGCGACGCATGTCGCGCATTGAGGTTTCCAATGCTATAGAAGGCCCGCTTTCCCTGCCGATGGGTTGAACGATGATCGACAACGAATTCCCGCCGCTGCGCGAAACGGAAATCCCGGCCGAGCCTGCGCGGCGTCGCCATAGCGTCGGCGTACGGATTGGGGCGGGCGCGGGGTCGGTCGTTGTTGGCGGCGGCGCGCCAATTGTCGTCCAAAGCATGACCAACACTGATACGGCGGATGTCGAAGCCACTGTCACGCAGGTCGCCGCACTCGCGCAGGCCGGGTCGGAGCTGGTGCGCATCACGGTCGATCGCGATGAGGCGGCAGCGGCAGTTCCAAGAATTCGTGACAAGCTCGATTCGCTCGGCGTGTATGTCCCGCTGGTCGGCGATTTTCATTATATCGGGCACAAATTGCTGGCCGATCATCCTGCATGCGCGGTGGCCCTGGCAAAATACCGGATCAATCCGGGCAATGTCGGTTTCAAAGAGAAAAAGGACAAACAATTCGGCGCCATTATCGAACTGGCCATCAGACATGACAAAACAGTACGAATTGGCGCGAATTGGGGATCGCTCGATCAGGAGTTGCTGACCACGCTGATGGACGAGAACCATCAAGCCGAAAATCCAATCGACGCCCGCGCGGTGACGCGCGAGGCGCTTGTGCGCTCGGCGCTCCTTTCGGCCCGGCGCGCTGAAGATATTGGATTAAAGCGCGATAAAATCATCCTTTCCGCCAAAGTTTCCGGGGTACAGGATTTGATTTCAGTCTATCGGATGGTCGCGCAGCGATCGGACTATGCATTGCATCTCGGATTGACCGAGGCGGGCATGGGATCCAAAGGGATCGTCGCCTCTTCGGCTGCTCTGGCTATCCTGCTCCAGGAAGGCATCGGCGACACGATCCGCGTATCGTTGACCCCGGAGCCCGGCGGGGATCGAACACTGGAAGTTCGGGTGGCGCAGGAAATTCTCCAGACGATGGGCTTCCGCACTTTCGTCCCCTTGGTCGCCGCTTGCCCAGGCTGTGGGCGGACGACGAGCACGGTCTTTCAGGAATTGGCGCGCGACATTCAGTCCATGATTCGCGAGCGCATGCCTCAATGGCGCCAGATTTATCGGGGCGTTGAGACACTCAATGTTGCAGTGATGGGCTGCATCGTGAATGGCCCTGGCGAGTCAAAGCACGCCGATGTTGGCATTTCTCTTCCGGGAACGGGCGAGGCCCCCGCAGCGCCGGTTTTCATCGACGGGCGGAAGGTGAAGACGCTTCGCGGCGAGGCGATTGCGAAGGATTTTGAAAAAATCGTCGAAGACTATGTAGCCGAGCGTTTTGGCGTGAAAACCGGATCCAACATAGCGAAATAAGTTCTCGGCCTAGACCGCTGTCGCTCGAATCGAACGATTGGTCATTCAAAACATTCCCAACGACGCTTTACGTCGCGGGAGAAAGGGTCTATCTTTTAATCCCTCCTTCACGTGATCCATCGACAAGACGCCCTTCAGGGGTTCGTCGACGTGATGCCCTTCACAATCCCGTTGATCACCTTCCCCCGCCGCTGCGAGAAGAGCGCTTTGCGCCATGACAGATATTGAAAAATCGGAATCCCAGAACCGCCGCAATGAAATCAAGTTGCAGGATTTGAAAGCCAAATCTGCAACTGAGCTCTTGGCTTTTGCGGAAGAGCATGAAGTCGAAAACGCTTCGATCATGCGCAAGCAAGAACTTATGTTCGCGATCCTGAAGCAACTTGCCTCGCGCGATATCGAGATCGTTGGCGAGGGCGTGGTCGAGGTGCTCCAGGACGGCTTTGGATTCCTGCGCGCGCCAGACGCGAATTATCTTGCGGGACCAGACGATATTTACGTTTCGCCGTCTCAAATCCGGCGTTTCGGTTTGCGCACGGGCGACACAGTCGAAGGATTGATACGCAGCCCGAAGGAAGGCGAGCGTTACTTTGCCCTTTTGAAGGTGAATTCAATTAATTTCGAGGATCCAGAAAAAGTCCGACACAAGGTCCACTTCGACAATCTCACACCTCTTTATCCCAACCAGCGACTCAAACTGGAGATTGAGGATCCGACGCGCAAGGACCTGTCGGCGCGGGTGATCGACATCGTTTCGCCGATCGGAAAGGGCCAGCGCGCCTTGATCGTTGCGCCGCCTCGGACCGGCAAGACCGTCATTCTGCAAAATATCGCACAGTCGATCACAACCAACCACCCGGAATGCTATCTTATCGTCCTCTTGATCGATGAGCGCCCCGAGGAAGTGACAGACATGCAACGCTCCGTGAAGGGCGAGGTCGTGTCCTCAACTTTCGATGAACCAGCCGTACGCCATGTCCAAGTCGCCGAAATGGTGATCGAAAAGGCGAAACGGCTGGTAGAGCACGGACGCGATGTCGTGATCTTGCTGGATTCGATCACCAGATTGGGCCGCGCTTACAATACCGTCGTTCCTTCCTCGGGTAAGGTTCTCACCGGCGGCGTTGACGCCAATGCGTTGCAGCGCCCGAAGCGGTTTTTCGGGGCCGCGCGCAACGTCGAAGAAGGCGGTTCGCTAACGATCATAGCAACCGCCTTGATTGAGACGGGTTCGCGAATGGATGAAGTCATTTTCGAAGAGTTCAAGGGCACCGGCAATTCGGAAATCATCCTTGATCGTAAGGTCGCCGACAAGAGGGTGTTCCCGGCGATCGACATCACACGCTCTGGCACGCGTAAAGAAGAATTGCTGGTTCCGGGCGACATCCTCAAAAAGACCTATGTCCTGCGGCGTATTTTGAATCCCATGGGGACCGTGGACGCCATCGAGTTCTTGCTAGGGAAATTGCGCGAGACGCCAAAGGGGAATATGAGCTTCTTTGAGTCGATGAATACATGACGCTCGGCTCCCAGGGCGTCGAGATCTAACCGGCCATGTTTCACGTGAAACATGGCCGCTCTTTCTTTTGAGGCCGTCGATGTATGCCGCTTTGGCCCGGAATGAGACGATTTTCGCCCTCTCGTCGGGCCTCGGGAAGTGTGCGGTTGCGGTTGTTCGGATCTCCGGAACGCAATCGCGCGCGATCCTGGAGTCGATGACCTCTTGTTCGGCACAGTCGCGTGTGGCCCAACTGACGGCTCTGCGTGATCCGGTGAGCGCGGAAATAATTGATCAAGTCTTAGCGATATGGTTCCCCGGGCCGAACAGTTTCACCGGCGAGGACCTCTTGGAGTTGCACATTCATGGTTCGCGAGCCGTCATCGCCAAAGTCTTCTCAATCTTGCGACAGGCGCCGGGGGTCCGCACAGCCGAGCCTGGCGAATTCTCCCGCCGGGCGATGGAAAACGGCAAGCTGGATCTCATCGAAACGGAAGCTCTCGCCGATCTCATAGATGCTGATACTGACGCTCAGCGAAAATTAGCCCTCCTGGGAAAATCCGGCGCCCTCCGAGGCTTTGGCGAGGCGCTTCGTGACGAATTGATCGGTTTGATGGCTGATCTAGAGGTAGTGCTTGATTTCGCCGACGAAGTTGATGTTTCCGATGAAATTGCCGAGCGCGTTCGGTCGGATTTGAAGATCATCGCACACAAATTGTCTGCTGCAGAAAGTTCCTATGCGAGCGCCGAACGCGTGCGCGATGGTCTTACCGTGCTGATCGCTGGCCCTCCAAACGCGGGAAAATCCAGCTTGTTGAATGCCCTCGCCCGACGAGACGTCGCAATCGTATCCGAAATTGCCGGGACGACACGGGATCTCGTCGAAGTCAGGCTCGATCTCGGCGGATTGCCGGTCAATCTTATCGACACGGCAGGAATGCGCCCGACAGATGACCCGATCGAACTCGAAGGTGTAAGACGCGCTCGGGAAAAAGCGCGATTGGCGGACTTGGTGTTGTGGCTCAGCCCAGTCAATGAACTGGAGACCGCCCCTCCCGATGATCTCGCGTTCGACGCCTTATGGACAGTGCGGACGAAACTTGACCTTGGCGAAGCGGATCCGGGACAGGCGAAAGACGGCGAGCGAGTCTACTTCCTCTCGGCTCATACAGGTTTTCAACTCGATCGCCTGCTTCAATCACTTCAAGATTTCGCCGCGAATAGGATGTCGATCAATAATTCCATCATCGTCGCGAATGAACGCCAGTGGCGCGCGATCGTTGCGGCGCGGCAAGCGATCGAGGCAGCAGGTGAGCCGAACTTGCCGCCCGAATTCATGGCGGAGGAGTTGCGACGCGCCAGTTTCGCGCTGGAAAGCCTGCTCGGGAAGATCGGGGTCGAAAATCTCCTGGACAGCGTTTTTAGCCGGTTCTGTATTGGAAAGTGATAAGAGTTCAGGATGGCAGAGACTGTCACAGGATTTGATGTCGTCGTGATCGGCGGTGGCCATGCAGGCTGTGAAGCCGCGAGCGCCGCCGCGCGCCTTGGCGCGCGAACTCTTTTGCTCACTCACAAGATCAGCACGATTGGGGAAATGTCGTGCAATCCCGCAATCGGAGGCTTAGGGAAGGGCCATCTCGTTCGTGAAATCGACGCTCTGGATGGAGTGATGGGTCGCGCGGCAGATCTGGCGGGAATCCAGTTCCGACTGTTGAACCGTTCAAAAGGCCCAGCAGTACGCGGGCCACGGGTCCAGGCAGACCGCAAATTGTTCCGGGATGCAGTGCGGAACATTTTGGCGGCCACGCCCAACTTGACCTTGCGAGAAGGGGCGGTTGAGGGATTGGCGCAATGGATGGGTTCCAGCGATTTCCGTTTGCACTTGCGCGACGGTTCCATTGTTCGCAGCAAAGCTGTCGTTGTCGCCAGCGGAACATTCTTGAACGGCGTCATCCATATCGGAGAGCGAATCGAATCCGCAGGCCGGATCGGCGACGCGCCTGCGCTTCATCTGAGCGATAGCCTCGCATCGCTAGGCCTTAACCTTGGCCGACTTAAGACCGGTACTCCGCCTCGGTTACGGCGGTCCTCAATTCGTTGGGACGACTTGGAACAGCAAGCAGGCGATGAAAATCCAGAATTTTTCTCCACTCTGACCACGTCATGTTCAAATCGACAAGTGGCGTGCGCCATCACGCACACAACCGCGGCAGGTCACGATCTGATCCGTCGAAATCTCGATAAGGCGCCCATTTTTTCGGGCCAAATATCAGGACGCGGACCGCGATACTGTCCCTCTATCGAAGATAAGATCACGCGGTTTGCAGATCGCCCGAGCCATCAGATTTTTTTAGAGCCCGAAGGGCTCGACGACGAAACGATTTACCCGAACGGAATTTCGACGTCTCTGCCCGCAGATCTCCAGATGGCCTTCTTGAAGACAATACCAGGATTGGAAAATGTTGAGTTGCTCCGACCTGGATATGCGGTCGAATATGATTTCGTCGATCCGAGAGCGCTCAAATCGACGCTGGAGGTCAAAAGAGCGCCAGGACTTTTCTTGGCGGGACAAATCAATGGTACCACCGGTTACGAGGAAGCGGGCGCTCAAGGAACTGTCGCCGGCCTGAATGCAGCAGCTTATGCGGGCCGCCTGTCGCAAATTACCTTCGACCGGACCGAGGCTTACCTCGGCGTGATGATTGACGACCTCGTCACCCGCGGCGTTTCCGAACCATATCGCATGTTCACCTCACGTGCAGAATTTCGACTTTCGTTGCGCTGCGATAACGCAGATTTGCGACTGACGCCGAAGGGCCTTCAACTGGGATGTATCGGTCCAACCCGCGCCGTGAACTTCGAGGCGCGAATGTCCGCGCTTCAGTCTTTGACTGAGCGTTTGAAGGCTTTGGAAATAGGCGCCCGCGAGGCGGCTCGTTTTGGCATCCAATTCAACCGGGACGGCATCCGCCGTTCAGCATTCACGCTGCTTTCCTATCCGAATATCAGATTCGATGACCTCGTCCGAATTTGGCCCGAGCTTAAGATCTACTCGGAAAGGACGGCTGAACAAGTTGAGATTGATGCAAAATATTCTGTTTACGTCGACCGGCAAGAGGCGGCGGCGAATGTCATTCGCCGCGAAGAGCGGGTCCTTTTGGGTGCGAATTTCGACTATGAACAAATTCCTGGCCTCTCTAATGAGGTTCGCGGAAAATTAATGTCTGTTCGACCTGAAACTCTGGGGCAGGCGTCGCGCATCGAGGGAGTAACCCCGGCTGCTCTCGGACTTCTGCTCGCATGGACAAGGAAGATGAAGGCGGAACCCATCAACTGCAGGAACGATTGAATTGACCGAGTGGCGGAGGGATTTTGCCGAAGGCCTAAAGCCGGCGACGATTGAACGCCTGAACGTGTACGAGGACCTGTTGCAAAAATGGCAGCGGAAGATCAATCTTGTCTCCGAATCAACTCTTGCCAACGTCTGGAATCGACATTTTCGTGACTCGTATCAGTTGCTCGATGTCGTAGGATCTTGGACGCGATGGGTTGACATCGGATCAGGCGGCGGTTTTCCGGGACTAGTCGTGGCCATAGCTAACGCGGACACGAATCGAAGCGTTCATTTGATTGAGGCTGACAAACGCAAGGTCGCGTTCCTTCGAGAAGTTTCACGTGAAACAGGAACCGCCGTCGAAATTCATACGGGGAGAATTGAAGCTATTCTCCCCAGTCTTTGTGAACGGCAACAATTCGACATCGTTTCCGCACGGGGCCTAGCCCCCATAGCCGATCTCGTTCGCCTTGCGGCGCCAGCGCTCAAATCGGGAGCTTTGGGCGCGTTTTTAAAGGGGAAAGATTTCGCAGGCGAATTGACCTACTTGCACAGCTTATCTAATTTTGAAAGCCGCGTCGTGGAAAGCCAAAGCGAACCAAACGCGCGGATTATTCTTCTTCGGTGGAATGAGCCAAATTCGGCCCGCGTTTGAGGGTGTCGCCATGAGCAATTTTGAGCAAATGCGGGTTCTTGTGGTCGCAAATCAGAAGGGCGGCGTCGGCAAGACCACGACCGCGATCAACCTCGGCACCGCCCTTGCCGCCATCGGTGAAACTGTTCTCCTCATCGATCTCGATCCACAAGGTAACGCCTCGACCGGATTGGGCATCGATCGGAAACAGCGCGAAGTTTCGACATTCGACGTCATGATGGGCGAGCATTCGCTCGATGCAGCAATCCGGCCAACTTCCGTTCCCCGACTTTTCATTGCCCCTTCGACGCTTGATCTTCTTGGGGTCGAACTTGCGATCGCGCATGAAAAGGAACGCAATTTTCGTCTCAAGAACGCCCTCCAGGGCACGATTAATCGTGGCCCGACGTCGGCGCGTGACAAGATCAGTTACGTATTGATCGACTGCCCGCCATCGTTAAATTTGCTAACTATTAATGCTCTTGCGGCGGCCGATAGCGTCCTGGTTCCGTTGCAGTGCGAGTTCTTCGCCCTTGAGGGTCTTTCCCAGTTGCTGTCGACCGTCGAGCAAGTAAAGAGAAGCCTCAACCCTGCCTTGGCGATTCACGGCATCGTCCTAACGATGTACGATTCCCGAAACAACCTGGCCTCGCAAGTCGTCGCCGACGTTCGCGCGTTTCTTGGCGATAAGGTTTATGACACTGTGATTCCTCGTAACGTTCGCGTGTCCGAGGCGCCGTCATATGGCAAGCCGGTCCTGCTTTACGATCTGAAGTGCAATGGTTCGCAGGCTTACCTCAAGTTGGCGTCCGAAGTCATTCAGCGCGAGAGGAATCTTCGTGCGGCATAACCCGGACCCCGGGTTGAACGGCGTTTGTTTTCGCGCACAGCGCTAGCGCCAATCGCATGAATTCCAACGATAAGGGGCAGAATTCTATGGCAGACGAAACTAGATCTCGGTTGGGCCGTGGCCTTGCCGCCTTGATTGGCGACGCGGAGGGAGGCGAGCCCGAACGCGGTGCGCGCAAGCCCGCTACGACCGCGATCGAATTTTTGCGCCCGAACCCGCGAAATCCTCGCCAAATATTTAGAGACGATGAGCTTCGGGAACTTGCCGATTCGATCCGCGAACGTGGCATTGTCCAACCCATCATTGTTCGGGAACTCCCTGGCGTCAGTAATGTGTATGAGATCATCGCTGGCGAACGACGTTGGCGCGCGGCCCAGATCGTCGGCTTGCATGAAGTTCCAATCGTCGTCGTTGAAGCCACCGACCAGCAGTCGCTCGAATTCGCCATCATCGAAAATGTTCAGCGGGCAGACCTGAATGCGATCGAGGAGGCGCAAGGCTATCAGCGCCTCTTGAACGAGTTTGGTTACAGCCAGCAAGATTTGGCCAAGATTATAGGCAAAAGCAGAAGTCAGATCACAAACACGTTGCGGCTGCTGAAACTTCCTGGGCCGGTGAAACAATTTGTTAGCGAGGGCAGCATCTCGGCAGGCCACGCGCGCGCGCTGCTTGCGTTGGCCGATCCGTTAGCAGTTGCGCAGCGGGTAATCGCTGAGGACTTGTCGGTTCGAGATGTCGAGCGGCTCGCGCAAGGTCACGAATCGCCTACGGAAGTGCAACCACGCGCCGTAAGAGAGAGGGACGCCGATACGCTCGCTCTGGAAAAATTATTGAGCGACCTTTTGGGACTCAACGTCAAGATCAACCACAAGAACGAAGCTGGAGACGTTCGAATCAAGTACACGTCAATGGAGCAATTGGATTCTTTATGTAAACGTTTGCAGGGTTGAGAGCTAACAAACATTATGTCAATGTTGTTTCTGTCCTCGCCTTGTCTTCGATGCGTGCGCCAGTGCAATTAATGCATAGGATAATTTAGTATCCGCCAATACGACAGTTTGCCGAGTCTCCCGAACAAGAGCATAAACTCTATCGAGTAATGCGGCCGTGTCCGCACACCTTTCCAGGTCCAACGCAGACGATATTTCTTGGATTTTTGGGTAGGCGTTGAGAGCGCGGACGAAATTTTGCAACGCAACATTTTGACTCAGGCCTGCGGCTACCTGAGCACGAGCTGTGTGAAGTGCGAGAATGTGCCGCAGCAGGTTGGATGAAACGCCATTGAATTCGGACGAATGCATCGCAATGGCGTTCAGAGATTCGATTGTCGCGTCCTCGTTTCCTAGGATAGCGTCCATGATAATATCGCTTCCGTCGATCGAAGACGACGTGGTGAGAACGTCGGCGACATCATTCAATGTGACAGCGCGCTGCCCATTCGTATAAAGACAAAGCTTTTCGATTTCGGAACGAGTTACTCTGCGGTCTTCTCCCAATATCTCAGCCAGCATCTCGATCGCATCCGAATCTATGGACGCACCGACGGACGCAATCTGTTGGGCAATCAACCGCCGCAAATCTTTGGGCTGATCGGAATAACACTCGATCGCAACGGCTGACGCCTGGGACTCAAACCATTTCCGTAGGGGAGCCGAGGGTTTGAGTGGGCCCGCTTCGACAACGACGCGGGCTTGGAAAGGCGCACTTCGCAAAAGGAGATCAAGGACGGGAATGAGATTGCGGCCGCCAAGCGAAATGCGTATCGCAGATCGCGCTTGGTCAAAAAGTCTCAGTGAATGAACTTCTTCAAGCAGCGCATTGGGATCAGTCGCGACGACGTCGCCGGACAAGCTGAGCGTTTCATCAGATCCAGTTGCAGATCCGGCCTCAATGCGCAGAAGGGCTCGCGACCGTTCAGCAACCAAACCCGCATCGCCTCCATACACAAGGAATATATGGTGTGAATGTTGCGGGTTCCGCACATATTCATCCGCATGGCGATGCGCGATGGCCACCATCAGCTGGACCGCTTGCCCAACGCGACGGCAATTCGGGTCCTAATTTGGTCCGCCAGCGTCGAAGCGTTCCGCTGTTCCGCATCGCGCGCTGCACGGACATTCGACAGCCGTTGCAACGAACGGTCGTAAATCACGAACTGGCTCACAGTGCCGCTTACCAACGGTTGAGAGTCGCCTGCGATTCTGTACAGCTTATAATCAGCGTCAACATTGACGTCACCGGCCTCAGCCATGCCCGTGACAGAGTTATAGATTGGTGTGGAGAGGCGCTCACGGACCGTAACGACAAGGCGATATTTCGGCGTCGGTGTCGAGCCGGTTCCATTAAGCGCAAAAATCAGGTCATTTGTGAGATAATGCCCAATTCTGTCCGGGATTGGCTCAACTTTTACCGCGCGCATTTCTTCCGCGACAGAACCACCGCCAAGCCGTGACCCGTAAAGGGGCTCGACGCAGCCCGCCAAACCAACCGAGATCATTATGCCGGCGCTCAAGATGCGCGTGCGAGCCAACCAAAAGCGCATTCCGGTCTCATCAGACGACAACATTGACGATCCTTTGCGGCACGATGACAATTTTCCGCGGCTTCTTTCCGGCTAGGGCCCGCCTAACCGGGTCTAATTCAAGCAAGGCGCGTTCTATTTCTTCCGTCGAGGCGTCTCGCGCGACCACGAGATCGCCGCGCTTTTTCCCGTTTATTTGGACCGGAAGACTTATCACGTTGTCAACGATGAGAGAATGATCCACCTCGGGCCAAGCCGCTTCGGCGACCAGGCTTGAGCCGCCAAGAAGGGCCCAGCATTCTTCACCGAGGTGGGGCATGATCGGCGCGAAAAGCTGTACGAGGATTTTCGCGGCTTCGAGAAACGCCGCCTTGACGTCGTCGCCAAGAGTGCTTCGATCAACGCTCCCGAGCAGCCCCGACAATTCATTGGTCAATTCATAAACCTGCGCGACGCATCGATTGAATCGTAAACGTGCGAGATCCACATCGACTTTCGCCAATGCGCCGTGCGCCGCCCGGCGGACGCGGTTGGCGAATTCGCCAAATTCGTTCGTCTCATTGGCGTCCGAAGTAAAATCTAGAATTTCTCCAATCAGACGCCACACCTTTTGAACAAACCTCGCCGCGCCCTGAATGCCTTCCTCGGTCCAGATCACGTCACGATCCGGCGGCGAATCGGAAAGCATGAACCAGCGCGCCGTGTCCGCGCCAAAGCTCCCAATAATATCGTCGGGGTCAATTGTATTCCGTTTCGATTTCGACATTTTCTCCAGAGGGCCCACTTCGACCCGAGAACCATCTTTCAACGAAAAGACCTGCCGCAGATTCGTCGTATCGTCGATCCGGATTTCTGTGGGCGCGAGCCAGGATCCATTTTCAGACCGATAGGTCTCATGCACGACCATTCCCTGAGTGAACAGTCCTGCAAAGGGTTCTTTGAGACCCAGATGACCTGTTTCCTTCATCGCGCGCGTGAAGAACCGGGAATAGAGCAGATGAAGAATGGCGTGCTCGATTCCACCAATGTATTGGTCCACTGGCAGCCAGCGATCTACGGTCGCCCGGGTCGTGGGCGCCGTCTGATTTTTTGGATCGGTGAACCGCGCGAAATACCATGAGGAATCGACAAAGGTGTCCATGGTGTCGGTTTCACGTCTCGCGGCGCTTCCACATTTCGGACAGTCGACTTTTTTCCACGACGGGTGCCGCTCCAAAGGATTTCCGGGCGCGTCGAAGGTGACATCGGGCGGAAGAGTGATCGGAAGGCTCTCCCGCGGCGCGGGGACCACGCCACAGTCCTCGCAGTGGATGACAGGTATGGGGCAACCCCAGTAGCGTTGGCGAGAGATACCCCAATCTCTCAGTTTGAAGTTGACTTTTCGTTCAGCGCGCGGTCTGCCGAGGAGAACCTCGCTCTCGAGCCGTCGAACGACGTCATTTTGAGCCTCGTTCGGCCTCATACCGTCGAGGAAATGCGAATTGACCATTCGGCCGTCGCCCTCATAGGCCGTGTCGCCAAGTGTGAATGTCGATTCGCCAACGCCTTCTGGACAAACGACAACCTTGTACCCAAGACCATAAGCCTTCGAAAATTCGAAATCGCGTTGATCGTGAGCCGGACACCCGAAAATTGCGCCAGTTCCGTAGTCCATCAGGACGAAATTTGCGATATAGATCGGCAGTTTCCAATCCTCGTCAAATGGATGTCGGACTCTTAAACCAGTATCAAACCCCTTCTTTTCTGCCGTTGCGAGCGCGGCGACCGACGTTCCAATGCGACGACATTCATCGACGAACTCCTGCAAACGAAGGTTTTCGCTCGCCAATTCACGGGCGAGCGGATGGTCTGCGGAAATCGCAACAAATTTGGCGCCGAATATTGTGTCCGGCCGGGTCGTGTAAACCGTTATTTCCTCGACTGGAGCCGGCTGCTCCACCGCAAAGCGGATAAGAGCCCCTTCGGACCGACCAATCCAGTTCTTCTGCATCAGGCGTACTTTTTCCGGCCAGCGGTCGAGCGAGTCCAGAGAGTCCAGCAGATCGTCGGCAAAATCAGTGATCTTGAAAAACCACTGGGTCAATTCGCGTTGTTCGACAAGCGCATTCGACCGCCAACCGCGTCCGTCAATAACCTGTTCATTCGCTAGAACAGTTTGATCCACCGGATCCCAATTCACCTTGGCGTTTTTGCGATATGCGAGTCCCTTGTCCAGCATATCTAGGAACATGGTTTGCTGATGTTTGTAATAGCTCGGGTCGCAGGTCGCGATTTCCCGTGACCAATCTATGGACAGCCCCATGCTTTGTAACTGTTTGCGCATTGTTGCGATGTTTTCGTACGTCCAAGCGGCCGGATCGGAGCGATTCAGCCGCGCCGCATTCTCGGCGGGCATTCCGAAAGCGTCCCAGCCCATGGGGTGAAGGACATTGTATCCTTTTGCGCGCATGACGCGCGCGACCACGTCGCCCATCGCATAGTTTCGAACATGGCCCATATGAATCCGGCCCGATGGGTACGGAAACATTTCAAGAACATAGTATTTTGGGCGGCCGTCCTCATTCGAGGTTTCGAACGTCTTTCGCTCCCGCCAGATTTCCTGCCATTTTGGCTCAACTTCACGGGCATTGTAACGTTCAGGACGATCGGTCATAACCATCTCTCGGAAACCTCGGATTTGGCTGCAAAGAGCATGATTTTCCCGTGACGGTCAATCGCTCGTGCTTCTGCAATGACGCCCGACAGCGCGTTCCTCGTAGAACTGTTCCTCGGCGCGCCAAATAATCAACTTTCGGAGGTTTTTTTTGAGAATGGAACAGCCTCACCCAATGATCGATGAAAACCCCTCGATTTCTGGGCTAGCCGAAGTGAAGGCGCGTCTTAGACGAGCCTGCCGCGCTGCTGGTCGCTCGGAAAAATCGGTCAAGCTCATTTGCGTTTCGAAGGGATTTGGATATGAGGCGATTCGTCCCGTACTCGATTCGGGCGAGCGCGTCTTTGGTGAGAACCGGGTTCAAGAAGCGGCTGAAAAATGGCCGGCGCTTCGCAACAGCTTTCCGTCGATCGAGTTGCATCTGATCGGGCCGCTGCAGTCGAATAAAGCCGAGGCCGCCGTCGCCCTTTTCGATGTCATCCAGACATTGGATAGGCCAAAAATTGCGATGGCTGTTTCAGCGGCCATGCGGAAAACGGGTCGCCGACCGAAATGCTATATCCAAGTGAATACAGGTGAAGAGCCGCAGAAGTCTGGCGTACTACCGCCCGACCTCGCAGAATTCCTGAGAATCTGTCGGAAAGAAGCGGGACTGGAGATCGCAGGACTGATGTGCATCCCGCCAGCCGATCAGCTTGCTTCCCCCCATTTTGCGTTACTGAAACAGCAGGCGAACGAATTTAAGCTGGCGGAGCTATCAATGGGCATGAGCGCCGATTTTGAATTAGCGGTTCAATTAAGCGCGACCCTCGTTCGCGTTGGTTCGGCGATTTTCGGTGATCGCAGCCAGCATCTGTCGCCAATGAAAATCTGAACCTTGGTTGATAATACCGCCTTCAATTTATAAAGCTGGCTTCGTGGCAGAGCGATACAACCGGCCGTCGGCGCCAAATAACGCTGCGCCACATGAAGGAAAATTGCGCTTCCACGCCCCCGAACGCGCGGTCGGAAATTGAAATCGATGACGCCGATGAGATCATAAAGACCATCGTCACGCCAAAGGGCTTCGGCGCCGAAACGCAGAGGGAGCGAAACTGGAAGATTATAAGAGGACGAGCGCGGATCGTCACACCAACCCGATGATTCCGATATCCTGTCGCAATCGATATGCGAGCCTCGCGACCGATCGAACCGAGCGCGCCAGTGAACGAGCTTATATCGTCCCGCTGGAGTGATCGAATCGCCCTCGAATCGTTTGACGCCGATCCCCTTGCGACCCACCGCGCAGCGCATCGACGACGAACCGACCGAAAGCACGGCGCGCGGTGGACCACTCGGCAGAGTCGGAAGGGCGCGGATGAATATCCGCGAATGTCGCCGTCGTCCCGGCCCAGGCAAGCCGCTGTCCGCCCTTTGCAACAACTCCAACCTCGAAAACGTCTGACCGAGTATCGAATCTTCGGACTCGCGATCGTCGATCACGACCGAGCACCCCAAAAATATGTTCCCACTTGTCCGCCATGTTCAAGCAATTTTTCGGCGTTGAAATGTTCCCTGCCACCAAACGCTCGTGAGATTTCAGGATCGCGTCGCCGCGCGCCCAGGTTCTTCGTATAATCAATTTACGTAACGTGACGTAGCTGACGACATCGGTCAGCGACATAGCATACTGGCCTCATGGTGGTTTCGTCGCTGGACCCATGAATGCGGGCGCCGATCCCGGGACGATCCCGAATCAAAAAGCGCTCCGAAGCGCGACGACGAGCGCGCCAACCGGTTATGTTCATGCAAACGCATGCAACGAAGCCGGGCGCCAGCACATCGAGGCGGGCGCCGCCCACTCCTCCCGAACATGGATCAAATATGATGCGTCGCAGCGTGTAACGTATCAGCAACCTCTGCCAGCAATAATACGTTCGAGAAAGAAGCCAAACCAAAAACAGAACGAGGCACCGGTCCGGGAACGGTCGATGGAGCATAACAGAAAGCACTATCCGCCCAAGGCCTCGCAGAAGCTCGGACTTCTCGGGCGTTTCATTGACGCCCGCAGCGGCGCGGTGGTGGCCGAATTCGCCATGGTCGCCATACCATTCCTCGGACTTCTTGCCGCGATTTTTGAGACCGCATTCGTCTTCTTGGTCCAAGCCCAATTTGATAATGCCGTCAACAACGTCGCACGACAAGTTCTCGTGAATAGTTTTTCTAATAACCCGACTCAAGCCACGAGCTCTTTCCTGAATAATACTTTTTGTCCTGCGCTACCTGCAATCATCCATTGCGATGAGGTCAGGTTAAATATTCAACCGTACACGTCATGGTCCGCCGCGACGCCAGGCACAAGCTGGTACAAAAGCCCGCCTACCAATGTTAATCTCGGTCAGCCCGGCGACATCGTCGTTTTTCAGGCGTTTTACGGGATGCCGGTCTATTTTTCGGTCCTGGTGGCGAGCGGCGCAAACTTGGGCGTATTCAGCAACTTTTATAGTCATACCTCGAATTCCGTTTACGTCGATCCGAATAATTCTGCCCTTTTCGTACACGCCATTTTTTCGACCGTCGCGTTCAGGAACGAACCAAATGACTGAGCCTGCGCGTAAATTCGTCACGACGTTTTCGGCGGGCGTGGCGAACGCAGTGTCGAGACTGCAGACCGAGGCGAAGCGGCTGAGGACTCGACAATCCGGCCTTGCGGCCATGGAGTTCGCCCTCATCCTGACGTTGATGTTGACCATCTATTTCGGCGTCGTGGTTCTGGCGCAGGGACTCGAAGTCGGTCGTAAGGTTCAGCTCCTCTCGCATACACTTGCCGATCTGATGACCCAAACCTTGCCTGAGAACAACACGAGCGGCAGCTGCACGCCTGTCACAAGTGGCGGAACAGCGGTCGATGGCGTGGATATGGGGAGCGTCCCCTGCCTGACCGACGCCGATCTGACCGGGATTTTCAACGCGGCGACCTCGGTGCTTTATCCATTCTCGAATATCGCCAACATGACCGTCACCGAGGTCGTATTCGACAATGTCAGCGCGACCAATTCGGCGTGCTGTCGCGCGCGCGTCGTTTGGAGCGTCGGCTATGGTCCCAATCCTACGTTGCGCGCTTGCGGACTCCTGACCCCATCGAATAATGGAGTCGATGGTCCCACTTCTATGCCCATGGCCTATTACCCGGGAGGTCAAGGCGACGCGGTGACGAATGGCAATCTCTATGTCGCATCGAACAACATGACCGATCATTTCGTAATCGTCGCGGATGTGTCCTATCAATACGCGCCAAGTTTCGGATTCCAGGCCTACCAATGGAATCAAGCCGCCAATGGCGGGGCTGGTTACACCATTACACAAACGACCTATATGAACTCGCGCTTCAAGAATTCCGTCACCCAGACGTCAATCCCGGCGCCTTCGAATCCGACGAGTGCGAATCCTCGCTATGACCAGCTGATTTATTGGCAACCAAGCGGCTCGATCGCACGATACAACAACTGCCAAGTTGGTGCCGGCGCGCAACAATATAACCTCCCTTGAATTCTCGTAAATGGCGAGATCCGTGCTGCGCGGCTTTCGCGGCCGCCGCGGAGCGCCCACGACGACCTGAATCGAATGATTGCCTTTGACGCCGTCGGATCGACCGATCGCGTTTTCGAGACGCAACTATGACATTTCCTACCTTTTCTTAGGTTTCATCGTTCCGTCCTCGCCAGCCAATTGCGACTGGAGCAGGAAATCCTGCGCTTCGGTGAGGCGCAGGGCGCAGAACCCAACCGCTTCCTCGTGATCGTAATCTCGGCACACCTGCGCGCGCTCCCCAGGAAAGGCTGCCTGCTTCTCGACAACCGCTTCAGCCGCTGGCTTGTTCTTCTTAAGCCGGCTCAACAAGGCGCGAAAATGCGTCCGCATGGCCTTTTCAATCGCGCCACGTTCTTTTTCTATTGATTTAATCTCTGCATCAGAGAAACTGCCGCCTGACGGTCCCCACAATCCGGTCGCGTCAATTCGGCAATCCGCTTGCGCAAAGGAACAAGCGCCTATCGGACTCCTTGCGCGCAAGGCTCCATTGAGAACATCGAACTGCAAAGGGCAGGCCGACGAATTCAGTTCGAGCCGCATCACGCCAGAGGGAAAACCTAGAATTTTCAAGTTTATGGGGCCCTCCGCGCCCATAGACACTTCACAAAGCTGATTCGGGTGAGAAATCTTGCCGCCCTCGGCGACAAAGCGCGTCACGGCAATTCCTCCGCCAGACCTTTCGACCTGCAATGCGCCGCGAGAGCCGAGCAGACTGAGCGTCCTGCCGACGACGCCTTCGACCCCCGGCGGCTTCGAAGCGGAAAAATGGCCCGCGTATTCCTCCTCTTTGGCTCCGTGCGCGACAGTAGGAGGCGGCGCGATACTATGCCCCGTTGGCGTCGGAGCGCCCATTGCGCCAGGCAATTGTATCTGCGCTTGGCCGGCTTCGGCGAATAGCCCGAGAAAAAACAACGCAGCGATAAATAAGGAGCGCATCTACGGGCCAACCCGGAATAGACTCGGCAACGATAGCAGCCTCCCGCCCGAGCCTCAAACGGCAGATCGCCCCGCACCAGAGATCTAGGCCCTAAACTCATAAACGGGATTCCCGAACGGGCGAAAGAATGATTCAAGGCCTCCGATGATTTGGGGGCTTTGATGACGCGACGCCGTTTTGAACTGACCGATGCCGAGTGGGCCATCAT
>JAKAJL010000086.1 GCA_021813805.1 Pseudomonadota bacterium | reverse complement strand
CGATGGAGGAACCCCAGCCATGAAGGTCAAGGCGGACCTGCAAACAGCGCCGGATGGGTTGATGCGGGAGGGGACGCATCCACCTGGTCCCGACGCCCGAACGATCGCCGCCGGCGCTACCGAAACCACGGGCGGTTTGACCAGCGATCAGGCCCGGCGCCAACTCGCGAAATTCGGCCTGAATGCGATGCCGGATACAAGCCCGCATCCGTTGCGGCAGGCGTTGGAGAAGTTCTGGGCGCCAGTTCCGTGGATGCTCGAAGCCTCGATCCTGCTCGAGTTGGCGCTCGGCAAGTACGTGGAAGCGGCGATCATCGCATTTCTTCTTGTCTTCAACGCGGCGCTCGGACTGTTTCAGGAAAGCCGCGCCCAGGCCACGCTTGCAGCGCTGAAGTCGCGCCTTGCGCTGACCGCATCCGTCCGGCGGGATGGCGAGTGGAGGACGATATCCGCTACGGAACTGGCGCCGGGAGATCTGCTGAAACTTTCGCTTGGCGGCGTGGTAGCGGCGGATGTGACGATCACGAGCGGCGAGGTTCTACTCGATCAATCCATGCTCACCGGCGAATCCGTGCCGATAGAAGCCGGCGCCGGCGTTCGGACCTACGCGGGGGCATTGGTTCGTCGCGGCGAAGCGGAGGCCGAGGTGACCGCAACTGGCGCGCGCACCAAATTCGGCCGTACCGCGGAACTCGTCCGCATCGCGCACGTCGTCAGTTCACAGCAGAAAGCCGTTCTTCACGTGGTCCGCAATCTCGCTGTCTTCAACGGCTTCGTGATCGCGCTGCTCGTTGGGTACGCCTCTTATCTGAAGATGACCGTCGCCGATATTGTGCCTCTCGTCCTGACGGCGATTCTGGCGTCGATACCCGTCGCGCTGCCAGCGACCTTTACGCTTGCGGCGGCGCTCGGCGCGCGGGCCTTGGCGAAGCGGGGCGTCCTTCCGACGCGCCTCTCCGCCGTGGACGAAGCCGCATCGATACGCGTCCTGTGCGCTGACAAGACCGGGACGCTGACCCAAAACGCGCTGACTCTGGAATCCGTTCACGTCATGCCCGGCTTCGACGAGGCGCATGTTCTGGCGCTGGCTGCGCTCGCCAGTTCGGATGGCGGCCAGGACCCGGTTGACGGCGCCATAAGGGCCGCGGCCAGGCGAAGGCCTGTGTCCGACGCGCCGAAGCTGGTCAATTTCATCCCCTTCGATCCGGCCAGAAAGACGTCCGAGGCGATGGCGACGGATGCAGGGGGGAACCCGCAGCGCATCGTGAAGGGCGCCTTCGCCGTCGTCTACGGTTTGGCCCAGCCGTCGCCGACCGCCGCCGACGCCGCCAGGGAGCTCGAAGACAAGGGCTTCCGTGTGCTGGCGGTCGCCACCGGGCCAGCGACCGGGATGAAACTCGCGGGGCTCGTCGCGCTCAGCGATCCGCCGCGCGCAGACTCGGCGGCGCTCGTCAGCGAATTGCAGCGCCTCGGCGTCCGCACCGTCATGGTGACGGGCGACGCGCCGGCGACCGCGGCCATTGTTGCGAAAGCAGTCGGACTTGAGGGCGCCGTCTGCCCGCCCGGGCCGATCCCCGACGCTGTGACTCCCGAGCAATTTTCGGTCTTTGCGGGCGTCTTGCCGGAAGACAAGTTCAATCTCGTCAAGGCCTTTCAAAAAGGCGGCCACACCGTCGGCATGTGCGGCGATGGCGCCAACGACGCGCCCGCATTGCGCCAGGCCCAGATGGGAATTGCTGTCTCTACCGCGACAGACGTGGCCAAATCGGCGGCCGGCATGGTGCTGACCGAGCCGGGCCTTGGCGGCATCGTCGCTGCGATCAAGGAAGGTCGGCAGACCTTTCAGCGCATCCTGAGCTACACGCTGAATTCGATTACGAAGAAAATCGTGCAGGTGCTGTTTCTGGCGATCGGTCTGATCATGACCGGCCACGCAATACTGACGCCGTTGCTGATGGTCCTGATCATGATCACCGGCGACTTCCTCGGCATGGCGTTGACGACCGACAATGTAAGGCCGTCGCCTGCGCCGAACTCATGGCGGATCGGCAATCTGACGATCGCCGGCGTGATGATGGGAATTGGCGAACTGCTTTTCTGTACCGCCATCCTCGCATTTGGCCTGTACCGGCTGGGCTTCGCCGCCGGCGCGCTGCAGACCCTGGCGTTCATTGCCATTGTGTTCGGCAATCAGGCGACGACCTACGCCAATCGCGAGCGCCATCGCCTGTGGTCGTCCCGCCCCAGTATTTGGCTTCTTCTCTCCTCCGCCGCCGATCTGCTGATTGCAGCGACCCTGGCGGTCGAGGGCATTGCAATGACGCCATTGCCCATATGGGTGGTGGCCGGCGCGCTCGTGTTCGCGGCCGCCTTCGCTATCATTTTGGATCTGGTGAAAGTTCCGGTGTTCCGCCATCTCGGCGTCGCCTAGGCGCGCCAAACGCCGGGGAGAGGAATCGCGATGAAGATCAAGTCAAAGGACTTCAGGGTGCGGGAGGACGCCGTCGACCTCGGCAAATGGCCGACGCGAATCGATCCCGTCTATAAATCGAAACCACATTATCAGGAATTGCTTGCCGATCATGTCGCGCGCCTCAGTTCGCAACAGCAGCTTCTCTATGCATCCAATCGTCATTCCATCCTGCTGATTTTCCAGGCCATGGACGCTGCGGGCAAGGATGGCGCGATCAAGCACGTCATGTCCGGCGTCAATCCGCAGGGCTGCCAGGTGTTCAGCTTCAAGCATCCGAGCGCGATGGAGCTGCAGCACGACTTCCTGTGGCGCACGACCCGCGATCTTCCGGAGCGCGGACGGATCGGCATTTTCAATCGGTCCTATTACGAGGAGGTGCTGATTGTCCGGGTGCATCGCGAAATTTTTCTCGATGAAGGGCTGCCCGACAGGCCGCATCAGGAGAAGACGCTTTGGCGCGATCGCTATCGTTCGATCTTGGATCTGGAACGGCATCTTCACGTTAACGGCGCCCGCGTTGTGAAGTTCTTTCTCCATCTCTCGAAGGAGGAGCAGCGAAAGCGCTTCCTCGAGCGCATCGACCAGCCGGAAAAGAACTGGAAATTCAGCGCGGCCGATATCGAGGAACGCAAATTCTGGAAGCAATATATGAAGGCCTACGAGGAATGCCTGAGCGCGACGAGCACCCGCGATTCCCCGTGGTATGTCGTGCCGGCGGACGACAAGCAGAATGCGCGGTTGATTGTGTCACAGATCATTCTTGATACTCTCGATGAACTCAAGATGTCGTACCCCGAAACCACCGAAGCGCGCCGCCAGGAATTGCTGAAATTCCGCAAGGAATTGGAGACATAGGCGATCCCGCGCAGCGCCGTCAGCGTTCCGGCGTCGGCGACGAAGCACAGATCGAACGCCTCCGCGCCGCCGCCCGATCGCCTCGACGCTAATTGATCGAGATTGTTTCCTGTCGGCCGACCACCGAAAATCCTGAAGGACGCAAACATTTTGTGAACCTCCCGGACCAGGTCCGGGCCAATCGGCGCGAGTGGTCCCAGCATGCGCCGCCTGCTTCCGGACCACAGGCGGCTTCTGAGGCAGCTAGAGCGTTTTCCAATCTTTCTGAATCGATTGGGATTCCCAAATCAGTGCGCTTCTGATTCAAACTGCATGCTGGCGAAGGAGGCCGGCATGCATGTCCAAGCCCCTCTCGCTCGATCTGCGTGAACGCGTTGTTGCAGCAGTTTCCGGCGGCGCGTCGCGCCGGCAGGCGGCCGAGCGTTTTGGCGTCAGTGCGGCGAGCGCAGTTCGCTGGTGTGCGCTCGATCGTGACACGGGAAGCGCAAGGGCCAAACCGCAAGGTGGCGACCGTCATTCCCACCGCATCGAGGCGCAAGCCGATCTGATCATGGCGCTGGTCGACGGGACGAGCGACATCACGCTGATGGAGCTTCAGGCCCGGCTCGCCGAGCAAGGCCATCGCTTCGGCATCGGCACGCTCTGGCGCTTCTTCGATCGTCGCGGCATCACGTGGAAAAAAAGACCGCGCACGCCAGCGAGCAGGATCGCCCGGACATCCTGAAACGGCGCGAGGACTGGTTCGAGGGCCAGCCCGATCTCGACCCGGAACGCCTCGTCTTCATCGACGAGACGTGGGCTTCGACCAACATGGCGCGCCGCTACGGACGGGCGCCGAAAGGCGAACGGCTTCGCGTCGGCGTTCCCCATGGCCA
>JAKAJL010000016.1 GCA_021813805.1 Pseudomonadota bacterium | reverse complement strand
GCGGCGCCGACGCCGCGCGCCGGACAAATGGCGCCGAACAGATAGGCGTTCTCATAAGGCTGGCCGGCGGGCTGGCTCGGTCGCGCTAATGTGCGAGAAGCCGAGCATTTTTAGGAGCTTGCCGATCGTGCGCTCGTGATAGACGACGCCGAAGCGCTCCTCAACGATGCGCTTCAAGTCGATCCTTCGCCAGCGGACGACGCCATCTCGGCGAGTGCGTCCAATTGCTCCGGCGCCAACCGGGGTGGATGGCCTTTCGAACGAAGATCCTTGAGACCATCCGGGCCATGCGCATTGGAGCGATGAACCCAATCGCGCAACGTCTGGCGATCCAAGGCGCCAATCCGCGCCGCCTCCGCCCGGGCCATTCCGTCCAACACGCCGGCCAAGGAAAGCAGCCGGCGGCTTTGGCGGGCGTCTTTCGAACCCGCCGCAAGACGCTGAAGCTCAATCGCCGAATAATCCGTCCTGATCTTCACCGTCCCTGGCATGGCGCGAATCCTCCTCGGGCCAAAGAATCAGATCACGACCAGCCTGGGAATCCCCTTCGGGTCAGATCGAAAGGCCGTTGGCATTACAAGCTCTGGTTGAGAAGCGGCTCTCCTCGGATGTCGGCTTTTCGACCTTGAAGAGCCGGACCGCGGCGAGGACGTCAATCGGCTCAGGGTCGACCTCGGCCTTTGGTCTCCAAAGTCGAGTTCGAGCTGACCCTGACGGTCGAGATTGACAGGCTGGTTCGGGTCATAGGCCGAAAGTTGGCGATGGTCCTCTGTAGGTCTGAACGAGCGTCGGCGAGGTTCCGCCGCGGGAAATCGTTTGCGATCGATCTCCGGGCGCGGGCTCGCGGCCCACCGCCTGCTCGCGCGCCCTCTTCAGCAGAGAACGAGTTGTTTCGCTGGATTCCCGATGTTGCCGATCTGGCTATCGCGGCGCGATTTGGCCGGAGGTGAGTTCGATGATTTCTTCGGTGATTTCCAGCTGTCGGACCCGCCGCTCGTCGGCGCGCAAGGAGGCTAGCATTCTGTCCACCTGCCGGCGGGTCGACGCCATGGCCTCGATTCGGGCCTGGTTCTCTGCGGCGAAGGAATGAAGGATCGCGCGGCATAATTCCGCGTGGAGATATTCGGCGGCGAGGTCGCTCAGCAGCGCATCCGCATCGAGATGAACCAGCGGCGGCCCGCCCTCGGCGGCGCGCGGGAACAGGCTCAGGTCGAGCGGAAAAAGGCGCGCGCGTTCAACCGCGAAGCCGTGACCGGCCTCCCAGGACGCGAAGACCATGTCGAGGCGGACGATTTTTTCGATCGCAATCCGCTCGAAGATCTCTTGCGCGATGCGATCGGCGAATTTGGGCGCCGCGTCGGAATGGGACGGCATGGCGCCGGTCCAGAATGGCTGGATCTCGCGTTGCGCAGCGATCACGGCGGCGCGGGCGCCGACGAGGAAAAGCTCGCAATCCGCGAAATCGGCGCCGAGGGCGTCGAAAATCCTTTCGCTGAACGCGCCGGCGAAACCCTGCTCAGCTCCGAATGCGACCAGCCCGCACGGCCCGCCGCGCCGCGCGGCGGAAGGCGCATGCGCGCTCAGCGGCAAGGCGCGGCCGATCGCCGACACGATGGTTTGGGCATAGGCGTCCACGGCGGCGAGCCGGTTGCGCGCGGCCTGCGCCCGCGCCGCCGCAATGCCGCGCATGGCGTTGACGACCGAGCCGAGTTGCTCGACGCCCGCGATGCGCGACCTGACATCGGCAAGGCGTTCGCTCATGGCGTCCCCTTCGTCTTCGCGGCCACGACTTGGGCGTGGTGGGCGAGCGCCGCCTTGAATTCCTCGGCCAAGGGCCTGTCGAGGGCGCCGGCGCTCTCCAGTTGCGCGACCGCCTTGGCGGCGTCGCGGTCGAGCGCGTCGCGTAGACTGGCGCGAAAGGCCGGCAGCTTGTCGAGGGGAAGCGCGTCCAGCAGACCGGATTGCAGGGCGGCGATCATCCCGACCTCCTCGGCGAGTCGCAGGGGCTCGTGCCGGGTCTGGCTGAAGGTCGCGCGGATGCGCGCGCCGCGGGCGAGTTGCGCGCGCACGCGGCTGTCGGGCATGCCGCCGAACCGGGTGAACATTTCCAGCTCGAGGAACTGGGCGTAGTCGAGCCGCAGCGAGGCGGCGGCCTCGCGCAGGGCGCGGGCCTGGGTCTTGCCGCCGACGCGACTGACGCTGACGCCGACATCGACGGCCGGCTTCTGACCCTCGTGAAACAGCCGCGCGTCGAGCACGATCTGGCCGTCGGTGATCGAGATCAGATTGGTTGGGATATAGGCGCTCAGGTTTCCCGCGTCGGTCTCGGCGATCGGCAAGGCTGTGATCGAGCCGCCGCCTTTTGCTTGCGAAAGCTTTGCCGACCGCTCCAGCAGCCGGGCGTGGACATAGAAGATGTCGCCGGGATAGGCCTCGCGGCCGGGCGGCTGACGCGTGAGCAGCGCGATCTCGCGATGGCAGGCGGCGTGTTTGGTGAGGTCGTCGATCACCACCAGGGCGTGCTGGCTGCGGTCGCAAAAATATTCGGCCATCGTGAAGGCGGCGAAGGGCGCGATCCATTGCAAGCCGGGCGGCGAGGCGCTTCCCGCGACGACGACGATGCAGCGCTCCGGCGCGCCCCGCGCGAAAATGGCGTCGATGGCGCGGCGCACGCCGGAGCTTTTCTGCCCGATCGCGACATAGACGCAGATCATGTCGCTGTTCTTCTGGCTGATGATGGCGTCGATCGCCAGCGTGGTCTTGCCGATAGCGCGATCGCCGATGATCAGTTCGCGCTGGCCCCGTCCGAGGGCGAACAGGGCGTCGACGATCAGAACGCCGGTCTGGACCGGCTGGGTGACGAAATCGCGATCGATGATCGGCGGAGCAGGACGGTCGATCGGGTCATAGCGCTCCGGCTCGATCGGCGCGCCGCCGTCGAGCGGTCGCCCGAACGGGTCGACCACCCGTCCAAGCAAGCCGCGACCGACGGGCGCGCGCAGCACATCGCCGGACCCGCGCACGCTGTCGCCAGCCTCGATATTCTCCGCCGGATCGACCAGAACGCAATTGACCCCGTTTTCGTCCAGCGAATGGGCGAAGCCCAGCGCGCCCTTGTCGAATTGCATGATTTCGTCGAGCTGGAGGCTGGGCAGGCCGGAAATCCGGGCGACGCCGTCGCCGATCCGCTCGACGCGGCCGATCTCGTCGGCGCGCGGCCCCAGCTTCGCCTTGTCGAGGCTTTCACGGGCGCGGGCGAGCCATTCTCCGGCGCGGGCGTCAAATCCGCTCGTCATGATTGATCTCCGCGAGAATTTGCGTGAGATCGGCGCGCCAGGAATTGCGCACCGACAGATGTGGCGTGCGCAATTCGAGGCCGGCGATCAGGTCGGGTTCGATCCTGTAGGAAAACGATAGCGAAGCGCCCAGAGCCGCTCCGATTTCGGCGCCGACACGCCGCTGGAGCCCCGGTTCGAGCGGCGCGGCGGAGACGATCTCGACTTCGCCGGCAGCCCCGAGCGTCGAGCGGACATCTGCGGGCAAGGCGGCGATCTTGTCCGTGAGCCACCGCAGGAAGGTTTCGGTTACGGCGGCCCCGTCGAGGCGCGCGGCGAGCCTCGCGGCGACCGTGAGGGCGAGTTCCCCGGCCCGTGCGGTCCAGACGCGGGCGGCTTCCTCCTCCTCTTGGGCGATCGCCGTTCGGCTCTGCTCGCGCAAGGTGGCGATTTCCGCTTCCGCCTGAACGAGCGCGGCGCTGCGCGCTTCCGAGGCTTCGCGCCAGGCTTCGGCGAGGATTTTCTCGCGTTCTTCTTCGAATCCGGCGCTGCGCCGCCGGGCCTCTTCGAGCGCCTGCGCCGCCGCGTCGCGATCCGCTTGGGCCTGATCGAGCAGATCGCGCGCCATCTGGCGTCGCCGCTCGATCACGGCGGCCACGGGCCTCCAGAAGAAGTGGGAAAGGAGCCAGACCAGGATAAGGAAATTGACGGTCTGGAGGCCGAAGGTCCACCAGCTGGTCGTCATTTCAGCAGCGGATTGGCGAACAGGAGCAGCAGCGCGATCACCAGGCAATAGATCGCCATGGTTTCGATCATCGCCAGACCGACGAACAAGGTGCGCGATATGGTGTTGGCCGCCTCGGGCTGGCGGGCTATCGCGTCCATGGCGGCGGCCACCGCGCGGCCTTCGGCGAGCGCCGGGCCAATCGCCCCAAAGGAGACGGCGACCGCGGCGGCGATGATGCTTGCAAACTCCAGCCAGTTCATGGGGCTTCCCTTTCCGGCTTGCCGGGGGCGTGGGACTCCAGCCCCTCGGCAATGAACACCGTTGCGAGGATCGCAAAAATATAGGCCTGCACCGCGCCGGTCAGCATGTGGAGCCCCATCAACGGGATTGGAACGATCAGGCCGGCGAGCGACACGACAATCCCGATCACGAAAACGCCGCTCATGACATTTCCGAACAGGCGCACGAACAGGGAGAAGGCGCGCGTGAGCGTTTCGACGAAATTGAGCGGGATCATCAGGGGGCTCGGCGAGGCGAAGGTCGCGAGGTAACCGCGCCAGCCGCCGGCGCGCACACCGAAGTAAATCACGGACAGGAAAACCAGGACAGCGAGGGCCGCATCGGTCTGGAGACAGGCGGTCGGCGGTTCGACCCCCGGCAGCAGCCCCGACCAGTTGGCGATGAGGATGAACAGGAACAGGCTGCCGATGAAAGCGCGATAGGGGGCCGGCTCCACCCGCATCGTATCGCGGATCTGGCTGTCCACGGTTTCAACCAGGAGCTCGATCAACGCCTGCTTTCCGTCGGGGATGAGCGTCAGCCTGCGCGCGAGCAGGTAGCCGCTGGCGACGAGACCCGCCGAGATCGCCCAACTCACGACCACCGGCGCGCCGATCGGGATTCCGGCGACATGGAACAGACATTCGGTGACGAGCGGCGATTTCACGGCGTCCGCTCCTTCAGTCGCCGCACGACGAAAAAGCGCGCCACCAGGACGCCGCAGCTCGTCGCGAGCAGCGGGCCCGCGCCGCCGCGGCTGGCGAGGCCGAGCGCCAGGGCCATGAGCGCGAAGCGGCCGGCCATGGAGAGAATGGCCCGCACCATTCCGGCGCCTTGCGCGAGCGACCGGGCGTTACGCCAGACGGCCAGGAAATAAGCCGCGCCGGCTCCAAGACCCGCCGCGAAAAAACCGATCAGTCGCAGTCCGTCGTTCAGGCGGGAGGGATCGAAGCTCATGCCTTTTCCACCCATTTCCAGGCTGACCAGACGCCCAAGGCGAAGCCGATCAACAGGAGCGGCGCGGTCCAGAACAGCTGAGAATGGGTGAGCCTGTCCAGCCAGCGTCCGATGAAAACGCCAAGCAGCGTGGGGGTCACGATCACCCATCCGAGAACGCCGATCTGCCCCAGGCGGCGAATGACCGAGGGCTCGCTTTCCGCCGCGCCGCGCCTATCGCGCTCCGCGCCACGGCGCGCCGCACGAACCAGCGGGTCGTTTTCGTCAGGATTTTCCGACTGGCCGCCCATCTCAGACTCCATGGCGCTCGGGGCGAAGAAGACGCATGATCTGGCGGATCGCCAGAAGCTGCAACCGGGTTGAGCTGACGCGCTCAACCCTCTCGGAGTCGGCCTGCTCCCGGAAACGGGCGAGGACCGTTCGATCGAGGCTTTCAAGATCGTCGCCCGCGACCGCCTCGCGCGTCGCGACGGCGATGTCGACGCCGCCGGTCACTGACAAGACGCCGCGGCGCACCGCGCAATAGCGCCGAGTGGAATCGGCGCGCCGCCAGCTCAAGACGGAAACGGTCAGACTGGTGAGGAAATCCGCGTGTCCGCGCAGGATTCCAAAACCGCCCGATGCGTCCTCGGCGCGCAGAGCGACGACGCGATCCTCGTCGACGACGACCGACAGCGGCGTGACAATGCGCAGCTTCATGACGCGGCCTTTCGAGAGTTCTCTTCCTTCTGGCGCGCTTCGTCGAGCGTCCCCACCATATAGAGCGAGCTCTCGGCCCAGTCGTCGGCGGCGCCGTCGAGAATGGCCTGACATGCTTGAATGGTTTCGTCGAGGGGGATGCTCCGCCCCGGCGTTCCTGTGAAAGCTTCGGTAACGACAAAGGGTTGACTCAAGAAGCGCTGCAGGCGGCGCGCGCGCTTGACGATCAGGCGGTCCGCCGCGCCCAGCTCCTCGACTCCAAGCAGGGCGATGATGTCCTGCAGATCCTTGAATCGGGCCAGGGCCGCGCGGACGCGCTCGGCCACGCGATAGTGCGCGTCGCCGACGATCGCAGGATCGACGAGGGCGGAGGACGAACTGAGCGGATCGACCGCGGGGTAAAAGCCCTCGGCGGCGAGTTGACGCGACAGCATGATCATGCTGTCCATATGGCTCGATATCGCGGTGACCGCCGGGTCGGTGAAATCGTCGGCGGGCACGTAGACAGCCTGGATCGCTGTGACCGAAGCGCCCGCCGCCGACGCGATGCGTTCCTGGAGGGCGCCGACCTCGCTGGCGAGCGTCGGCTGGTAGCCGACGCGCGAGGGCAGCCGCCCGAGCAGGCTGGACACCTCGGCGCCGGCCTGGACGAAGCGGAAAATATTGTCCATCAGCAGAAGGACGTTCTGCTGCTTCTGGTCGCGGAAATATTCGGCGATGGCGAGAGCGGCGAGCGGCGTGCGCCAGCGCGCGCCCGGTGGTTCGTTCATCTGGCCGTAAATCAGGACCGAGCGCTCGAGAACGCCCGATTCGCGCATTTCGGTCCATAATTCGTGGCCTTCTCGCGACCGCTCGCCAACGCCGGCGAAGACGGAAATGCCGCGATATTTCGTCACCATGGCGTGGATCAGCTCCATAACCAGCACGGTCTTTCCGACGCCGGCGCCGCCGAACATCGCCGCCTTGCCGCCTTGGGCGAGAGGGCTGAGCAAGTCGATGACCTTGATCCCAGTCTCGAAAATCCTGGCCGTGGCGCTTTCGTCCTTCAGGCGTGGCGGCGGATTGTGGATCGGGCGGCGCGGCGTGTCTTCCGGCAAGGGCGGGCCGCCGTCGCCGAGACGACCTATGACGTCGAACAGCCGCCCCAGCGCTGCGTCGCCCACCGGCACGGTCAGCGGTCCGCCGGACGCCCGAGCCGCAACGCCACGCGACAGGCCGGATGTCGTTTGCAGCGCGACGGCGCGGACGGTTTGCGGATCGAGATGGCTGTGAACCTCAAGAACGAGCGGCTCGGGCCGATCCCACAGCACCTCGATGGCGGTGTCGACCGGCGGCAGGACGCCGGCGGCGAAACGTACGTCCACGACCGCGCCGCGCACCGAGACGACTTGCCCGTCCATATTCCGCTCCGCCATAATTGTCCTCGCAGACAACGCTTGGAGTCGTCCTCCAGCGCCGCAACGAATGAGCCGCCGCTGAAGATTGGCCCCAAGTCTGCGGCCGGAAGCAACCGGAGGTCAATCCCGTTGGACGGCGGGCGCGCGCGCGTTTGGCGCAATGACCGCTCCTCCGGACGCTGCGGCGGTTGCGCCCCACCGCGTGGTTTCGGAAGTCGGGAGAGGGCCGCTCGCGAAGCGCGCTCTATTTTGGGGCTGTAGCGCGCGAGCGGCTTTCGGCGGCCATCGACGATTCTGCGGTTAGGTTTGGGTTGCGAAGGTCCAACGCAATCGAGGACCCACCGATGACCGACGAGATGATGAACCTTCGCGCGATTCTGGAAAGGGCTTATCACGCCGATTTTCTGCGCGAGATGATCGGCTTTGCCGCCGAACGGTTGACGGAATTGGAGGTTGGCGCGCTGACGGGCGCCGCGCATGGCGAGCGCAATCCGGCGGGGCGTTTCGCCCAGCGTAACGGCTAGCGCGGCCGCGACTGGGAAACGCCGGCCGGAGCGGCTGAACCGCGCATCCCGAAACTGCGCAAGGGCTCGTATATTCCGAGTTTCCTGGCGCCGCAGCGGATGGTGGAGAAGGCGCTGGCGGCCATGATCCTGGAGGCCATCGCCAATCTGGCCATGAGCTTCAAAGCCTTGGTTCGTCCGACCATCCTCGTTGCGGCGGGAGGGATCGCGGTGGCGAATGCCAGCGCCGGGCGCAGATCCTGGCGACTTCAGCCCCTTGTTTCGCTCCCCGCGCGATGTCGTCGTCAACATATCGGCTGAAAGATAATATTTCCGTCTTCCATGAGCCGGGCGTGAGCGTAAGCTTGCAGGAGATTGGCGAATAAATTGATATATCGCATCAATATTTGAGCATTTTGCCTAATCCTTGCCGTTGTGGTCGATTGTCGCACATCTTACAATCCCACCGAGATCGAGGCGGTCGAAGCGCTCGCGGGGAAAGAGATCCCTTGGCCGCCGCCGAACAATGACGGGCGCGGGAACATCCAGGGTGGAGATGTCGAATGTTTCGCGAGGCTTTCCGCGCGCGGCGAAAGGAGCGCTATGACCGAAACGCCAAAACGCGTCGTTCATTCGTCGGCCTATAAGGACATAGCCCTCGCCGGCGTTTATGAAATCTCGAAAATCCTCACCGGACCGCAACCTTTGGAGCGCTCGCTCGGCGCGGTGATCGGCGTGCTCTCGTCGTTCATGCAGATGCGGCGCGGTTCGATCCTGGCGCTGGACGCCGAGGGCGAGCCGGAAATCGCCGCTTCGACCGGCGTCACGACCAAAGATGGCGCGAAGACCCTGTTGCCGCAAAAGGTGATCGACCACATCGTCGCCACCGGCATGCCGCTGGTGATCCAGAATATCGCCACCCATCCCTATTTCACCGGTTCGGCCTATCGCCACATGCTGCCGGCCATGACCACGGTCAGTTTCATCGGCGTGCCGATCAAGGTCGACGGCGAGGCCAAAGGAACGCTTTCTGTCGACCGCGAATGGACTGGCGGCTTCGACTTCCGGCTTGAGGACGACGTGCGCCTGTTGACCATGGTGGCCAATCTCGCCGGCCAGGCGATGCGCATGCATGCGCTGGTGGCGCGCGACCGCGACAGGCTGATCGGGGAGCAACACCGGTTGGAAAAGGCCCTGTCGGAGGCCAAAATTGAAGCTGCGCCCCAATCCCGCCGGCGCGCGCGCGCAAAAGCCGACGCCATCCTCGGCGACAGCCCGCTGATGCGAGTGCTGTTGAGTCGTGTCGAAGCGGCCGCCCGCTCGAACGCCACCGTGCTGATTCGTGGCGAGACCGGCACCGGCAAGGAGTTGATCGCGCGCGCGATCCACGACAATTCGCCGCGCCGCGAAGGCCCCTTCGTCAAGGTCAACTGCGCCGCCTTGCCGGAAAGCCTCATTGAATCCGAATTGTTCGGTCATGAGAAAGGTTCGTTCACCGGCGCGATCGGCCAGCGCATCGGCCGTTTTGAAATGGCGAACGGCGGCACTCTGTTTCTCGATGAAATCGGTGAGATTTCGGCGGCCTTCCAGGCCAAGCTGCTGCGCGTGCTCCAGGAAGGCGAACTCGAACGGGTCGGCGGGACCAAGACGATCAGGGTCGACGTCCGCATCGTTTGCGCCACCAACCGCAATCTGGAAGAGGCGGTGGCGAACGGCGCCTTCCGCGCCGATCTCTATTACCGGATCAATGTGGTGACGCTGCTCGCGCCGCCCTTGCGCGAAAGGCCGGGCGACATTCCCCTCCTCGCCAACAAGTTCCTCGAACAATTCGCGCGGGAGAATGGCCGCACTCTGAGCTTTTCAGCCAAGTCGCTCGAATTGCTGGAGCAATGCGCTTTCCCCGGGAATGTGCGCGAGTTGGAGAATTGCGTACGCCGCACCGCGGCTTTGGCCATGGAGGCCGAAATTCAGGCCTCCGACCTCGCCTGTTCGCAGCGCTGCTGTCTCTCGGCGACGCTATGGAAGGGGCATGTTGCGCCGATGGTCGCCCCGTCCCACGCAGGCTCCGCCCGTCCGCGTCCGTTGCCGGAAGATGAATTGCCGATCTACAATCCGAAAGGCGCCCAGCCCGCCGACTGTCCCGCGCCCGACGCCTGTCCGGTCGGCAAACCGGTGAAGTCCGAGCGTGAAATCCTGGTCGAAGCGATGGAGAAGACCGGCTGGGTCCAGGCCAAGGCGGCGCGCCTGCTCGGACTGACGCCGCGCCAAATCGGCTACGCGCTGCGCAAGCAGAATATCGACATCAAGCAGCTTTGAGGCGCGGCCAGCCTCCGTCGCTCGTCGAAGGCGCGCGTCGCTGCGCGCATGAGAGAAGATCAAGCTTTATCGATCCGACAATCCTTGTCGCACCTGCGACATGCGCAGCGTCCGATTCTGTGAGCCGCGCCGGAAAAGCCTGAATTTCCGTTCCCATCCCGCTGGCACGGCGCTTGCGACAGTCTCGACAGACTGTAGCGGAGGCGCCGATGCTCTCTCTCGACCAAGTGCAGCCCATCGACCTTGAGACGATGCGCGCGAAACTTTCCAACGGTGGTTGTTCTTCCTCTTCCTGCGGCTCATCTGAGGCGCCAAGGGACATGGCCCCAGAAATCTGGGAGAAGATCAAGGATCACCCTTGCTACTCGGAAGAGGCGCACCATTATTTCGCGCGCATGCATGTTGCCGTCGCGCCCGCGTGCAATATCCAATGCCATTATTGCAACCGCAAATATGATTGCGCCAACGAGAGCCGCCCCGGCGTGGTCTCGGAGAAGTTGACCCCCGATCAGGCGCGGCGCAAGGTCGTGACCGTGGCCAATGAAGTGCCGCAGCTTTCAGTGCTCGGCATCGCCGGTCCGGGCGACGCCTGCTACGACTGGAAAAAGACCAAGGCGACTTTTTCCGCAATCGCCGGCGAAATTCCCGACATCAAGCTTTGCATCTCGACCAACGGCCTGGCCTTGCCCGACCATGTCGACGAACTGGCGGAGATGAATGTCGATCACGTGACGGTCACCATCAACATGGTCGACCCGGAAATCGGCGCGAAAATCTATCCGTGGATCTATTACAAGAACAAACGCTGGTTCGGCGTTGAAGCTTCGGAAATCTTGCACGAGCGGCAAATGCTCGGGCTCGAAATGCTCGCCGAGCGCGGCATCCTCACAAAAATCAATTCGGTGATGATTCCCGGCGTCAATGACGAACACCTGATTGAAGTCAACAGATGGGTCAAGGAACGCGGCGCCTTCCTGCACAATGTCATGCCGCTGATTTCCGACCCCGTCCATGGCACCCATTACGGCCTGACCGGCCAGCGCGGTCCGACGGCGATGGAGTTGAAGTCGTTGCAGGACAAGCTCGACGGCGGCGCCAAGCTGATGCGCCATTGCCGCCAATGCCGCGCCGACGCAGTCGGACTGCTCGGCGAGGATCGCGGCCAGGAATTCACCCTCGACCAATTGCCGGAACAGGTCTCCTACGACCCCGCGAAGCGCGCCGCCTATCGCGAGGTGGTGGCGCAGGAGCGCGGCGACCATGTCGCGGCAAAATCGGCGGCCGTCGAAGAGGTGCGGGCCGGAGCGGCGCAAAGCTTTCTCTTCGCCGTCGCGACCAAGGGCGGCGGCCGCGTCAACGAGCATTTCGGCCATGCCAGGGAATTCCAGGTTTACGAGGTCGGCGCCAAGGGCATCGAATTCGTCGGCCACCGCAAGGTCGAGCAATATTGCCTCGGCGGCTTCGGCGAGGATGCGACGCTCGATGGCGTGATCGCGGCGCTGGAAGGCGTGTCCTTTGTCCTCTGCGCCAAGATCGGAGACTGCCCGAAGGACATGCTGAAGGCCGCCGGGATCGAGGCAAGCGACGACTGGGCCTTCGAATATATCGAAACCTCGCTCGCCGAAGCCTACCGCGGGAAATTTGGCGGCCAGGTTGCGCTTCGCGCCTGAAAAGCGATCGCGCCGACCGGCGCGGCGGCGCAAGGGGATGATTCTTGCGCCGCCGGACGCCTTCGGTTTGGTGAGCGAAGCCGAAGGCAAGAAAGAATTTTTCGGCCTCTTGGGGCCGCGAAAGCAGCGAAACGGAGACAGGAAAATGGCCTACAAGATCATCGCCTCGCAATGCACCGTCTGCGGCGCCTGCGAATTCGAATGCCCCAATGCGGCGATCAAGATGAAGGGCGATATGTATATTATCGACGCGAAGAAATGCACGGAGTGCGAAGGCGCCTTCGACAAGCCGCAATGCGCCGAAGTCTGCCCCGTGCCGAAGACCTGCGTCCCCGCCTGACCAGGACGGCGCGATCGTGGCGGGCGGACCCTGCGTCGAAGCGGAAGAGGCGACCGACTGGACCGGCCGCTCTTTCTCCTGTTCCGATTGTCCGCATCGGGAGATGCGCGAAAGCGGGCGTTGCGTGCTGGGGCGGGTCTGCGTGCGCGACGTGCGCGCCAAGCGCATCGACAAATTCTTCGCCGGCAACCCTGCGCTCGCCGGCCGCTATCTCGACCATCCCTATTTCGAGGTGCGGACGCTGGCGACCAAACATGCCTCCTTGTTCGAGATCGCCCGGATGATGGACGACAGGGAGGCGGAGGTTCGCGCTATGGCCGCCATGCGGCTGCCGTTGGCGAGAGTCAAGGACATGCGGCGCGACCGCGACCGCAAGGTGCGCATCGCCTGCGCCATGCGCCTGGACGGGGCCGATCTGCTGAGCATGGCGCGAGACGAGGATTATTACGTGCGCCTCACCGTGGCGCGGCGGCTCGATCCGGCGCTGTTGCCGGTGGCGATCGACGATCCGGAGCCGGAAGTGCGCCGCACCGTGGCGCGGCGGTTGCCCGCCGAAAGGCTGGCGGCCCTGGCGGGCGACCCGGACCCGCTGGTGCGGCGCGAGGCGGCGGAGCGGATCGCCCCCGGCGCCCTCATTTTGTTCGCCGCCGACGACGATCTGCGTGTGCGCTACGTGGTCGCCGAGCGCGCGCCGCTCGACATCGTCGCGCGACTGAAGAACGACGCCGACGAGGCGGTCGCGGAAATGGCGCGGCGCCGGCTTGCCCCCGCAGAGATCGGCGAGCAGGAGACGTGAGATGGGATTGGGACGCGAACAGGCGGTCGAGATTTTTGACGATCCGCTCTACATGCCGGGCGACCGAGTGGTTTCGCTCAAGCATATCCGCAACGACGGCACCTATCCGTTGAAGGACATCGGGGAGATCATCGTGCGCAAGGGCGACGTCGGATATGTCCGCGACATCGGCACCTTCCTTCAGCAGTTTTACATCTACGCGGTCGAATGGGTCGAACGCGGCACGATTGTCGGCATGCGCGGCAAGGAACTGAAATCCTACCAGCAAACTCAGCAGGAAGGCGCCACGCCATGAAAGTCATGATCCGATCCACACCCAAGGGCCTGTCGGTCTATGTTCCGAAGAAAGACCTGGAGGAGGCGGTCGTTTCCGCCGAGCGCGATCCGGTATGGGGCGGCACGGTGACGCTGAAGAACGGCTGGGTCCTGCAATTGCCGGACATGCCAGCAGACACAAGGCTGCCGGTGACGGTCGAGGCGAAGAAGCTGGAGTCGGCCGATGCTTGAGTCCGCCCTTCCGATCTCGTCCGCCACGCCCGATGCGGCCTTTCTGGTCGAGGAAATCGCCGCCGGCCTGCGCGATGGCGTGTTGATCCCCTATGTCGGTCCCGGCGTCTTCGCGGCGTCCGGCGAAAAGACCGAATGCCCTGCCACGCCGGAAGCGGTCGCCGCCGCCTTGCATCTGCGCGCTCCCGCGCCGGGCCGCATCCGCGCCAATATGTGGAGCGTGGCGCAATTCATCGAGCAGCGGCGCCACCGCAAGACGCTAACCTCATTCATGGCGGATATTTTCGCCAAAACCGCCCAGCCGACGCCACTCCACCGCGCCTTGGCGAAATTGACGGGATTGCCGCTGATTATCGACGTCTGGTACGATTCCGCCATGCGCGACGCGCTCGCGGGGCGGACCGACTGGCGCGAGATCCAGGGCGTTTCGCGCGCGCTGGAATTCACCGACATCTGGCACAAGACCTATGATTTCGCCGGCGCGGAAATGTCTGGGGCAGTCGGCGGGGAAGTCGGCGCTTTGCTCTACAAGCCGCATGGCGGCGTGACCCCGGCGAAGAATTTTCTGGTCGCCGATTCCGATTATGTCGAAGTGCTGACAGAGATCGACATTCAGACGCCAATTCCGGCCGTTGTAAAGGCGTTGCGCGCCACGCGCGGCTTTGTCTTCATCGGCTGCCGCTTCCATGACCAGATGCTGCGCACCTATGCGCGCCAGATCGCCAAATATTCCGCCGGGCCGAACTACATTTTCGTCGGCCCCGACGATTTGACGCGCAACGAGCAGAAATTCTTGCAGGAACTGAACATGATTGTCGTCAAGGCGCCGCTCGCCGATCTGGTGGCGAAACTTGGCTGATCCGCACTGTTTCCGCGCTTTGGCGGCCCCCGGTCTCGTCAAAGGCCGGGGGCTTTCGTTTCATGGCTGTCACGCGCCGCCGGGCGCGCCGGAAAATTTCACCAGAATGTCCTGATCGCGCACGATATATTGGCAGGCCGAACGCCAGCGCGGCGCGACGTCCTCGACTTCCGCCTTCTCGATCTCTTCCGCCGTGATCTTGCCGAGCGATCTCAGCAGGCTCTTTTCCTTGTCGGTCAGCATCGATCCCATGGTCTTGCCCGTCAGGGTGATCACCTCGACCAGGCAGGAGCCGCATTCACCGTCCTTGCACTCGAAGGGAATCGGAATCTTGTGGGCCTCGGCCACGCCGAGGATGGTCTTGGTGTCGCCGGCGACCGCATAGACCGTCACGTCCTTGTGCAGAAGCGGCGACGAAAAAGTGACATTAGGCATTTTACGCTCCTTGGTCCTTATGGACGTTGGCCGCGCTGCAAGCGCCGTTCCATGCGATTTCCCGTTTGTTTTCGCCGCGACGTCCCCGTCGAGGGGCTTCAATCGTGTCGCGTTTGTTGCAGACGCGACATCAGCGTCGAGCGGGCCTCGGCGCGCAATTTATCGCCAACACACTGTTTTTAAAAAATAAAAATTTGTCGAAGGGATTGGCATGGGCGTTGCGACCCTAGGGCCAGAGCGACGGCATGGTTCGCTCTTGAAGTTCCTCTCCACTGGAGACAAGAAATGGCCAAGCTTCGTCAGATCGCTTTCTATGGAAAGGGTGGCATCGGCAAGTCCACCACCTCGCAAAACACCCTCGCCGCCCTCGTCGAGATGGACCAGAAAATCCTGATCGTCGGCTGCGACCCCAAGGCCGATTCGACCCGCCTGATCCTCAACACCAAGCTGCAGGACACCGTGCTGCATCTCGCCGCCGAGGCCGGATCGGTCGAGGACCTGGAACTCGAACAGGTGATGAAGATCGGCTACAAGGGCATCAAATGCACCGAATCCGGCGGCCCGGAGCCCGGCGTCGGCTGCGCCGGCCGCGGCGTCATCACCGCCATCAATTTCCTCGAAGAAAACGGCGCCTATGACGACGTGGACTATGTGTCCTACGACGTGCTCGGCGACGTGGTCTGCGGCGGCTTCGCCATGCCGATCCGCGAGAACAAGGCCCAGGAAATTTACATCGTCATGTCCGGCGAGATGATGGCGCTCTATGCCGCCAACAATATCGCCAAGGGCATTCTGAAATACGCCCATTCCGGCGGCGTGCGCCTGGGCGGGCTGATCTGCAACGAGCGCCAGACCGACAAGGAGCTGGAGCTGGCGGAAGAACTGGCCTCGCGCCTGGGCTGCAAGCTCATCCACTTCGTGCCGCGCGACAATATCGTCCAGCACGCCGAATTGCGCCGCATGACGGTGATCGAATACGCCCCGGAGTCCAAGCAGGCCGGCGAATATCGCGAACTGGCCCGCAAGATTCACGAGAATTCGGGCAAAGGCGTCATCCCAACCCCGATCACCATGGAAGAGCTGGAGCAGATGCTGCTCGATTTCGGCATCATGAAAACCGAAGAGCAGCAGCTCGCCGACCTCCAGGCCAAGGAAGCCGCCAAGGCGGCCGCCGCGCACTGACTGAGCGCGTCGACTTGCGTCGACCCAACCCGGCGGCGCAAGGGTCAAATTCGCTCCGCCGCCGGGCCGGTCGCTACGCGACCGACGGCGCAGTTTGCCGGCCAGGCCCCGCTCCGGCGGGGTCGGCCCAATCTATCGCAGGAGAAAGCCATGAGCCTCGATTACAAGAACGACGGCGCCAGGATGGAAGAACTCATCACGGAGGTCCTCACGGCCTATCCGGAAAAGTTCTCCAAGCGCCGCAAGAAGCACCTCAACGTCGCCAAGGGTACGGAAGAGATGGGCGACGAAGGCCGTCCATTGACGGAATGCGACGTGAAATCCAACATCAAGTCGGTTCCCGGCGTGATGACCATCCGCGGCTGCGCCTATGCCGGATCGAAAGGCGTGGTCTGGGGGCCGATCAAGGACATGGTCCATATCAGCCATGGACCTGTCGGCTGCGGACAATATTCCTGGTCGCAGCGTCGCAATTATTACATCGGCAAGACCGGAATCGACACGTTCGTCACCATGCAGTTCACCTCCGACTTCCAGGAGCGCGACATCGTTTTCGGCGGCGACAAGAAGCTGGAAAAGGTGATCGATGAGATCAACGGCCTGTTCCCGCTGGCCCGCGGCATTTCGATCCAGTCCGAATGCCCGATCGGCCTGATCGGCGACGACATCGAAGCCGTGTCGAAGAAAAAGGCCAAGGAATCCGGCAAGACCATCGTTCCCGTTCGCTGCGAAGGGTTCCGCGGCGTCTCCCAGTCGCTCGGTCACCATCTGGCCAATGATGCGGTGCGCGACTGGGTGTTCGACAACAAGGGGGCCGCCACGCAGACCGACCTGTCCGGGTTCGTGGCTTCCCCTTATGACGTCAACGTCATCGGCGACTACAACATCGGCGGCGACGCCTGGGCCTCGCGCATCCTGCTGGAGGAGATCGGCCTGCGGGTCGTCGGCAACTGGTCAGGCGACGCGACGCTCGCCGAAATCGAGCGCGCGCCCAAGGCGAAGCTGAACCTGATCCATTGTTACCGCTCGATGAACTACATCTGCCGCCACATGGAAGAGAAATATGGCGTGGCCTGGATGGAGTACAACTTCTTCGGTCCGTCCCAGATCGAAGCGTCTTTGCGCAAGATCGCCAAGCATTTCGGTCCGGCGATCGAGGAAAAAGCTGAAACGGTCATCGCCAAATACAAGCCGCTGGTCGATGCGGTGAAGGCGAAATATGCGCCGCGCCTGACCGGCAAGAAGGTGATGCTCTATGTCGGCGGCCTGCGTCCGCGCCACGTCATTACGGCTTATGAAGACCTCGGCATGGAAATCGTCGGCACCGGCTATGAATTCGCTCATGGCGACGATTATCAGCGCACCGGCCATTATGTGAAGGAAGGCACGCTGATTTATGACGACGTGACGGGTTACGAACTCGAAAAGTTCATCGAAAAAATCCGTCCCGATCTGGTCGGCTCCGGCATCAAGGAGAAATATCCGGTGCAGAAGATGGGCATTCCGTTCCGCCAGATGCACAGCTGGGACTATTCCGGCCCCTATCATGGCTATGACGGCTTCGCCATTTTCGCCCGCGACATGGACCTCGCCATCAACAACCCGGTCTGGGGCCTGATGAAGGCGCCGTGGAAGAAGAGCGAGCCCGCCCCGACGCTGGCGGCGGCCGAGTGAAATCCCCGGCCGCTCGGCGAGCGGCCGGTTTCCGAAATCCCGAAACGATCCCGACTCCCTCGCAAGGGCAGCCGTATGGCGCTGCCTTGTCTGAACTGGAGAAAAACGATGCCTCAATCCGCCGAAAAGGTGCTCGATCACGCCCCGCTGTTCCGCGAGCCGGAATATACGGACATGCTGGCGCGCAAGAAGACCGAATTCGAATGCATGCCGGCCGACGCCAAGGTCCAGGAAATCTCCGACTGGACCAAGAGCTGGGAATATCGCGAGAAAAACCTGGCGCGCAACGCGCTGGTCGTGAATCCGGCCAAGGCTTGCCAACCGCTTGGCGCGGTTTTCGCCGCCGCCGGCTTCGAAAAGACCATGTCCTTCGTGCATGGCTCGCAGGGCTGCGTCGCTTATTACCGCTCGCATCTGTCGCGACACTTCAAGGAGCCGTCTTCGGCGGTGTCCTCGTCGATGACCGAGGACGCGGCGGTGTTCGGAGGCCTCAACAACATGATCGACGGTCTGGCCAACACTTATTCGCTCTACCAGCCGAAGATGATCGCGGTCTCCACCACCTGCATGGCGGAGGTGATCGGCGACGACCTTCATTCCTTCATCGAGAATTCCCGCAAGAAGAACTCGATTCCCGAGGACTTTTCCGTTCCCTTCGCCCACACCCCGGCCTTCGTCGGCAGCCATGTCGATGGCTACGACAACATGATGAAGGGCATTCTGGAAAGTTTCTGGAAGGGCAAGACGCGCGCCCCCGGCGCTCAAATCAACATCATTCCCGGTTTTGACGGCTTCGTCGTCGGCAACAATCGCGAACTGAAGCGGATCCTCGAGCTGATGGGCGTGGACTACAAAATCCTGTCGGACGCCGCCGACCAGTACGACACGCCCGCTGACGGCGAATTCCGCATGTATGACGGCGGCACCAGGATCGAAGACATCGAGCCGGCGCTCAACGCGAAGGCGACGATCTCGCTGCAGCAATGGTGCACGCGCAAGACGCTCGATTATTGCCAGGAATCCGGACAGGACACCGCCTCCTTCCATTATCCGCTGGGCGTCGGCGCCACCGACGAATTGCTCATGAAGATTTCCGAGCTTTCGGGCAAGGAAATCCCCGCCGAGATCGAGAAGGAGCGCGGTCGTCTCATTGACGCCATGGCCGACAGCCAGGCGCATCTGCACGGCAAGAAATACGCGATCTACGGCGATCCCGACTTCGTCTACGCCATGGCGCGCTTCGTGATGGAGACCGGCGGCGAGCCGACCCATTGCCTGGCGACCAATGGGACGGCGAAGTGGGATGAACAGATGAAAGAGCTTCTGGCCTCCTCGCCCTTCGGCGCCAAGGCGCAGGTCTGGGCCGGCAAGGACCTGTGGCACCTGCGCTCTCTGCTCGCCACCGAGCCAACCGACTTCATCATCGGCAGCTCCTACGCCAAATATCTGGAGCGCGATCTGGGCATTCCGCTGATCCGCCTGACCTTCCCGATCTTCGATCGCCACCACCACCACCGTTTCCCGGTGTGGGGGTATCAGGGGGGGCTGCGCGTGCTGACCACTTTGCTTGACAAGGTGTTCGACGTGCTCGACCGCGAGACCATCAACCCAGGCGTCACCGACTTCTCCTACGACCTCACGCGTTGATCCATGCTTCGGGGCCGGCGTCGCGCCGGTCCCGTTTCCGGCGCGGAATTTGCAACGCCCCTGACGAGCCGCCGCCTTGTCAGGCGCCCTGTCGGGAAACCGACAACACCGAACAGCAGAGGGCGAAGATGTCGGGATTTTCGACCAAGGTTCAGGAGGTCTTCAACGAGCCCGCCTGCGACAAGAACCTCAAGAAAAGCGACAAGGAGCGCAAGAAAGGCTGCTCCAAGCCGCTCATTCCCGGCGCCGCCGCCGGCGGTTGCGCCTTCGACGGCGCGAAAATCGTGCTCCAGCCGATTGTCGACGCCGCCCATCTCATTCACGGGCCGCTGGCCTGCGAAGGCAACAGCTGGGACAACCGCCACGCCGCTTCCTCCGGCCCGCTGCTTTACCGCACCTCCTTCACCACCGACATGTCGGAGCTCGACATCGTCATGGGCAATGGCGAGAAGAAGCTGTGGAAGGCCATCCATGAGGTCGTCGCGACGCACAGGCCGCCGGCGGTTTTCGTCTATTCGACCTGCGTCACCTCGCTGATCGGCGACGATATCGAAGCCGTCTGCAAACATGCGACGGAAAAGCTCGGAACGCCGATTGTTCCTGTCAACGCGCCGGGCTTCGCGGGCTCGAAAAACCTCGGCAACAAGCTCGCGGGCGAGACGCTTTACGATCATGTCATCGGGACGATGGAGCCGGAAATCTCCACGCCGACCGACATCAACATTCTCGGCGAATACAATCTGGCCGGCGAATTCTGGCAGGTGAAGCCTTTGTTCGACAAGCTCGGCGTGCGCGTCCATTGCTGCATCACGGGGGACGCACGCTACGTCGAGGTCGCCTCGGCGCACCGCTCCAAGGTCAATATGATGGTCTGCTCGGCGGCCCTCATCAATCTGGCGCGCAAGATGGAGGAGCGCTGGGGCATTCCCTATTTCGAAGGCTCGTTCTACGGCGTGTCGGACACATCCGACGCCCTGCGCAATATCGCCGGCCTGCTGGTCCGGCAGGGCGCGCCCCACGATCTCATCGCCCGCACGGAACGGCTAATCGCCGAGGAGGAGGCCCGCGTCTGGCGAAGGCTCGAACCCTATCGCGAAAGATTGAAGGGCAAGCGCGTGCTGCTTTACACCGGCGGCGTCAAATCCTGGTCGGTGGTCTCGGCCTTGATGGAAGTGGGAATCGAGATCGTCGACACGTCTTTGCGCAAGACGACGCCTGAAGACAAGGCGCGCATCAAGGAATTGCTCGGCGACGATCCGCATGTGCTGGAGAACATGGCGCCGCGCGACATGTACGCCTTTCTGAAAGAGGGGAAGGCTGACATCATGCTGTCGGGCGGCCGCACCCAGTTCATCGCGCTCAAGGCCCGCACGCCCTGGCTCGACATCAACCAGGAGCGCCACGATCCCTTCGCCGGCTATGACGGCATGGTCGAGCTGGTCAAGAAGCTCGACGCCACGATCAACAATCCGGTCTGGGCCAAGGTGCGCATTCCAGCGCCCTGGGACGAGGCCGGCGCGCCGTCGGCGCGGGATTTCACTATCGACCCTACCCATGTCGCCCGCTTCAGAAAAGCTTTCGCCGAGCGGGAAGCCCAGGACTTCGAGGAGTGCTGAAGCATGAACGCCGTCGCTCCCATAACCAAGTCGGTTTCGACCAATCCGCTGAAGACCTCCGCGCCGCTCGGCGCCGCGCTCGCCTGGCTCGGCGTGGACGGCGCGGTTCCGCTGTTCCACGGCAGCCAGGGCTGCACGGCCTTCGCCCTGGTGCTGCTGGTGCGCCATTTCAAGGAAATGATCCCGCTCCAGACCACCGCCATGAACGAGGTCTCGACCATTGTCGGCGGCGCGGATCATGTCGAGGAGGCGCTGCTCAACCTGAAGAAGCGGATGAATCCGCGCTTCATCGGAATCTGCTCTACGGCCCTGACCGAAACCCGCGGCGAGGATTTTGTCGGCGACCTGCGCCTGATCCGCGCGCGGCGTGAGGCGGAGTTGGAAGGCACGGAAGTGGCTTTCGCTTCGACGCCGGATTTCTCGGGCGCGATGGAAGAAGGCTGGGCCAAGGCGGTCGCCGCGACGATCGAGGCTCTGGTTCCCGCCGGCCAGAGCGGGACGGTCAAGGGACAGGTCAATGTGCTCGCCGGCCTGCACCTTTCGCCTGCCGATGCCGAGGCCCTGCGCGACATGATCGAGAGTTTCGGCTTGAAACCGATCATCCTGCCCGACCTGTCCTGCGCGCTCGACGGCGCGGTGGCGGATGAATGGCGCGCGACGGCGCGCGGCGGCGTCACCGTCGAGGAAATCGCCGCCATGGGCCGCTCGAAAGCGACTTTGGTCATCGGCGAACATATGCGTGCGCCGGGACAGACGCTGGAGCAGCGGACCGGCGTCCCCAGTCTCTGGTTCGATCATCTCACCGGCATCGAGGCCTGCGACCGGCTGTGCGTGGAACTGGCTCATCTCGGCCATTGCTCCGTTCCGCCGCGTCTGCGGCGCGAGCGCGCGCGGCTGGTCGACGTCATGCTCGACGGCCATTTCTTCTTCGCAGGCCGCAAAATGGCTGTTGCAGCCGAACCTGACCTGCTTCTCGCCACGACCCGGCTGATGAACGATCTCGGCGCCGAGATTTCCGCCGCGATCACCACCACGCCCGGCTCAAAGGCGCTGACCCAGGTTCCCGCGCGCGAGGTTCTGGTCGGAGATCTCGGCGATCTTGAAGCGCGCGCCAAAGGCGCCGACCTGATCGCGACACACAGTCACGGACGGCAGGCGGCGGAGCGCCTACATGTCCCCCATCTGCGCATCGGCTTCCCGATCTTCGATCGGCTCGGCGCCGCCTACCGCCGCTCGGCCCTTTATGACGGTTCGCGCCAAGCCATTTTTGAAATCGCCAATCTGTTCCAGGCCGCGCATCGCGAGGTCACGCCGGACTCCCTCAATCCCTTCCTGTTGCGACAAAAGGAGATGCGCGCATGAACGCCGCCCGCTTCAGTCTCGTCGAGAACGAGCCCGCCCCTTCGCCGTCCGCCTTGGCCGCCGTGCGCGTGGCCATCGCGACCGGCGACATGAAATCGCTCAACGCCCATTTCGGCTCGGCCCGCCGCTTCGCGATTTATGACGTGACGACGCAGGGCTGGCGCTTTGTCGAGGCCTGCGCCTTCGACGACGTCTCGGATGAAAGCGGCAGCCACAAACAGGAAGGCGACGACAAGATCGGTCAGAAAATCGAGGCGCTGAAAGGCTGCCACCTGTTGTTCTGCCTGGCCATTGGAGGCCCTTCCGCAGCCAGGGTGGTGGCGGCGAAGATCCATCCGATCAAGATCACCCAGCCGCAACCGATCGAAGCCGTGCTGGAGCGCACCAGAACCATGCTGAACGGGGCGCCGCCGCCCTGGCTGCGCAAGGTTTTGGCGGAAGCCGGATTCGCCGCGAAAAACTCCTTCCTCGAAGAGCCGGTCTGAAAGGACGCGCCATGGCCACTGTGCTGGACATCTCCGCCGAGGACGCCGCCGCCCTGGAGCGTCCTTACGCCAAATCTCTCATCCTGCTGATGCGCGCCCAGGATTCCCACGGAAGCTGGGACTCGAAGAGCGACGCGCAGTTGCTGGCCGATTTCATTGTCACCAGGGAGCAGCGCCGCGAGATCCCGATCATCGGCGATCCCGACCCGGACGTCTTGTGGCGGATCGAGCAATTCTACACCGCCGTCGGCCTGGCGGTGGAAAAGCGGACCGGCGTCATCGCCGGCCCGATGATGAAAATGAGCCATGAGGGCTTTGGGCGTCTGGTGCTGATCGCGGGAAAGCTGATCGCCCTGTCGCGCCATTTGCGCGACGTCCATCGCTTCGGTTTCGAAAGCCTGGCGAAGCTGGTGGCCGAGGGCGAGAAATATGTCGCCCAGGCGGTCGCCGAAATCGAAGCCCATCCCGAAGTGGCGAAGATTTGAGGCCGTTTCCCGTGCGCGAGAAACGGCTAGGAGCGAATGTGACGCCGAGCTGATGCGAGGGGTGTCGATCGCGACCTGTGGCGATCGACAAAAAAGGAGAAACCCAATGTCCGACGTCGAAACCCTGAAAGCCGAAATCAAGAGACTTTCGGCGCGCGCCACGACGGCGAAGATGAACCTGCACGATTTTTCGGAAGAACTGCCGGTCAATTGGGCCGACGCGCCGAAAATCGCCGAGGGCGTGGTCGAAGCCTATGCCGCGCTCGACGCCGCGCGGAAGACGCTGAAGGAACTGGAGCAAGCCCGATGAGCGCTTTCAAGACCCGGGGCGGCGCCGACTGGACGCCCGTTTATCTGACGCAGATCAACGGCGAGACCTGCATCGGCTGCGGCCGCTGCTACAAGGTGTGCTCGCGCGACGTCATGCATCTTTACGGCGTCGACGAGTCCGGCAACGTGCTCGGAGCCGCGACCGAAGACGACGACGACGATTTCGACGGCGAGCTGAACCGCAAGATCATGATGGTGGACAATGCCGACGCCTGCATCGGCTGCGGCGCCTGCGCCCGCGTCTGCCCCAAGAACTGCCAGACCCACGCGCCCGCCGATCAGATCGCGGCCTGAAGCGATGGTTTCGTCTTCTCCCTTCCTCGCCCAATGCTTGAGCGCCATTTGGGCCATTTCCGCGCGAGAGGCGGACGAAAACGGGGTCGATGTTTCGCGCGCGATCGGCTTGGCGCGCGCCGATCTCGTGACGCTCGCCAGCATTTGGCGACCCGCGCCCGACGCATTGGCGCGCGCGCTGCGCGCCAATGAAAATGTGCAGCGCGACGACGAGGAGGCCATGGTTCTGGCTCTGCTCGACGCCCATCGCGGCGACCAGACCCTTCAGTCCGGTTGGCTGGCGCGGATGGTCGCGCGCCGCGCCATGCAGCCCAACCATCTCTGGCAGGACCTTGGCCTGACCGACCGCAGCGCCCTCAGCCGCCTGCTGGGCGAGACCTTCCCCAAGCTCGCGGCGCGCAACGTCAACAACATGAAATGGAAGAAATTCTTTTACCGGTCCTTGTGCGAGATGGAGGGCTTCCACCTCTGCACCGCGCCGAGCTGCCATGAATGCAGCGATTTCGACGCCTGTTTCGGCCCGGAAGACGGCGAAAGCCTGCTCGCCCGCATCCGGCTTGAAAATATGTCAGCTTCCTTGTCGCATCCCTGACGATTGTCGCGAATGCGACAGCGGGGAACATAAAAAATAACGTAAAATCAGCTTGTTGCCGACTGGCACAGCCATTGCTCCGAAAAAGGCATGTCGCGCATGAACGGAGCGAAGTCATGATCACCCTGACGCCAAACGCCATTTCCGCCGTCAAATCCGCCTTGTCCAACGCCGCCACGCCCGCGGAAGGGCTGCGCATCATGGTCGAGGCCGGAGGCTGCGCCGGATACAAATATATGATGGGTCTGGAGCGCCAGGCGCGCGACGGCGACGCGGTGATCGAGGCCGACGGCGTCAAGGTCTTCATCGACGATCTCTCCCAGAGCCACGTCACCGGCATGACGGTCGATTTCGTCACCGGGCTCGAAAGCTCTGGCTTCGTTTTCGACAATCCCAACGCCACCTCGAAATGCTCCTGCGGCAAGTCGTTCGGTTGAGGAGGGCGCGCCATGTGGGACTATACCGACAAGGTCAAGGACTATTTCTTCAACCCCAAGAACGCCGGCGTCCTCGATGAAGCCAATGCGGTCGGCGAAGTCGGCGCCATTTCCTGCGGCGACGCGCTCAAACTCATGCTGAAGGTCGATCCGGTCAGCGAGGTGATCCTGGAAGCCAAATTCCAAACCTTCGGCTGCGGCTCGGCCATCGCCTCCTCCTCCGCTCTGACCGAATTGGTCATCGGAAAGACCATCAACGAAGCGCTCAACCTTTCCAATCAGGACATAGCCGATTTCCTCGGCGGCCTGCCGCCGGAAAAGATGCACTGCTCGGTGATGGGCTATGAGGCGCTCCAGGCGGCCGTCGCCAATTTCCGCGGCGAGGAATGGAAGGACGACCACGAGGAAGGCGCGCTCATCTGCAAATGCTTCGGCATCGACGAGGGCATGATCGAACGCGCCGTGCGCATGAACCGCCTGACCACGATCGAGGCGGTGACCGCTTACACCAAGGCCGGCGGCGGCTGCCTGACCTGTTTCGACGCGTTGGAAGGCTTACTCGCCAAGGTCAACGCGAAAATGGTCGCCGAGGGCGTTCTGGCCGAAGCCGAAGCCTACAAGGCCGGCGGCGCCGATCCCGCCGCATTGAAGAAAAAGACGCAGGCCGCGCGTAGCGCGGAAAATGCCGGAAACGCCGGGCGCGCCGCCGTCAGGGCGGCGGACGTCGCGCCTTCCCCGGTTTCGCCTCTGGCGCCGCCGCCAAAGCCGCTCACCAATCTCCAGCGTATCCGCCTGATCGAGGAGACCATCGAGGACATCCGGCCGCTGCTGAAGAAGGACGGCGGCGATTGCGAATTGCTCGACGTTGACGGCTCGAACGTCCTGGTCAAGCTGTCCGGCGCCTGCGTCGGCTGTCAGGCGGCAAGCATGACCGTCGGGGGCATTCAGGAGCGCATTTCCGCCAGGCTTGGCGTCCCTGTGCGGGTCATTCCCGCCAAGTCCCATTGAGGAGTCGCCCATGTCCACAGCCTATCTCGACAACAACGCCACTACTAAAGTCGATTTGCGCGTCGTCGAGGCCATGCTGCCCTTCTTCACCGAGCAGTTCGGCAACGCCTCCTCCATCCACGAATTCGGCGCCCATGTATCGAAGGCCTTGCGCGACGCCCGCAAACAGGTCCAGACCCTGCTCGGCGCCGAATTCGACCACGAGATCGTCTTCACCTCGGGCGGCACGGAATCCGACTCCACCGCCATTCTCTCGGCGCTGGAATGCATGGCCGACCGCGACGAGATCGTCACCAGCAAGGTCGAGCACCCCGCCATCCTGACGGTCTGCCAGCATCTCGAAAAAATCGGTCGCGCCAAGGTCCATTATATCGGCGTCGACGCCTTCGGGCGGCTCGATCTCGAAGCTTTCCGCGCCGCCTTGTCGCCGCGCGTCGCTCTGGTGACGTTGATGTGGGCCAACAACGAAACCGGCACGATCTTTCCCGTCGAGGGCCTGGCGGAACTCGCCAAGGAGGTCGGCGCCTTGTTCCACACCGATGCCGTTCAGGCGGTCGGCAAGGTTCCGATCGCGTTGAAGGACAGCGCCATCGACATGCTGTCGCTTTCCGGACACAAGTTGCACGGACCCAAGGGCGTCGGCGCGCTCTACGTCAAGCGTGGTTCGCGCTTCAAGCCGTTGATGCGCGGCGGCCACCAGGAACGCGGCCGGCGCGCCGGCACCGAAAACGCGCCAGGCATTGTCGCGCTCGGCCTCGCCTGCGAACTCGCCGGCCAATACATGGCTGAGGAAAACACGCGGGTTAAGGCGCTGCGCGACAAGCTGGAGCGAGGAGTTCTCGAAACCGTCCCGAATTGCTTCGTCAACGGCGATCCCCACGACCGCCTGCCCAACACCGCCAATATCGCCTTCGAATATGTCGAGGGCGAAGCGATACTGCTGCATCTCAACCGCGCCGGAATCGCCGCCTCATCGGGTTCGGCCTGCACTTCCGGCTCGCTGGAGCCGAGCCATGTGCTGCGGGCGATGAACATACCCTTCACCGCGGCTCATGGCTCGATCCGCTTCTCGCTGTCGCGCGAAACGGCGGAGCCCGAAGTGGACCGGGTGATCGAGGTCCTGCCGGGGATCATCGAACGCCTGCGCGCGCTTTCGCCCTTCTGGGCCGGCGCGCAAAAAGCCGCCAAGGACTTCAAGCCAATCTATGCATAAGGCGCGCCCAAGCGCGCCAGGCGCGAACGCGCCGCCGAGCCGTTGCGAGGGATTGGTTGTCCGCGAATGCGGTCAACGATAGACAGCTGAAGGACTGCCATGCCAGCCGCGCCCGACCGCGTTTTCGTCAACGACACCACGCTTCGCGATGGCGAACAGGCGCCGGGCGTAGCCTTTTCGCGCGCCGAAAAGCTTGCCCTTGCTCACGCTCTGACGGCAGCCGGCGTGGACGAGATCGAGGCCGGCACGCCGGCCATGGGCGGCAGCGAGATCGAGGCCATGGCGGCGATCGCGGACGCTTGCCGCAATGTTCACGTCATGGCCTGGTGCCGCCTCAACCGGGCCGACATCGACGCGGCCTGCGCCGCCGGCCTGCGCCGGGTCAATATTTCCGCGCCCATGTCGCGCCTGCACATGCAGGTCAAGCTGAAGTGCGGCCCCGAAGGAACCGCCGAGCGGGTCGCCCGCATGGTGGGCTACGCCCGGGACAAAGGCCTGGAGGTCGCTTTGGGCGGCGAGGATTCCTCCCGCGCCGAACTGCGCGATGTCGCCTTGATCGCCGGCGCCGCCGAGCGGGCAGGGGCCTTCCGTCTGCGCTTCGCCGACACGCTGGGCCTGCTCGATCCCTTCTCGACCTATGAGGCGGTCAGGGCCTTGCGTGACGAGACCGACCTGGCGCTGGAATTTCACGGCCATGACGATCTTGGCCTCGCGACCGCCAACACGCTGGCGGCCATCCGCGCCGGCGCCCGCCACGCCAGCGTCACCGTGCTGGGGTTGGGCGAGCGCGCCGGCAACGCCCCGCTGGAAGAGGTCTGCGTCGCTCTGGCGCGCACGACGGCCATGACGACTCGTGTCGATCCGCAAAGGCTCGGCGCCTTGGCGCATCTCGCCGCCAGCGCCGCCAACGATGTCGTCCCGCGCGCGAAAAGCATCGTCGGCGCCGATATCTTCACCCATGAATCGGGAATTCATGTCGCCGGACTGCTCGCCGATGTCCGCACGTATCAGGGACTCGATCCGGCGCTGCTCGGCCGCGCGCATAAACTCGTCATCGGCAAGCATTCCGGCCATGCGGCTCTGCGCGCCGTCTGCGGCCCTTCCGGTCTCGAGCTCGACACTGACGCCGCCGCGCGGGTTCTCGAAAGGATCAAGGCGCTGGCGCAGGTCGCCAAGGCGCCCTTGCCCGAACATCTGGTGCTGCGCCTTGCCCGCGAGGCCCGGGAGCGCGCTGAGGAAGCCAGCGCATGAGCAGACCGTCCTTTCGGGAAATTTTCGCTCTGCTGCGCGAGGACGTGGCCTGCGTCGCCAGCCGCGATCCCGCGGCGCGCGGAAAATGGGAAATCCTGCTCACCTATCCCGGGGTCCATGCCGTCATCCACTACCGATTCGCCAACTGGCTGTGGCGGCGCGGCTGGTTTTTCGCGGCGCGGCTTTTGGCCTGGCTGTCGCGTTTTGCCGCAAATATCGACATCCACCCCGCCGCGACCATCGGCCCGCGCTTTTTCATCGATCATGGCGCTGGCGTGGTGATCGGCGCCACCGCTGTCATCGGCGCCGACGTGACGCTTTATCACGGGGTGACGCTCGGCGGCGTGTCCTGGACGCCGGGACGCCGCCATCCGAGTTTGGAAGACGGCGTGCTGTGCGGCGCGGGCGCGAAAATTCTCGGCCCCATCACCATTGGCAGGGAGGCGCGTATCGGCGCCAATTCGGTGGTGGTCGAGGATGTCCCGCCCGGGGCCACGGTGGTCGGCATTCCGGGCCGCATCGTGCGCAGCCTGGACCAGCGCCGCATTCTTGCAGGCGGACGCGTCGACCTCGATCATCATCTGATGCCTGATCCGGTCGGCGAGGCTCTGTCCTATCTGATCGACAGGGTGAATTTCCTCGAAGTGCGGCTGGCCGAAATTCGCCGGCCGGAATCAACGCGTCGCAATCGCAGCGAACCCGGCAACCCCGACCCCGAGACCATCGTCGTGCAATGAAGGAGCTGACCATGAGCCCGATCCTCGACAAGTTAAAAAATCTGAGCGCGGCGGAGGAGTTTTTCGAGGCGCTGGGGGTGGCCTACGATGCGAAAATCGTCTCGGTCAGCCGTCTTCACATTCTCAAGCGCATGGGCCAGCATATCGCGTCCCTGACCAGCGGCGACGAGGCCGAAACCGTGGAGACCTGCCGCGCGGCATTGCAGGCGGCCTATGCCGAATTCGAGGCCAGGAGCCCGATCGAGACGCGCCTATTCAAGGTGCTGAAGGATCGCGACCCGTCGACGCCGGGCAAGCCTGGCCAGGCCTTTGTGCCCCTGTCCGATCTGACGACGCTCTGACGACATTGTCGGCAAGCCGACAAGAAAGGCCCCAAGACTGTCGCGGCGCGCGCCGATAATCTGAAAGACACAAGTAAAATCAACAATATGTGACTTGGTACGGAGCTTGCGAGACCATTCGCGAACAGTCCTGCGGCGGAAAACGGAGGCGCGGAATGCATATCGTGGTCTGTATCAAACAGGTTCCGGATTCAGCGCAAATTCGCGTCCACCCGGTGACCAATACGATCATGCGGCAGGGCGTGCCGACAATCATCAACCCCTACGACCTGTTCTCGCTCGAAGAGGCCCTCCGCCTGCGCGATAAATTCGGCGGCGAGGTCACGGTCTTGACCATGGGTCCGCCGATGGCGGCGGATTCCTTGCGCAAGGCCCTGACCATCGGCGCCGATCGCGCCGTGCTGCTCACCGACCGTTTTTTTGCCGGCTCCGACACGCTGGCGACCTCCTTCGCCTTGGCCCAGGCGATCCGCAAGATCGGCGAGGAATTTGGCGCGCCGGACATCGTTTTCGCCGGCAAGCAGACCATAGACGGCGACACCGCCCAGGTCGGCCCCGGCGTCGCCAAGCGGCTTGACCTGCTGCAACTCACTTATGTCTCGGCGATCTCCGGCCTCGATCTCGAAGACAAGTCGATCACCATCGAGCGCCGCTCGGAAGGCGGCGTGCAGATCCTGAAGACACGGCTGCCCTGCCTCGTCACCATGCTCGAAGGCTCGAATGTCGTACGTCGGGGCCGCATCGAGGACGCGCTGCGGGCCGCCCGCGCCGACGTCGTCGCCTGGAACGCCAAGGACGCCGGCATCGAGGATGTGACCAAATGCGGCTTGCGCGGCTCGCCGACCGTGGTGAAGCGCGTCTTCGCGCCGCCGCCGCGCGCCGAAAAGGCGGCGCAGATCGACCTCGCGGTCCACAAGACGCCGAACGACATGGCTGAAGCGATGATCGAGGCGATGTTCGCCCACAGCCCGTCTCTCGAAGGCGACATGACCAAACTCGCCGCCGGATTTTGAGGAGAATGACGATGTCGGAGCAGAAACCCGCCGCCGGCGGCCGCGCCTCGATGAAGAAGGAGTTGCCGGAAAAATTCCGGGAGTACAAGCACGTCTGGGTCTTCATCGAAATGGAGCGCGGCGTGGTTCACCCCGTCTCATTCGAACTGCTGGGCGAAGGCAGAAAACTCGCCGACAAGCTCGGCGTCGAACTGGCCGGCGTCGTACTCGGCTCGGGCAGCGAGGACGTCAAACATGCGGCGCGCGAAAGCTTCGCCTATGGCGCCGATCTGGTCTATCTGGTCGAGCACCCGACGCTCGCCGATTATCGCAACGAGCCTTATTCCAAGGCGCTGACCGATCTGGTCAACGCCCACAAGCCGGAAATCCTGTTGCTGGGCGCGACCACGCTTAGTCGCGACCTCGCCGGCTCCGTCGCGACGACTCTTCTGACGGGCCTGACAGCGGACTGTACCGAGCTGAACGTGGACGACGACAAGTCGCTCGCCGCCACCCGCCCGACCTTCGGCGGTTCGCTGCTGTGTACAATCTACACGCTCAACTATCGCCCGCAAATGGCGACCGTTCGCCCGCGCGTGATGCGCATGCCGGAGCGGATCGAGGGCAGGGCGGGTCGCATCGTTCCCTTCGCGCCCGATCTCGACGAGGCCAATATCATCACCAAAATCCTGCGCTTCCTGCCCGACCGCGAGTCCCGCAAGAGCAATCTCGCCTTCGCCGATGTCGTGGTGGCGGGCGGCATGGGCCTTCAGAACGCCGAGAATTTCCAGCTCGTGCGCAATCTCGCTGCGACGCTCGGCGCCGAATTCGGCTGCTCGCGCCCGATGGTGCAGAAGGGCTGGGTTTCCGCCGACCGGCAGATCGGCCAGACCGGCAAGACCATCCGGCCCAAGCTTTATATCGCGGCAGGAATATCCGGCGCCATTCAGCATCGCGTTGGCGTCGAGGGCGCCGATCTGATCGTCGCGATCAACACCGACAAGAACGCGCCGATCTTCGACTTCGCCCATATCGGCATAACCACCGACGCCATCCGCTTCCTGCCCGCGCTGACGGAAGCCTTCCGCCAGCGCCTTTCGCCCCATTCCAAGGACCGGCTGGCCGGTTAAGCAGGAGATCCCGCCATGATCGACGAGAAATTCGACGCGATCGTCATCGGCGCAGGCCACGCCGGCAACGCCGCGGCTTATACGATGGCTTCGCGGGGCATGAAGGTCCTGCAACTCGAGCGCGGCGAATATCCGGGTTCGAAGAATGTCCAAGGCGGCATTCTCTATGCCGACATGCTCGAGAAGATTATCCCGGATTTCCGCGAGGAGGCGCCGCTGGAGCGCCATCTGATCGAGCAACGCTTCTGGTTCATGACCGACAGGTCGCACACCGGCATGCATTACCGCTCGGACGATTTCAACGAGGACCGCCCGAACCGCTATACCATCATCCGCTCGCAATTCGATCGCTGGTTCGCGCGCCAGGCTCAGGCCAAGGGCGCGGTCCTGCTCAGCGAGACCACGGCGGTGGAGCTGATCCAGGACGCCTATGGCAAGGCGGTCGGCGTCCGCACCGACCGCACGGGCGGCGTGCTTCACGCCGATGTCGTGGTGCTGGCCGAAGGCGTCAACGGTCTGCTCGGCGCCCGGGCCGGGCTGCGAGAGACGCCGAAGCCGGCGCATGTCGCGCTCGCGGTCAAGGAAATGCATTTCCTGCCACCGGAAGTCATCGAGGCCCGTTTCAACCTCAAGGGGAACGAGGGCGCGGTGATCGAGGCCGCAGGAACGATTTCCCAAGGCATGGCCGGGATGGGCTTCATCTACACCAACAAGGAAAGCATCTCGGTTGGCATCGGCTGCCTTGTTTCCGATTTCGCCGAAAACAAGACGTCGCCTTCCGAACTGCTCGACGCCTTCAAGAAACATCCTTCCGTCGCGCCCCTGATCGAAGGTTCGGAGGTCAAGGAATATGCCGCCCATCTGATTCCGGAAGGCGGATACAAGGCCGTGCCCCAAACATTCGGCGACGGCTGGGTGATCTGCGGCGACGCCGCCGGTCTCAACAACGCCGTGCATCGCGAAGGCTCGAACCTCGCCATGACGTCCGGGCGCCTGGCCGGCGAAGCGATTTTCCAGATCAAGTCGCGCCGCGAAAAGATGAATGCCGAAAACCTGTCGCTCTACAGGAAATATCTCGACGACAGCTTTGTCATGAAGGACCTGCGCAAGCACAAGGACATGCCGGCGCTGCTCCACACCCAGGCGCAAAACCTGTTCCTCACCTATCCGCAGCTCGTCTCGAGGGCGATGGAGAATTTCGTCCGCGTCGATGGGACGCCGAAGATCGAGAAGGAAAAGGACACGTTCCGGGCGGTTCGCAAGGCGCGCGGCTTCGGCGTGATCGGCGACGCCGTGCGGCTCGCCCTGGCCTGGCGATAATCCAGCAACGGAGACAGAACATGGCGCAGGAATTCCAGAGGGTCGAGGAAAAGCTTTACCAGAACCGCTATGTGGTCGATTCGGGCAAGCCGCATATCACTGTCGCCGAGCACAAGACGCCGTCGGCCAATCTGCTGGCGATGACCAGGATCTGCCCGGCCGGCTGCTATAGCGAGAACGAATTGGGTCAGGTCGAGATCGCCGCCGACGGCTGCATGGAATGCGGCACCTGCCGGGTGCTGTGCGAGCCGTCGGGCGACATCGTCTGGAACTATCCGCGCGGCGGCTACGGCGTGCTGTTCAAATTCGGCTGACGGCGCCGGAATCGCCCACCTCATGGACAAAGGCAAGAAAGCGATGAACTCGGTCGAGGAATTCCTGGCTTACGCCATCCATCTTGAAAAGGAGGCGGCTGATCGTTTCGGAGAACTGGCCGACGCGATGGAATCGGCCGGCAACCGCGAAGTCGGGCAGTTGTTCCGCCGGCTGTCGCATTATTCGACGCTGCATCTGGCCGACGCGCGCGCCCGGTCCGGCTTTCGCGAAATGCCGGAAGTCGATCCGGAAGATTTCGTCTGGCCCGATCTCGAAAGTCCCGAGCGCGCGGCGATCTGGGCTGCCGATCCGCTGATCGGCCGCGAGGAGTCGCTGGAAATCGCGCTGGCCGCCGAACAGGCGGGACTTGGCTTTTATCAATCAGTGCTGGACTCCACCGACGATCCCGAGATCATGGCGCTGGCGAAAGAGTTCGTGAAGGAGGAAGACGAACATGTCGCCGAACTGAAGAAATGGATCGCCGCGCATCAATCCGGCGGGCTGCTGCCGGTCGATCATTGACAGTTTTGCGGCCCTTTTCTGCCTGTTTTTTGATCTTGCGGCGGACGTTGCGCGAGCCCTAGCCTGCGTCGGCCATATTTGAATTGGCGGCTGCGCAAATGGGAGCAAGGATCATGAAAATCTCCGCCCGCAACACACTCCCCGGCAAGATTGTCGAAGTGAAGAAAGGCGCCACCACCGCCCATGTGCGCCTCGACGTGAACGGCGTGATCGTCACCGCCTCGATCACCAACGAATCGGTGGACGAACTCGGGTTGAAGGTTGGCGACGAGGCTTTTGCGGTCATCAAGGCGTCGAACGTCATGATCGCGGTCAAGTGACGCCAGCCGGTCTCATCGCTTGAGGATCATGGCCAGCCGTTCGACGAGCCCGCCCTGTTTCAGGTGGGTGTCGAAAATCTCGTCGACATCGGCGGCGGATTGCGGCCTGTACCAGACGCCTTCCGGGTAGACGACCATCAGCGGGCCCGCGCTGCAGAAGCCCAGGCAGCCCGCGGGCGTGAAGCCGATCAGGCCGCCGCCCTCCGCCTCGACGCGACGTCCCAGCCGGTCCCACAAAGGCTGCGCGCCGGCCGCGCCGCAGGAGCCGCGCGGATGGCCGGGCGGACGCTGGGTGAAACAAGCGAAAACGTGCCGTACATAGACTTGCGGCAGGTCGAAGGCCTCGTCGGTCATGCGATGGTCCTGGGTTTGCTCAATTGCGCCAGAATCACGCCGGTCGCCGCTTCGGCGGACGCGACGATCTTCATGCAATGATCGCTGTTGTCGAAGAAATGTAGGTCGAATTTCGGATAGAGTCGGGCGGGTCTGTCTTCGAGGTCGGAGGCGTCGCAGCGCGCGACGGCGAGATGGGGCAGGGCCTGGCGCAGCAGCGACACTGCCCGCCCGTCGGCATCCGGGTCGCCGAGAATTCCATCGATCTCCCGCAGATCGCTTGTCGTGATCGCCATGGCCGGCCTCAGTCTCTCATCACGCCGGCGACGCTGCGCTCGCTCAGCGGCGTGATCTCTTCTTCGAGGCAGCCGACAACGCGTGATTCCTCGAATTCGACCAGATAGATCGGGGTGTCGGTTCCGACCACCATGCCGGCCTTGACGATCTCGCCGACCGCGCCTGCCGGCGCCAGCAGCGCTTCCGGCGGCGCATCCGGAAAGGAGCCGTCGTTGAACAAGTCGTCGAGGACGCGCACCTGCTGGCCGACATCGAATTTGGACAGTCGGGGAAAGGCCATCTGTCGGGCCTATCAGCCGAAGTTCGGCGCATGGCCGGAGCAGGTCGTCGCCTTGGGATCGTGGAACACCAGCCCCGAATGGCCGGCGCTGTCCGCGAAATCGATGGTGACGCCCTCCAGCAGCAACCGGCTTTCGGCGGGCAGGAACAGACGCAATCCGTTGCGCTCGATCACGGCGTCGCCCGACTCCGGCTGCGCCATGACGTTCATCGCAGCGGAAAGACCGGCGCAGCCGCCCGGCTTGACGACGAGACGGAAACCGGCGCCGGGGCCGCCGTCGACCTGGAGCATCAGTCGGATGAAGCGTTCTGCTTTCGGAGTGATCTCGAAATTCATGATGCTGCCTCGCGCGCTGGCGGTGACCCATGCCTTCGCTGTGCAAGCTTCGCGCCAGGGAGGACTTTGGCGTCTGCTGGCAATTGGCGTCGATCCTGTCGGCATTGTCGCAATTCGTGTCGGGAAAACGACGTGGAGACCGGCGGTAGTCAGCGACGCGGGCAATGTGGTAATTTTGTTACATAGCTTGCGAAAAAATCTATTCGGATCAATCGGCTGCGAAAAACAACGCCGAAATCGCGCGGTTTTGCTTAAATGCCGCGCACTTTGGGTAACTCATGCAAACATTAAGGACTTTTCGAAGCGCATTCTTGTTGCTACCAAATTCGTGAGCAGTTGATACGTGCCACCGTAATGTAATTGGCATACCGTATGCACCACGAGCCGGCGGAAGCATGTCAGAGCCGCAATGGAGACGAGGATGCACAAAAATGCCCTTCTGGCCGCGGTCGCGGCCTCCGTGATCGCAAGCGCGGCCGCGCCCGCATGGGCCGATGACGCCCAGGACATTGCCGCCTTGAAAGCGGAGGCCGCCGCGCTCAAGAAGCAGAACGAAGCGCTCACGGCGCGGTTGCACAAGATTGAGCGCAAGCAGGCCGCTCAGCGCAACATCCTGAAAAAGCAACAGGCGGAGCGACAGCCCCTTCCAGCCGCGCCGGCCCCCGCCGCCTCCGCCGGCGCCTATATGGCCCAGGCGTCGGCCGTTCCCGGCCTGCTTCTCAACGGCGAAGGGCCCCTGACCTGGCATGGCATCACCATTTTCGGCACGATCGACGCCGGCGTCGGCTATGTCAGCCACGGCCTGCCGGAAAACGGCATGAACTACGAGGGCGAATCCCTCATCAACAAATTCACCAACAGGCCTTATTGGGGCATTGCGCCGAACAATCTGTCGCAGACGACGCTCGGCGCGAAGGGCGAGGAAGAGCTGCTGCCGGGCCTCGCCGGCGTGTTCATGGCCTCGACCGGCATCAATCCCCAGTCCGGCCAGCTCGCCAATATGCCGGGAACCATCGTCTCCAACCAGGGCCTGCCCCGCAGCGCCTATTCCTTCTCGGGCGACGGCGGGCGCGGCGGCCAGGCGTTCAACGACCAGCTTTACGCCGGCCTGTCGTCGAAAACTCTCGGCGAGCTGACATTCGGCCGCCACCGCCCCTTCTCGGTGGACATGGTGGTCAATTACGACGCCACCGGCGCGGCCTATTCCTTCTCGCCGATCGCCTATAACGGCCAGTTCGTCCAGGGTCTCGGCGCAACGGAAGACGCGCGCTGGGACAATTCGCTCAAATATCGCGTGACCTATGGCCCGGTTCACGCCGGGGCGATGTATAAATTCGCCGACGGCAACGGCGGCTGCAATTATCTCGGGACACTGGTCGCGCCCGTCGGAACGCCGCAAATCTGCTATCCGACGAACAACACCGCCTATCAGTTCAATCTCGGCGGCGTTTACGGCCCGCTCGAAGTCGACGGCGTTTTCGGCGTCTATCACGACGCCGTCGTGATCGCGGGCGGCAATTCGCCGCTTTCGGCGGCGCAACTGGCCGGGGCCAGCGCTTTCGTCAGCAATATGGGCGGCCCGACCATCAGTTCGATAGGCAATAACATCAACACCTTGCAGGCGCTGATTTCCGACAATACCGGCTTCGCGCTTGCCGCGAAATACACCTGGAGCCAGTTCAAGTTTTTTGCCGGCTATGCACATGACGAACTACAGAATCCGTCGCAGAACGTCGGCGTCGGGGCGATGAATCAGCAGGGTGGATACCAGCTGAGCTCGGTCAACAACGACTTCTACACGCATCCGAAAATCCTGCAGACCGCATGGACCGGCGTGCGCTATGCCTATAGTTCCCAGCTCGAACTGATCGCCGCCTATTACTACGTCCATCAGAACCAGTTCGGCACGACCGCTCAGAACCTGACCTGCGTGACTGCAAAGACCCAGAACGCCAAGGCCGCGCAATGCGCGGGCGACCTGAACGCCGTTTCGGCTTTCGCCGATTATCACTTCACCAAGCGTTTCGACGTCTATGGCGGCCTCGAGGTTTCAACGGTGAACGGCGGCATTGCCGGCGGCACTGTGACGACGGCGGGCGTCCTGAAAGACATCGGCTTCAATTATTATACCAACTGGGCCCCAGTGGTCGGCGCACGCTTCACCTTCTGAGTCTCTGATCGGGCGCCGGAATTTCAGGAGGACGTCATGAGGTTGAAGGCGCTCGTCGTCCACCGCATTCTGTCGCTCTTCGGCTTTCGCGTCCGACAAAAACCGGAGCGGCGGGTTCTCCGTGCCGCAGGGTGATGATAGGAACCTCCTCATGAAGCTGTTGCGCCCCTTGTTGATTGCCTGCTCGCTGTTGTTCGCGGCGACGGCCCATGCCGAGAAAGTCACCGTCGCGGCGGCGGCCGATCTCAAGTTCGCCATGGACGAGATCGTCGCCGCCTTCAAAAAGGCGAATCCGGCCGATGAGGTCGAAGTGGTCTACGGTTCGTCGGGCAAATTCAACACCCAAATTCAGCAGGGCGCGCCCTATGACCTTTTCTTTTCGGCCGATATCGCGTTCCCACGCGCTTTGGCCAAGGCCGGCTTGGCGGCCTCGGAGGTGAAGCCTTATGCCTCCGGCCGCATCGTGCTGTGGAGTGCGAACCTTGACGCCACCAAGATGACCTTGGCGAGCCTCGCCGATCCTACAATTACCCGCATCGCCATCGCCAACCCCCAGCACGCGCCATATGGCAGGCGCGCCGAGGAATCGCTACGCGCCGCCGGCCTGTGGGAGAAGGTCGAGTCGAAGCTGGTCTATGGCGAGAACATTGCGCAGACCGCCCAGTACATACAGACCGGCAACGCCCAGGTCGGCATCATCGCGCTGTCGCTCGCCGTCAATCCCGAACTCGCCAGCAAGGGCGGCTACTGGCTGATCCCCGACAAGCTGCATGCGCCCCTCGAACAGGGCTATGTCATCACCAAGCGGGCCGAGGGCAACGCGCTGGCCCACCGCTTCGCTGATTACATGGGCAGCCCGCCGGCGCGCGCCGTGATGACCAGGTACGGATTTGTCCTGCCCGGCGAAATCGCGGGCAATTAGGACCGCGCCATGAGCCACCCACACATGAGCGCGCCCACTCGCAACGCCCACGGTTTCGTGGCGGTCTCCCTGGTCGCCGGCCAGTCGCTGATGGGCATGTTGCGCGCGATTCCCTCGATCTCGGCCGTCGGGTCCTTCGAGCATGCGCATGAAGGGGACGAACATGCTGACCGATAGCGATCTGCAAGCCATCGGGCTCACGGTGCGCTTGGCCGGCGTCGTGACCATGATCCTTCTCCTGTTCGGCACACCCATCGCCTGGTGGTTGGCCCGCGCCAAGACTTCGTGGAAAGGGCCAATCGGCGCGGTGGTGGCCTTGCCCCTGGTATTGCCGCCATCCGTGCTGGGCTTCTACTTGCTGCTGGCGATGGGGCCGCATGGTCCAGTAGGACACCTGACCCGGACACTCGGAATCGAGCCGCTGCCCTTCACATTCCGGGGTCTGGTGTTGGCCTCGGCGTTCTACTCCTTGCCCTTCATGGTGCAGCCCCTGCAAACGGCGTTCGAGGCGGTCGGCGACCGGCCGCTGGAAGTGGCCGCCACGCTCCGCGCCTCGCCACTCGACGCTTTCTTTACCGTTGCGGCGCCGCTGGCCGCGCCGGGTTTTCTGACCGCCTCGATCCTGACCTTCGCGCATACCATAGGCGAATTCGGCGTGGTCCTGATGATTGGCGGCAACCTGCCCGGCGTGACCCGTGTGGCCTCGGTGCAGATCTACGACCATGTGGAAGCGCTGGAATACACCCAGGCGCACCGCCTCTCCGCGGTGATGCTGATCTTCTCGTTCCTGACGCTACTGGCCCTCTATGCATGGCGGCCAAATCCGAAAAACGGGGGGTGACATGGCGGCCATCGACGCGCATTTCCGGCGCGACTGGCCGGGCTTCTCGCTGGACGTGGATCTTCACCTGCCCGGACGGGGCGTGACCGCCTTGTTCGGCCATTCCGGTTCCGGCAAGAGTACGCTGCTGCGCTGCATCGCCGGGCTGGAACGCGCCCCGCAAGGGCGGCTCGCCGTCGATAGCGAGGTATGGCAGGACGCCGGACGCTGGGTGCCGACCCACCGGCGGCCCATCGGCTATGTGTTCCAGGAGGCCAGCCTGTTTGCTCACCTCTCGGTGATGGGCAACCTACGCTATGGCATGAAGCGCGTCAGCGATGCGCAGCTGGTAAGCCTTGACCACGCCATCGAGTTGCTGGGATTAGGCCATCTGCTCGACCGCAAGCCGGATCGGCTTTCCGGCGGCGAAAGACAGCGCGTCGCCATCGGCCGCGCCTTGCTCACCCAGCCCAAACTTCTGCTGATGGACGAACCCCTGTCGGCGCTCGACCGTGGGGCCAAGGCGGAAATCCTGCCCTTCATCGAAAAGCTGCGCGATCATTTCGCGCTGCCCATCATCTATATCAGCCATGACCTCGCCGAGGTCGAACGCCTGGCCGATCATGTCGTCCTGATCGATCAGGGCCGCGTCGTCGGCGCCGGCCCTCTGGCAGATGTGCAAAGCGATCCGGCCTCGCCGCTGGCGCGTTCGCGCGAGGCGGCGGTCAGCCTGAGAGGCGTGGTCGAGGCAATTGACGCAACCTTTGGCCTGATCGCCGTCGCCGTCGCCGGCGGCCGTCTGCTCGCCCCTGCGCCGGCGGCTTCCGTCGGCGAGGCGCGCCGCGTGCATATTCTCGCCAGCGCCGTCAGCCTGGCGCGCGAGAAGCCGGGCCGAAGCTCGATCCTGAACGTCTTGCCGGCGCGGGTCGTGGCGATGAATCCGCTCGACGCTGTCGAGGTCGTGGCGGCGGTCGCGCTCGGCGAGGACGGCGAGGGGGCGCGCCTGCTGGCGCGCATGACCCGGAAGTCGTGGGAGGAACTCGGCCTCGCGCCGGGCCAGAACGTCTATGCCCAGGTCAAGTCCGTCTCGCTCGACGCAGGGCGAGCAGAAGGAGCGAAAAACTGATCCCGCGCGCAATTTGCGCCGATCGACGAAATCTTCAAAAAATCAATTCAGGCCGAACGATGTGAGAAAGGCTCGGCCCGGCGTTGCTTTGCACGGCGTCAGGAGCCGGCGCAGCAGCAATATTCCGGCGCGGAGCTTGCGGCTTTTGTCGAGGAAGAGCTTGAGCGCAATCCCCTGCCGGAGCGCGCCAAAAAGGGGCCGGATCCTGCGCTCGCCGGCGAGGAAAACGGCTGAGCCAAGTGGGCGATCGGCGCCGAAGAGTAAAACATATTCTGGGTGCGTTACGGAACCCACAGCGACTTCCTCTCGGCTCAAAAGAATTTACAGAATGGCCGTTGGTGTCGTAAGTTATTGAAACTCAGTCGCTCCAGGCGTCATCTCCGAGCCAGTGCAATCGCCAGCAGGATGGCTAGTACGGCGGACAGCGCCTGCCAGAAGATCAGTGGATTGTTCTCATAGAGGGATTTTTTGCGATCGCCGGTGGGGCCGCCGCGTCGCGCGCCGTTTTCGATCTCGAAGGCGAATTCGAGCATGTCGCCGTAACGCTGAGCGGAGTCCACGGCGATCGCCTTGGCGATCGCAGCGTCGAGCCAGGCGGGAAGGTCTGGCCGCCGTGTGGCGAGCGGCGCCGGGCGCCCGAACCGCGGGTGGGAAAAAGGCTCGATTTCGCCGTAAGGATAGCTGCGCGCGAACATCCGGTAGGCGGTGACGCCGAGGGCGAAAAGGTCGGTCATCTCATCGCCCGCCGCGCCGGAAAAAAGCTCCGGCGCCATATAGGACGGCGTGCCGGGAATGTCCTCGGGGGGAAAGTCCTCGCGTTGCGGCAGGCGCGCGACGCCGAGGTCGATCAGCTTGAGGCCGCCGTCCTTGAGTAGCAGGATATTGTCCGGCTTGATGTCGCGATGGACGATGCGGGCGCGATGGAGAGTGGCGACGGCGCGGGCGATCCGCGTCGCGATCTGCGCGCCCTCGGCGTAGGACATGGGCGGCTCGCGGTTCAGCCGCTGCTCAAGGGTCTCGCCATCGTAAAAGGGCATGACCGAGTAGAGCCGGGTCTGGCGTTCGGATGGCTGCTCGATCGTTTCGACGATCCACGGGCTGCGTACGCGGCTGGCGACGAAGGCTTCATGAACGAAAGCTCGGCGATAGGTTTTGACCCCGGCCACGAGCGGCTGAGGGAATTTGATCGCGACCCGGGCGCCGCCGCGCAGGTCCTGCGCGCGCATCAGTCGGCTGTAGCGGCCCTCGGACAGTCTTTCGCCGATGAGATAATCGTCGAGGATCGATCCGGGCTCCGGCGGCGCCAGAATCGGGAGATCGCCGAAGAAATCGCGCAATTCATCGGCTTCCGCCGGCGGCGTGTCGAGAATGTCGACGACGAGCGCGGTGCAATTGTCGGCGCCGCCGGCGCCGAGCGCGGCGGCGACCAGGTCCTCGGCCGTTTGTTGCGGCGCGGCGCGCCGGGCGAGAATCTCGCGCAGCCGCTTGTCGCTAATCGCGCCATGCACGCCATCGCTGCACAGGAGATAGCGCTCCAGCGGCCGAAGGGAAAAGGACGCATGGTCCATCCGCACCGGGTCCTCCAGGCCCACGGCGCGGCGCAACACATGACGCAGATCGCCGCGCCCCATCACATGGTCCTCGGTCAGTTGCTCCAGCGCCTCCTCGCGGAAACGGTAAAGCCGGCTGTCGCCGACATGGACGCAATGTCCCGAACGCCCGGAAAGGATCAGCGCGGTGAAGGTGGTCGCCATGTTGGCGCGTTGGGGATCGACGCGGCCCTGGGCGACGATCCAGGAATTGACGGCGTCGAGCGAACGCGCGGCGGCCTGTCGCGCGCCCAAGGAACCGGGCAGGGAAAAATAGCCGTCGAGGAAGGCGCGGACCGCGAGCTCGGCGGCTTCGCGTCCGCCGGCATGGCCGCCGACCCCGTCGGCGACGACCGCGACCACATCGGGCCGCGCGTCCACGCGGGGCCTGCCGAAACGCGCCGCGCCAAAATCCTGATTGTCCGGCCGCTGGCCGCGCTCGGTGGCGAAGCCGATCTCACAACGCAATTCATGGTCAAGGCGGGTCATGACGCCACATGGGTAGCAGGATCGGCGGGGCGCGCAAGGCGCGCCCCGCCTTGCGCGCCCCGATTAGGTTCAGATGCGCGCGCCGGAGACGGCGCCCCAGGTGGTGCGCCAGCGGCGCTTGACGAAAGTCAGGCCGGCGACGCCGAGCAGCGCCAGGACGGCGAAGAACAGAAAGCCCGCCATGAATCCGCCGGTCACGCCCTTGGAGGTCGCCAGAGCCTTGGCCAGGAAAAAGCCGCCGAGGCCGCCGGCGAAGCCGACGAGACCGGTCATCACGCCGACCTCGTTACGGAAACGCTGTGGCAGGAGCTGGAACACGGCGCCATTGCCCATGCCGAGGCACAGCGCGCCCATCGAGAACAGCAGGACCGCGAGCCAGGCGATCGGCGGCAGGGCGAGCAGCGGCCAGCCGCCGGTCGCAGGGGCAGGTCCGACCGGCAGCATCGCAACGGCGAAATAGCAGGCGGCGACGACCATGAACATCGCCGACAAGGACTTCACCCCGCCGATCCGGTCGGCGATGGCGCCGCCGACCGGGCGGAAGGTCGAGCCGAAGAAGACGATCATCGACACCATCAGGCCCGCCGCCACCGGCGTGGCGTGGAACTGGCTGACGAAATAGAGCGGCAGGGCCGAGGCGAGACCGACGAAGCCGCCGAAGGTGACGAAATAGAAGAACATGAACCAGCGGCTATCGGGATCGAGCAGCAACTCGCCATATTTCGCCAGCGGAATGCGCTTGATCGACCCGGGCGCGTCCTTGACGACGAAAATATAGAAAGCCAGGATCGCGAGCATGGGAACCAGAAGCGCGGCATAGACGCCGCGCCAGCCGAAATGTTCGGCGATCGAGGGCGCGAACAAAGTATCGAGCACCACGCCCATGTTGCCGGCGCCGGCTATGCCCATGACCACGCCTTGAAGCCGGGGCGGATACCAGCGGCTCGCCTGCGGCAAGGCGACCGCGAAAGAGGCGCCGCCGAGCCCGAGAACGGCGCCGAAAAAGGCGACGTCGGTCGGGTTGCGCAGGCCGAAGAGCCAGACCGCGGCGCAAGCGGCGGCGACGATCGACTGGCCGAGCGCGCCGGTGAGCTTGGATCCGATCGTGTCGGCGAGAATGCCGAGGGGGATGCGCAGAATGGCGCCCGAAAGCACCGGGATGGCGACGAGCGTCAGCTTCTGCTCGATCGGAATATTCATTTCCCTGGCGATATAGGCCATCAGCGGCCCGAGCGAGACCCAGGCCATGAAGCTGATGTCGAAATAGAGAAAGGCGGAGAGCAGGGTCGGCCAATGGCCGGATTGTTTCAATTCGGAGAGTTTCATCGTTTCAGCCTCGCGTTGAAGATCAGGATCGCGCGCCGGCCAGGCGCTTCTGGCCGAGCAGGCGTTCGATTTCCGGCTTGCAGGAGCCGCAGCCCGAGCCGGCGCCGGTGACGGCGGAGACCGCGTCGGCGCTGGACAGGCTTTTCTCCTCGATGGCGTCGAGAATGGTGTTGGCGCCGACATTCAGGCAGACGCAGACTTTCCGGCCGGGATCGCGGCAGGCGCGCGGCGGGCGGCCGGCCAGCAAAGCAAGCGGCTTGACATCCTCGCGCGCGAATTGCTCGCAGGCCCAGGCGCGGGCGACGGCGACAGGGCCGGGCGCGACGAAAATCGCGCCCATGATTCCGCCATCCCGTGTGGCGACGCCCCGAAAGCTCTTTTCGCGCGCGTCGCGCATCGCCGAAAATTCGCAAGGCTCCGTGTCGAGTCCGAACAGCCGCCGGGCGAAAACCTCCCCGTCTTCGACTTCGTCGGTTCCGGCGAGTTCGACCCGCCAGCCGCCCGCTGTCCGCGCCATCGCCCAATAGGCGCAGGCGAGATTTTCCGGCTTTTTTCGCATCAGGGCGAAAGCGTGCCAGGCGACATCGAAAGGCGCGACACGCACCGCGCTCGCCTTCGATTCCGGCTGACCCGAGATGGGGTCGAGCGCCGGCGCGACCAGCGCGTCGATCCGCGCTTTGGCGGCGAAAAGGTCGGTCCAGTGGATCGGCGCAAAGACGCTGCCGCGCCGTTGCCGGTCGGTGATCTGGGCGCGCAGCAGGATTTTTCCCCGCGCGTTCGACAGGCAGACCAGTCCGGCGTGCTCGACGCCGAGTTCGGCGGCGTCGAGCGGGTTCAGTTCGGCGAAAGGCTCGGCGATATGTTGCGACAGTTTCTCGGCGCGCCCGGTGCGGGTCATGGTGTGCCATTGGTCGCGCACACGGCCGGTGTTGAGGATGAATTCGCCCGGCCCCGCCTTTTCCGCGAGGCCCCGGAACGGCGTGGCGATGAAGCGCGCGCGGCCGTCAGGGGTGAAGAAGCGGCCGTCGCCAAAAAAGCGGATTTGGGCGCCCGGTCGGGCCTCGCCCTTGCGCCACGGCCATTGGAAGGGCGCCAGCGCGTCATAGTCGGCGTCGGAGATTTCCGCGCAGGCGGAAATGTCGAAATCCCGCCCGCCGTCGTTGCCGACGCCCGACAACGCGGCATGTTCGCGAAAGATCGCGGCGGCGTTCCCATATTCGAACGCCTCGCGAAAACCCATGCGCCGGGCGACGTCGCAAATGATGTCCCAGTCGGCGCGCGCCTCGCCGGGCGCTTCCCGCAGCCTGCGCTGGCGCGAAATGCGGCGCTCGGAATTGGTCACCGTTCCGTCCTTCTCGCCCCATGCGGCGGCGGGCAGCAGGACATGGGCGAAGGTGGCGGTGTCGGTCTTTTCGGCGACATCCGAGACGACGACGAAGGGGCATTTCGTCAGCGCCGCGCGGACGAAATCGGCGCCGGGCAGGCTATCGACCGGATTGGTGGCGATGATCCAGACCGCCTTGATTTTTCCAGCCCCGATCGCCCGGAACAGGTCCACCGCCTTGAGGCCGGCCTTTTGTGCGATCCTTGGCGAATTCCAGAACTTTTGGACGAGCGCCTGATGGTCGGAATTGTCGATCTCCATATGGGCGGCGAGCATATTGGCGAGGCCGCCGACCTCGCGTCCGCCCATGGCGTTGGGCTGGCCGGTGACCGAGAACGGTCCGCAACCCGGCCTGCCGATCCGACCGGTCAGCAGATGGGTGTTGAGGATGGAATTGACCTTGTCGGTCCCGGCGGCGGATTGGTTGACGCCCTGCGAATAGACGGTGACGGTTTTTTCCGCGCCAATGACAAGACCATAGAACCGCCGCAAATCGCGAGGCGCGAGGCCGGTTTCGGCGGCGACTTTTTCCAGCGTCCAGCTTTGGGCGACGGCAAGGGCTTCTTCCGCGCCCTGGCTGTGACGGGCGACAAAATCATTCGCGGTTTTTCCGGCGAGGTCCAGCGCGCGCAGCAGGCCGAGAAAGAGCGCGACATCCGAGCCCGGCGCGAGCCCAAGATGCAGATCGGCGATTTCGCTGGTCGCCGTGCGGCGCGGGTCGATATTCACCACCAGCGGCGCTCCGCCGCGCTTCGCGCGCGCCGCGGCGAGGCGCTGGAACAGGATCGGATGGCACCAGGCAAGATTGGAGCCGGCCAGGACGACGAGATCGGCCTGTTCCAGATCCTCATAGCAGCCGGGAACCGTGTCCGAACCGAAGGCGCGCTTGTGGCCGGCGACCGAGGAGGACATGCACAGGCGCGAATTGGTGTCGATATTGGCCGAGCCGACAAAACCCTTCATCAGCTTGTTGGCGACGTAATAATCCTCGGTGAGAAGCTGCCCTGACACGTAGAAGGCGACCGAATCCGGCCCATGCGCCGCGATGGTCTGGGCGAAGAGCCGGGCGACCGTCTCCAGCGCGTCGTCCCAGCTGGCGCGGGCGCCGCCGATGCGCGGATGGAGCAGACGTTCTTCGAGCGTCAGCACCTGAGCGAGCGATGAGCCCTTGACGCAGAGCCGGCCGGAATTGGCGGGATGGGTCTTGTCGCCGGCAATGCGGACGCCCTGCGGAGAGACCTCGGCGCGCACGCCGCAGCCGACGCCGCAATAGGGACAGGTGGTGGCGATGGTCTTCGTCATTCTTTCCTCGGAGAAAATCTTATCCGTAGCGCTTTGGGGCCGGATCAGGGGGCGGTCACGCCGGGGCGGCGACGCCCATGTCGAGATAGATGCGGCCGCGTTCGATCTTCACCGGGAATTTTCGCGCGCAACCTTGATCGGCGCCCGTCGCGGCGCCGCTTTCGAGATCGATGATCCAGTTGTGCAGCGGGCATGCGACCTTGCGGCCGTGGACGATGCCTTCGGCGAGGGGCCCGCCCTTGTGTGGGCACCTGTTTTCGAGCGCGAAAAATTCGTCGCTGGCGGTGCGGAACACGGCGATCTCGCGGCGCGGCGTGCGCACCGTGCGCGCCCCGCGCGGCGGGATGGAATTGACCGGCCCGCAATCGAACCAGAAGGCGTTGTTCTCTTCCATGGCGATGTCCTCGAAAATGGTCATTCGGCGGCGACGCGCGCGACCGGCGAGATCACGGCAAGCGGCGTGAATTCATGGAGATGCTTGCCTGCGGCGCGTTCGGCCCAGGGGTCGCGGCGCGCGCAGCGCTGCGAGACGAGGAAACGCTGGTAAAGCGCCTCGCGGGCCTGCCTGTCCTCGAAGATGGTCGCGCGCAGCCGCTCCAGCCCGATCTTCTCGACCCATTTGTAAAGCCGTTCGAGATAGGCGGCCTCTTCGCGATACATTTGCAGGATGGCGGCGCAGACTTCGAGCGTCTCTTCCTCGGTGTCGACGTGGCCCAGCAGATCGGTGGCGCGCACATGCAGGCCTGCGGCGCCGGCGACATGAATGTCGAAGCCGGATTCGACGCAGATCACGCCGACGTCCTTGACCGTGACCTCGGAGCAATTGCGCGGGCAGCCCGAGACCGCGAGCTTCATTTTCGCCGGAGTCCAGGAGCCGCACAGAAGCTTTTCGAGCTTGATCCCGAGCCCGGTGGAATCCTGGGTGCCGAAGCGGCAGAATTGCGCGCCGACGCAGGTTTTCACCGTGCGCACGGCCTTGGCGTAGGCGAAACCAGAAACCAGGCCGGCCGCGTTGAGCTGGGCCCAGACCGCGGGCAGATCGTGCTTCCGGATGCCGAGCAGGTCGATGCGCTGGCCGCCCGTCACCTTGACCATCGGAACCTTGAAGCGATCGGCGATATCGGCGATGGCGCGCAATTCGTCGGGCGTGGTCACGCCGCCCCACATGCGCGGCACGACCGAAAAAGTCCCGTCCTTCTGGATATTGGCGTGGACGCGCTCGTTGATGAAACGCGCCTGGTAATCGTCGACATATTCGCTCGGCCAGGCGCAGACGAGATAATAATTCAGCGCCGGCTGGCAGGATGGGCAGCCGCCGGAGCTCTTCCAGCCCAGCTCCTGCATCACGGCGGGCAGCGACTTGAGCTTTTTCGACCTGATGAAGCCGCGCACGTCCTCGTGGGTGAGGTCGGTGCATTTGCACATCGGCCTGCGGTCGGATTTTTGATAGGCGTCGCCGAGCGTTGACGACAATAGAAGCTCGACCTTGCCGGCGCACTGGCCGCAGGAGGCGGAGGCCTTGGTTTTCGCCCGCACGTCGTCGAGCGTCGTCAGGCCGTCCTCGCTGATCGCCGAGACGATCGCGCTCTTGCACACGCCGTTGCAGCCGCAGATTTCCGCATCATCCGGCAAGGCTGCAACGGCCGCCGTAGGGTCCAGCGGGGAGCCTCCCTGATAGGCTTGGCCGAAGATCAAGGTGTCGCGGATCGCGCCGATATCCTCGCCCTTCTTCAGCAGGTCGAAATACCAGGCGCCGTCGCCGGTGTCGCCATAGAGCACGGCGCCGACGATTTTATTGTCGCGCAGGATGACGCGCTTGTAGATGCCGCGCGCGGGGTCGCGCAGCACGACCTCGTTGTTCTCGTCGTCGTCGGAAAAGTCGCCGACCGAAAACAGGTCGATGCCGGTGACCTTGAGCCTGGTCGAGGTCGCGGCGGGAACGAAGCCTTGCGGATTGTCGCCGGCGAGTTCGCTCGCCAGAACCTTCGCCATGTCATAGAGCGGCGCGACCAAGCCATAGCATTGACCGCGATGCTCGACGCATTCGCCGACCGCGAAAATATCGTGGTCGCTGGTGCGCATCAGATCGTCCACCACGACGCCGCGATTGCAGTCGAGTCCAGCCGATTTGGCCAGCGTCGCATTGGGCCTGATGCCGACCGCCATGACCACGAGGTCGGCGGGCAACAGGCGGCCATCCTTCAGCTTGACGCCCTCCACGCGCTCCGCGCCGAGGATCGCCTCGGTGTCGGCGCGGGTGTATACGTCGATGCCCCGGGCGGAAATCGCCTTTTCCAGCAGATAGCCGGCGCTGGCGTCGAGTTGGCGCTCCATCAGGGTCGGCATGAGATGCACGACCGACACCTTCATCCCCTTGAGCGCCAGCCCCGCCGCCGCTTCAAGTCCCAGCAGGCCGCCGCCGATCACCACCGCATGGCCGCCCTTGCGGGCCGCCGCGTCCATCTTCTCGACATCGTCGAGGTCTCGGAAAGTGACCACGCCTTCGAGATTGGCGCCCGGAACCGGAATGACGAAAGGCAGCGAGCCGGTGGCGATCACCAGCTTGTCATAGGCGAAACTTTCGCCGCCCGCCGTCTCGACCCTTTTTCGCGCGCGGTCGATCGCGACGATCGCTTCGCCGCGGCGCAGATTGACGCCGTTGCGGTCGTACCAATCTTCATCGTGAATGATGATGTCATCGAAATTCTTTTCGCCAGCGAGGACTGGCGACAGCATGATCCTGTCGTAATTGACGCGCGGCTCGGCGCCGAAGACCGTCACCTTCATCGGCTTGCGCGCTTTGGCGAAAAGCTCTTCCAGAGCGCGGCCGGCGGCCATGCCGTTGCCGATCACGACGAGGCGTGAGGTTTCGGGGAATTTTTCGATCTGTCCCATTGCGGACCCTTGAGCTTGGACGAGTCCGAGGCATGGGTTCGCTGGCGAGACAGAGGGAAAGAGTGTGCGACGACGCCCACGCCTCCAGCGCCGCGAAAAAGGGCGCCGGTCAGCCTCGCGCACAAGCCGCCTTTGGCTTGAGCGAACCGATGATCGGGGTCGTCATTGACCTGCTGTCTTTAAAGCAAGGGCGGCGCCAAATGGGCCATTGAAACCTAAGTTATTGTGATATATTATATTTATCTGTATTTTGTGCGCTGCACAAAAAATAGGCGCGGCTGATTTCACAAGCAGAAAGCGCAGCAAAATTAGCCGATCCGCCTAAAAGGCGACCTCCGCTCATCGCCGCGGCGTCGACAGCGCGGCGAGAATTTCGCGCCAGTTTTTTTCCTCGAAAGGCCCGTCGAAAAATGCCGGCGCCGAAGGCGCGGGCGCCTCGCCCTGGCGAAGAAATGCGTCGCGGGCGCGTGCGAAAAATTCGTCGGAAACGGCGGCCTGCCCGTGGGCGGCGATCAGGACGTAAAGCCACGCCGCCTGCCTGCCGTCGAGCGCGGTGGCTTCGGCGTCGAGCCGCAGCCAGGGCCTGGATCGGCCGTCTCTTCCCAACGTGGCGGCGACCATCTCCGGGGTCACGCCGGCGCCGAGGCCTTCCGCGACCAGGCCGCAGAACTCCTGGGTGTTTTCCTTCTCCTCTCCCCAGAGGGCGGCGCGGCGGATGGCGCGGGCGGCGGCGCGCGCCCTTTCCTCGTCCTCGCGCGCGAAAAGAGCGCGGAAGGCGAGGACCTTTTCCGGGCAATCGGACATCAGGTCCCGGCAGGGATGGAGGATTTCGGCGTCGCCCGCGTTGCGGGCCAGCGAATTCCATGGCTCGCCGACGCAAAAGCCGCTGACATAGCCGCCGCGCAGGCTCTCGCCCATCAGCGGCGGCGGCGTCACCGTCAGCCGCACGCCTTGCGCGTCGACATCGCCCAGTCGCATCCATGAACGCAACTGATAATGATGGGTCGAAAAAGGAAAGACATGGGCGAAGCGCAGGGCCGGCAGGTCTTTTGCAAGCCGTTCGGCGACGATTTCGGCAAGGGCGCGGGCGGTCGCCGCCGGATCGGACGCGTCCCCGGTCAATCTGGCGCGAATCGCCGCGGCCAGCGGCGGGGCCAGCGAAATGGCGTTGCCGTCGAGGCCCAAAGCCGCCGCGCCGGTCATCGGCGCCATGAAGCCTTCGAGCCCCAGGGTCGAGGCGACCACCGCAGGCGCCAGCATATGGGCGGCGTCATAGACGCCGACCGCCAGCTTGTCGCGCAGATTGGCCCAGGAAGTCTCGGGCGTCAGGTCGAAGGCCAGACCTTCCTCGCGGTCGAAACCTTTCGCCGCCGCGACGAACAGCAGGCCTGCGTCGGTGAGCGGCATATAGCCAATGCGCAGGGGTTCGGTCATTTCAGCAGTTCCGCGGCGGTAATGATCGATCGCGCAATCTCTGCAATTTTCTTGCCTTCATTCATCGCGACCTTGCGCATCATCGCATAGGCCCGGTCTTCGGAAATGTTTTTTGCTTTCATCACCAGCGCCTTGGCCTGGTCGATCGCCTTGCGGTCGGCGAGCTGGCTCTGGGCCTGGGCCAGCTCCTCGCGCAGCCGGGCGAAGGCGTTGAATCGGGAAATGCTCACATCGACGATTGTTTTGACGCGCTCTTTCTTCAGCCCGTCCACCACATAGGCCGAGACGCCGGCGTCGATCGCGGCGTTGATCATGGCGGCGTCCGAACTGTCCGCGAACATCGCCACCGGGCGCGCCTGGACGCCGCTAACGCGGATCATCTGTTCGAGCACGTCGCGACTGGGATTTTCCAGATCGATCAGGACGATGTCCGCGTCGATTTCGGCGAGCCGCCGCTCGAGATCGAGGAAGGAATCGACGATATGAATCTGGACGCAGCCGGCCTCGGCCAGCCCATCACGCAAAATGGAGGCGCGCAGCGGATTGGGGTCGGCGATGACAATGCGAAGGTCTTTGTCGAGTGAGAGTGACATGCGATCCAAGAGGAATTATAGCCACTGGCGTGACCGTCTCAAGCCGATCCGCTCCTTGTCGGACCGCCATTCCCAAAAATAAAGCCATGACGCGAACGTGTCCTCGCCCATGACGCGGATGGGGCGGATCGCCCTTGCGGCTGGCGATGGGCCTGTTTCCGCCGTTTGAGAAAGGACGGATTCCCGCCGAATGTGTTGAAAAACTCGACCATTGCCGCGATGCAAGCGGCGTGATTCACTCTTGGCGGGTCTCGAAGCATACCGACCATCGGGTGAGATCGAGGCCATTTTCGACGACCGCGGCAAGACGTTCATCCGGGCTTTTCCACCAACGGGGCTGAGGGCGACAGAGTGGCGCGCCGCCCGAAATCACTGCTGAAACTGCCAGCTCGCCTGCCGGCCGGCGTCCACGTTCAAGGCGGCGCGCCTGTCCTCGCGTCCCGTGGTTAGGCAGACCGCGCGCCGGGGCGCGGCGCCGAAATAATCCAGTCCCGTGGCGAGGCGCAGATGTGCGTCGCGGGGGCAGAAGCCGAGTGCTGGATCGAAGCCGATCCAACCGATCGGATCGACGAAGGCTTCCGCCCAGGCGTGGTGGGGGCTGGCCTCGCCCACGTCCCCGACGCCAAGATAGAAGCCGGAAACGAAGCGCGCCGGAACATTTAAGTCTCGCGCCGCCGCGACAAAGACCTGCGCCAGTTCGCGCGCCGAGCCGGCGCGCGCCGAAAAAACCTCGGGCGCCGGGCGCGGGGCCTCGGTCTCTTCGGCTGCAAAGGTCAAGGTCTTGTGCAGGGCCCCCATGAGAATATGCATCCGCCCGAGCGGATCGGCTTCCTTGGCCAGGGCGTCGCGCGCGAAGGCGGCCAGCTCCCCGCCGGCATGGGTCGCCGGCGCATCGCGCAGGAAGACGTCGAGCGGGAATTTTTCGACCAGCCCGCGCACAACGCCGGCGGCGTCGTGCGTCTCGATGAGCCCTTCCGCCATGACGGTCAGGCTGTCGAGCGGGCCGTCATGGGAACAGGAGTGGACGACATTGCCGAAGGCGTCCTCTCCGCGTCGCAGCGTCGCGTCCGGCAGCACGTCGACCCGCCACTCCCTGACCTCCTGGCTGTCGAATCCGCGCGGCGTGAGCCGAAAAATCTGGTTCAGGCCGCGAACCGGTTCGGGAAAGTAGACCTGGAGCTGAAACTGGACTGAAGCGCGCATGTCTTCCCGACCCGGTGAGGGAGCCTATCCGATGAGATATTGCTCGGTGATCTGCGAGCCGAGCCGATTGTTCTCCGTTACGAAAGCCTCCACAAATTCATGCAGGCCTGACTGGAAGATCTCCCCGATCGAAGCGCCCTCCAAATGGCGCTTGATGTTGCGGGCGTGACGCTGGGAGGCGCCCTGGCGGCCATATTGGCCCGCAATGGCGTCCAGGAAGCGCACGATATTGTCATAGCAGGAGATGAGAGAGCGCGGCATTTCCGGGCGCAGGATCAGAAGGTCGGCGACATTCCACGCCTTGATGCTTTCGCGATAGACCCAGTGATAGGCGGTGAGCGCCGAGACCGAGCGCAGGATCGCCGACCACTGGAAATAATCGACCGAGCCGCCGACCGTCTCCTGCTCGGGCAGCAGGACGTGATATTTCACGTCGAGCACGCGGGCGGTGTTGTCGGCGCGTTCCACATAGACGCCGAGCCGCGAGAAATAATAGGCGTCGTTGCGCAGCATCGAGCGATAGCCGGAGCCGTCATAGAGGCTCGACGTGGTCTTGACGTAATCGAGGAAGCCGATCAGCTCCTCGCGGTCGATATGGCCGTGGGCCTCATGCGCCGCCTCGAATTTTCTGAGCTCCAGCCAGGCGCAGTTGATGCCTTCCCACATTTCGACGGTGAGGGCCGTGCGCACGGCGCGCGCGTTCGTGCGGGCGAATTCGATGCAATTGCGGATGCTCGACGGATTGCGCTGGTCGAAAGCGAGAAAAGCGATGACATTGGCCTCGTCGGCCTTATCGAAATGGTCGAAAAAGGTTTCGTCGGCGCCGGAGGCGATCAGCACGCTTTTCCACTCGTCCTGCGCCCCCGCGTAGGCCGTGGGCAGGGCCGCGATGCGGCTGGAGGCCTCGATCAGGCGAGCGAGGAAGTCGGCGCGCTCCAGATAGCGCGAGACCCAGAACAGATTGTCGGCGGTGCGGGCGAGCATGGCGGCCTCGGTCGAAAGGACTGCGGACGGTTGCGGCTTCACTGCGTGGCGGCGTCGGTCTCCAGGACCCAGGTGTCCTTGGTGCCGCCGCCTTGGCTCGAATTGACCACCAGGGAGCCTTCCTTCAGTGCGACGCGAGTGAGGCCCCCGGGCACGATGCGCACGCCGTCGGCGCCCGAAAGCACGAAGGGACGCAGATCGACATGGCGCGGCGCCACGCCGCCGGGGAACGAGGTCGGGCAGGTCGAAAGCGACAATGTCGGCTGGGCGATGAAGCCTTCGGGCGCGCTTGTCAGCTTTTGCCGAAAGGCCTCGATCTGCTCCTTGCTGGCGTGAGGTCCGACCAGCATGCCGTAACCGCCGGAGCCATTGACTTCCTTGACCACCAGTTCGTGCAGATGGTCGAGCACATATTTCAGGGCGTCCGGCTCGCGGCAGCGCCAGGTCGCGACATTCTTCAGCTTCGGCTCCTCGCCAAGGTAGAAGCGGATGATCTCCGGCATGTAGGTATAGATCGCCTTGTCGTCGGCTACGCCCGCGCCCACGGCGTTGGCGAGTGTGACATTGCCGGCGAGATAGGCGCCCATGAGCCCCGCCGCGCCGAGCACGGAATCGGCGCGGAACGCCAGCGGATCGAGAAAATCGTCGTCCACCCGGCGATAGATGACGTCCACCCGTTTCAGGCCTTCCGTGGTCCGCATATAGACCACGTCGTCCCTGACAGCGAGGTCGCGGCCCTCGACCAGTTCGACGCCGAGCTTGTCGGCGAGGAAGGAATGTTCGTAATAGGCCGAATTGAACTGGCCGGGCGTCAGCACCACGATATTGGGCTCGCCCGGGCAATGCGGCGGCGCGACGGAGCGCAGCGAGGCGAGCAGCGCGTCGGGATAATTCTCGACCGGCAGGACGCGATGATCCGCGAAGAGATCGGGCGCGAGCCGGATCATCATCTCGCGGTTTTCCAGCATGTAGGAGACGCCGGAGGGCGTGCGGCAATTGTCCTCGAGCACATAGAAATCCTCGCCGTCCACGCGGATGACGTCGATCCCGGCGATATGGGTCCAGATGTCGTGCGGAACGCGGCGCCCCTGCAGTTCCGGCCGATAGGCCGGGTTGCGCAGCACCAGGCCCGCCGGGACGACGCCGGCGCGGATGATCTCCTGCGCGCCATAGACGTCGGTCAGGAACATGTTGAGCGCCTTGACGCGCTGGATCAGGCCGACTTCCAGCCGACGCCACTCGTCGTGGCCGAGCAGGCGGGGAATGATGTCGAAGGGAATGAGCCGCTCGGCGGCCTCCTTGTCACCATAAACGGCGAAAGTAATGCCAATGCGGCGGAATAGCATTTCCGCCTGCTGGCGGCGGGACTCGAGCAGTCCGCGCGGCGCATTTTCCAGCCAGCGCGCAATGCGGCCATAAAGCGCCCGGGGCTCCGAAGGACTCTCCGATCCTCCGCCGTTCATTTCGTCGAAACAGGGCGCGGTCATCGGCGCGATCGCCTTCTGGAAAGTCATGTCCGGCAGCCTCCACGGCGCTTGCGCGCCGGCCGTCAAACTCTGTCGCGAAAGACGGAAACGCCCGGCTTGCCTGCGCTTTGACACAGCTTAATGGCCGCCATGCGCGATTTCACAGCCCAAATTTTTTGCGTGGCGCCCCGTAAGAGGCGAATGGGCGGTTGGCTCGCCAACATTGCACAATAAACGGGCATGACGATCGAAAGTCTATTGTTGGGCAGCCAGTCGGGATCTGACCGGCCCCTGCCGCGAAAATGTGGTTTCCCTCCTCCCCGATCGCGCCGAGTCAGTCGACGGCGGGCGGCTCGCCGCGCCGCGATCTGTTGTTGCGATCTTGGCAAAACGATCGAGCCGGTCAAAAAATAGGCTGGAGCGCTGCTTTTTAAATCTGGATTTTTGCGGCGCATGGCTATCATCCTGCGCGCGGGCGGCTAGAATCCAGGCCTGAGCGGGCTTTCCGAAAAGCAACCGCCGGTTTTCGGGCGAGATCCTGCCGAACCAGAAAAGCCTGAGCAATGCGGAGGAGCGATGCCGGGACCGGCGGCGGTGAGCGCGGCGAAAGCCAAGGCCAAAAGACTGGTGGAGATGACGGCGGCCTATCGGCCGCTGGCCGGCGTCCCGGACGAGTTCATCGGCGCCGACCAACGCCCGCGCGGCCATTGGCTGGAATTTTTCGACAAGCTTGCGGGGCTTGGCGGCGAGGACATTGCGCGGCGCTTCGAAACCATCGAGCGCAATATCCGGGAACAGGGCGTCTCCTATCGCGCCTATGGCGAAACCGTCGACCGCGCCTGGCCGCTCAGCCATCTGCCGCTGTTGATTTCAGAACAGGACTGGGCGGTGATCGAGGCCGGCGTCACCCAGCGCGCCGAGGTTTTCGAAAGCCTGCTCGCCGATCTTTACGGCAAGGCCGAACTGATCTCCGGCGGGGTCCTGCCCGCCGCCGCTGTGACCGGCAGCGCCGACTTCCTCCATCCGATGATTGGCGTGCGCCCGCCCGGCGGACGCTTTTTGAGTCTTTACGCGGCCGATATTGGCCGCGGTCCGGACGGCCAATGGTGGGTGCTCAACGATCGCGCCCAGGCGCCTTCCGGCCTCGGCTATGCGCTGGAAAACCGCCTCAACCTGTCGCGCGCCTTCCAGAACATCTATCGCGAGATGAACGTGCGCCGCCTCGCGCTCTTCTTTCAGGAGTTTCAGGCCGGTCTCGCCGCCCTGGCCAGCCGCTCCGATCCGCGCGTCTGCCTGCACACGCCCGGCCCCTATAGCGAAACCTATTACGAACAGGCTTATCTCGCTCGCTATCTCGGCTTCGTCCTGGTGGAAGGCGCCGATCTCGTCGCGCGCGACGGTCAGGTTCATGTCCGCACCATCGCGGGCCTCAAGCGCGCCGACGTAATCTGGCGGCGCATCGATTCCGATTTCGCCGATCCGCTGGAGTTGAGGAGCGGCTCGCATCTCGGCGTGCCCGGCCTCGTCGAGACCATCCGCCAGGGCAATGTCGCGGTCGCCAACGCCATCGGCGCCGGCGTCGCCGAGACTCCCGCGCTGCTCGGCTTCATGGCCAATCTCACCGGCCGCCTGCTCGGCGAAAAGCCGATCCTGCCCAATATCGCGACCTGGTGGTGCGGCCAGGAGGCGGAGCGCGAACATGTGCTCGACCGCCTCCAGGACATGGCGGTCGCGCCGGCCTTCAATGGCGCTTCGTCGCGCGCCCTGCTCGGCCGCGCGGTCGTCGCCGGCGAACTGAGCGAAGAGCGGCGCGCCGCGCTCGCGAGCGCGATCCGCGAGCGCGGCGCCGATTTCGTCGGGCAGGAAGTCGTCCGGCTCTCGACCACGCCGGTCTGGACAGAGCGCGGGCTGGAGCCGCGTCCCTTCGTCCTGCGCGTCTTTGCGGCGGTCGGGGCGGACGGCGAATTCCACGTCATGCCGGGAGGCTTCTGCCGCGTTTCCGACCGCATGGACTCGCGGGCCGTCGCGATGGGCGCGGGCGTGCAGACCGCCGACGTCTGGATCGCGGCCAACCGCCCGGTCGAACAGACCAGCCTGCTGCCGCGCGCCGACGCGGCGCCGATCCGGCGCATCATGGGCAATCTGCCGAGCCGAGCCGCCGACAACCTGTTCTGGCTCGGGCGCTATATCGAGCGCGCCGAGGCGACCCTGCGCCTCATCCGCGCCCTGGCGCGCCGCGCGATCGAGAACGACGACCTCTCGCGGGAGGGCGCGGCGACCATCCAGCGCCTGCGCAAATTGCTCGCCGACTGGGGCGCGGTCCCCGCCAGACCGAAAACCGCGCTGACGGCGCAGGCCTTTCTGAACGCCGCCATGTTCAATGTGGACGAGAACGGTTCGGCGATCGCGCTCGCCCGCGCCTCGCGGCGCACGGCCTCGACCATTCGCGAGCGCCTGTCGAGCGACACATGGCGCATCATCGTCGATCTCATCCAGAAGCTCGAAGACCGCCGCCTGCCGCTCGACGAACCCGAAATCCTGGAGCTGACCGACAAGGCCCTTCAGGCGGCGGCGAGCATCTCCGGCCTGGCGCAGGAGAACATGAACCGCGTCGCCGGTTGGCGGTTCCTGGAAATGGGCCGGCGGTTGGAGCGTGGCGTCAATACATGCGCCTTCGTGCGGATTTTCGGCATGGAGCAGGCTCAGACCTCCGACTTCGACGTGCTGCTCGAACTGATCGATTCGCAGATAACCTATCGCTCGCGCTACATCGTCGGCGTCGCGCCACATCCCCTGCGCGACATGGCGCTGCTCGATCCCTTCAACCCGCGATCGGTCGCCTTCCAGACCGAAAGGCTCGGCGAACATATCGCCACGCTGCCGGTGCTGAAATTCGACGGCATGCCGGAGGCGCCGAACCGCATCGCCATAGAGCTTCAGGCCGATCTGCAAACAAAAGTCGCGGCCAGCGTCACGTCCGATTTCGTCCTGTCGATCGAGCGGCGGCTGATGGACCTCGCCGACGCCATCGCGGCGCGCTATTTCCTGCAAGGCGCCAACGCGGCTCGGGCCGAGAAACAGGTGGGGCTGGCGTGATCTACGACATCCGGCACGTCACCACCTACAGCTACGAGGCGCCCGTCGCTTTTTCGCTCTGCGCGCTGCGGCTTCGTCCGACGAGTCGCGCCGGGCAAAAAGTGATCGACGTGGGAGTCGACATCGATCCAGCGGCGGCGAAGCGCATCCAGCGCCGGGACTTTTTCGGCAATGATTTCGAGATCGTCCACATCGAGTCGGAACATCGCGAGCTCAGGGTGGAGGCGCGCGCGCGCATCGCCGTGTCCCGCCCCGTCGCGCCGGCGGCGACGGCGGTGTGGGAGGACGTGCGCCAGCAAGCTTTTTCGGTGAAGGATCTCGGGCCCCAATCGCCCGCCCATTTCATTTATGCGAGCCGGGTCGTCACGCTCGACGAGCCGGCGGTCGCCTATGCGCGGAAAATTTTTCCGTCCGGCCGGCAGGTTCTGGATGGCGCGAGCGAACTGATGGAGCGCATCTGGGAGGATTTCGACTACGACCCCAAGGCGACCCTGGTCTCGACGCCGCTCGGCGAGGCCTTCGCAAAGAAGAAGGGCGTGTGCCAGGACTTCGCCCATATCATGATCGCCGGCCTGCGCGGCGTGGGCGTGCCGGCGCGCTATGTCAGCGGCTATCTGCGCACGGCGCCCCCGGCGGGGCAAAAAAGGCTGGAAGGCGCCGACGCCACCCACGCCTGGGTGGCGGTATGGTGCGGCCCGATCGACGGCTGGGTCGGCCTCGACCCTACCAACAACATGCTGGTCGGCGACGATCACATCGTGCTCGCGGAAGGACGCGATTACGCCGACATTTCGCCGATCGACGGGGTCATCCTGTCGTCCGGCGGCCAGGACGTCGAGGTCGCCGTGGATGTGATCCCTTTGCCATCGGAAGACGCGCCGCCGACTTTCGGATGAGGCGCCCGTTTCTTGGGCGGCGCGCCGCGCGCCAAGGCGAAAAGCCTGCTTTTCGGACGTGACAGGCCTGCGCTTCGGTCGTCATAAAAAATCCCCAAGCCGCCGCCAATAGAGGCTTTCGCCGCAATGGCCATTCTCGCCAAGCTCCACCATTCCACCCGCTATTCCTATGACCGGCCGGTTTCGCTCGGGCCGCAGATCGTCCGGTTGCGCCCCGGCCCCCATTGCCGCACGCCGGTGATGGCTTATTCGCTGAAAATCGAGCCGCAAAACCATTTCATCAACTGGCAGCAGGACCCGCACGGCAATTATCTGGCGCGGCTGGTTTTTCCGGAACCCACCGACGTGTTTTCGATCACGGTCGATCTGATCGCCGAGATGGCGGTCCAGAACCCGTTCGACTTCTTCGTCGAGGATTACGCGCAACGATTCCCCTTCGCTTATGCGGACTCCCTCGCCAAGGACATTTCGGCCTATGTCGGGCCCGAGCCGGCCGGGCCGTTGCTGCGAGGCTATCTCGACACGATCCCGCGCGTAGTGCGGGGGACGGTCGATTTCCTGGTCTGGCTCAATCAGGATTTACAACAAAAAATCAAATATTTGGTGCGCATGGAGCCCGGCGTGCAGACCCCGGAGGAAACGCTCCGGCTCGCCTCGGGCTCGTGCCGCGACACCGCCTGGCTGCTGGTGCAGGTTTTGCGCCATCTGGGCTTCGCCGCGCGCTTCGTTTCCGGCTACCTGATCCAGTTGCGCGCGGACGTGAAATCGCTCGACGGGCCTTCGGGGACCGACCACGATTTCACCGATCTCCACGCCTGGGCCGAGGTCTATATTCCCGGCGCCGGCTGGATCGGCCTCGACCCGACCTCCGGCCTGTTCGCCGGCGAAGGCCATCTGCCGCTGGCCGCTGCGCCGCATTATGCCTCCGTCGCGCCGATCGAGGGCTCTTTCTCCGGCGACGCCCGCGGCGATTTCGCTTTTGAGATGTCGGTCGAGCGGCTGGACGAAAAGCCGCGCGTCACCGCGCCCTTCTCCGACGAAGCCTGGCATGCGCTGGACGCGCTGGGCAAAAGGGTGGACGCCGATTTGCGCGCCCAGGACGTGCGCCTGACCATGGGCGGCGAGCCGACTTTCGTCTCGATCGACGACTACCAGTCGGCGGAATGGAACACCGAGGCCGTCGGTCCGACCAAAAGGGTCTTGGCGGACGACCTCACCCGTCGCCTGCGTAAAAATTTCGCGCCCAATGGTTTTCTCCATTACGGCCAGGGCAAATGGTATCCGGGCGAGAGCCTGCCGCGCTGGACCTTCTCGATCTATTGGCGCAAGGACGGCGAGCCGATCTGGCGCGACGTCGAACTGATCGCGCGCGAAAATCCCGAAAATCCGGCGACGCCGGAGCAGGCGCGCGTCTTCTGCGCGACGATCGCCGAAAAGCTGATGATTCCTGAAGATTACGTCGTGGCGGCGTATGAAGACCCGGCGCAATGGATTTTGAAGGAGTCCGAACTGCCGATGAATGTCACGCCCGGCGACAGCAGGCTCGCCGAGCCGGAGGAGCGCGCCCGTTTCGCCAAAGTCTTCAGCCAGGGCCTGAACACGCCGACCGGCTTCGTCCTGCCGGTGCAGCGCTGGAACGCGCAAACCCAGACCCGGAGCTGGATCAGCCAGAAATGGCCGCTGCGGCGCGGCGCGATCTTTTTGACCCCCGGCGATTCGCCGATCGGCTTCCGCCTGCCGCTCTCGTCGCTGCCCTTTGTCGCGCCGAGCGCCTATCTTTTCGTCGCGGCTCAGGACCCGACCGAGCCGCGCCAGGAACTGCCCAAGGCTGAGGCCTTCGCCCAGAAATACCGGCGCGGCGCGGTGGCGCCCGACCAGCAACTCTGGGACCAGCAGCTGCTCGACTTTTCGTCCGAAGTGCGCACGGCGATCAGCGTCGAGCCGCGCAACGGGCGCTTGCATGTTTTCATGCCGCCGGTCGGTTTTCTGGAAGACTATCTGGAACTGCTGGCCGCGGTGGAAGCGACGGCGAAGGACCTCGGCCTGCCGGTCCATATCGAGGGCTATCCGCCGCCGCTCGACTGGCGCCTTCAGGTCATCCGCGTCGCGCCCGATCCCGGCGTGATCGAGGTCAATGTCCATCCTTCCGACAATTGGGACGAACTGGTCGAGATCAGCACTGTGCTCTATGAACAGGCGCGGCTGTCGCGACTCGGCACGGAAAAATTCATGATCGACGGGCGCCATGTCGGGACCGGGGGCGGCAATCACGTCGTCATCGGCGGCGCCACGCCCAACGATTCGCCGTTCCTGCGCCGGCCCGACCTCTTAAAAAGCCTCATCGTCTATTGGCAGCGCCACCCCTCGCTGTCCTATCTGTTCTCCGGCCTGTTCATCGGCCCGACCTCGCAATCGCCGCGCATCGACGAGGCGCGCCACGACACGCTCTACGAAATGGAGATCGCGCTTAGCCATACGCCCGGGCCGGGCCAGAGTTTTATTCCGCCCTGGCTGGTGGATCGGCTCTACCGCAACCTGCTGACCGACGTGACCGGCAACACCCATCGCGCCGAAATCTGCATCGACAAGCTCTATTCGCCCTCCGGCCCGACCGGGCGGCTGGGCCTGGTCGAATTCCGCTCCTTCGAAATGCCGCCCGACGCGCGCATGTCGCTCGCCCAGCAGCTTCTGCTGCGCGCTTTGGTGGCTTGGTTCTGGCGCGAGCCGCAGGAGGGCGCACTGACGCGCTGGGGCACGAGCCTGCACGACCGCTTCATGCTGCCGCATTATGTTTGGGAAGATTTTGTCGATGTGCTCGAAGACCTGCGCCGCGCCGGCTATGATTTCGATGAGGAATGGTATCGCGCCCAATATGAGTTCCGCTTTCCCTTCTATGGACAGGTCGAACATTCCGGCGTGAAGCTCGAACTCCGCCAGGCTTTGGAGCCCTGGCATGTGATGGGCGAGGAAGGCGGGATCGGCGGCACGGTGCGCTATGTCGATTCCTCGGTCGAACGCTTGCAGGTGCGGGTCGAAGGCTTCAACGAAGCCCGCCACGTCGTGACCTGCAACACCCGCCGCCTGCCGCTCAATTCCACGGGCAAGCGCGGCGAGGCCGTCGCCGGCGTGCGCTTCAAGGCCTGGCAGCCGCATTCCGGCTACCACCCGACCATCTGGCCCCATGTCCCGCTGACCTTCGACATCATCGACAAATGGAGCAAGAGATCGCTCGGCGGCTGCGTCTATCACATGGCCCATCCCGGCGGTCGCAATTACGAGACCTTCCCGGTGAATTCCTTCGAGGCCGAGGCCCGCCGCCTTGCCCGTTTCCAGGACCACGGCCATACGCCGGGCCGCATCAGGCCGCCGGCGCGGGAGGCTTCGGGCGATTTCCCGACCACGCTGGATTTGAGACGGCCGACCGCCGTGTGAAGGCGTCGCCGCGATGGGGCGCTATCTCGGAAATGCGTGTCATTTTCGAAGGATGTATTGCCGGGGCGGGGGCATTCCAGTCCGCCCCCCACCACCGGTCAAATTCATGGTTCCGGCGACGGGCGGTTCACATGTGGCGCTGTTTCGTGCTCTGGCCGCTCTCCGGCCTGTTTCTTCCCTTCCGCCAATGGCCGGTTCCCACCCAAGAGCCAGTGACGACGCGCCGAAGCCTGGGCGCTTCAATTCGTGCGCCTGAGCCTCGACGGGTCGTGTTCCATACTCACTTGCACTGACCGCAAGCCGCCCGCTGTCGGTCACGCCCGATCTTGCTCTGCTCCTGCGAGACGGTGAGCGCTTCTTCTTTCTGTTCTGTCTCGAACGCCCGCTTCCCCTTCGCGCTCCCGAGCGCCCGCGCATTTTCCCCTTGATCGCTTTGGAGCTTGTCGGCCATCCAGAGCAGCGCCCCGACGATGACGGCGCGATAGTATCCGGTGATGTCCGCGACGCCGGCCTTGACGACGCGGCGGCCGAGTTCGATCAGACGCCGCGTGCGCTTGACGCGCTCGACCTGGCAGGTCGGCATGTCATGCCGCGCCAGCGCCGCCTGACGCCGGTTGTGCGCCGCCCGGTCGCGCCGGAACGCCGCCAGCGTCGCGGCCAGCCGACGATGCAGTTCTCCGCGACGGGCCCTGAAAGAACGCGGCCCCGCGCTTCGCTCACGCCTCCCTCTTTCCGGAGTCTTTGGTTTCGGCCAGCATGATCAGCGCGCCCGCCAATTCGTCGGGGCGAGAGCATAGGCTCCCGTCGAGATGAACCGCGCCGGGTTTGGCGTTGCGAATACGAAGGTCGGAACGCGCCATGTTGGCGCGCCCGTCGGCATATGCCTCGTTGGCGTCGCGCCCATATTAGTAAATATACCAATCTTCGCGCCGGATGCCGACAAACGCCCCGCTGGACGCCTTGGGATGGCGATAACGATAAAATCCCTTGTTTTACCGTTGGTTTTAATGTTTTGGGATGTTCTTGGATGGTGTTTTGGTGCCCTGGCCGGGATCACATCGCAATCATAACACTTTGATTTATAACGCAGTTGTTTAATTCGATTTTCAATAAGGCCATGAAAAAGGCCAACAACTTAATGTGGTTGCCGACTTCCTGAGGCGCAGACGCGGTTCGACCTGGTGGCGAAATTTTGCTGATGCGTAGCGCCGGATCTAAGGTGCAGCCATCGCTGCTCTCAACGGGTGACCGGCCGGAGTCGACCCAGAGGCGTCCTTCGCGCCTGATTGCCATAGTCCGCAGCATAACCATCAACGGTCATTCCGCGAATACAGGGAACGCGCACAAGTGACCCGAAACGGTCGTTCGCCGGACTTGCCTGTCATGCCTCAATCAATGGCTCGAAGTGATCGTTCGTGTGCTTGCCGGTCGTTTCGGCGTCGAAGGCGACGAGTCTGTCGAACGTGTCCAAATAATCCGACTCGAACACCGGGGCCTCGATATTGGACCTTCGTTCATGCGCTTTTCGCCCGCTGGCATTACGGCGAAACTGAAATGCCTCGCAAAAGTTGCGGCGGAGTCCTATAGTGCCGTTCGACCGCGGGGCAATTCGCGCCGGATTCTCATCCAGCCCGCAACGCTTGCTCTGCCAGCCCCGCAAGCGGGATGCGAAAGGCGTGATCGGCTTTTTGCAACATGTGCGGTTATTTCCACCAATCAGAGACCCGAGCGTTTTCGTCGGAACGCCCTGTTCTCGCGGGAAGCGAAATCAAAATGCACAAAATCGGCAATTCGCTGGGACAGCCCAATTTCAAAAACGTCTTGGCGCAGCGGCAGGATGCGGCTTCGCGATTCATCGGCGCACAGGCGGTCAGCACGAAATGGATGACGCTGCCCGGCTCCCGGCCGGTCCGCCTCTCGGAACTGCGCGGCAATATGTGCCGCTGGCCGATCGGCGATCCCCAGCATTTTGAGGCTTTCCGCTTTTGCGGCTGCCGGCGCCTGCGGGGAGACAGCTATTGCTCCGCACACAAAAAGCTCGCGTTTGCGCCGGGCAAAGCCGCCAGGGCGGTCCGGGTCGCCGAAGGTTCATCAGCCAGCCAGCCCAACAAGGCCCGCCGCGCCAAGCCTGACTTCCAACTCGATGCCGTGCAGCCATTGCTCGCCAAATGATTCGACAAGACAGACGCTTTTTCGCTTTCGACGCGGGAGGAAATCATGGCCAAAGGTCAGATCAGAGGAAACAAAGAGGCGAAGAAACCGAAGGCGGACAAGAACGCACCCAAAAAAGCCGCCGGCACGGCCTATCAGAATGCGCAAGGCAAGGGCGGCCCAACCGCCTCGCCATTCGGGGGAAAAGGCCTGATCGGTCAGGCGCGAAAACCGAGCAATCGATGATCGCCGCCGAACTCGCGTTCGGGGAGGGGCGGAGTTTTAGCCGCGGCTATCGGGGTCTCACCCACGAACCTATATCCGGTGATGAAACCCCGACGCGTGGCGACCGTCAACGGCGGTTCCGACAGCGGCCGCGTTCGGCTCGAAGCGGAAATTGCGGGCCCGCTGCGTGTAGGTCGCTTCATGGCCCTGGGGGGACATTCGCCAAACTTGCCAGGCGCGTCGATGAGCGGCTCGAAGCGGAGGTTGGATCTCCTCGAATTTCAGACGGGTGACGATCCATTTCGGGCGTGAATTAATTTGACACCCGCTCGATGACGCCTGCAGTCCCTTCGCGGCTGACAAACCGACAAATGAATTGAACATCTGTCCAAGATGCGTTTCGGGGGCATTCTTGGCGCATGCGGCAGGTGCCTCTGTGATATAAGATTTATTATCACTTGTATTTTTTTCAAAACAACTTATATTGTGAATGTCGATAGGCAAAATACTGATGTAATTTTTTACGAAAATTACTCCACAGCGCCACACAATAATCGTGCTCAAGAATGCGATTTCGACCGTCGGCGGCAGTGCTGGCGAGCATCTGCAGCGTTTCTAGAAAGGGGTTTCCATGTCTCAGGGAACCGTAAAGTGGTTTAATTCCGAAAAGGGCTTCGGCTTCATTGCGCCGGATGACGGCGGCAAGGACGCCTTCGTTCACATCAGCGCCGTCGAACGTTCCGGTCTCAACCAATTGCGCGAGGGCGACAAAGTGTCCTTCGAGCTTGTGGCGGACCGCAAGAGCGGGAAGATGTCGGCCGAAAAGCTTGAAATCATGCTCTAACAGTTTTTCGTCCGCGGGTTTTGGCTCGTAAAATCCGCGCAATCGCCGGCGACTTTTCAGGTCGACCACGGATGTACTGGCGACTTGGCCAGCGATTTTCGGGTGCGTGCGATGCGACTTCACCCCGCCCGCGCTTGCGAAGCCCACGCCCCGAAAGGGTTGTGGGCTTGGCATATCACACGAGCGCGCCGTCCAGAGGTGCGCGACAGGAGTTTGTCATGGCCAGGGAACGCAAACGCGGCAACCGCGAAGCCAAGAAGCCGAAGGCGGTCAAGCCGGCCGCCAATCCGAATCCGCCCTTAATGGCGGCGAGCAGCTTTACGCCAATCAAGCCGCCCCAGAAGTCTCACTAAAACGTAATCGCTTCGCGGACCTTTGGTTCAAGCAAAGTGGAATCTGGTTCGCGCGACGAACCGAAGGCCCACGAAGCGATTACCCGTCAAAACCGACAGACGGGGCTTTTCTCCAAGGGAAAACACATGCCCGTCCGAACCACCGAGACGACCGTGACGTTCAACCATCCGTTCTTGCTGCCTGAATTCGAACGTCCGCAACCAGCCGGAACCTATCGGGTCGTCACCGACGAAGAAGAGATTTCAGGGTTGTCCGTTTCTCGCCTTTCGCCGCGTCGCGACCATGCCGAGGCTCCCCTCTGTGGCCAGCTCCGGAGGGCGGGAGGAGATGATTTTCATCGACGCCAATGAGCTTTTGGCCGCTTTGGCGGCCGACGGAGAGAGCCGATGAAAGCCATGACCCGCAAGACCAAGGCGCTGCGCTATCTCGGCGGAATGTCCGGACATGGCTTCGTCACCCACAACGGCGAGATGCTCGCCCAAGCCGATTTCGATTTCGACGGCTATTTCAACGCCGGCGGCGGGGTCACGGTTTGCGGCGAAATCCATGCGCCGCCCAAGGTCCTCAAGCGGCTGTTCGGCCGCAGTGACCTTCAACTCCTCACCGAACGGGGGCTCGTCCTCAATCTCAGCTTTTTAGACTCGACGCTAGCGCCGGGCAGCGACGTGGCTCATGTCGACGCGACAGGACAATTACCGACGGCGCTCGCCGACTGGCGTCACTGACGACGAGTCGACAGGCGGCGGAATTTAAGGATCGGAGCGAAATTGTCTCAGGCCTTCCCGCCGCTTGGCCCGGAATTCGAGCCCTTCCTCTATGCCATTGTCTGCGACGAGGCGCCCGGGGCGCCGTTGACCATGGTGTCGGCCATCGCGCGCTCGGGCGTCGACCCGTGGCAGGAAGCAGCCCGCATCGCGCGATTGCCGAAATCCGCCGCTTTCGAAGCGCTGCTCCGCCTGATCCCTGATCGCGGAGACGCTGAAAACAAGGCCATCGCGAAACGGCTGTTCGCCCTTCTCCCGGCGCACGAATACAAGAAAATTCCCTTCGTCGGCGCCAAGGCCAACGCCCCTCGCTGGAGTCCCCTCGTCCCTGCAATCCTGGTGCTGCTTCTCGGTTTGGCGCTCGTATCCGCTTTCAGGAAGACGCCGCATGGGGACGCCGGCCAGCACGAAACCGCTTCCTCCGCGCCAGTCGCCGACAAAGCCAATCCGTGACCAGGAGGCTTGAATCGAGAAACGGCGGTTCTCCGGCCTTGAGCCTTCGAAATTTTAGGACAATGAATGAAATCTGACCAGAATAGCCGGTTGCGGAGCCGCCCGATGGGCGCTCGTCACGAGTCCAACCCACCGACCCGCACATATGAATCGAATGGGCCGGACGTCAAGATACGCGGAACCGCGCGGCACATAGCTGATAAATATCTTCAATTGGCGAGGGACGCTCATACGGCCGGCAATCCTGTCTCGGCGGAGAACTATCTCCAGCACGCCGAGCATTATTTCCTGCTGATTGCAGCCGCTCACGCGGGGCCCCGGGCGTTTGGAGAAACCCATCCCGACGGTTCGGACGGTGAGAACAACGACCGCGGATTCCCCGATCGTTTCGCCGTGCCCGCAGAGCTGGCGCCGCAGCCCTTCGCGGTGCAAAAAGCAACTTATTCCCGAAAAGTTAGTTGACTTTTCAGGGCCATTGGCCATCGGCGCGATTTGTTTTCCGACCTTCGCCTCGATGACAGACCGGCAATAATGAAACCGTTCCGCCCCGACCGAGGACGTTGTGTCCATCCCTATTTTTTGATTTGAGGCCCAGTTGACGATATTTTTGCACACCTTGTTCGCCCGCGCGCCCTCGCCCTGGGATAATCCGGAGCCTGTTCGGGAAGAGCTTTTCAGCGCCGCGCGCATCGAGGAACATGCGCGAAGTCTCGCGACGGCCCAGAAAGTAACGCCAAAGCCAGGGAGGGGGCATCCGCTGGCGGGTCGCCTCGCCGAGAACGGCGCCGCCCTGCTTGCCGCATACAAGAACCTGTTACAGGGAACCGATGAGGGGCGCGCCGTCACGCCGGCGGCCGAATGGCTGATCGAAAATTATCATCTCATCGAAAAACAGATCCGCGAAATCCGCTCGGATCTGCCGCCAGGCTATTACCGGCAATTGCCAAAACTCGCCGTCGGACCATTCGCCGGATACCCGCGTGTGTTCGGCATGGCCTGGGCCTTTGTCGCGCACACCGACAGCCGGTTCGATTCCGACATGCTGGTCGGCTATGTGCGCGCCTATCAGGAGGTGCAGCCGCTGACGATCGGCGAATTATGGGCGGTGTCGATCACGCTTCGGATCGTGATGATCGAAAATCTGCGCCGCCTTGCCGAGCAAATCGTCAAAGGCCGCGCGGCGCGTCATCTGGCGGACGATCTCGCCGACCGGTTGCTGGGCGCAGCCAGTCAAAAAGGGGAGCCGATAAAGGTCTCGCTCGCCGACCACGAGGACGATGCGCGTTCGGAAGCCTTCGCCGTCCAGCTCATCCATAGGCTGCGCGACCAGGACCCGACGATTACGCCGGCCTTGACCTGGCTCGACCAGCGACTGGCCGCGCAGCACACGACCGCCGACGATGTCGTGCGCGAGGCGCACCGGCGGCAGGGCGCAACCAGCGTCACGGTGCGCAACATCATCACCAGCCTGCGCTTGATCTCGGATGTCGATTGGAAAGACCTGTTCGAGGAGGTCAGCCTTGTCGACGAAGCGCTCGCAATCGACAGCGCCTACAAGGACATGGATTTCCCCACGCGCAATCTCTATCGCACCGCCATCGAGGAATTGGCGCGCGGTTCGAATACTGCCGAACTCGACATTGCGCACCGCGCCGTCGCGGCGGCCAAGCGCTTTCATCACGAGGCGTCCGCCCCGGCGGACGCCCGAAAAAGCGATCCTGGCTATCACCTCATCGGCGGCGGCCGACAGGATTTTGAACAAAAGATCGGCTATCACCCGCGGGAGCACAAGTGGCGAGTGCGCCTGCATCGGGCCTCGGGCATCGGTTTTTATGCCGGCGCCATCGCCGCCGTCACCCTGATCCTGCTCGCCGTCGCGCTTGTCGCTCTCGCCGCCATGGGCCTTGGGGCATGGCCGCTCGGCGTTTTGGTCGTTCTTGGTGCGATCCCCGCCGTTGATGCCGCGGTCGCGCTGGTCAATCGGGCGGTCAGCTTCGGCTTCCACGCCAACCTTCTGCCGGCCATGGAACTGGCCAAGGGCGTTCCTTCGCGTCTGCGCACCCTTGTCGCCGTGCCGACGCTTTTGACCACGCCGGACGCCATCGAGGAGCAGATCGAGCGTCTCGAGATTCACCATCTCGCCTGTCCCGAAGGCGACCTGCATTTCGCATTGCTCTCCGACTGGCTGGACGCCGCGGCTAAGAACATCGACGGCGACGAGGCGCTGCTGGCTGTCGCGGCGAAAGGCGTCGCGCGGCTGAATCAGCTTTATGGACCGGCTCGTGGCGGCCCGCGTTTCCTCCTGCTACATCGCCACCGGGTCTGGTGTCCAAGTGAATCGCGCTGGATTGGCTGGGAGCGCAAACGCGGCAAGCTGCACGAACTGAATCGTTTTTTACGCGGCGCCACCGATACCGCCTTCGTCTGCGTCGATGGCGCCCCGCCGCTGGCGCCGCCCGATACGCGCTATGTCGTCACGCTAGACGGCGATACGCGCCTGCCGCGCGACGCCGTCCGCCGCCTGATCGGCAAGATGGCGCATCCGCTCAACCGGCCGCGTTTCGACGTAGCGACGGGGCGAATTGTCGAAGGCTATGGGGTGTTGCAACCGCGTGTGACGCCTTCGCTGCCGGTGGGGCTCGAAGGTTCGCTTTTCCAACGCATCTTTTCGAGCCTGAGTGGCATTGATCCTTATGCTTCGGCGGTTTCCGACGTCTATCAGGACATGTTCGGCGAAGGCTCCTATGCCGGCAAGGGCATTTATGACATCGACGCCTTCGAAGCCGCGCTGGCCGGCCGCGCGCCTGACTCGACGCTCCTCAGCCATGATCTGTTCGAGGGCGTGTTCGCCCGCGCCGGTCTGGCCTCCGACGTTGAAATCGTCGAGGAATTTCCCGCACGCTACGAGGTCGGCGCGCTGCGCCACCATCGCTGGGCGCGCGGCGATTGGCAGCTCCTGCCGTGGATACTCGGTCGCGCGCCAAAACCCGTCGATTCGACGCAAGCGTCCGCCGCCATTCCGGCCATCGGGCGCTGGAAAATGCTCGACAATCTGCGCCGCACCCTGTCCGCGCCACTTGCGATCCTCGCCCTGCTTGCGGGCTGGCTCCTGCCGGTCCATGCGGCATTGGTCTGGACCGCCTTTGTGCTGGCGACGATCGCCTTGCCGCCGATGATTCCCGTCATTGCGGCCATACCGCCGCGCCGGCCCGGAATCACTCTGTCCAGTCATTTTCGCGCTCTCGGCGGCGACCTCAAGCTGGCCCTAACCTTGTCCTCGCTCACCATCATTTTCCTGGCCCATCAAGCCTGGCTGATGGGCGACGCGATCATTCGCACCCTGTTTCGGCTCTATGTCAGCCACAAGAATCTGCTCGAATGGGTTCCAGCGGCGCAGGCGACCATCACCCGGCGTCTCGATTTGTCCGGCTATTATCGCCGTATGGCCGGCGCTCTGGTCATCAGCGCGCTGGTCATCATCGTCGGCTGGATTAACGGAGGCGGAAACGCGCTGCTGACCGGCGCCTTTGCGGCGCTCTGGCTGGCATCACCCGCTGTGGCGCGCTGGGTCAGCCTGCCGCCGCGTCGCGCCAGCAGAAAACCCCTGTCCAATGACGACGCGCAGGCCCTGCGGCTGACCGCGCGCCGGACATGGCGCTTTTTCGAGACATTCGTCACCAACGCCGACCACATGCTGCCGCCCGACAATTTCCAGGAAGATCCGGCGCCGAAGGTGGCGCATCGAACGTCACCGACCAATCTCGGCCTTTATCTCCTTTCGCTGGCCAGCGCCCGCGACTTCGGATGGCTTGGAGCGCAAGAAACGATCGAACGGCTTGAGGCCACTCTGGCGACCATGAACGGCATGGAGCGTTTCCGCGGCCATTTTTACAATTGGTACGACACCGGCGACCTACGTCCGCTCGACCCGAAATATGTCTCCTCGGTCGATAGCGGCAATCTTGCCGGACACCTGATCGCCTTGGCCAACGCTTGCCGCGAATGGCGAGATTCGCCGACAGAACCCAAGGCTTGCCTCGAAGGGGTGGCCGACGCGCTCGACCTGACCCGGGAAGACGCGGCGCGCCTGCGTGACGGCCGCAGGACCCAAACCGTCACCTGGCGGCAACTCGACGATGCGCTGTCCGCGCTCGCGGCGGCGGCGCGCGAGCCATTCCTGACGCCGGACGATTTTGGGGCTCGCCTGGAAAATCTCGGCCTCCAGGCCGAAACGATGGTCGATATGGCGCGGGCGCTGGCCAGCGAACGCGGCGACGAGGCTGGCGCGGACATGCTGTTCTGGGCGCAGGCTGCCGTGAACGCCATCGCTGCGCATCTTGCCGACAACACGCGGAACGCCAAAGACTCCGCCACCTTGCGCGCGCGGCTGGAGAAGCTGGAAGAAACGGCTCGATCAATGGCGCTAGCCATGGACTTCGGCTTTCTCGTCGACCGCAGGCGCAATCTGCTATCGATCGGCTATCTGGTGCCCGAAGGCGCGCTCGATCCCAATTGTTACGATCTCTTGGCTTCCGAAGCGCGACTGGCCAGTTTCTTCGCCATCGCCAAGGGCGATATTCCCGCACGCCATTGGTTCCACCTTGGCCGCACGGCGACGCCCATCGCTCATGGCGCCGCGCTGACCTCCTGGTCGGGATCGATGTTCGAATATCTGATGCCTTCGCTCGTCATGCGGGCGCCGGCGGGAAGTCTGCTGGAAGCGACGAGCCGTCTAGTCGTAGGCCGACAGATCGCCTTTGCGAACAAGTTGAATTTGCCCTGGGGCGTTTCGGAGTCCGCCTATAACGCGCGCGATCTGGAATTGACCTACCAATATTCCAATTTTGGCATTCCCGGCCTCGGTCTGAAACGCGGACTCGCCGACAATTTCGTCGTGGCGCCATATGCGACCGCGCTCGCGACTATGGTTGATCCGGCGGCGGCTCGCGCTAATCTGGAGCGCCTCGCCGGCGTCGGCGCACTCGGCCGTTACGGCTTCTATGAGGCGCTGGATTATACGCCGGCGCGCGTCCCCGAAAGCGAACAGCGCGCCATTGTGCGCGCCTTCATGGCCCATCATCAGGGCATGACGATCGTCGCCATCGCCAATGCCGTGCTCGACGCCAGGATGCGGGCGCGGTTTCACGCCGAACCGATGGTGCAGGCGACCGAACTGCTGTTGCAGGAGCGCGTGCCGCGCGAGGTCGCCGTCATCCGTCCCTGGGCGGCGGAAATGAAATACTCCGCCAAAAAAGGGCGCGACGCCGAGCCGTCGGGCGGCCGACGTTATTCCTCCGCGCATCAGGCGACCCCGGCTACGCACCTGCTTTCCAACGGACTTTATTCCACAATGTTGACCAGCGCCGGTTCCGGCTACAGCCGCTGGGGAAAACTCGCCCTGACCCGCTGGCGGGAAGACTCTTCCTGCGATGATTTCGGCTCCTATATTTTTCTGCGCGATGTTCTCAGCAGCGAGGTTTGGTCGGCGGGCTTTCAGCCGAGCGGCCGCGAAGCCGACGATTATCATGTCGCCTTCAACGAGGATCGCGCCGAAATCACGCGCCAGGACGCAAATCTGACGACGACTTTGGATGTCGTCGTCTCCTCCGAGGATGACGCCGAAGTGCGGCGCGTTTCCGTGACCAACAATGGCCCACTCGTCCGCGAAATCGAAATCACCTCCTATGCCGAACTGGTCCTCGCCCCACAGGCGGCGGATATCGCGCACCCGGCTTTTTCCAAGCTTTTCGTCGAGACGGAATTCCTGGCCGATGTCGGCGCGCTGCTGGCCACAAGGCGCAGGCGCGATCCGAGCGAGCCGGAAATCTGGGTCGGACAGATCGCCGTCATCGATGGCGAAACGGCCGGAAAGACCGAGGTCGAAACTGACCGGGCGCGCTTCCTGGGGCGGGGCCGGAGCGTGAGAACGCCGATCGCCATGATCGACGGGAGGGCGCTTTCGAATACGGTCGGCGCAGTGCTCGACCCGATTTTCGCCCTGCGCCGGCGTGTGCGGATTCAGCCGGGCGCCACAGCGCGAATTTCCTTCTGGACGATGGCGGCCTCAACGCGCGAAACCCTGCTCGACATTGTCGACAAGCATCGCGACGCCACGGCCTATTCGCGCGCAACGACTCTCGCCTGGACGCAGGCTCAGGTGCAATTGCATCATCTCGGTGTCACCGCCGGCGAAGCCAGCCAATTCCAGCGTCTGGCGAGCCATGTGATCTACGTCAGTCCCACCTGGCGGCCTCCATCCGACACGATTCTTCGCGGCGCCGGGGCGCAGGCGAGAATGTGGCCACTCGGTATTTCCGGCGATCTGCCCATCGTGCTTTTGCGCATCTCCGACGCCGATGATCTCGATATCGCGCGTGAATTGCTCCAGGCGCACGAATATTGGCGAATGAAACAGCTCGCGGTCGATCTGGTGATCCTCAACGAGCGACAATCCTCCTATGTCCAGGATCTTCAGGCCTCTCTCGAAACCCTGATCCGCAGCCGTCAAATTCGACCGAGAATTCGCGGCGAGGATTCGCCGGGCGGAGTCTTCGTGCTGCGCGGCGACCTCATTGCCCCTGAGACGTCCGCCCAGCTTGCTTCTGTCGCGCGGGTCGTTCTTGTGGCGCAGCGCGGCGGGCTGTTCGCTCAGCTCGAGCGGATCGTCGAGACGCAAGCGTCGATAAAGCCGTCCGCCGGCCTGCTGACGAAGACGACGTTCGCGCCAAATCCGACGCCCACGGCGGCGCCGGCGGAAAAACTTGAATTCTTCAACGGGCTAGGCGGCTTCGCCAAGGACGGGCAGGAATATGTGACGATTCTCGACCCTGGCCAGGCGACGCCGGCTCCCTGGATCAATGTCGTCGCCAACGAAAATTTCGGCTTCCAGGCGGCGACCGAAGGCAGCGGTTACACCTGGTCTGTCAACAGTCGCGAAAACCAGCTCACGCCATGGTCGAACGACCCGGTCGCCGACCGGTCAGGCGAGGCCTTTTATATCCGCGACGACGATACCGGCGCATACTGGAGCCCGACCGCGTTTCCCATCCGCATCGAGGCGGCGACTTATCGCGCCCGCCATGGTCGCGGCTACAGCCGGTTCGAGCACACCAGCCACGACATCCAATCAGATCTCCTGCAATTCGCGCCTATCGACGCGTCGATCAAAATATCGCGGCTTAAATTGCGCAATCTGTCAGGGCGCGTTCGTCATCTCAGCGTGGCCGCCTATGTGGAATGGGCGCTCGGCCCATCGCGTTCGGCCGGACTGCCTTTCGTGACGACTGCATTGGATTCCCGTTCGGGCGCGATATTCGCCCAAAATCGTTGGAGCGCGGGTTTCGGCGCGCGCATCGCCTTTGTCGATCTCCGCGGGCGGCAAACCGACTGGACCGGTGATCGCCGGGAGTTCATCGGCCGCAACGGGACGCTCAGCGCCCCGGCGGCGCTGGTCAGCGGCGCGGCCCTGTCGAACATTGTCGGCGCGGGCCTTGATCCCTGTGCGGCCATGCGCTCCCGCGTCGTGCTCGCGCCGGGCGCCAGCGTCGAAATCACCTTCCTGTTAGGCGACGCCTCGGATGCGCAGGAAGCGCGGGGCCTGATCGAACACTACCGCGGCGCTGACCTTGATGCGGTATTCGCAAAAGTCGGCCTCTATTGGGACGAGCTTCTGGGCGCGGTCACGGTAAAAACGCCGGACCGGGCCATGGACATCATGCTCAACGGTTGGCTGCTGTACCAGACGATCGCCTGCCGCCTGTGGGCGCGCTCGGCCTTCTACCAGGCCAGCGGCGCCTATGGTTTTCGCGATCAGCTCCAGGACGGCATGGCGCTCTCGGCGTCTCATCCGCAAATGACGCGCGAGCACATTTTGCGCGCGGCGGCGCGGCAGTTTGCCGAGGGCGACGTCCAGCATTGGTGGCTGCCGCATTCGGGTCAAGGCGTACGCACCCGGATTTCCGACGACCGCGCCTGGCTGGCCTTCGCGGTCGGCCAATATGTCGAGGTCTCTGGCGATGCCGCTGTTCTCGATGAAAAACTTCCATTTCTGGAAGGGCGGATGCTGGGGCCGTTGGAGCATGACAGCTTTTTCACTCCGGCGATCAGCGACGAAACAGCAACCCTGTTCGAACATTGTGCTCGCGCGCTCGACAGTAGCTTGGCGCATGGCGGTCATGACTTGCCGCTGATCGGTACCGGCGACTGGAACGACGGCATGAACCGCGTCGGCGCAAGAGGCGCAGGCGAAAGCGTGTGGCTTGGCTGGCTGCTCTATGCAACGCTAAACAAGTTTGCGCCTCTCGCCGAAGCCCGTGGTGAGCACGCCCGCACGGAAAAATGGCGCACGCGCGCTACTGCCTTGCAGGCATCGATTGAGCGCGAGGCCTGGGACGGCGAATGGTATCGGCGCGGGTTTTTCGACGACGGGACACCGCTTGGCTCAAGCCAAAGCGAAGAATGCAGGATCGACTGCATCGCGCAATCCTGGGCCGCGCTTTCCGACGCCGCGCCGCCCGAACGGGCGGCGCGAGCGATGGCTTCGGTCGAGCGCGAGCTGATCCGCCCGCAGGATGGGCTGGCGCCATTATTCGCGCCGCCATTCGACAAGACCGCGCTTGATCCCGGCTACATTAAAGGCTATCCGCCGGGCGTCCGCGAGAACGGCGGCCAATACACCCACGCCGCCCTTTGGTCCGTGATGGCGTTCGCCAAACTCGGCCAGGGCGACAAGGCGGCCAACCTGTTTTCTTTGCTGAATCCGATCAATCACGCCCGTACTCGGGCGGACGTATATCGCTACAAGGTCGAACCCTATGTCGTCGCCGCCGATGTCTATGCCGTGGGCCCGCATGTCGGGCGCGGCGGCTGGACCTGGTACACAGGCTCCGCCGCCTGGATGCAGCGCGCCGGCGTGGAAAGCATCCTTGGAATGCGCCTGGAGGGCGATCAACTCTGCGTCGATCCCTGCATACCGAAAGCCTGGGCGGGCTTCGAGTTCTCGCTTCGGCATGGCTCATCGCGATATGAAATTCGCGTCGAAAATCCCAGCGGAGTAGAGCGCGGCGTCGTTCTCTCCACATGTGATGGAAAGATCGTCCAGGCCCGACCGCTAAGACTGCCGCTTGCCGATGACGGCGCCGTGCACCGGCTTGTAATTCGGCTTGGCTGAATTGGCTTTGGTAAATGGCTCGCATCCGTTAAGCGACATTCGGCGTGGTTTTCGAAAGCCATTTGCGCAGTAAACGTCCAGTCACGGGAAAATCGAGGAGTAACGCTTCGGGGTTGTCCCACCCTTGGGCGGGGATACGACTTCTCGCGACGAGTTGCCGCCGCTTTTACGGGTAAGTGGTGTCGAAACCGCGTCAACGAAGGGCCGCTATCCAAGGAAAACGCCGGTCGGTTCATCCTGCTCCGAATTTCCGGTTATGGTGCATCCTTGCCCCCGCGCCTTCGACCGCTGATCGAAAAGTACCGGTCCTTCGGTCCAGGACCGCTTTCCGCCCATGGACTTGTATGGGATCGGATCTGTCAAGGGTCGGTCTTCATGAAGTGCTCCAACGATTTGGCTCGTTTGCAAGCCGGCGCCGTTCGGCCATCACACGCCAGGCGGCGGCGGCTTGCAGACGA
>JAKAJL010000060.1 GCA_021813805.1 Pseudomonadota bacterium | reverse complement strand
GGGCGCGCCGCGGTCATCGCGACCGAGGACGATCGCCGAGCGATCGGGGCGCTCGGGGCGGTTGAGACCGAGGAGCGTCGGGTAGCGCGAGCGGATTTCCTCGCGAATGGCGAGGAGCTTGCGCCGCGCGCGTTCGTCGACTGGCTTCACAGGAAGACGCCCTGCTTCCGGCGTTCAATGACAGCATCAATTCGTGCGGTGTCGAGACCGCGTGCCCGGAGCTCGTTGCGACGTTCGTGGAGCGCGTCGTCGAGCGTATCGTCAACGGGCAGTGCGGCGATGCCCGAGGCGATATTTCGCGCGCCGTTCTCTTTGACGTGCTCACGCAGGATCGCGCGCCGTTCGGCGGCGTCCAACTCGATCTCGAGCATTTCCGCCTGCTTCTTGCGCCACGCGAGCTGATACGTCACGTGACCGTGCGAGTTTTGCGCCGCGAGGGCCTGTTTTGCGTCGACGAGAGCCGCCTCAGCGATGGCGATTTCGGTCATGCGTTGCAATTCGCCGATTTCGAGTTTGTGTTGCGCCTGTCGCAGCCGTTCGGCGCGTTCGGCACGGCGGGTCGCCCATTCGCTTTGCAGAAGTTCGGGCAGTTCTTGCAGGCGCGCAGCGACGCGCTGGCGACGGTCGTATGCCTCCAGGAGCTTCGTTTGGGCGTCGAGGAGCTCGGCTTCCGCCTCTGTTCGATCCTTGACCGCGCGGTATACCTTGGTTTCGTGCCCGGCCACCCATTGCGTGATCGTGCCGCCGATGACGCCTGGATTTTCCAGTCGCGGAGCGACGACAGAGGCCGGATCGACGCGCAGCGTCGGCGTCGTGCGCGCGGGGACGATGAGTTCCTGCTTCGGCATGATGGGCTCCTATAGTTTCGGGCTTTCGGCGGCAGACTTCACGAGCTCGGCGATCTCGCGGATCTCGCCGGCTTTCATCGCCGCTTTGAATTGGCTTTCTTTGAGCTCGGTCTCGGCGTCGAGGAGACGCCTTTGCGCGCGCAGGCGCGCGGCTTCTTGTTCGATCTCCTCGATCGATGAAATCGGCGCGACATCGAAATATTCGACGGTAGGCTCTGACGTTTCCCACGGGATACTGAGCAGCGCCATGAGGAGAACGACGAGGAGGAGGAGCAAGAAAAGTTCCGGGTATGAAAAATAGGCGTAGTTGTTTTCGGGAAACTCGACGTAGATGCCGGCAAGCGCCGGCGTCGCCTGCATGAGCGTGATGCCGCCGATCGCGAGTTCCAAGATTTTGCGCATGGCCACCTCCTGATTTGGCGATGGTGTGTAGTTGGAATCGATTTGGTCGAAGCGCCATGCAGGGGCGTTCTCTCCCCCAAAATTTCGGTTGAGCACGCCCTTGCCTTGCGCGGCATTTTTCGCGCGATATCATTTACTTAGCGCTTCGGCCTCGTTGACCGGCATCCATGGAGGATTCCGGTCGAGCGAGACGGAGGTGACACGATGTTTGACATACGCGCACGCGAAGACGTGCCGCCCGCAGCCCCGCGTCCGCTGGCGCTGCAATTTCTCTCAATTGAAGTCATGCCCACGACTGCCGGCGTTTTGTCGGTGTCCGTGAGCGGGACGTATCTCGACGAGCGAGAGCTCGAGTTCATCAACGATGAGATCGAGAGCACCCGCGCCGAATCCGTCGAGGACGTGATGTTGGCGATACGGCGCGCGTTGATGGCCGCATTCTCGGCGGAGCCGAGAAAGGAGCACTGACATGGCGAACAACCAGCAACAACTCGCATATCGCGCGTTTTCGGTGACGAGGCGCGAGGGGGACGAAGATTTTTGGTTGCAAATCGGCGCGGCGTTCCCCCACACCGACGGAAAGGGATTCAATGTCGTTCTGCAGGCCCTGCCGCTTGATGGCAGAATCATCTTGCGCGTGCCGAAGGACGACGAGAAGCCAACCGAACAACGCCCTCGCGAGCGGGATCAAAGGGACACGCGGCAGCGTGAAAACCGCCGGCGTTGAAGCCGGAGACAAATAGCTAGCCCTGCGTCGCCACGGCTAGCTATTTAATTTCGCCCGCAATTTCGTTCGCGATTGCGAGGATGCGCTGATTAAGCAGCTCTGTAATATCGTGCAGCTTTGCTAAATATGTTTCTGTGATGCGCCACGCCTCTTGTGAGAAATGGCAAGTCTTACGAAGCGGGTTGTCGGCGATGGCAACAATTTTAAATCTCTCTACGAGATCGTCCATCATCAACCTGAATTCCTGCTCGACCTTCTTTTCGACAGTACGTGTACCAAGCGCTTGTCTTCGAATATATTCAATATCGCGTACATCCTTATGGGTATCAAGAGCGCTCTGCATTAGAGTGTGCAAAATGAGATAATACTCCGTACTCTCACACAATCGATCGAAAATCCAATCAACGCGGTCACCTCGTTTGTTAGTTATGCCAGACAAGTCGTCAAGATACGTTTCCCATACTTTTTTGTATTTTCCGTTCATAAACGAAAATATCTCAGCTGATTGCGGCACAACCACGTCGGGGTCATGCGCACTTGTGAGGCCGAGCGCGGGAAATCCGAGCCTCAGATATTGCAAAATAGCAAGTCGAAATGTTTTTGTTACAGAAATAATATCTGTACCGACGAGATAGCGCGCGTTCGTGGGAACCTCAACGTCGTCTGCAAACCATGGTTGCTCAGTCTCTTTGTCGTATACCTCGATGTATTTCAGTTTTGAAAGATCAAATAAAACCGTATTTGCAGCATGTTGTTCTGATTGTTTTGTAGTGACTTTGTGTTTAAGAAACTCCTTAAACTCTAGGTAGCCGATAGCTTCGTTATGATGCTCCGCGAGGACGCATATCGCAAAATACATCTCTGCGAGGTTTCGAGTGCATCGAAATGCTTCGTAAAATTCACGCGATAAATTGAGCCAATACGTAATGTCATGAAGACTCTCTGCGGCTGTTGGTCGCTCGCCGGCCATAACGACTGCTCCGTGCTCGGAAAAAATAGACAGCGATTCGTTTTAAACGTTTTAGCGGAAAATTTTAAAATATGCGAAAGGAAAGGATAAAATTATGTGCGCGACCCAAAGAAAGGTTTCAAAAAAGTCATTTTGCCATTTTGGTCTTTATAGAAAGTGTAATGTCCGCTTAGTTTAAATTAATGAAACAACGGTCTGGGTATCGAGTACAAAATAATGGGGTTGTATTACTTTATATACATGATACACTCTATGACCGATACACTATAACCAGTGATTCTCTGCTGCTCATGTGAGGTCGATGGAGGCGGATATGCCGAATCGGATGGCTAAGTCAAAACACCGGGGACGAAACCCACGGCCGCCGCATCGCTCTACGTCTGTCGAGGAGACGCGACGCCATTGCTCGTCTCGGGCGCGGGATATCATCGCTATCGCGTATGCCCGACCCTGCAAGCGCGTCATCGATTGGCATGCCGATTGGGGTGACCAAAGCGAAGAAGATTGACCCGACAAACTTTTGCTCGCGGAGGCATGGCGCATGCCGGCTTCGCTCGATCCGTTCGTATTCGTCGACGATTGTGAATCGTCGTCGCCCGCATCCATGCCGACCGTCACATCGGCGACGTTCGGCGACGCGGTGCGGCTATACGAATCTTTTGGCCGGGAGACGCGGTATCTGCCCGCGGCCCTTGCGGCTCTGGGTGATCGCCCGCTGAGCGACATCAATCAATCGGTGGTCGACGCGGTCGTAAAGCTAAGGTTTGCCGATGTGGCTCCTTCGACCGCGGTACGAAAGTTCACTGGGGTTGTTTCCGCAGTCATCAAATGCGCTGCGGCCCACGGCCTTTGCCACGATCGCTCGTTTCGAAGGTCTCCGATTGTCAAGCGGCAGTCGCTAGCGTGGCTCACGCCGAAGAATGCCGATTGTATCGCCAATTCCTGCTCGCAATTTTTTGTTTCCGTTTTTCTTCTTCTTCTGCACACGGGCGCTCACGCGGGCGAATGTCTCTATTTGAAGTGGGACGACGTTGACTTGGCGGAAGGCTACATTCGCTTTCGAGGAAAAAGAAAGAGCTTAGCGACGAGGTCGATCGAGATTCACCCTCGCCTTCGGCTTGCGCTTGAGCGCTTGCCGCATCGAGATGCGGAAGTGTGCCGGCGTCCCGACGGCAAACCATATGCGAAGAAAGGCAATGCAGGCAGTTCGATCAAGAATGCATTCAAAGCCGCCTGTCAGCGCGCCGGATTGCCCGGCGTTACCGTTCAGAACCTGCGCACAACCGCGGCCGTGTATCATTTCGCGCTGCATCGCGATCGGGATGCACTCATGTACGCGTTCGGCTGGCGCAATGAAAGATCGGTCAATTTTCTGAAGCTGGTCTCGACTGCGGAACTCGACAGCTTGGCGGAAGAGCTTCGCGTCTGGCGTCAGCCGGTTTTTCCCGCCGAGACCGCCCGTCAGGCAGCATCACAGGGTTCAACGCAGATGCCCTCGAAAGATAAAGCTTTGCCCGATTTTCGTCCGTGGCCGGCGGCGCGACTGCTGACCCGGGAAGAGGCCGCCCGCTACTGCGGCGTTGGCCTCGAAACCTTCCTTGCCGTTTGCCCCGTCCTGCCGCTCTCGTTGGGCCAGAGCAAGCGGCTGGAAAGGTACGACGTGCGACGGCTCGACGAATGGATCGACAAATTGGGCGATCCCGGTGCATCATCTGGCCAGAGTTGGATCGGGCTCGTGGAGGAAAGCCATGCCCGCCGTTCGCGTTAAAGGGATCAAAAAGGTCCGCGCCAAAGGTCGCGACTATTTTTATCACCGCGCGACTAAGACGCGGCTCGTTGCAGAGTTTGGCACAGGCGAATTTTTTGCCCAACTCGCGACGCTTGAGCAAAAGCTGAAGAGATCGACGGCGCTTCCGGGAACGCTTGGCCTTGCGATCACAGAATATCGTGCATCAATCTTTTTCCAGAATCTGGCATCGGCGACACGCGCTTCCTATGATCGGGTTTTTGTCGCGCTGAAGCCACTTTCGGCCATGCCTCTGGTCGAGGCGAAATCGGATTGGGTTGCGAAACTGCGGGACGAGATAGCCCGGAAACGAGGACGGTGGATGGCTAACTATAGCTTGACAGTTCTTGGGATCGTTTTCGATCACGCGCGTGAGCGAGGTTGGATGCGAGACAATCCGGCGCGGAACATCCGACGTGTCGCGAGAGACAAATCGAGCCCTCAAGCAAATCGCCCATGGTCGGAGGAGGAGTGCCGGGTGGTGTTGGCCGAGGCGAAACCCTACCTCCGCGTTCCGATCGCACTCGCAATGTTTCTTGGCTTACGGAAGGGTGATGTCCTTAGGCTGACCAAATCGGCGATTGCGGGCGGCGTCGCCCGTCTGACGACGCGCAAGCGCGGCGTTGCCGTGACAATCCCGCTTCCCGAAGCGCTGGAGAACATTCTGCGCGAGGCCCCGGAGCATCGGGCAATCACGATAGCGGCAAATTCGCTCGGGGAGCCTTGGTCGGAATCCGGGTTCAATTCGACTTTTTGCAAGTTCATCGCGCGGCTTGAGGAACGCGGCCTTGTCGGCGAGGGACTCACCATGCATGGCCTGAGGCATTCGTTTGGCACGCGTGCGCGAGAGGCCGGTGGCGACCTCGATACGATTCGGCGGCTTCTTGGACAGCGGACCTTGGCGATGGCGCAGCACTATTGCGAGACGGCCGATCCTTCGGAGCAGACGGCAAAGATCGTGGCGCGGATCGACATGCTCGGGAACAAAAAGGGTTGAAAGTTGGAAAACCGACTGGAAAACTTGCCGCTAAGTGAAATCCGAATTTCGTCTAACTCGTTGATTCTAATGGTGCCCAGGGGCGGAATCGAACCACCGACACTGCGATTTTCAGTCGCATGCTCTACCAACTGAGCTACCTGGGCGTGTTTTCACCGCGACAGCCGGGGCCGTCACGGTGGTCGCCTTATAGAAAGCGCAAAGCAGGTTGTCCAGCCCCGAAAGGCCGGCAGGTTGAAAGTTCATCGGATCGAACGCGCGGACCCGCACCCAGCCGGCCTCGTCGCCCGGCCCGCCCAATGTGACGCGGTTTGACATAAACCCCTTGTCTGGTCTCTTTCCGGGGCCTTATGGTGATTGATCGCGTGCGCTAGGGCGCAGGAGGAATTGTGCCGTCGATCGAGGCAACGAGGAGCCAGAACGCCGTGGGCCAGGGGGCGCGTCAGGGCGGCTTTACCCCGGAGGGCGGACCGCGCTTCGCGCGGCGCACGGCGACCTATGCCGCGCTTGATCTCGGCACCAACAATTGCCGCCTCCTGGTGGCGCGACCGATCCGCGACGACGAAAAGGGTTCGGGTGAGAATTTTCGCATTGTCGACGCCTTCTCGCGAATCGTTCGCCTTGGCGAAGGATTGAGTCAGACGGGGCGGCTTTCCGAGCCTGCGATCCAGCGCACCATCGACGCCCTGTTTGTTTGTCGCGAAAAGATGGCGGCGCGCGGGGTGACGCGCGCGCGGATGATCGCGACCGAGGCGTGCCGAGCGGCGGCAAACGGCGCAGATTTCATCGAGCGGGTGCGCGAGCGCACAGGCTTGGAGCTCGAAATCATCAGCCGAGAAACCGAGGCCAGGCTCGCGGCGGCGGGCTGCGCCTCATTGGCTGATTCGGGCGCGAAAAGCGTAGTCCTATTCGACATTGGCGGCGGCTCGTCGGAAATCGTCTGGCTCGCCTCGGGTCAGGGCGTGTCTGGCGCGGAGCGCGTTCGTCATTGGACTTCGCTCCAGCTCGGCGTTGTCACGCTCGCCGAGCGTTTCGGCGGCGCCGAGGTGACTTTTGCGCAGTTTTCGGCGATGACCGATCTGGTCGAGGCGGAATTGCAGCACTTCCTCGCGCGCGCGTCGAACGAGGAAAGGTGCCATAGATTCCATTTGCTCGGCACTTCGGGCACGGTCACGACGCTCGCCGGGGTTCATCTCAATCTGCCGCGTTACGATCGCCGCCGGGTTGACGGCCTGTGGATGTCGCGCGACGAAATCGACGCCGTGATGAAACGGCTTCGGAACATGTCTTACTCCGAGCGAATCCAGAATTCCTGCATTGGGCCGGACCGCGCCGACCTCGTGCTCGCCGGCTGCGCCATCCTTGAGGGAATCAGGCGCTGTTTCCCGTCAGACCGGATTCGAATCGCCGACCGCGGTCTGCGCGAGGGCATGCTGCTCGAATTGATGCGCGCCGACCGCCCGGCCGAGTGACGTCCTGGGCCTGTTCATTCCGCGCAATTGCGGTTACGGGGTGAAAACGGCGGCAAAAGGGGCGGCGAATGGCGAAGGCGACAAAGGGGCCGAACGGGCCGGGCGGCCGCGAATTGAAGACGCGGGTGAAAACCGCGCGCAAACGAACGCTTTCTTCGACTCTCTGGCTTCAGCGGCAATTGAACGATCCCTATGTCGCGCGCGCCAAGCGCGAGGGCTGGCGATCGCGCGCCGCCTTCAAGCTGTTGGAGATCGACGAGAAGCACCATTTGCTGCAACCCGGGCAGAGAATCGTCGATCTTGGCGCTGCGCCCGGCGGATGGTCGCAAGCGGCGGCGAAAAAGGTCAAGTCGACGGAGGGGAAGGGCAAGGTCGTCGGCATCGATCTGCTCGACATCGAACCGATTGCCGGCGTGGATTTCGCGATTCAGGATTTTCTCGCGCCCGAGGCGCCAGAACGGCTGAAGGCGATGCTGGGCGGTGAAGCCGACGGCGTGATTTCGGACATGGCCGCCAACACCACGGGCCACAAGAAGACCGACCATCTGCGCATCATACATCTGGCGGAGCTTGCGGCGGAATTCGCCGGCGAAGTGTTGAAGCCGGGTGGATTTTTCCTATGCAAATTGTTTCAGGGCGGCGAGACGGGCGAACTGGTGACGCAACTGAAGCGCGACTACGCTCTCGTCCGCCATATCAAGCCAAGCGCCAGCCGCGCCGATTCGGCGGAGCTTTACGTGCTTGCGACGGGTTTTCGCGGTTCGCGGCCCTAGAAAAAAAGGCCCGGTCGTTAGACCGGGCCGATCGGGAGAGTTTCCAGATCCGTTTCGATCTCAGTACTTGGCGACGACCGGCGCCGGGTTGCTGAACAGATAAGCCAGGCCGAGGCGGAAGCTGTTGACCGAGTTCTGCAGGCGGAACGGCGTGACGGCGGGGGCCACGAACATGTTGTTGTTGCCGAAGTCGTAGTAGCGATATTCGACGCGGCCCACCCAGTTCGGGGTGAAGGCGTATTCGACGCCGCCGCCGACGTCGAAGCCGGAGGCCGTGGTGCTCTGCGGGAAGAAGAGGCCCGCGCTCACATCCGCCAGCGAAGCGGTGGCGCCGCCCCAGGCCGCGCCGCCGATGGCGTAGAACAGGGCGCGGTCATAGGCGATGCCGAGACGGCCGTTGATCGACGCCAGCCAGTTCAGGGCCGACTTCTGCTGCATCACGTCGCCCGCGAGGATCGGGCCGAAGCTGACCGGCGCGAAATAGGTGCTGGTCTGGTTGTTCGACGTGCCCTGGAAGTCGCCTTCGAGGCCGAGGACGAAATTGTTGATCTGGTAGTTGTAGCCGACGTAGCCGCCGCCCATGACGCCCGAGGTGTTCAGCGAGTTCGAGGTCCAACCGTTGGCGACGTTAGCCAGGCTGGTCGAAGCGAACGAGCCGCCGATGTCGGCGCCGACGTAGAAGCCGGTCCAGGAGAAAGCCGGAGCCGGAGCGACGTAAACCGGGGCTTCCTTGCGCGACGGCAGGTCAGCCGCGAAAGCCGAGCCCGCCAGCGCCGCAAAAGCGACCGTGGAGAGAAGAAGAGCGCGCATTTGATTTTCCTTCATATGTATAAATGGCCAAACGCCAATCACGACCGTTGATCGAAACTAGCCCCCGCCGTCCGACGAGTCCAGAATGGAAAGGCCAATCGAAGCAGATTGTTGGCCGATGTTGCAAAAATGTCTCGGAAGTAGGCGTCCTCACGCCAAAGCCATTTGTGTTTCAATTCGTTATGACGTTCCGCAATAGGACAAAAAAAGGCCCGGTCGTTAGACCGGGCCGATCGGGAGAGTTTCCAGATCCGTTTCGATCTCAGTACTTGGCGACGACCGGCGCCGGGTTGCTGAACAGATAAGCCAGGCCGAGGCGGAAGCTGTTGACCGAGTTCTGCAGGCGGAACGGCGTGACGGCGGGGGCCACGAACATGTTGTTGTTGCCGAAGTCGTAGTAGCGATATTCGACGCGGCCCACCCAGTTCGGGGTGAAGGCGTATTCGACGCCGCCGCCGACGTCGAAGCCGGAGGCCGTGGTGCTCTGCGGGAAGAAGAGGCCCGCGCTCACATCCGCCAGCGAAGCGGTGGCGCCGCCCCAGGCCGCGCCGCCGATGGCGTAGAACAGGGCGCGGTCATAGGCGATGCCGAGACGGCCGTTGATCGACGCCAGCCAGTTCAGGGCCGACTTCTGCTGCATCACGTCGCCCGCGAGGATCGGGCCGAAGCTGACCGGCGCGAAATAGGTGCTGGTCTGGTTGTTCGACGTGCCCTGGAAGTCGCCTTCGAGGCCGAGGACGAAATTGTTGATCTGGTAGTTGTAGCCGACGTAGCCGCCGCCCATGACGCCCGAGGTGTTCAGCGAGTTCGAGGTCCAACCGTTGGCGACGTTAGCCAGGCTGGTCGAAGCGAACGAACCGCCGATGTCGGCGCCGACGTAGAAGCCGGTCCAGGAGAAAACCGGGGTCGGAGCGACGTAAACCGGGGCTTCCTTGCGCGACGGCAGGTCAGCCGCGAAAGCCGAGCCCGCCAGCGCCGCAAAAGCGACCGTGGAGAGAAGAAGAGTGCGCATTGAATTTTCCTTCCTTGTTAAGGCCAAAACGACCGCAAGCGGTTAACGTGGCGGGAACTTAATTCGGCGGTCCGATCAAGGCCAGCCGAAAAAGCCGCTGTCAGCCTGATTGTCGTGGCATGTTGCAAAAGTGCCTCACTGGGATAGCGTATTCGCCGGGGGCTGGCGGAGACGCGGCGTAAACACAATCAATGACGAAAATTTGATAATTGATTAAGGATCGCGGATTGTATGTAAAATTTGCCATTTATTAGCCATACCGAAAACATAAATGGCTACATTTCTTTTAACGTGGCGCGCGTGGGATGCGTCAGCCATTTATGGCGACAAAACGGCTATCTCATGTCATAACGGTCGCATGATTTTCGTAAACTATACATTTCCGGACTCAAGGGCTATCACCCAGGCTGTGGCCGAAATATGGAGCGATCTCCGAATCCCAGGCCGCGAATTGCTTCTTGTGATAAATTTTCGGGCAAACTGTGACGCTAAAATGGCGTGTTTTTTGCGTCGGCGCTATTCCTGACCGCCGGCGCGCCGGCGAGCGCGGCGCCGGCGTCGTGGGGCAGGCGCAGGAAGGTCAGCGCGGAGGCCGCGGAGATCGCGGCGACGACGAAAAAGGCCGGCGGGAAATCCTGGTAGCCGATCGCGCCGCCCGGCGACAAACGGCGGGTCGTCTCGACAACCGCGGCGGCGGCGGCGACGCCGCAGGACAGGGCCAGCTGTTGAGCGACCGACGACAGGCTGGTCGCGCTGCTCATGCGCTCATGCGCGATGTCCGCGAAAGCCAACGCGTTCAAGGCGGTGAACTGGAGGGAGCGGAAGAAGCCGCCGACGAAAAGCGCAAGCAGCAGAATCGCCTGCGGCGTTCTGGGGTTGAAAAAGCCGCTGAGGGCGAGAAAGGCGGAACTGATCAAGGCGTTGAACAAAAGCGTCGCGCGAAAGCCGAATCGAGTCAGGACGGTCTGTGCGGTCGCTTTCATCACCAGGGCGCCGGCGGTGGCGACGAAGGTCGTCATGCCCGATGCAAAAGGCGTCATGCCGAATCCGAGCTGGAGCATCAAGGGCAGAAGGAAAGGCGTGGCGCCGACGCCGATTCGGAACAGGAATCCCCCGACCACGCTGGCCCAGTAGGTTCTTACGCGCAGGAGGCGCAGATCGAGAATCGGATTGGCGAAGCTCGTGGCGTGCCGGATATAGAGGGCCACGAGAAGGGCGCCGGCGGCGATCAGGGCCAGATTGACGCGAAGGGAAACGAAATGGCGCCCCAGCACCGTCAGGCCGAAAATCAGGCTCGACAGGCCAAGCCCGGACAGGGCGAAGCCCTTGCGGTCGAAGGGCGACACGTTCTCGTCGCGGATGTCGGGGATATATCGGCTCGCCAGGACCACGCCCGCCGCGCCGACCGGCACATTGATCCAGAAATTCCACCTCCAGTGGAAGTAGGTCGAGATGAAGCCGCCCAGCGGCGGGCCGAGAATCGGGCCGATCAGCGCGGGCATGGTCAGAAAGGCCATGGCGCGCACGATCTCCCTGCGGTCGATCGAGCGGAAAAGGGTCAGGCGGCCGACCGGCGTCATCATCGCCGCGCCGCAGCCCTGGAAGATCCGGGCGGCGACGAACTGGGGCAGGGTGCTGGACAGGCCGCAGAAGATCGAGCCGAGGGTGAAAACGGCGATCGCCGCCCGGAAGACCCGCCGTGTCCCGAATCGGTCAGCCGCCCAGCCGGAAGCGGGGATGAGGACGGCCTGGGCCAGGAGGTAGGAGGTCATGGCCAGTTTCAGCGCGATCGGGTCCTGTTTCAGATCGAGCGCGATGACGGGAAGCGACGTGGCGATGATCGTCGAGTCGAGATTCTCCATGAAGAGCGCGACGGCGACGATCAGCGGCGTGAGAACGAAAGGGCGCAAGGCGGCAACCGGCGGCGGGAATGAATTTTTTAGATAGCCTTCGGCGCGCGCGGGGAAAACTTCTTTTCCGTCGAATCGGGCGATTCGCCGTCAAGCGGGTGGGGCGCTCCCCCGGCGCGACGGAAACGCCGCAGGAGCGAATCGAAAGGAAGGCCACACGCCGCCAAGGCGTGGATCGCGTCCTTTGCCACCGGGCGCAGCCGGGAGAGAACGAGAGCCGCCATGGCCCCCCGGGCGTTGTATGGGCGATAAAGCGCGCCCATGGCTGTTACGCCGGTCGAGAAGGCCAGTTTGTAGGGGTCGGCCGGAGGCAGGAAATCGAAGCGGCCGATTCCCTCGGCGGCAAGCGCGGGCAGGAGCATCAGGGTCAAGACATGGCCGGGCGCGCCTTCGGCGAGATCGGACTCATAGGCGCCGATCAGCGAGCGATAGACGCCTTCGCGGCGCAAGCCGAGTTCGACGGCGGCGAGACGCGCGCCGGCCCACAGACGGTGGGCGCGCAGCGCGCCCTTTTCGGCCAGAGCCAGCGCGCAGGCGACGACGTCGGAGTCGGAGAGCGCGGCGCTGTAACGCCAGCGCCGGCGCAGCCACTCGTTCTTGAAGGCGAGCGCCTGTTCGGCGGCCTCGCGGCGGGCGGCCGGGCCGGCGACAGCTTCGAGGCGCAAGGGTCCATGCGCCGCCAGCTTTTTCATGCGCCGCTCGATGCTGCGATGGCGCCGGAGCCTGGGTGTGAGATCGACATAAGGCGCGGCGAATCGCGACGGATCGGCGGGAGCGACCGGCGCGCCGCAGGCGGCCAGGACGCTGTCGGCGCGCAGGCCGGACAGCGCGAGCAGATCGACGTCGGTCCAGCCGGCGATTTCCGCTTGCGCCGCGGCGAACCATGCCGGCCGGCCCGGGCCGGGAAGAGCGAGCGCGTCGCCATATTGGGCGATCGGCTCCCCCAACCAGCGGGCGACCGTCGCGCCGCACAGCCGCTGGATCTGCAATGGCAGCAGCATGACCAGCCGGCCATTTTCGCGGACAGTGACGAGCCTTGGCGCCGATGCGGCCGATTCGCAGGCGAGCCGCCAGACCGGCGTCTGGAAGCCGGTCGCCTCCGGCGTCGCCTGTTCCAGCGCCCGCCATTCGGCGGCGACGCTCTCGATCGCGGCTCGACTCGCCAGTGTGCGCGTCGCGATCGACGATTCGCTCATCGCGCCACCCGGTAGGGCGCGATGTCGACGAAGCCGCCGGGGGCGGCGGGGTCGACGCGGAAATCGATATTCAGATCGAGACGCCGCGGCCGGCGGCGCGCGAGCTGGCCGGTCAGCGCCTTATGCGCTCCGGCGACGCCGAACTTGACCAGCGCGGCTGGGCCGTCGGCCTTTCGCGACAGATCGCGCCCCCCGAACCACGGCCGCAGCAGGCCGTTGGCGTAGTCCACGGCATAGCCGGCGCGTAATTCGTCGGTCCAATGTTCGGTGGTGAAGGATATGTTAAGGCAATCCTCGTTGACGACCCGGTGCGGGCAGGCGCGCGGCCAGGTCGCCCAGTCGCCGGCTTCGAGGTCCACGACCGTCGCCTGGGCGTCGAAGGAGGCGTTGTAGGGCAGGTCGGTGTCGCGGTCGCGCTTGAGCAAGATGTTTTCCAGCGCCAGTTGGGGCAGGAAGGGCGTGACGGCGGGGTAGACATAAGCGCGCTTGCGTCCGCGCACCTGCCACAGGCTCTGGCCGGGCACGTCGCTGTGATAGGCGACAGACATTTTCGGCGAGGAGACCAGAACGCTCATCGAGTGTTTGTAGGAGCGGAAGCCAGGAACGCGATCGGCGATTTCGCCGAACAAAGCGTCGAGAAACTCGCCATAGGCCGGGTCGGTCTCCTGCACGCGGCGCAGATGGAGCCAGAGGTTGCCGATGGCGACCGCCCTCATGATGGCCTCGCCGGAAAGCCCGCCAAGGTCGCCCTCGCGCCATTGGCGCGGATCGCGGACATTGCGCGGCATGGTGTTGACATGGATTTTTTCGCGCGGCGTCGTGTCGATCAGGCGGATCAGGGCGGCGTCGGAAAAGAGCGGGCTCAGATGAGCCCGGTGACGCATGGCCAAAGGGCGGCGGCCGAACCGTGCGGAATCTTCCGCGCGCCAGTCGAGCAGTCTGGTGGGCATAGGCGCAATCCGGGACGTTTGAACCTTGTCTCCAAGGGAGCTGTTGCTTAGCCGCCATCATGCCCCAATACGGCGTCGAATCGGCAAAAGCCCCAAGGTTTGGTTAGCTTTAACCGTAAACGCGCCCGGCTTTTCACGGGTGGGTCGGGCGACGCCTTTGCGGTCGGGCGGATGGCGACGTCGTCAGCCGCATTCCCGTCCCGCGTTTCCCGCCAATCCCCGAATGCGGTCGGCCGTTGAACGTCGGACGGGATAAAATTTCATTATTCCTCCGTCGCGGTTTGAAACCTGCGCAAGAAATGCTATGAGCACCCGCCAACTCGTGGCCGCCGCCCCAAAGCGATTTGTCCGGCGCCTCTCTCGCCCATGGAGCTGGCAATGAACGATTTTCCCCAATTCACCCAGGCCTTGACCTTTGACGACGTGCTGCTGCGGCCCGGCCATTCCGAGGTCATGCCGTCCGAGGTCTCGATCAAGACCCGCCTGGCGCGCGATATCGAGCTGAACCTGCCGATCCTGTCCTCGGCGATGGACACCGTAACCGAGGCGCGCCTCGCCATCGCCATGGCCCAGGCCGGCGGCATCGGCGTCATCCACCGCAATCTCGATCCTGAAGAGCAGGCGGAGCAGGTCCGCCGCGTCAAGCGTTATGAAAGCGGCATGGTGGTCAATCCGATCACCATTTTCCCCGATGAGACCCTCGCCGACGCCCTCGCGCTGATGAACCGCAACTCGATTTCCGGCATTCCGGTGGTCGCGCGCGGGGCCGACGGCAAGGCGGGCAAGCTGGTTGGCGTGCTCACCAACCGCGACGTGCGCTTCGCCGACAATCCGGCTCAGCCGGTCTCCGAGCTGATGACCAAAAGTCTCATTACCGTGCGCGAGGGCGTCACTAAGGACGAAGCCCGCCGCCTCCTGCACCAGCACCGCATCGAGAAACTGCTGGTGGTCGACGCCGATTACCGCTGCGTCGGGCTGGTGACGGTCAAGGACATCGAAAAGGCCACGCTGCATCCCTCGGCCTGCAAGGACAGCGCCGGCCGGCTGCGGGTCGCCGCCGCCTCGACCGTCGGCGACAAGGGTTTTGAGCGCGCCGAGGCGCTGATCGACGCCGGGGTGGATTGCATCGTGCTGGACACCGCCCACGGCCATTCGCAGTCCGTGCTCGACCAGGTCGCGCGGATCAAGCGCCTGTCCAACGCGGTGGCGGTGATCGCCGGCAATATCGCCACGGCCGAAGGCGCCAAGGCCCTGATCGGCGAAGGCGCCGACGCGGTCAAGGTCGGCATCGGGCCGGGCTCGATCTGCACCACCCGCATGGTGGCCGGCGTCGGCGTGCCGCAGCTCACCGCCGTGCTCGAAGCGGCCTCTGAGGCGAGAAAGGCCGATGTGCCGGTAATCGCCGACGGCGGCATCAAATATTCCGGCGATCTCGCCAAGGCGATCGCCGCTGGCGCGAATTCGGTGATGATCGGCTCGCTGCTCGCCGGAACCGAAGAAGCGCCGGGCGAAATGTTCCTCTATCAGGGCCGGTCCTTCAAGGCCTATCGCGGCATGGGCTCGGTCGGCGCGATGGCGCGCGGCTCGGCGGACCGCTACTTCCAGCAGGACACCAAGGACCAGATGAAACTGGTGCCGGAAGGCGTCGAGGGGCAGGTGCCTTATCGCGGCCCGGTCGGACCGATCCTGCACCAGCTGGCCGGCGGCCTGCGCGCCGCCATGGGCTATGTCGGCGCCCCGACGATTCCCGAATTCCAGAAGCGCGCCAGCTTCGTTCGCATCACCAACGCCGGCCTGCGCGAAAGCCATGTCCACGACGTGACCATCACCCGCGAAAGCCCGAACTATCCGACCGGCCATTGATTTTGGGGCCGGACGCGCGCCCGGCTTGCCCGGCTCGCGCCAGTCAGGCCCCCGCGGAGACGCCGGGGTCAGATGAAGGCGACGCCGATTTGCGTCGCCTTGCGCCAGACGACACGGCAGAAACGAGGCTCGCAGCCGGGTTGGACCAGATCGAATCGATCGGGAATCCCGATCGGGCTCTCGACGATAAGCCGCGCGCCGTGCTCTGAAAGATCGCGGACCGTGCAATCGATCGCCGCCCGGAGGCCGCGAAAACTGATCCGCGCGCCCTTGAGCACGCGCCGACGGGGAAACCGTCTTCTGTCGCTGCCTCCCGCAACATCCATCGCCAGCGATTCCACAATCGCAACTTCAATGCCTAAGCGCCTATTAGAGCTGCCAAAACTTGCCTTGAGCTTGCGGGAGCGGGGCTTGCGCGAGGTCCTGGATGGTCTTCCCGCCATGACGATCAAGCGCGCTGGCGCTTCGGAACGCGCCGCGATCCGAGCCTTTTTGCCGCAGGTTGGCATGACGGTGGCCCGGGCGCCATGCTATGAAGCCGGAGACTTCAGACGCCCGCAGAGGCGTCGAGCGAGGGAGGTTCTCATGTGCGCGCCGTTGCCGTTCCAGATCATAGAACTTTTGCCGGACGATAAAGCGCTGGTGAAAGTGGGCGATTATACCGAGGAAGCGATTCTGCACGTCATCGACAATCCGCAGGTCGGCGATTTCCTGATCCTCCATGGGAAGATCGCCGTGGCCAGGATCGATCCGCAAGAGGCGCTGGAAATGCTGGCGGGCCTCGGCGTCGAAGCGCCCGTCGCGGTCAGGACCTAGTCCTCTGTGAAGAACTCCGAAGGCGCAGCATCGCGGGGCTTTCGGGTTTCTTCGCGGGCGACAACCTCACCCGAACACAGGAAAATCATTTGCAGCGTATTGCAGACCGTTGGCGTCGCAAGTGTAACGAAACGGCGCTGACGTTCGGCAGCGGTCGATTCTAAAATTTATTTTCGTATTCGATTTTGCCAACGAATTGTATAGCTTGAGGGTGAAAGACCGTTTTGTTCGTCTTGCCAATGGATGACGTTAACCCCCGCGCCATTCCTGAAGTCGTTGCCGCCGAGCCGACGGTCAATGAAACCGAAGGGCGTTGGTCAACGGCGATCAGCGAGACGACTGAAGGCTCCAGTAGCTTTTCGGCCCCGGAACCGGGATCGGCGAGCGCCCCCCCCCAAGAGAACATTTTTCCCCAGCCGCCGGAAAAGGCCACCCAGCTCGACGCCTCGGGCCTGCGCTTCGACTTCAACGACGGGTGCCGCGTGCAGGCCCCGGTGGGGTCGGACGTTTGGCTCATCCGGCTGTTCGACCTCGACACCGGCAACATATTGTTTCAGACGACCCCGGACTTCCACGGCGGGTCGGTCTACAGCGCCAAGAAATATTATGTCCGCTTCCGCGTCGAGGCGTGGAAGGGTGAGAAACTCGTCTTTGAGCACAATTACGACGCCACCGGCCGCGATGTCCTGATCGCCTTTCCCGTTGGCACGCTGGGCGACACCATCGCCTGGCTGTCCTATGCGGTTCGTTTCGCCGAGGCGCACAAGTGCAGGCTGACCATTTCCCTGGCCGAACGGCTGATCCCACTCTTCGCCGGGGCCTATCCCGAAATCCGTTTCATCGACACGAAAGCCGCCAACGCCGAGGATTATTACGCGACCTATCGCGTCGGGCTGTTTTTCAACGATGTCGAGCGCATCCATCAGCCGGTCGATTTCCGCCATGTCGGGCTGCACAAGACCGCCGCTTATATTCTCGGCCTCGACCCAGCCGAGGCGCCGCCGCGTCTTGCGGTTCCGGAGGCGGAGCGACCGATCCCCGACAAATACGTCGTCATCGCCACGCAGGCGACCTCTCAGTGCAAATACTGGAATAATCCGTTCGGTTGGCGCGAGATCATCAAATTCCTGAAAGAGGCGGGCTACCGGGTCGTCTGCATCGACCAGAAGCCGGTGAACGGCGCCGGCATCGTGTGGAACCATGTTCCCGCCGGGGCCGAGGACATGACGGACCAACTGTCGCTCGAGGACTGCGCCAACTGGATTCGCCACGCCGAATTCTTCGTGGGCTTGAGCAGCGGCCTGTCCTGGGTTGCCTGGGCCGCGGGCGCGCGGGTCGTCCTGATCAGCGGCTTCACCTTGCCGAGCACGGAATTCGCGACGCCCTACAGGGTGATCAATTACCACGTCTGCGGCGGCTGCTGGGAAGACCCGACATTGCGCTTCGACCACAAGGATTTTCTCTGGTGCCCCCGCCATGCGGGAACGCCGCGCCAGTTCGAATGCACCCGCCTGATCACGGCGGAGCAGGTGAAACAGACGATCAGGCGCATCCCGGGATTTTCCGAATCCCGCGTATAGGCGGAACGATGGGCGTAAGCCGCGGCGGTGCGGCAGGTTGAAACCAACAAATCGCGAGCGTCGGTTGGACGTTCTGATCCGGGAGCGGAACAATGAGCGGATCTCTGAATTCGACCTCTTACGTGGGATCGGGAACAGGTAATTCGGGAAGCGATAGCGGCACGACCATCATTGCCGGCGGTTATCAATATGTGGGCTATTCCGGCGGCGTCGGCACGGCGACAGGCACGGTGATCCAAGGCGGCTACCAATTTCTTGGCTATGGATCGGGCGGGACCGGTTACGCCAGCAGCACGACGATCAGCGCCGGCGCTCAATATGTCGGCGAAAGCGGCGGAACCGGCTACGCGACCAGCACGACAATTCTAAACGGCGGATCACAGAACGTCGGCTTCGATTCGGGAAGCGGATTCGCGTCGAATACGACGATCGCCAGCGGCGGCATTCAATACGTCGGCATAGGATCTGGCGCGTCGGGGACGGCGATCACCACGACGATCGAAGCTCTGGCGACACAGATCGTGGGCTACGTCGGCAACGGTTCGGCGACGGACACGACCCTCAGCGGCGGCCAGCAGTATCTTGGCTATGGTTCGGGAACCGGGACCGGGATCGCGACGAACACGATCATCAACAACGGCGGCCAACAATATGTTGGCTATGGCTCCTCCGCAACCGGCGTCGCGACGAATACGACAATCAGTGGCCGGGGCAGCCAATATGTCGGCGATGGCGGGACCGGCTACGCGACCAGCACCACGATCGACAGCGGGGGCTCCCAGTTCGTCAACTCCGGCGGGACGGCGATCGATACGACCATTTACAGCGGCGGTCTGGCGGACGTCCTTTCCGGCGGCGTCATCAACGCCCCCGTGATCGATGGCGGGACGCTGCAACTGGCGGCGGGCGCAACGATCGGAAGCGGCGGCATCGACTTCGCCGCGGTTTCCGGACTCAATGGCGGGACGCTCGACCTCTCCGGCATGGGGACCGGCGCAGCTTTCACGAGCGATTTCACCGCCGTGATTTCCGGTTTTACCGGAACCGGCGGCTCACAGTCGGCCAGCGACGAAATCAACGTCGTGGGCGCCGGATCGGGAGACTATCTCAATTGGAGCCAAGGGGCCGGCTCCGGCGTCCTCGACGTCTTGAACGGGGGAACGGTCCTCGAAAGCATGACGCTCGCCGGGACCTATTCCACAAACCAGTTCGTGCTGAGCAACGCCGGAAGCGTCGATGAGATTTTCTACAATACGTCTAACGCCTGCTATTGCGCCGGCACGCGGATTTCGACCGAGCGCGGCGAAATCGCGGTCGAGAATTTGAACATTGGCGATCGTCTCCTCACGGAGTCCGGCGCGCCGCGGCCGCTGAAATGGATCGGAACCAGATCCTATTCGGCCCGCTTCGCCGGCAACAATCCCGATCTTCTCCCCATCCGCTTCAAGGCGGGATCGCTCGATGAAAACGTCCCGGCGCGCGACCTGCTGGTGTCGCCGAAACACGCCATGTTCCTCGACGGCGTGCTGATCCCGGCCGAGCATCTCGTCAATGGCGCGACCATCGTCCAGGAAGCGCC
>JAKAJL010000059.1 GCA_021813805.1 Pseudomonadota bacterium | reverse complement strand
CAGACCAAACGGCGATGAGTTCTTCCTGAACGCCCTCGTCTCGCCGCATCGCCATCGCTGAAGTCCCCTTACGAATCCGCTCAGATCACGGAATCAGCGCATGGCGACTTCGTCAACGGGCTGTTAAACAGCCGGCGGACGCGATTCGCCGGGACGGAGGCTGGCTTTGCTTCATTTTCGAGACGACCGATCCTTGCGACGCATGGCCAGGACGTTCGGCCTGTCCTGTCTATTTCTTGTCGCCTGTTCCGCCGCCGGGGCGCAGACGCCCTGGCCCGACACGCCGCTGAACCGCTGGCGGGCGACGGCTCTGATCGAGACCCTGAACGCCGAAATCCTCGCGAGCCCCAGCGCGACGGCCAGTCTAGAAAACTGGTGCGGCGCCCATCATCTGGCGCGCGAGGCCAGGCTGGTGGCGGAAAAGGTCGAGGGCGCCGCGCCCAAGCCCTTGTCGTCCGAACAGCGCCAGCGGCTCGGAATAGGCCGCGACGAACCGGTGAACTATCGCCATGTGCGTCTGCGTTGCGGCGATCATGTGCTGTCCGAGGCCGACAACTGGTACCTGCCGTCGCGCCTGACGCCGGAGATGAATCGCGCTTTGGAGACGAGCCATGCGCCTTTCGGCCGGGTGGTGCGCCCGCTCGGCCTGTGGCGCCGGACGCTTGAGGCGAAGGTCCTTTGGTCGCCGCTCCGCGCGCCGCGGGACGCGGCGACCCTTGCGCCGCCCCGGGCCCTGTTCGAACATCGCGCCATGCTTTACACCGGAGAAAATCTGCCTTTCTCCGAGGTGGACGAGGTTTATCAGCGCGACGTGCTGGATTTCCCGCCCGACAGCGCGGATTAGGCCCTGTCGCCTCCCATGGGAGCGCCTTCATGACTCATGGCGAATTATTCTATCTTCCTCTTGCGCTTCCTTTCTTTGCGCTCCTGTTCGTTCTTTTCGTCTTTCTGGTCGTCCTGCTCCAGGTCGGGGTGCTCAAATATGCCTATACCCGGCTCGGGGTCAGCGCCGGCGCCGCCTATCTTCTGCTGGTCGGCTCGTTGCTGGGCAGCTATTTCAACATTCCCATCGGCGAATTGCCGGGACGGCGCATTCTTGCGGGCGAGGAGATCAGTTTTTACGGCGTGCACTATCTCGTCCCGCTGCTGGAGCGGTCGGGAACGATCATCGCGGTCAATGTCGGCGGCGCCGTCATCCCAGGATTCATGTCGCTCTATCTTCTCGGATTGCACCGGCTGTGGGCGAAAGGAGCCTTGGCGACCGCCGTGGTTGCGGCCTTCTGCCATCTGATCGCCCGTCCGGTTCCAGGCTTCGGGATCGTCTTGCCGATTTTTGCGCCTGCCGCCGTGACCGCTCTCGTCGCTTTGGCGCTGTCGCCGCGCCAGGCCGCGCCGCTCGCCTATATCTCCGGAAGCCTCGGCGTGCTGATCGGCGCGGATCTGCTCAATCTCGGGAAATTGCACGGACTTGGCGCGCCGGTCGCCTCGATCGGCGGGGCGGGCGCCTTCGACGGGATCTTTCTTTGCGGCATTCTCGCGGTGCTTTTCGCCAGTTTTACCACGCGCGGCGATGACCGGGGCGGTTCGCGCGGAAACGCGCGCTGAGCCGGTCGGCGCGGGCCTTGCCGGAACTGGCGCTTTCCGCCATGCTGTCCGGGCGGCGTGTCAAAGAATGGGACGAGAACGGCCATGTGTCTCGGGGTGCCGATGACCATCCTCGAAGCCGACGAATTTTCGGCGCTCTGCGCGCGCGGCGACGAAAGGCGTCGGGTGTCGCTGCTGCTCGTCGGGCCGCAGGAGGCCGGGACCAGGGTGCTGGTCCATATCGATTCCGCGATCAGGGTTCTCGAAGAGGAGGAGGCCGCGCAACTCGATCGGGCGCTCGACGGCCTTGCCGCCGCCTTGCGCGGCGAGAATTTCGAAGACGCCTTTGCCGACCTGATCGAGCGCGGGCCGCAATTGCCAGGACAATTGCGCTGATCGCCCTGTTCGTCCCCTGGCCCTTCGAGGATGTTTCTTGGATTATTTTGCCATATTCGCCCGTCTCGACGTCTTTGCCCATCTCGATTCCTGGGCCAGCCTGCTGACGTTGACGGCGCTCGAAATCGTCCTCGGCGTCGACAATCTGGTTTTCGTCGCCCTCGCCACGCAAGGCCTGCCGCCCGATCGCGCCTTGAAGGCGAGCCGCCTCGGGCTTGGCATGGCGGTGGTCTTCCGTCTGGGCCTGCTGGCGACCGTGGTCTGGCTGACCCATCTCACGACTCCGATCTTCACGCTCTTCGCGCGCGCCGTTTCGGCGCGCGACCTCATTCTGGTCTGCGGCGGCGTGTTTCTCCTTTACAAGGGCACGGTGGAAATCCACGAGGAAATCGACCCCGAGGTCAAGCACGCGCGTTTCAGGAGCGGCGCGCGCTTCTGGCGCGCGATTTTCCAGATCGCCGTGCTGGACATCGTCTTTTCGCTCGACAGCGTGCTGACGGCGATCGGCATGGCCGACGAATTCGTGGTCATGGCGGCGGCGGTCATCGTCGCGGTCGGGCTCATGATCGCCGCCGCCGGCCCGGTCGCCCGGTTCATCCACGAAAACCCGACCGTGAAGATGCTGGCCCTGGCCTTCCTGCTGCTCATCGGCGTGACCCTTGTCGCCGACGGCGCCGGCTATGACATTCCGAAGGGCTTCGTCTATTCGGCGGTCGGATTCTCGCTTCTGGTCGAGGGTCTCAACCAATGGGCGCGCCGCCGCCGCCGCGCCGCCGATTAGCCCTGTCAAGAAAAAACTTGGCGCGGCCGCGCGCCTTCGGTATAAGGGGCGCGTGGCGCGTGGCCGAAAGGTCCCGCGCCGCCTTTCTTTTCGCACTCCGTCCGCTTGGCCTATCGATCAAGGCTCGCGGGACGGCCGCAACGGGACGATTATGGCCAATCCGTTCAATTTCCTGCAGGACGTGCGCGCCGAGGCCAGAAAGGTGACCTGGCCCACGCGCCGCGAAACCTTGATCACCACCGGCGTCGTCATCCTGATGGTGTTCACGACCGCGTTGTTCTTCCTCTCGGTTGATCAGATGATCCGTCTCGTCGTCGGCTTCATCCTCGGCCTGGGCCGCTGACGGCGGCGAAGCCAAAGACTTTCGCTTTTCCTGGATAAGACCATGACCAAACGGTGGTATATCGTCCACGCCTATTCCAACTTCGAGAAGAAGGTCGCCGAAGCGATCAAGGAAGGCGCGGCCCAGCGCGGACTGAGCGACAAATTCGACGAGATTCTGGTTCCGACGGAACAGGTCGTCGAGGTGCGGCGTGGCCGCAAGTTCAATTCCGAGCGCAAGTTCTTCCCAGGCTATGTGCTGGTGAAATGCGACCTGTCCGACGACGTGTACCATCTGATCAAGAACACGCCCAAGGTCACAGGTTTCCTTGGCTCGGACAACAAGCCGATGCCGATCCCCGAGCATGAGGCCGAGCGAATCAAGGGCCAGGTCGCGGAGGGCGTCGATCGCCCGAAAACCTCGATTTCCTTCGAGGTCGGCGAAAAGGTGCGGGTCAATGACGGCCCCTTCGCTACTTTCGAAGGTCTGGTCGAGGAAGTCGACGAAAGCCGCTCGCGCGTCAAAGTCGCGGTCTCGATCTTCGGCCGCGCAACGCCGGTCGAACTGGAATATGGCCAAGTCGACAAACTGAGCTAAGTCGATTTTCTTCTCTCCGTCATGCGCCGTCAGACGCCGACCCTTGCGGGCAGGCTGTCGAGCCGGATGAGGGACCCCGCATCTCGTTCCGGGCGATAACCGGGTAACACCCGGGCGTCCGGCGCGCGCTCATAATGTTTTTCTGCGGTTCATCGCAGGGAGGACAATCATGAGCGCCAAGAACATTCTGATGATCGTCGGCGATTTCGGCGAGGACTATGAGATCATGGTCCCGTTCCAGACCCTTGCCGCGGTCGGCCATCGCGTCCACGCGGTCTGCCCGGGCAAGGCGGCGGGCGAGTCCATCGCCACCGCGATCCACGATTTCGAGGGTCAGCAGACCTACAGCGAAAAGCGTGGCCACAATTTCACGCTCAACGCGACTTTCGCCGACATCAAGGCGGAACACTACGACGCTCTGGTCATTCCCGGCGGCCGGGCGCCAGAATATCTGCGCCTGAACCAGGAGGTGCTCGACATGGTCCGCCATTTCTTCGCCGCCAACAAGCCGGTCGCCGCGATCTGCCATGGCGCGCAAGTGCTGGCGGCGGCGGGCGTGCTCAAGGGACGGACCTGTTCGGCCTATCCGGCCTGCCAGCCCGAGGTCGAAGGGGCCGGCGGGATTTACGCCAATATTCCAATCGACGCCGTCGCGGCCGACGGCAATCTTATCACCGCCCCGGCCTGGCCGGCCCATCCCGCCTGGCTCGGCCGGCTGATGACGATGATCGGGGCGCCGGTCGGCGCGGTCGAGCACCGCTCGGCGGCCTGATATGAATTCCGAATATTCGGAATTCATATTCCGCTGGCGCGAAAATCCGCCCACGAATTAGAGGGTTTTCGCGCCAACGCGTTTGCGCAGGTTGCTAAGCGATCTTGCGGAAACCGTATGAAACGGCGCGGCGGTCGCGGATTTGCAAAGAGCCGCGCCCGCGCCTATGTTCTGGCGGGCGCGGCGGTCTAGCACCGCCCGGCGCCGCCGGAATGACGCGGACCATGTGCCAGTTGTTCGTCAACGCCGATCCAAATCTGTGGGAAACCCGGCTGCGCTCGGTGCGCATGCATGGCTTCGCCACCAGCGTGCGGCTGGAGAACATATACTGGACGCTGCTGGAGGAGATCGCGCGCCGCGACAACTTGAGCGTCGCCGAAATTCTCGCGCGACTTTACGAGGAATTGCTCGAAGCCCATGGGGCGGTGGACAATTTCGCCTCTTTTCTGCGAGTGTGCTGCGCGCGTTATCTGATGCTCCAGCTCGCTGGCGAGATTCCCGCGGATCGGTCCCGGCCGATCGCGGCGCTCGACGCCAAGGCGATACTGGCGCGCGAAAAAGGGCGGTTCGCCGCCGAAACCGGCGGATAGCGCCTGCTTGCGCCTGGGTCTGGGCCGGCTTCTCAGTCCAGCCTTTCCGCTTTGCCCACCACGCGGGTCGCCGGGAAATTGTCGTCGGCGAGATAGGCCTGGAGCCTGGCGCGCGACGAGATCGTCACCACGCCATAACGCATTTCGACCAGGCCCTTTTCAGCCAGACCGTGCAACAGGCGGCTGACTTTCTGACGCGAGCCGAAGCCGAACTGGCTGATATGGGTCTGGGTGAGCGCGGTCGGACGCCCTTCCTGGGTGATCCCGCAAGCGTCCGACGAGGCGAGCAGCAGCAGATAGACCAAACGCTTTTCCGGGTCATAGGCGGCGAAGGACAGCATCCAGCCGGTCAAGAACCGCGTCCAGTCGCCCACCTGCTCGATCACCTCGCGCAAGGCGTTCGGGTTGTTGGCGACGGTCATTCTGACGTCGCGGCAGGGAAAGGCGACGTAGGTTGCGTCGTTGGAGCTCCACAGGTCGTGGACCAGCGGCTCCGCGCCGAAACAGCCGAGCCACGTCGCCCAGCGCCCTTCGAACATTGGCAGGCTCGAATAGCCGCCTTCCGAGGTCGAAAGCACGAGGTCGATGCTGCCGCTGGCGATGAAGCGGATGTGCTCCGGCATTTCGCCGCGCAGGGTCAGCAGGGTCCGCTCTGTGAAATGTTCGACCCGCGCCTTCCCCGCCAGCTGGCGCATCTGCGTGTCGGTCATCGTCGCGAAAACGGGGCATCTCTTCAATGTGTCGAGGGCGTCGATGCTCTTGTTGTTCATTGCTCAGCTTGATATGGGCGCGTTAACGACGAAGCTTAGCCGTGCAGGAAATTCGTGCAAATGTTATTTACGCGACATTGTCCGGCGTAGGCGCTTCTTATGGTTGTCCGGTCAGCTTGGGAAATTCCCTTGCACGACGGCAGTTTAGACAAAGCAGGGCCAAGCCGCCACAATTTCGACGCAAGGGGTTAAGGCATATGAAAAACCACGCGCCTTTCACAGGCAGCCATGCCCTGATCGACGACCTTTTGCTCGAAACCGTGGTTTCCGCGCATTATCTGGTCTTGCAGATGCGGATGCTGACGCGTTCGGATGACTTCGCCGGCCAGGCGGAGACGGAAGTGATGGCCGACGCCCTCAGCCGCTGGGCTCAGCTCGCGGGGACGCAATGGCGCGCCGCCATTTTCGCCGCGCTCTCCACGTCGGACGCCGACTGATCGCCGGCTCAAGCGTCGCGTCAGCGGGTCGCGAGCCCGCGTCATCAGAATCGCCCTGGCGCCGCCCCGTGGAAAGACGGGCCGTCGTCCCTCGCCATGGCGAACCGGACGACAGCCGTGACGTCCCGTCTCATGGATCTTTTTCCAGACTCGCGTCTTGCCGCGCAGGCCACAATTTTCATAGAACGGTCCAGCTTACCGGCGCGCGCGGATGCGCGCGGCGACGGATGGGCGTTTCGAAAGGCTCGATCTTGACGTGTCGCCTGCTTTCCTGCTGCCCCTATTGCGCGACGGCGGACGCCGGCGGCGCCGGAGCCGCGCCGCCGCCGGGGCTGCGCTATGAAATCCTGGCGCGGATCGACGGGCCGACGGAGGCTTTCGACACATTCATCGTCGCGGCCGAGGCCCCCGCCGGTTTCGACGTGCCGCGCCACATTCATCCCGGCATCGAATCCGCCTATATCGTGACGGGCGGCGGCCTGCTCCAGGTCGATGGCGAAGCATCCCGCGCGCTGAAGGCGGGCGACGTCGCGCAGATCGCGGCGCGGCGTCCGCACAGTTTCCGCATCGGCGCCGAGCCCACCCGGATCGTCTCGACCTATATTCTGGAAAAGGGCCAGCCGATCGCCATTCCGGTCTGATTTGTCCGCCAAAAGGCTTGCCAAGCGCCGTCAATGCCGCTAAAGACCCGCATCCTTCGAATGAAGGTCGTTCCGTGGGAGGTTTTCCGGTCGCCAGCCGGGCAAAAAACCGCACCGCGGCCTGCAACCCGCGCGGGGCGGAATTTTCCGCCGTCCGCGCATTTTCGTTTCGTTCGTCTTGCATTTCGATGCTTGCGGGCGGGCGAGAAATTTTCTGGGAGCAGCCAATATGGCGAAGAAGATCACGGGTTACGTGAAGCTTCAGGTCCCGGCCGGCTCGGCGAATCCTTCGCCGCCGATCGGTCCCGCGCTGGGTCAGCGCGGCCTGAACATCATGGAGTTCTGCAAGGCGTTCAACGCCAAGACGGCGCAGATGGAGAAGGGGATGCCGATCCCCGTCATCATCACCGCTTACGCCGACCGTAGCTTCACCTTCGAGATGAAGCAGCCGCCGGTCGCCTATTTCCTGAAAAAAGCGGCCGACATCAAGTCGGGCTCCAAGACCACGGGGCGCGGCTTCGTCGGCAAGGTCACCCGCGCCCAGATCCGCGAGATCGCGGAGAAGAAGCAGGCGGATCTGAATTCGCACACGATCGAGGCCGCCATGGCCATGATCGAGGGCTCCGCCAAGTCCATCGGCCTGGAAGTTGTGGGGTAAGACGATGAGCGGCAAGAGAATCGTCAAGGCCCGCGAGGGCATCGAGCGCACCAAGCTCTATCCCGTCACCGAGGCCATCAAGCTCGTGCGCGAGCGCGCCAGCGCCAAATTCGACGAAACCGTCGAAATCGCCATGAATCTCGGCGTCGATCCCAAGCACGCCGACCAGATGGTGCGCGGCGTGGTCAATCTGCCGAACGGCACGGGCCGCACCCTGCGGGTCGCAGTTTTCGCCCGCGGCGCCAAGGCCGACGAAGCCAAGGCGGCGGGCGCGGACGTGGTCGGCGCGGAAGATCTGGTCACCACCGTCCAGGGCGGCACGATCGATTTCGACCGCTGCATCGCTACGCCGGACATGATGCCGCTGGTCGGCCGTCTCGGCAAGGTTTTAGGCCCGCGCGGCTTGATGCCCAATCCGAAGGTTGGGACGGTGACCATGGACGTCGCCGCGGCGGTTCAGGCCTCCAAGGGCGGCGCGGTCGAGTTCCGCGTCGAAAAGGCGGGCATCGTTCAGGGTTCGGTGGGCAAGGCGTCCTTCGGCGACGAGAAGCTCAGCGAGAACATTGCCGCTTTCGTCGAGGCGGTGGTCAAGGCCAAGCCGGCCGGCGCCAAGGGAACTTATCTCCAGCGCATCGCGCTTTCCTCGACCATGGGGCCAGGCGTCAAGGTCGATCCGGCGTCGATCACGATCGCGCATCATTAACTTAGCCGTCCCATGACCCCGAAAAGTTGCGCTCTTTTCGGGCCCGGCTAAGGGAATTGTGAATGATCGAGTGGCGCGATTTTTGATTGCGCCGCTTGACAATTCCAAAAAAATGTTTTCGTCCCTCTTGGCAGAGGGCTCGAGAGCGTTTAGAAATCAAAGTTCTGGCGACGAAAACGTCGCCTTTGCGGGTATGGCGTCGCGGCAGGTCTCCGCCTTTTGGAAGAAATTATGTCGAAACAGGATTGCTTGACGCTCCAGGCCGCGCGGCCGGATCGTTCAGGGTTTCGTTTGTTTCACGCATTGACCAAAGGCATCGCGTCACGCCTTGTTCGCAACAATCGAGCTTCCGCCGCATTCGGCCTCTGGTCCGGGGTGCGGCGGCGGATAGGTCGCAGGGCCGGTTTCGTCGTTCGCGGCGGAGCCGGATCTTTCGGCCATGTCCTGTCCGAGACTGCCGGCGCTTCCGCCTTTCGCGCGGGAGCTTAATTGTCAGACGACCGCGCCTCGGGCGTGGAAGGGACGGCCAGCATAGACGGGGAAAGACCTATTTCCCGGAAGCCAAAAACTTCCGGAGGTTTGGTTTGAACCCTCTGATCCACAGAGGCGCGCGATTTTCTCGCGCCACTCGTGGGGACAGGCTTTTCGGCGCCGCGAGACCTTTGGCTTCGTGGCATGTCGGCAACCGGCGGGCCATATCCGTCCGAGACGGGCAACAGGGCGTTCGGAAGAACGCCCGTCCAGAACGGGCGGTGGTGGCTTCGCTCATTGAAGTGAGAGCACTGTGGACAGAGCGGAAAAAAAAGAAGCCGTAGCCACGCTGCACGACGTCTTCTCGAAGACGGGCGTGGTGGTGGTCGCGCGCTATTCCGGCCTGACTGTCGCGCAGCTTCAGACCCTGCGCAAGCAGGCGCGCGAAGCTGGCGCGACCGTTCAGGTCGCTAAGAACCGCCTCGCCAAGATCGCCCTCGAAGGCACGGACGTCGCCTCCATCTCGGCCCTTCTCAAGGGGCCGACCCTGATCGCCTATTCGGACGATCCGGTGGCGGCGCCCAAGGTCGCGGCCGCTTTCGCCAAGGATTTCGACAAATTCGTCATCCTCGGCGGCGCGATGGGCGCGACGGCCCTGAACCCGGATGGTGTGAAGTCGCTTGCGACCATGCCTTCCCTCGACGAACTGCGCGGCAAGCTGGTTGGCCTTATCGTGGCCCCGGCGACCAAGCTCGCGCAGCTCTCGACCGCGCCGGCGGCCAAGCTGGCGCGCGTGTTCGGGGCTTACGCCAACAAGGACGCGGCCTGATCTTAGGGCAGGCATTGAAATCAGTCGAACCAAACCTCAAGTTTACAGGAAGTGAAAATGGCTAACCTCGAAAAAATCGTCGAAGAGCTTTCGGCCCTCACCGTTCTCGAAGCGGCTGAACTCGCCAAGATGCTGGAAGAGAAGTGGGGCGTGTCTGCCGCCGCGGCTGTCGCCGTCGCCGCCGCTCCGGGCGCCGCCGCCGGCGCCGCCGCCGCTCCGGCCGAAGAGCAGACCGAATTCACGGTCGTTCTCGCCGCCGCCGGCGACAAGAAGATCGAAGTCATCAAGGAAGTCCGCGCCATCACCGGCCTCGGCCTCAAGGAAGCCAAGGACCTCGTCGAAGGCGCGCCGAAGCCGCTCAAGGAAGGCGTGTCCAAGGACGACGCCGCCAAGATCAAGGCCGCCCTCGAGAAGGTCGGCGCCAAGGTCGAGCTCAAGTAATTTTCGGGCGCGTCCGTTTGTTTTCCTGCGCCCAGCGCAGGCGAGGAGCGAATGTGACGCCGAGCCGATGCGAGGGGCGCCGAGCGCGCTTCGAGCACTCGGCAACGAAACAAAGGCGGTCCCGGGTTTCCCGGGGCCGCCAAAGCCGTAAGTGGGGACGGTAAATTCCCTGCCGAGGCGGAAAGGCCTCGCCAAAAACCTTTCCAGGAATTTGCGCGGACATTTCCGCGTGTCCCGGCGGGGCCGGGCAGGCGAGCGGGGGTTGCGCGATCCGGGTCGGATCGCGGGCCCAGACCAGCCGCCTGAATGGAGTGCGAGGAGCGATATGGCGCAAGTGTTCACCGGCCGCAAGCGTGTCCGCAAATTCTTCGGTCATATCCGCGAAGTCGCGGTCATGCCCAATCTGATCGAGGTGCAGAAGGCGTCCTACGATCAATTTCTGATGGTCGAGGAGCCCAAGGGCGGCCGGGGCGACGAGGGATTGCAGGCGGTTTTCAAGTCGGTTTTCCCGATTTCAGATTTTGCCGGAACCGCATTGCTCGAATTCGTCAGATATGAATTCGAGCCGCCGAAATATGACGTGGACGAATGCCGCCAGCGGGGCATGACCTTCGCCGCGCCGCTCAAGGTGACTTTGCGCCTGATCGTGTTCGACGTGGATCCGGACACCGGCGCGAAGTCGGTCAAGGACATCAAGGAGCAGGACGTCTATATGGGCGACATGCCGTTCATGACCATGAACGGCACCTTCATCGTCAACGGCACCGAGCGCGTCATCGTCTCGCAGATGCATCGTTCGCCGGGCGTGTTCTTCGACCACGACAAGGGCAAGAGCCATAGCTCGGGCAAATTGCTGTTCGCCGCCCGCATCATTCCCTATCGCGGCTCGTGGCTCGACATCGAATTCGACGCCAAGGACATCGTCTATGCGCGCATCGACCGCCGCCGCAAGATCCCGGCGACGTCGCTGCTTTACGCGCTTGGCCTCGACGGCGAGGAAATCCTTTCGGTCTTCTACAAGAAGATCGCCTACCGCCGCGACAAGGAGGGCTGGCGTCTGCCCTTCGACGCCGAGCGCATGAAGGGCGTCAAGGCCAGTGTGGACATCATCGACGCCGACACCGGCGAAGTGGCGGTCGAGGCCGGCAAGAAGCTGACCGTGCGCGCCGCGCGCCAGCTCGCCGAGCGCGGGGTGAAGTTCATCCGCGCCGTGGACGAGGACCTTTACGGCCAGTTCATCGCCGAGGACCTCTACAATCCCCAGACCGGCGAAATCTACGCCGAAGCGGGCGAGGAAATCACCGCCAAGTCGCTGGAGGCCCTGGTCGGGCTCGGCTTCACAGAGTTGCCGATCCTCGACATCGACCATATCAATGTCGGCCCCTATATCCGCAACACGCTCGCGCTCGACAAGAATTCGTCGCGCGAGGAGGCTCTGTTCGACATCTACCGGGTCATGCGCCCGGGCGAGCCGCCGACCATCGATTCGGCGGAGGCGATGTTCCATTCGCTGTTCTTCGACGCCGAACGCTACGACCTTTCGGCTGTGGGGCGCGTCAAGATGAACATGCGCCTCGACCTCGACTGCCCAGACACGACCCGCGTCCTGCGCCGCGACGACATTCTCGCCGTGGTCAAGGCTTTGGTCGATCTGCGCGACGGCCGCGGCGAGATCGACGATATCGACCATCTCGGCAACCGCCGCGTCCGCTCGGTCGGCGAGCTGATGGAAAACCAGTACCGGCTCGGACTGCTGCGCATGGAGCGCGCGATCAAGGAGCGCATGTCCTCGGTCGACATCGACACGATCATGCCGCAGGACCTGATCAACGCCAAGCCGGCGGCGGCGGCGGTGCGCGAGTTCTTCGGCTCGTCGCAACTGTCGCAGTTCATGGACCAGACCAATCCGCTGTCGGAAATCACCCACAAGCGCCGCCTGTCGGCGCTGGGTCCGGGCGGCCTGACGCGCGAGCGCGCCGGCTTCGAGGTGCGCGACGTGCACCCAACCCATTACGGCCGCATTTGCCCGATCGAGACGCCGGAAGGCCCGAACATCGGCCTGATCAATTCGCTCGCGACTTTCGCGCGCGTCAATAAATACGGGTTCATCGAGGCGCCTTATCGCCGGGTGAAGGAAGGCCGCGTCACCGACGAGGTGGTCTATCTTTCGGCGATGGAGGAGCAGAAATATTCGGTCGCCCAGGCCAACGCCTCGCTCGACGACAAGGGCCGGCTGACGGAAGACCTCGTGGTGTGCCGCCGGGCCGGCGACGTGGTCATGCTGACGCCCGACCATGTGGACTTCATGGACGTGTCGCCGAAGCAATTGGTTTCGGTCGCCGCGGCGCTCATTCCGTTCCTTGAGAACGACGACGCCAACCGCGCGCTGATGGGCTCGAACATGCAGCGCCAGGCGGTGCCGCTGGTGCGCGCCGACGCGCCTCTGGTCGGGACCGGCATGGAGGGCGTGGTCGCCCGCGATTCCGGCGCCGCGATCGCCGCGCGCCGCGCCGGCGTGGTGGACCAGATCGACGCCACCCGCATCGTCATCCGCGCCACGGAAGACCTCGGCCAGGGACGTCCCGGCGTCGACATCTACCGACTGATGAAGTTCCAGCGCTCGAACCAGTCCACCTGCATCAACCAGCGTCCGCTGGTGCGCGTGGGCGACCTCGTGCGCAAGGGCGACATCATCGCCGACGGCCCCTCGACCGACATGGGCGATCTGGCGCTCGGCCGCAATGTGGTCGTCGCCTTCATGCCCTGGAACGGCTATAACTTCGAAGATTCGATCCTCCTCAACGAAAAGATCGTCAAAGAGGATATCTTCACGTCCATTCACATCGACGAGTTCGAAGTGATGGCGCGAGACACCAAACTCGGCCCCGAGGAAATCACCCGCGACATTCCCAACGTCTCGGAAGAGGCGCTGAAGAATCTCGACGAGGCGGGCATCGTCTATATCGGCGCGGAAGTGCAGGCGGGCGACATTCTCGTCGGCAAGATCACGCCCAAGGGCGAAAGCCCGATGACCCCGGAAGAAAAGCTTTTGCGCGCCATTTTCGGCGAAAAGGCTTCCGACGTGCGCGACACTTCTTTGCGCGTGCCCCCCGGAGTCCAAGGAACGATCGTCGAAGTGCGCGTGTTCAACCGCCACGGCGTGGACAAGGACGAGCGCGCCCAGGCGATCGAGCGCGAGGAGATCGAGCGTCTCGCCAAGGACCGCGACGACGAGCAGGCGATCCTCGACCGCAACGTCTATGCGCGACTCGCCGACATGCTGATCGGCCAGACCGGACTTTCCGGCCCCAAGGGCTTCAAAAAAGAGCAGATCCTGACCCGCGAGCTGTTGGATGAATATCCGCGCTCGCAATGGTGGGTCTTCGCCGTCGGCGACGATGCGCTGATGGCCGAGATCGAAGCCATGCGCAAGCAATATGACGAGGCGAAGAAGGGGCTGGAAAGCCGCTTCCTCGACAAGGTCGAAAAGCTCCAGCGCGGTGACGAACTGTCTCCCGGCGTGATGAAGATGGTGAAGGTCTTCGTCGCGGTGAAGCGCAAGATCCAGCCCGGCGACAAGATGGCCGGCCGCCACGGCAACAAGGGCGTGGTCTCGCGCATCCTGGCGCAGGAGGACATGCCCTTCCTTGCCGACGGCACGCCCGTCGACATCGTGCTCAACCCGCTCGGCGTGCCGTCGCGCATGAATGTCGGCCAGATTCTGGAGACGCATCTGGGCTGGGCCTGCCGCAATCTCGGCAAGCAGGTGGCGGAAGCCGTCAACGCCTATCAGCGCTCGATGGATTCAGCCGCATTGCGCGGCAAGCTGTCGGAGCTTTACGGCAAGGGCGCCGACACCGCCGACCTGAAAAAGGTGGATGACGGCGAACTCGTGGAAATCGCGCGCAATCTCACGCGCGGCTTGCCGATCGCGACGCCGGTGTTTGACGGCGCCCGCGAGCCGGACATCGTCAAGATGCTGGAGCAGGCGGGGCTCGACGCCTCCGGCCAGACGGTGCTCTATGACGGGCGCACCGGCGAGGCCTTCGACCGCAAGGTGACGGTGGGCGTGATCTACATGCTCAAGCTGCACCATCTGGTGGACGACAAGATCCACGCGCGTTCGATCGGCCCCTATTCGCTGGTCACACAGCAGCCTTTGGGCGGCAAGGCGCAGTTCGGCGGCCAGCGCTTCGGCGAAATGGAAGTCTGGGCGCTGGAGGCCTATGGCGCCGCCTATACGCTGCAGGAAATGCTCACCGTGAAGTCGGACGACGTCGCGGGCCGCACCAAGGTCTACGAGTCCATCGTGCGGGGCGACGACGCCTTCGAATCCGGCATCCCGGAAAGCTTCAACGTGCTGGTCAAGGAAATGCGCTCGCTCGGCCTCAATGTCGAACTGAGCCAGGCCGCGCCGCCGGCGGGCGAGGAGCTTCCGCCGCCCGCCGAAGCTGCTGAGTGATTTGCAAAAGGAGGCGCTTGCGCCTCCGTCTCAATGGAAAGGGAGGCGCAGGCGCCTCCCGATGTATCCCCTTTTCGGAGCGGGGTCCCGCGCGCGCCGCCGGGACCGCCAGCCCAGGAGAAAACAATGAATCAAGAGGTTATGAATCTCTTCAATCCGGTCGTCGCGCCCCAGGCCTTCGATCAGATTCAGATCTCCATCGCCAGCCCGGAAAAAATTCTGTCCTGGTCCTTCGGCGAGATCAAGAAGCCGGAAACGATCAACTACCGCACCTTCAAGCCGGAGCGCGACGGCCTGTTCTGCGCCCGCATCTTCGGCCCGATCAAGGACTACGAATGCTTGTGCGGCAAGTACAAGCGCATGAAATACAAGGGCGTCATCTGCGAAAAGTGCGGCGTCGAAGTCACGCTGTCGCGCGTGCGGCGCGACCGCATGGGCCATATTTCGCTGGCCGCACCGGTGGCCCATATCTGGTTCCTCAAGTCGCTGCCCTCGCGCATCGGCCTGCTGCTCGACATGACGCTCAAGGATCTTGAGCGCATCCTCTATTTCGAGTCCTACATCGTCATCGATCCCGGCCTCACCCCGCTCAAGAACCGTCAGCTCCTGAGCGAAGAGGAATTTGTCATCGCCCAGGACGAATATGGGCAGGACAGCTTTACCGCCCTGATCGGCGCCGAGGCGATCCGCGAGCTTCTGCGTGGCCTCGATCTCGAAAATATCGCGGCGCAGTTGAAGGTGGAGATCGCCGAGGCGACCACCGAACTGAAGCCCAAGAAACTCGCCAAGCGGCTGAAGATCATCGAGGCCTTCATCAATTCCGGCAATAAGCCCGAATGGATGATCCTCACCGAAGTCCCGGTCATCCCGCCGGACCTGCGTCCGCTGGTGCCGCTCGACGGCGGACGCTTCGCCACCTCAGACCTCAACGATCTCTACCGCCGCGTCATCAACCGCAATAACCGTCTGAAGCGGCTGATTGAACTGCGCGCGCCGGACATCATCATCCGCAATGAAAAGCGCATGTTGCAGGAGGCCGTCGACGCCCTGTTCGACAACGGCCGCCGCGGCCGCGTCATCACCGGCGCCAACAAGCGCCCGCTGAAGTCGCTCGCTGACATGCTCAAGGGCAAGCAGGGCCGCTTCCGCCAGAATCTTTTGGGCAAGCGCGTCGATTATTCCGGGCGCTCCGTGATTGTCGTGGGGCCCGAGCTGAAACTGCATCAATGCGGCCTGCCGAAGAAAATGGCGCTGGAGCTGTTCAAGCCCTTCATCTATTCGCGCCTCGACGCCAAGGGCCTGTCGGCCACGGTGAAACAGGCCAAGAAGCTGGTCGAGAAGGAAAAGCCGGAGGTTTGGGACATCCTCGACGAGGTGATCCGCGAACATCCCGTGATGCTCAACCGCGCGCCGACCCTGCACCGCCTCGGCATCCAGGCCTTCGAGCCGACGCTGATCGAGGGCAAGGCGATCCAGCTGCATCCGCTGGTCTGCGCCGCTTTCAACGCCGACTTCGACGGCGACCAGATGGCCGTCCACGTGCCGCTGTCGCTCGAAGCGCAGCTGGAAGCGCGCGTGCTGATGATGTCGACCAACAACATCCTGCACCCGGCGAACGGCCAGCCGATCATCGTACCGTCGCAGGACATCGTGCTCGGCCTCTATTACCTGTCGCTGATGCGCGACGGCGAGCCGGGGCAGGGCATGGCCTTCGCCAATCTCGGCGAAATCGAACACGCCCTGTTCTCGAAGTCCATCACCTTGCACACCAAGATCAAGGGCCGCGCCTGGACCTATGACGAGAACGGCGAACGCGTGTCGAAAATTTTCGACACCACGCCGGGCCGCATGATGCTGGGCCAGCTCCTGCCCAAGCATGTCAAGATTCCCTTCGACGTCGCCAACAAGCTGATGACCAAGAAGGAAATCTCGGGAATGATCGACACCGTCTACCGCAACTGCGGTCAGAAGGAGACGGTGATCTTCTGCGACCGGATCATGGGCCTGGGCTTCCGCGAGGCCTGTACGGCCGGCATTTCCTTCGGCAAGGACGACATGGTCGTGCCGGAGACCAAGCCCGCGATCGTCGAGGCGACCCGTAGCCTCGCCAAGGAATACGAGCAGCAATACAACGACGGCCTCATTACCCAGGGCGAGAAATACAACAAGGTCGTGGACGCCTGGGCGAAATGCACCGACAAGCTCGCCGAGGAAATGATGGCGCGCATTTCGGCGGTCCGCAAGGACGACGCCGGCCGCGACAAGCCGATCAACTCGATCTACATGATGTCCCACTCCGGGGCGCGCGGCTCGCCGGCGCAGATGAAGCAGCTGGCGGCGATGCGCGGCCTGATGGCCAAGCCCTCGGGCGAGATCATCGAAAGCCCAATCATCTCGAACTTCAAGGAAGGCCTGACCGTTCTCGAATATTTCAACTCGACCCACGGCGCCCGCAAGGGCCTCGCGGATACCGCGTTGAAGACCGCGAACTCAGGCTATCTCACCCGACGCCTGGTGGACGTGGCGCAGGATTCGATCATTACCTCATACGATTGCGGCTCGACCGGCGGCATTCGCATGCGCGCCATCATCGACGCCGGCCAGGTGGTGGCGACCCTCGCCGTCCGCATTCTCGGCCGCACCGCGGCGGAGGATCTGGTCGATCAGGAAGGTCAGGTCATCGTCAAGGCCGGCGAGATGATCCAGGAGACCCATATCGACCGGATCAACGCCGCGGGCATCCAGGAGGTGAAAATCCGCTCGGTGCTGACCTGCGAGGCCAAGAACGGCGTCTGCGGCGCCTGCTACGGGCGCGATCTGGCGCGCGGCACGCCGGTCAATCTCGGCGAGGCGGTCGGCGTCATCGCGGCGCAGTCGATCGGCGAGCCGGGCACCCAGCTCACCATGCGCACCTTCCACATCGGCGGCGCGGCGCAGATCGCGGATTCGTCCTTCATCGAGACCAATTTCGAAGGCACGGTGAAAATCCGCAACCGCCATGTGGCGCGCAATTCCGATGGCGACCTGATGGTCATGGCGCGCAATGTCGCCGTGGTCGTGGTCGGCCCGGATGGCGTCGAGCGCGCGGTCCATCGCGTGCAATATGGCTCGCGCCTCAAGGTGGACGAGGGTGATCACGTCAAGCGCGGCCAGCGCGTGGCGGAATGGGACCCCTATACCCGCCCGATTCTGACCGAAGTGGACGGCGTCGTCGGCTTCGAGGATCTGGTCGAGGGCCAGTCCATGTCGGAAACGGTCGACGAGGCGACCGGCATCGCCAAGCGCATGGTCATGGACTGGCGCCTGAACGCCCGCTCGTCGAGCCTCAAGCCGGCTCTGGTGATCAACGGCAAGGACGGCAAGGTGCTGAAGCTGGCGCGCGGTGGCGACGCCCGCTACACGTTGCCGGTGGAGTCGATCATCGCGGTCGATCCCGGCGCCAAGGTCCAGGCCGGCGACGTCATCGCCCGTATCTCGCTGGAAAGCGCCAAGACCCGCGACATTACCGGCGGTCTGCCGCGCGTCGCGGAACTGTTCGAGGCGCGCCGTCCCAAGGATCACGCGATCATCGCGGAGATAGGCGGCACGGTGAAGTTCGGCCGCGACTACAAGAACAAGCAGCGACTGACCATCGAGCCGAGCGAGGAGGGCGCGGAGCCCGTCGAATATCTGATCCCCAAGGGCAAGCACATCCATCTGCAGGATGGCGACATTGTCGAAAAGGGCGATTACATCGTCGACGGAAACCCCGCGCCGCATGACATTCTCGCGATCAAGGGCGTCGAGGAGCTGGCCGCCTATCTCGTCAACGAGATCCAGGAGGTCTATCGCCTGCAGGGCGTGAGCATCAACGACAAGCACATCGAGGTGATCGTCCGCCAGATGCTGCAGAAGGTCGATATCACGGATCCCGGCGACACCGACTTCCTGTCCGGCGATCAGGTCGACCGCATGGAGATGGACGAGGCCAACGAACGCGCGCTCGAAGAGGGCAGGAAGCCGGCAACCGGCACGCCGGTCCTGCTCGGCATCACCAAGGCGAGCCTGCAGACGCGCTCCTTCATCTCGGCGGCGTCGTTCCAGGAGACCACCCGCGTCCTCACCGAGGCGGCGGTCAACGGCAAGATCGACACGCTGGAAGGGCTGAAAGAAAACGTCATTGTCGGCCGCCTGATCCCGGCCGGCACGGGCGCGGCCATGGCGAAGCTCCGCCATATCGCGACGACTCGCGACGATATGATCCTGCAGCAGAAGGCCGAAGCCTCAGCCGCCCCGCCGCAACTCCCCGCGGCGGAATGAACCGGAAAAGGCCGCTCCTCGGGGCGGCCTTTTTGTTTGCGCCGAGAGAGCCACCGGCGAAGAATGGGTCTGGTTGTCGTGGGCTTAACTATTTGCGCTCCGGGCGCGAGGAAAGCGCGCGAGACGCTTGCGGGCGGCGCCTTCCTGCTGCTATAGGCGTCGAACCGGGTTGGACGGCGACGTTCGAATCCAAGGCCTCGTGGCGGAGTGGCTACGCAGAGGACTGCAAATCCTTGTACGGGGGTTCGATTCCCTCCGAGGCCTCCAAACAACCGATAAGCTAGCTCGTCGGTTCTGTCCTCTGAGCCTTCGGAAGAATCCGCAAGCCGTCGCTTCCGACGTGTCGGGCGTTCGTGGCGGAGTTCACGGCGCTCCAGGCGTGGGCGCAAAGCGCGAATCGCTAGTGGACGGCCATCAAGAACCACATCCCGACACCGGTCGAACTGCGCGGCCTTTGGGCCGATCGCAACGCGTCAATCGGCGTCTGCCTCGTCGAGGCGCAGCGCTTCGGCGATATGCTGGAGCATGGAATCCTCGACGGTCACGGGCGAAACGGCGCGTGGATCGGGGTCGGTCCCCGGCGCCTGTCGTCGTCCGCGTTCGCCCGGAGTCGCTTCGCCGAGTTCTGTCCTGATTTGGAGCCAATCCCGCGCGCTCACAACAATCTCCGCGGCTTTTCCCATCGCTGTCGAAGGTAGCACGGCTCCATCACGATTTTTGATCAAATCGATTTATTGGTGAATGGTTTCTTGCGGCGTCCGATTCCAATGCCAACGGCCTTTCGATCTGACCCGAAGGCGATTGAACGAAGCCGCTATCGCGGCGGGTGCGGCGTGATTTTGTGATGGGTCTCCTCTCCGGGAGGATTGGGTGTTGCAAGCCCCCTTCCGGACAGGAGTTCCCAGATGGCCGAGTTAAGCCCTCTTTGTCGCCGCATGATCGAAGATATGACGATCCGCAACATGTCGCCGGCGACGCAGCGATCCTACATCAGCGCTGTTTCCAAGTTCAGCCGGTATTTTCGACGCTCGCCTGATGATCTGACGCTCGACGA
>JAKAJL010000085.1 GCA_021813805.1 Pseudomonadota bacterium | reverse complement strand
GCACCACCGCGACGCGGGCCGAAACCGCCGACATCGACCGCGCGATGTCGTCCGCCAGCCCAATCACCCGCGACGACTTGATCCCCGGCGCAGGCTCGAATTCGTAAAGCGTCACAACAGGGCCGGGGTGTGCGTTCAGGACATCGCCGCGCACGCCGAAATCTTCGAGAGTTTTTTCCAACGCGTCGGCGTTGACCTCCAGTTCGTCGTCCGGCTGGTTCTCCTCGTGGCGATGCGAAGGCGGCGCCAGCGTGTCGAGCGCGAAAGGCTCGTATTCGGCGGCGGGAGCGTCGAGTCTTTGCAGGAAGCCGCCGGCGGGGGGTTTCGCGCGCTTGACGACGCGGGCAGGCTCGGGGGCCGGGGCCGGCGCCGCCACGGGGACCGGATCGGGCTCCGGCTCGCTCGGCGTGGCGACCGCCTTGACCCGAAGGCGCATTTTCGCCGGCTTTTCCGCCGCCGCCAAGGGCATCGGCTCGACCGGCGCGGGCGTCGGCGCGGGGCGCGTCGCCAGCCCGCCGAAGCCGACGCTGAAGGAGAAACGCGCGCCCATGCTGGTGAAGGCGCCGAAAGCGGGGCGGGGCGCCGGCGGATTTTCCGCTCGCGGCGCCTCGCGCGCCGGCGCCGGCGCGTCGCTGCGACGTTCGGGAAGGGGGCGGTCGGGCGTGCGGGCGAAGCGCACCCGCGGCTTGGCTTTGGCGTTCATGTCGTCGGGCGCGTCATTCATGGCGTGGGGGGGCAGGGCGTGGGCTTGGGCGAGGCGGGCCTCCTCCAACCGGCGCGCGGTTTCCTCCGCCTTGAGCCGGGCTTCCTCGTCAACGCGGCGGGCTTCCTCCTCGGCTGCGCGGCGCTGGGCCTCCTCCTCGGCCTTGCGGCGGGCGATCGAGGCTTCCGGCGTGCGGGTAAACCGGACATTGGGGCGGTCGGCGCGGAAGAATTGCGGCGCGCCGGGTTCGCACGCCGATTCGGCGACGATATCGGATTGAAACCGCGGCGCGGGCTCAGGCTCCGGCGCCCAGGCCTGCTGGACGGCGGCGAGAATCGCCCGGGATTTCAGGGCCGCCTCGGCGTCAAGCCGGGCGCGTTCGCCTTCGAACGGGGAGGCGGTTGGCGGGGGAGCATAAGGCGCGGGTTTGGCGGCGGGGGCGGGGTCGAGCAGGACTGCGCGGGGCCGGCGAATATAGGGGCGATAGGGCGAATGTCCCGCGTCATCGTCCCATTCCAGCATGTCGAAATCGCCGTCGATCTGGCGCATTTCCACGCCGTCGAGGCCGAAAGAGGCGCGCTGCGCAAGGGGCGCCGCACGGTCGGCGCGCCGGCCCGCGCCGAAGAATCGCGCAAGCCAATGGTCGAGGGTCATCAACATGAACGCTTCGCCTTGAAACGACTGATGCGGCGCTCCCCGCAGCCGGACGAATCCCGGCCTTCCGCGAGGGCGACGCAACGGCGACCATGCTATCCGCAGGGTTAGAATTTCGTAAAAACGGACTTAATCCGACCGATAAATATTAACCGTTTGAATTTCCTTGTTGATTGTCGAGCATGCCGCGCCGCTCCTTGATCTCCGGAAAGAGTCTCTGACAGATCATCCCTGACGCATACAGGTGTTACGCCTGCGAGAACTTAGCTCATGAAAAATATGTAACTGACGATGCGAAGCAAATATATGAGCGTTACATTAATGATATTGCGCAATAAGCAGTAAAAAGAAATTATGAAAGCATAATTTGAAGCCGAAAACCTATTCGTTCAACTGAATGCGTGAGAAAGAAAACGAAACGTCGCGGCGGCGTCCGAGCACGCATTCGCCGCAAACAAAAAACAACCGCTGCGGTCAACCGGGCCTGACGCCGTGCCGCGAAAGCCATTGTCCGATCGATGTTTCGCTTTCCGTCATCATTGTGTGGACAATGGAAAGATATGGATACTCGCCCGGCCTCGGCTCGATTGACGTTTCGAGAAAGCCGAGCTCCAGCCCATGACGCTCGAACGCGCCCGCGCCATAAAGTTCGGCGCCGCCAATCGGGTTGACGTAACGCGACGCGGCGACTCGCTTGAGTAAACTCATGTTGAATGGCGCCAGGCTTGCCTTGCTGGCCTCGAAAAGCGTCCTGTTCGAAAAATGTGTAAAGCGATCAGTGGCAACCCGCATCGGGGCGCTTGTCGCGCGGCGTCCATTCATGGCGCTGCCTGCGCGAGGGAGTGGGATGCGACCGTCCGCCCGACAGGACGAAAAGCAGAGAACCGCTCATGACTTGCGCCGCCGTAAGGGACGAGATCGCGGATGCATGCACTTGTCCACATAACGCGGGTACAAAGCATTGAGATTTGCAAATTCATAATATAACCTAACGCCAGTCCCTGAGCGAACGATGTTTCAAATGCGTGAAAGGACCGGATATTCTAGCGATGCGTTTGCTGACGTCTATCGGAACTTCGGCACACCGCGTCCGCTTCCCGCATGCGGCGGCGCGGTGCTTTTGCGCCCTATCGCGGACACTGGCTTGACCGATGCGGTTGGTTTCTATCCGCTGTTTTCTTGTCAAAACTGGGATAACCTTTCCGCTGACCTTATGGACCTCGGCCGTGAATGCGTCAGTCTCGTCCTCGTTGCGGATCCGTTTGCTCCCATTGGCGAGCCGGATCTGAGGCGGCTCTTCGATCGGGTAGTCCTCTACAAGCATCACTTCATTGCCGATCTGTCGAAGCCCACACGCGAATTCGTTTCCGCGAAGCGGTTTCGGAGTGCGCGCAGCGTGTTGAGACGGATCGACGTCGAAGTGGCGACGGACGCGCGCGCATGGGTGAGCGATTGGATGACGCTTCAGCACGAACTGGATCGCCGCCACACACTGAAAGGCATGCAGCGCCTCTCTCCGGACGCGGTCGCGCTGCTGTTCCAGGTCCCCGGAGCCGTGGTTTTTCGCGCGCAATTTCAGGGCGCGACCGTCGGGATGCATATCGACATCGTCGAGAATGGCAGGGCTTACGCCCATCTTGCGGCATACAGCGGCGAGGGGTACCGCCTCAATGTTTCGACGGCGCTCAACGTTTACGAACTTGAATATTTTCGTGGACGGGTCGAACGTATCGACTGGGGAGGGGTGGCCGGCCATTCCGACGATCCGGAAGACGGGCTTGGCGTCTTCAAGGCCCGTTTTTCCAATGCGCGCATTCCCGCCTTCTTGTGCGGCCGGATTTTCGACGACCGCAGCTACGAGGACCTGACGAGCCGCCGGGCGAAAACTTGCGCTAGCTACTTCCCGGCATACAGGTCTGGAGAGACTTTGTAATCAATTCCGGAGACCGCAGCATGTATGCCGAGCATGCCGACCTATACGATCAAATTCATAGTTTCCAGGACTGTTCAGAGGCTGTCGAGAAGGTCTGCTCCGTCGTCGACAAATTCAATCCGTCGGCTTCGACGCTTCTTGACGTCGGCTGTGGCACCGGGCGCCATATCGAACTTCTGCGATCGCGGTTCCGCGTCGCCGGACTCGACATCGATCCCGCGCTATTGGCGATCGCCCGGAAGCGGCTCGGCTCAGAAGTCGAACTCTATGAGGCCGACATGGCCGCTTTCGCGCTCCATCGACGGTTCGATGTGGTGATCTGTCTTTTTGGAGCGATCTCGTTCCTTCTCACGCTCGATGACCTCCGGCGCGCCATCGCGACGATGGCTCTTCATCTTGCCCCCGGAGGCGTTCTTTTGCTGGAGCCTTGGCTTACTCCGACGCAATATTGGCGAAATCACATCAAGCTGAACGTCAGCGAAGCGCCCGATTGCAAGATTGCCTGGATGTATGTCGGCCGCGAGGAAGCGAATATCGTGACGGAGGATATTCATTACCTGATCGGTGAGCCAAATGGCGTAACTCATTTCACCCAAGTCCAACGCCACCGTTTGCATAGTGACGAAGAGTACCGGTCGGCATTCGCCGCCGCGGGTCTGACCAGGGTCCAACACGATCCAAAGGGAATTCTCGGTTATGGCCTTTACGTTGCCGTTGGCGCGCCGAGCCAGTCCTGATATCGTGATCCTTCAAGACCAATTCGCCGCCGCCCGTAAGCGACAAGCATTTCCTGCAAAATGAAATCTGTCAGATTTCACCACCGCTTCGGCAATTTGCTGAACGGCGGCAAGGGTTCCTTCCGCACGATGGTGGTGAAATGGACCCGCGCAGCGGGACCGCTTGAATCGGTTTCTTAATTGGAAACATGACCGCTCAAGGGTCCTTTTATCATGCAGCCAAAGGTTTCGTCATCTGTTGTTGCTGTGGGGATGTGGTCAA
>JAKAJL010000058.1 GCA_021813805.1 Pseudomonadota bacterium | reverse complement strand
TCTCAGTGGTCCTCTCGCCGCGCAAGCCGACCTTCAACGTCACCGCCAAGGGCCTGTCGCTGGACGAGGATCATCTGTCGGAATTGTCCTGGCCGTTTTTCGCGGCATGGGGCCTGCTGCTCGTCGCGGAATGCGCCGCAATATGGCGCTACGCCTTCGATCCAGGCGCCAATGGCCTGATGCTGGTTGTCGGCCTGTGGAACGCCTTCAACATGATGATCGCGGGCGCCGCCCTTGGCGCGGTCTCCGAGCGCAAGCAGCCCGACCGCCATCCGCGCCTTGGCGTTGATCGCGAAGCCGTCGCCGTCATCGAGGGCGCGCGCTATCCGGTTCGGGTCAGGAATGTTTCCGCCGGCGGCTGCGCCTTCGCCTTTATCGGCGCGCCCCCGGAACACCTGGGGGCGAAGCCGCTCAAGGGCAGGCTCCATGTCAAGCCGATGCCCGCGGCGCTTCATCCGCGCCAGAGCCTCCCGTTAAGGATTCTGCGTTCCGAGGACGGCGCGGCCGAGGCTTTTGTCGCGGCCCAATTCGAGGACATGCGCCCGCGCGACTATTTCGCCCTGGCCGAACTCATGTATGGCGATTCCGAAGCCCTGCCCCGATTTCTCGCGTCGCGGCGCACGCACAAAAACCTTCTCGCCGGCTCGGCCCAATTCATCTGGTGGGGCCTCGCCGAGCCCGTTCGCGCGATTCGCTATGCGGTCCGGGACGTGCTTCCGAAGATCGCGCCGAGGACGAGCGCCGAACCCGAGCCGGATATAGCCAGCCAGAGCGCGCCGGTGATGGAATTCGCCGACGCCTCGATCGCCGGCCTGCGCAGCCTCCTCGATGTTGCGGCGGCGCAGATGAACCGCGCCAGGGCGCCGTTTGCCGAAAAAGTGCAGAAAAAGGCGTGACGATGCGCACGAACACGCCCAACAGAAACATGCCGCCGCCGGCGCCCACGCGCGCCGCCGCGGCGCTCACCCTGCTTTTCACGATGGCCGCGACGCCAGCCAGCGGCCAGTCGATGGCGGCGAATCCGGACATCGGCTTCTTTCTCGGCGCGGGCCGCATCGCCCTGACTCCCCCTCCGGCTCTCGGCGAAAAGCCAGCCTCGACGTCCGTCGACCGCAACGCCGTGGGCTCGATCCGACCTGCGCCCTGGGGGGGCGCGGCCGTCGTCGCGCCGAACCTTCCCGCTTCCGTCTCGACCGGGACGGCGCAGGGCGTCACCAACGCCGCGCCGCCTCCCGCGCGCTCGCCATCCCCCGCCGCCGCGCCGGCGCCTTTGCCGACGACGGAGCCCGACGCGGACTTCGTTTTGCGCCATCTCCCGAATAATATTCAGGGCTTCCGCTTGGGCGGCGAAACCGGCGCGTCGGAATGGCCGATCTATCTCTCGGCGGCCCAGGCGCGCAGCCGGCTCCGTTTTCGTCTCGGCTATATTTCCGCCGTTTCGGTCATGCCCGAAGCCTCGAAAATCACGGTGTCGATCAACGACGTCGAAATCGGCGCCACCCGCGTCGCCGCCTTCGACAAGGTTGAATCCGTCGATTTCGACATTCCCGCCGGCGTCCTCGAACCTGGCTTCAACGCCGTGCGCATCGCGGTGGACGAACGCCACCGCGTCGATTGTTCACTCGAAGCGACCTATGAACTGTGGACGCAGATCGATCCGTCGCAGACCGGATTCCTGATGCCGGTCCGGGACAGCCGGGCGCTGGATCTCGCCGATCTGGCCGCCTTGCCGCCCGACGCTCAAGGCGTCCTGCCGGTGCGCGCCGTTCTGCCCGGGCGCACCAGCCCCGGCAATATCGAGCGCGTCATCCGCGCCGTTCAGATCATCGCCTCCGGCGGCCATTTCGAACAGCCCATGGTCGATGTGGGACCGATGGCGGGCGGCGAATATGGCGTCAATCTGGTGATAGGCCTCGCCGCCGACGTGGCCGCGACGCCCGATCTCGCCGAATTCGCCAATGTCGAGGGGCCCCGTCTCGCGGCCCTGCCGGCGACGCCGACACGGCGCGCCACAATCGTCATCACCGGCAGGACCCAGGACGATGTCAACGGCGCGCTGGTCGCCTTCGGCAAGGCGGCCCAGCCGCATGGCTCCCTCGCGGGCCTGCGCGCTTCCCAGGCCTTCCCCGGCTACCGCGTCTCGGGCGGGCAGACGGTGAGGCTCTCCGATCTCGGCCTGCACAGCGTGGAATTTTCCGGCCGTTATTTCCGCGCCGGCTTCAACGTCGTCATGCCGGCGGACTTCTACGCCGCCGATTACGCCAAAGTGCTTCTCGATCTCGCGGGCGGCTATGCGCCGGGGCTTTCCTCGAGCGCCAAGATCATCGTCGCGATCAATGGACGCAACGCCGTCTCCGCGCCGATGTCCAATTCCCATGGCGAGGTGTTCACGGACAAAACCCTGCCGTTGCCGCTCGGATTTTTCCGTCCCGGACTGAACCGCATCGAAATTCAGGCGCAATTGTCCAACGCGGCCGACGCCGCCTGCGACCCGCTTTCCGCCATCGCCGGCAACAAGCGCTTTCTTTTCCTCGATACGACCACGCTGCGCATCCCGCGACTGGCCCGGATCGGCCGTGTGCCGGATCTCGCGGTCACCGCCTCGGGCGGATTTCCCTTCATAGGCGGAACGAAGCAGCCTAAGCTCTACGCGCCATCGCCGGACACAAGCTCCATCGCCGCCGCCGCCACCTTCGCCGCGCGCCTCGCCGCGTCCGCGGGCCGGCCGATCGACTTCCGCTTCACCCTGACGCCGCCCCCGGTCGGCTCGGGCGCGACGCTGGTCGTGGCCGCCGCCGGCCAACTCGATCCCGCGACGGCGCGGGCCGTCGGCCTCGATCCCGACCGGATGCGCGCCGCCTGGGGGGATCGTCTCGCCGCGTCAAACGAGCCGCGCGACCAATTGTCGCCGGCCGACATCCGCGCGCGCGATCGCCTGGTGCTGCAAAAAAATCTGCCGGCGGCCTGCCATTTGCGGCGCGCGCCAGCCGCGGTCGCCGCGCCGCCGATCGACCTTGCGTCCTTGCCGGCCTCGCCGTCGGCCGTGCGAAAGGCTGACGACCGCGCCCTCTTCGAGCAATGGTCCGAGAGGCTCGCCGGACAGGGGCGCTGGCGCAAGTGGATCGGCGAAGCCGGCGCGAGGCTCGGCGCGCTGGCGCAAGATCTATGGCGCGGCACGATCGACGAGGCGCAGACGCTCGTCGCCGATGGCGACGAACAGGCGGCGAAGATGATCTACCGGCGCGACAACTCGCTCCTGATCGCCCAGAGCGCGCGCGGCGCCACCGCCGACGACGTCTGGACCCTGGTGACCTCGCCCAATTCCTCGGTTCTGGCGCAATCGGCGGAGTGCGTTTCGGATCCGCGCGTCTGGCGCCAATTGGACGGGCGGCTTTCGATTCTCGATGATTCCGACGGCGCTGTTTCGTCTCTTCCCCCAAAGAACGTGCGTTTCGTCGTCACCCAACCGCTGTCGCTTTCCAATGTGCGGTTGATCGCGGCGAGCTGGCTTTCGCTCAACGCCGGCGCCTATGTCTCGCTGGTCCTGGTCGTCGCCTTCCTTCTCGCCATCGCCACCCACGGCTTCGTACGCAACGCCGGCAGGAGGACCCGATGAGTCTCGCTCTCTCGCGCGCCCTTGCTTTCGGCGGCCTGCTGCTCGTCGCCGGGCCCGTGGCGGCGCAGACGCCGGCCCCGGCCGCGAGCGCCGCAGCCCCCGCCGCCCCCGCCGAGGCCGCCGCGCCGAAAGCAGCCTCCCCGGCCGCGGCTCAGGAGCGGCTCGATCTCGACGCCAGCGAGAAAAAGCTCGGCGGCGCTCTGGCGGGTCCCGAAATTTGGGCGCGCTACAAGGGGCGCTTCATCACGCAATCGGGCCGCGTCATTGATTTCGCCAATGGCGCGGTCAGCCACAGCGAGGGCCAAGGCTATGGCATGCTTCTCGCCGTGGCCGCCAACGATCACGACGCCTTCGACCGCATCTGGAATTTCACCCGCGCCAATATGATGACCCGAGACGACCAGCTTGTCGCCTGGCTCTGGAATCCCCGGGCTCGCCCGCCGGTCGCCGACATGAACGACGCCTCGGACGGCGACATATTGGTCGCCTGGGCCCTGGCCGAAGCGGCGGATTACTGGGGCGACGTCTCCTATCGCGTCGCCGCGCGCCGCATCGCCGTGGAGGTCGGCCGCAAGCTGCTGCTGGTCGGAGGCAAGGACGGTCCGTTGCTGCTGCCGGCTGTGGCGGGCTTCGCCAAGGAGGACCGGCCCGACGGCCCGGCGCTCAATCTGTCCTATTGGGTTTTCCCGGCTTTCGAGCGGCTCCCCCTCGTCGCGCCGGAAGTCGATTGGAGCGGCCTCATCCAGTCAGGACTCGCGCTGATCAAGGCGGCGCGTTTCGGCCCAGCCAATCTGTCAAGCGACTGGATCGCCGCCAGGGACGACAAATGGGCGCCCGCGGCGGGCTTTCCCCGCGCCTTCTCCTATAACGCCATCCGCATTCCCCTTTACATGGCGATGGCGGGCGTCGGCGACCGCGCCACCTACGCGCCTTTTGTCGCGCTCTGGTCGCGGGATCCCGCCCTCGCTCCGGTCGATGTCGATACGGGCCGCCGCGGCGCGCCGTTCGGCGACCACGATTACGACGCCGTTGCGCGACTCACGCTCTGCGTGACGGAGCAAACGCCTTTGAGCCCGGAATTTTTCACCGCGACGAGCAATGAGTCCTATTACCCGACCACCTTGCACATGCTCGCGATCGTCGCGGCGCATATGAGGTACGCGTCATGTTCGAAACCCTGAAGCCGCCTCGCCACGCCGCGCGTCTGGCGATCGCTCTGGTTTTCGCCGTGACCGCGCCCGCCAACGCCCAAGCGCCCGCCGACACGCAAGCGCCCGCCCCCCAGCCGGTCGCGTCAACGCCGCCCACGCACGCCGGCGCCCCGGCGCGCAAAGTCGACGAGAGCGCCTTGCGCTATTACGCCGCGAGCGGACAGACCGCGCGCGCGCAGGCGGAACTTCAACGCCTGCGCCGGCTCTATCCGAACTGGGCCCCGCCTGATCTCGATTACGCGCAAGCCACGCCCGGCGGCGAGGACGAACAAGATCTCTGGGATCTCTATGGCGCGGACAAGCTCGACGAACTGCGCGAGGCCATCGCAGAACGGCGCAAGGCCGAGCCCGGCTGGGAGCCCTCCCCCGACCTGCGCGCAAAACTCGCCGGCAAGCTGTTTCGCAACCAGATCCTCGGCCTTGCCGGCAAACAGCGCTATGGCGAGATCGTGCAGGCGCTCAAGGATTCAGGCGCAAGCCTCGAAGGAGTCGATATCGACGTGCTGTGGGCGATCGCGGAGGCCTATCACAGGTCGCGGCAGGACGCCGACGCCCTGACCGTCTATGAGACGATTCTCGATCACGAGTCCAATGCGCAATTGCGGCTGACAACCGTCAAGAAGGCCATGAGTTCGTTGCGAATGGACGAAGTCGAACGATTGCTCGCGATGGCGCGCAAGGATTCGGCCGGCCACGGCGAATTCGACAGTCTCGCGCCCGATATAGCTCGCGCGCGGATCGCCGCTTTCCTGCACGACGAACGCCTTGAACAGGTTGACTCCCGAGACTTGAAGATCTTTGGCGAATTCGCCAGCGCCGCGTCCGATCCCAACCAGCCGGGGCTGCTCGGCTGGTATTATTACAAGCTCAAGGTCTATTCGTCGGCGCTCGACTGGTTCAATTTCGCCTTGTCGCGGGGCGGCGACTCGATGGTGGCGCATGGCTTGGCCCTGTCGCTGCGCTGGCTTGGCCGCAAGCGCGAGACAGAAGAGGTCGCCTACGCCTGGCGCAAGCCTCTGGTCAATAATTCGATCCTGTTCATCGACACGCTCGAAACCGACCTTACCAAGCCGATCCCGCCCTATATCGAACCCGAGCGGCTGACCCGCTATGGGGAAACCACCCTCGCTTCCGCCTCGGGCGAGGGCGCCCAGGCGTTGGCCTGGTACTCCTATAATTCCTGCCAGTTCGATGCGGCGCTGCGCTGGTTCGAGCGCGCGGTCGCGTGGCGCCCGAAGGAGGCCACCGTCTACGGCTATGTCCTGACCTTGATGAGGATGAATAAGCGGCGCGACGCGATCCAGTTGATCAATCGCTACGACGGCCTTTTTCCGAAAGTCGTCGAATTGCTGTTCCCCGACGCCGCGCCGAAGCCGCCAACGCCATGCGAAAGCTGGGACCCGGGGCGGCGGTGGACGTCAGTGGAGACGGCGCGGCCGGCCGCGACTCGCCCTCCCGGCTCCTATGTCCGGGATCCCGCGCGCCAATATGTCTGGGGCCGGGTCGCCGCTCCCGATGACTCGACCTCCGGTCGCGGCCTGCGAGCCTACGCGCCGAAAATCAGCCGGAGCGAATTCCCCATTCGCGTTGGGCCGGAAAACGCCCTGCGCTTCGCCCCCGTCGAGCAGCCGCTCGCCATCAACGCGCCCGTCGGCGCCGATCCGGCGGCCGCGTCCGGCGGCTTCGCCCCGGAGCCGTTTCCCGAAGGCGTTCCTCTGGTGGCCCGCTGCGTCCCCGGCGTCGGCCGGATGCCCTATGAGCGATATGGTTTCGCCCTTTTGCCCGCCTATAACGGCGTAACGACCGCCAGCGCCCCAACAGCCGCGGAACAGCTGGCGCCTGCCGGGACCTTGTGGGCGAGCGAACGCGGCGACCAAACGCCGGGCGAGCAATTCACCCAGCCAGCGGGCCTGCCGCAAGCGACCGCCGTCTCCGCGCCGATTGGCGCGCCCGCGACGCCGCCGGGCGGCGTCCCGCCCTTGCGCAACGCCCCGTCCGCGACCGACCCCGCCATCGCCGCCCCGCCGCCCATCGTGCTCCCGACCCCGGCCGCGCCCTCGTTCGGTTCGCCTCCGCAAAGGAATGGCTGAAATGAAAAAGGCCTTCGTCCTTCTCCCCCTCGCCTTGGCCCTCGCCGCCTGCCAGGGGCGCGAACAAGGCGGCGCGAGCAATCTCGACATGATGGCGCTCGCCGCGACGACCCCGCCCGAACAAAAGTTCGATGCGAAACCACACCCGATCCCGGTCGAATCGGCCCTGGCCCGCCTGCCCCAAGGCGCCGGCCAGCCGACATCCGCGCTCGAGCGTCGCTATCCCAACGGCTATTCACAAATCGTCCGCCTCGCCTCCGACGTGGGGGGACTCGAGAGCCAAGTCGAAATCGCCGTCCAGAACGGGAAAACGCTCTATTCATCGAAAAAGGCCCCGGTGTGGAAGCCTGGCGAAGCGGGAATACGCGATGAACTGGCGCGGGAGTTTCCCGACATGCGCATGCAAGTGGTCGCCAATGGCGGGTTTTCCAACCGCTATGGGCGGATCGGCATGGCGGTGGGGCGGCGCGGCGAGACACTGCGCTGCATTTACGCCTGGCAATATATCGACGACGCCCGGCGCAGCTTCGAAAATGGACGGCGCATTCGGCTCGAAGACGGCGCCGAGGCGGCGCCCGCGTCCCTGCGGATCAAACTTTGCCGGGGCGACGCGACCATCGACGATCTCGTCAACGATGCGCGGCAGGTTGTCATCGACATTCCGGAAGATTACGGCGCGACCGAAACAATCGCGACCGAATCGCCCCGGCCGCCGCGGACCGTCGCCCATCGGACTCGGACGCGGCGCTATCGTCACGCCAAGTCGCCGCCGGCGGGTTTTTCCCCGTCCGAAGATATTGCGCCGATGACGCCTTACACGACCGCCGAGGGATTGCGCTACATGGCTCCGGTGGACTCGCCGCCGCGACCAATGGCGCCCGCGCGGTCCGCCGTCGCGATCGGAACCGACTTGCCGCCGCAGGCGCTGCGTGGTCCTCCAGATTGAGCGCGTTTCCACGCAGCCTGCGCCCGGTCGAGCCTGCAATGAGCAAGATCACCGGCGAGCATCTTGGGTGCACGGCCTGCATCTCTACATTCGTCAGTCGACCTTTGATTAGCTCCTGCACAACCATGCGAGTGATCGCCGCCAATATGGCCTCGCCCATCGCGCTCGCATGCTCGGCGGGTCGACGGTCGAGGTCATTGACGACGATCTCGGACGTTCTGGCGGCGGGATCACGTAGTTGGTATCGAACGCCAGATCGCGGAGATCGGCTCGCGCAATGTCGGCGCCGTACTCGCGATTGAGGCTTCGCGTTTGGCGCGGAACAGCCGTGACTGGCATTCGCCGCGGTGTGCGCCGCCCCATCGCCGAATGGGACGTGCTGCTCCAGGATCAGCACGAGGGTTGCAATCACCTGGGACGAGTTCGAGCGCAATCGGAGCCTCATCGCCGATAATGCCACCGCCATGGGACGATTGATCGCCAAACACAATCGCGCGGCGCGAAGTTGGGGAAAGCCGCTCGGCCAACGCTACCAGTCCACTTTTTTCCGTTTCACTCCGGAATCCGAATGAATTTTTGAAATTCCGGGTCCAACAAGGCGGATCGTGCCAGCGGCGCTCCGCGCTTTGCCGCGCCATCCGTCAGCGCCGGTTCCGCAAAGTAACGCTGATTTAACGTCAATATGCAAAAGTAACAATATTTCGATTTACGTGCGAGGCGTAACGCCAATGCTCAGGGGTGGCATCAGGTTGAGCAAGGAGTTTGGCGCAAAAAAAGGCCGGGCGTCGGCAGACGAGATTCCGCGGTCTATGACGTCTTCGGAGAGCCCCGATATATTACTGATAACCGTTGCTATCGCATGGTTCACCGTGCTGCTCGCGATATTGCTCTGGACCGGGAGCCTTGAACGATTTTGGGCTGACGGTCGTCGGATCGAAGCAACCGCTCAGTCGGCGTCGCTAACTCCAGGTCGTACGGCAACTCAGCAACCATGACGAGGCCGCCGACAGCAAAGGCCAAAAGTCTCCTGTGAGCGGATCGTCGCCTGATTGCCATCGCTGCCGCTACGTTCGACGTGGCTGGCGGGTTATATGGCGCAGACCGCCGTCAAGGCGGAAGCTGGAGAGGGAAAGGTGGCCGAGGAGGACGAAACCATGTCTGCGGCAATCGTTCAGACCCAAAACAGCCCGCATGAGCCCTGGAACAAGGGTCGGCTTATAGGCCAGAAAAGTCCCCTGAAGCCGAAGGAGGTGTGGAACATCCGGGTTCGGCTCCAGATCAAGGCTGGAAAGCGAGACCTCGCGATGTTCAACGTGGCGATCGACAGCAAACTGCGGGGCTGCGATCTCGTGCGCCTGAAAATCGACGACGTTTACGCAAATGATCGCGCGCGCGACCGTGCAACGGTTATCCAGAAGAAGACTGGCCGACCTGTCCAATTCGAATTGACGGAACAGGCGCGAAAATCCGTCGAGGATTGGCTGGCTGCCATCAAGCCGCATGCGGGGCGTTATCTATTTCCGAGCCGCATCCATAGCCGAGAGCACATATCGACCCGACAGTACGGCAGGATCGTGCATGCTTGGGTCCGCAGCGCCGGCTTGGAGGATTCCGCCTACGGCACTCATTCAATGCGGCGGACAAAGGCGGCCCAGATCTATAAAAAGACGGGAAATCTGAGGGCGGTTCAGCTGCTGTTCGGGCACACGAAGCTGGAGAGCACGGTCCGCTATCTCGGCATCGAGGTCGATGACGCCCTCAGCATTTCCGAGCAGGTTGAATTATGAGGATTTGGCGCGACCACGCCTTTGCGGCGTGGCCGCGCCGAGATGGATTTCAATCACGTGGTTCCGGTCCGACGACGACAGACGAACTCGGGCCGATGGCAGCCAAATGCCGAAAGGAACAAACCGGCCAAAGGGTGCCTTTGCCGACAACCGGAGCCACGTGCGGCGAAGTCCGTGATTATCCGGGCCGGTGGCCCAAGAGGTAGGATAACCTTATTAGTGCTGTTTGTCGCGCGGCTTGTTCTGTCTGCCCCAGGCCGGATTTTTGAGGGCCTCATCGAGTAGCGTGACCACTCTTTCGATATGGTCTTCCGCCACCTCGACCCTTGCAAGTCCGAACGTTTTGAGTTCGCGGAGCGCATATTCCGCCTCCCCGAGCGCAATTCCGAGTTTTTCGCGGAGCTCATCATCCATCGGTCAAAATCGCGCCAATGATCATCAGTGCGGGGAAAACCCTGCGCCGCTGAAGCTTCTTACGCTGCCGTGGGTTAAGCTAACGTTAGGTGATGTGGTTGAATTCTGGAAAAAAAAGCCGAAGCGTCACTTTCGATCACCGTCCACAGGTGATGCGTCATGCGACGCCAGCGACTTCGCCAAATCAATTATTCTGTGCCGAGCCGCCGGATCGCGGACGAGGAAGAACGCACGGTTAAGTTCGAGCGCGTCCCCGATCAACACGGGATCGGAGTACGAAGCTTGGGAAGCCCCCAATCCATTGAAGAAAAAGGAGATAGCGACATCGAGGGCGACGGCAGCTCGCTGGAGCGGTTCCGCGCCAATCCGATTCATTCCGGTTTCAAAAAGCTCAAGTTGGTCGGGGGTCACGCCGATGGACTGAGCCAAGCGCGCCAAGTCCATTCGGAGCATCTGGCGGCGAAGGCGCATTCTTTGTCCAACATGCACGTCGATGGGATTGGTGGTAGTTCTCATGTGACGAACTCTGGAGAGCTGAAATTACTGCCCACGTGTCCTCGCCAGCCCGTCCCCTTCGGACAGTTGCTGGTTTTAGTTTACTGGTTATCGAACTCCTAACATGAACGTAGCATGACCGTAAAACATTGCCGCGGATTGGGGTTAATCGCCGCCAATCCCCCCGCGCCCCCGCTCGTCATCTGAGCTGCTGCCGGTTCTGTAGACACCTGGTTAAGCTAATCCCACCTTCCGCTCGAACTCAACCGGGCTGAGATAGCCGATGGTCGAGTGCCGGCGGACGTTTGTAGAAGCGCTCGATATAATCGAACACATCGGCCTTGGCCTCGTCGCGCGTCCGGTAGACTTTTCTGGCGACGCGCTCGGTTTTCAACGACGAGAAGAAGGATTCCATCGCCGCGTTGTCCCAGACATTGCCGGATCGGCTCATCGAACATGTAACGCCATTGTCGGCCATCAAGCGCTGAAACTGGTCGCTCGTATTTTGGGCTGCCCTGATCCGAGTGGTGGAGCAAGGCGTCCGGCCTGCCGCGTCGCCAGATCGCCATGATCAGCGCGTCGGCGACCAGTTGTGCGGTCATTTCCGCCTTCATTGACCAGCCGACGACGCGCCGTGAGAACAGGTCGATGACGGCGGCGACATAAAGCCAGCCCTCGGCCGTCCAGATGTAGGTGAAGTCGGCGATCCATTTCTGGTTCGGTCGCTCGGCTGAGAACTGACGATCCAGAACATTCGCCGCCACGGCATTGGCCAGCCTTTGGCCGCCGTCCTTCGGCAAGCCGCGCCGGCGAGGCCGCGGCCGCAAGGCGTTTTCCTGCATCAGTCGTTCGATCTTGTGCAAACCGCAGGAAAAGCCCTCGGCCAGCACGTCCCGCCAGACGCGCCTTGCGCCATAGGTTCTGGCGCTGGCGACAAAGCTCGCTCGGATCGAGGCCGTCATTTGCTCATCAAGCTGTTCACGGGCGCATGGCCCGCGTTTGAGCCAGGCGTGAAAGCCCGAGCGGGAGACGTCCAGCGCTTCGCAGAGCCATGCCACCGGCCACATTGAACGGTGCTTCGCGATAAATGCGAACCTCATTTCGCTTCCCTCGCAAAGAAGGCTGCGGCCTTTTTTAGGATGTCGCGCTCCGCCCGCAGTTTGGCGACTTCGCGCCGCAGGCGCTCGATTTCAAGCTGCTCGGGCTTCATCTGCCCCTGGCCGGGAAAGGCGGCGGCCGGATCAGCCGCCAATTCCTTCACCCACCGCCGCAGCATGTTTTCGTGAAGCTCCAGATCCCGCGCCGCCTGCGCAACGCTTACGCCGCGCTCCCGAACCAACCGAACCGCCTCGACCTTGAACTTCCGACTGAACTGTCGCCGCTCCATAATCCACTTCCGGCTCCGAAAAACACCTTATCTCGGTGTCCACGAAACCGGCAGCAGTTCAATCGCCTCTCAGGACCCCGACGCGATTCCTGCTTTTCCTATCCTCCCTCGGGCGGATTTCACGAAGCCGAAGGCGCAGTTCAAGCCTCGTTGCGGGTCAACAGGGCCCAGGCGGTCCGCGCTGTCTTATCTTATTGGCGATCGCCACAGCGACGACCTTCGGGGCATTCGGTCGAGCATCTTCGTCGCCCAGCCGCGCGCCGCGTTATTCCACGGGGCGTATGGCGTGACGGCGGTCGCGCCGACGACCAAAAGGGACCGTAGCTCCTTTGGGCGTGAAATCATGACAGCCAACATATTGACGATATGGACGGCTTCTCAGCCTCAACCCGAGCTTGATTGGAACCACGGAGGCAACGTAGATTAGTTTTTCCAAGCCAAATGTTTAACGGCGACTTGAGCCACGATTTTGAACCAACAAGACGATCAAAATATCCTACCGCTGGTTCTCATCGTCGGCGACGTGACGGCGCCGGCGACGGAGGCTTTTGTCACCGAAAACCGTGCAAAATTGCATTTTGTTCGCGTTTCTGATCCTCGGCAGCCGCTTTTTCAGCTTGTTGCGGGGACCCCTGTGGTCGCCATCGTCCAGCACGCGCCGCCTGGAAATGACGCCTTCTCCCTGTTGCGCTCCCTATCGCGCGCCAAGCCGGAGCTGCGCGCGTTTGCCATCGTCTTGGCGGAGCAGCCGATGGCCCGAACCGCCGAAATGCGGAAACTCGGCGTGCGCGAAATAATTTCCCGAGCCACGGCAAGCGTGGAAGACCTCGCCTGCGCGGTAGAAAACATGCAGGAAATTTGCGACTTCCAGCGACGCATTGACGCCTGCGACCGCCACGCAAATCTCGCCTCGGCCTCCCTGCGCGAGGCCGATGAGCGCTTCGGAAAGTTCATGGACGCCCTTCCCGGCGCCGCCTGGATCAAGGATCTCGACGGCCGATACGTCTATGTCAATCGGGGGGGTTGCCAAGCCTTCGGAGCGCCTGCCGAATTCTTCATCGGTCGACGGGTCGAAGATTTGATGCCTGATTACGGCCCGGAAAAGGCGGCGCACGAACGCCGGGCTCTGGAATGCGAACAAGGTGTGACGGGTATCGAGCCCGCCAGGCTCCCGGACGGCGAAAAGCAGGCGCTCATCACGCGTTTTGCGATCCGCGATACGGAAGGCGCCGCCAAACTCCTCGGCGGCCTCGCGATCGACGTGTCGCCATGCTTGTGGCAGTTCATCGAAAAATCGCCCCTCGGCGCGGCCATGTTCGACCGCAACATGCGTCTTCTTGCGGCGAACCGGAAATGGTGGGGCGCCCTGGGTGTCGCCGCCCCCATCGCCGTTGGCCGGCCGGCCAAGGAAATTCCCTGTCCCTTTGATCTCGATTGGGGCCGTGTCCGCGCCGATACCCTGGCGGGCACGATCTCCGAGCCGCGTGAACTAACCTTCGAGGACCACGACGGGACGCGCTGGCTGCGCTGGTACGCCTATCCGTGGACCGACCACAATGGTCTAGCCGACGGCGTGATGATGACGGTCGAGGACGTCACCGAGGCGAAAAAAATCGTCGCCGAACGGCAGGCCTTGGAGGAACATTATCGAAGCTTTTTCGAGAACGCCGCTTTCGGCGCGGCGGAAATTTCCGCCGAGGGGCGGATCATACGCGTCAACGATAGACTTTGCCAGATGGGCGGCTACGAGCCAAAGGACCTAATGGGCCGGTTTGTGACGGAATTTGTCCACCCCGACGAACGAGCCGGTTATCTCGTCGCGCGCTGGGCCCAATGGCAAGGAGACGAGAAGGCTTTTGCGCAAGGCGCGCGATACCTCCGCAAAGATGGCGTTTACCGTCATGTCCGCATCTCTGGCAAACCGGTGCGCGACGCTTCCGGCAATGTGCTCTACGCGACCGGCATCATCGAGGACATCACCGATCAGATCGACGCCGACACGGCGTTGCGTGAAAGCGAGAAGCGATTTCGCGCGTTCTTCAATAATGGAGTCTTTGGGGCCATCGAGGTCGGCGTCGATGGCGTCGTCGCCAAGGTCAACAAATCTCTTTGCGACATGGGCGGATGGGGCCAGGCCGATCTCCTTGGCCATCCCGCCGAAGAATTCTTTCATCCCGAGCACCGGGATGACTTCATCGCCGCGCGCGCGTCCTATCTTCGGGGCAACCCCGGGCAAATCAACCGCGCTTGGCAGGTGCTGCGCAAGGATGGCTCCATCGCCTGGTTGCGGCTGCGGCTCACGCTCATTCGCGACGAAGACGGCGGCCCAGCCTATTCCTGCGGCATCGTCGAGGACATGACCGAAGTGATGAGGGCGGAAAACGCGCTCCGCGACAGCGAAGAGCGCTATCGCGCCTTTTTTGACAATGGCGCCTTTGGCGCGATGGAGGGCGATCTATCCGGGCGGCTGACCAAGGTCAATCGTTTCATGGCCGATCTCGGCGGTTATGAGCCGGAAGACATGATCGGCCGGTCGTTGATCGAGTTCGTTCACCCCGACGATCGGGAGCTTTATCACGACATTCTCCGCAAGCTTTCACGCGGCGATTTGCGCACCACGGTCGAGGAGAGGCGGTTCCGTCGCAAGAACGGCGATTACACCTGGGTCAGGTTTTGTCCCACGCTGTTGCGCGACGCCAATGGCGCGCCGGCCTATCTTTGCGCGATCGCGGAGGATATCAGCGAGGAGCTGAAGGCGGAAAACGCCTTGCGCGAGAGCGAGGATCGGCTACGCAAACTCAGTGACAATATTCCCAACAGCGCGGTCTATACCGCGACACGGGACGCGGATGGCATGCCTAAGGTTTCTTATATCAGCGCCGGCATGGAGAGGCTGACGGGCGTACCGCCGGAAGAAATCGTGGCCGACGAAACCGCATTCCTTGAACTGACGCCGCTCGAATATCGACATCAATATTTGAGCGCTATAACAACAAGCGTGAAACACGCAAGCGACCTCCGGATTGAACTGCCGATTACGCGACGCGACGGCGCGGCTCGCTGGATCCAGGTTCATTCCCGGCCAACACGCCTCCAGGATGGACGCGTCGTCTGGGACGGCGTTCTGAGCGACATTACTGAACGTAAACTGGCCGAAATCGCTCTGGAGCGCAATGAGGCCCGACTGGCGGCCGTTCTTGATGGCGCTCAAGACGGAATTCTCTCGTTCGACGCCAAGGGCGAAATTCAATCGGTCAACGCCGCCGGCGCGGCCATGCTGGGCTATGAGCGAACTGAATTGATCGGGCATAATGTCGCTCATCTTTGCGCCGCCTGCCCTGGCGCCTTTTGCCGAGAAAATCCCTTTGTTGTGACGGATACGGATTATGGGCGCCCACGGAACGCCGACTGCCTCCGCAAGGACATTGCAACTTTCCCCGTCGAAATCCGAACCTTCCGCAGCCAAATAGATGACGCGCCGCTCTACGTCAGCTTCTTCCGCGATTTGTCGGAGCGGCACGACATCGAGGCGCGAATGGAAAGCCTGAAGCAACAGCGGCTCGCCGCCATGGGCGGCATGGCGGCGGCCCTCGCGCATGAACTGAACCAGCCGCTTGCCGCTATCGCGTTGCAGGTTGAGACCGCCGGGCGGCTCAGCCGCATGGCGCCGGAAGATCGGCCTTTCAGTCTGGAAGAGACACTGGACGACGCCGTCGCCCAGACGTTGCGGGCCGGCGAGATCATCAGCCATTTGCGGCAATTCGCGGCGCGCGGCGAGCCGGACAAATCCACTCACAACCTGCACGCCCTGCTACGCGACGTTTGCGCTGCGGCGCCCGTCAAGGGGCCAGGACGAATCGAAATGCAGTTTGAAGCCGTCAGTGACATGGTTTTGGTTGACAAGGTTCAGATCAAGCAGGTGGCGTTCAATCTGATCCGCAACGCTTTCGAGGCCATGGCGCAAATTGCGGAGCCGGTCCTGACCATCGCCACGCGCAATGGCGAGGACAATTCCATCCTTGTTGATTTTATCGACGCCGGTCATGGTATCTGCGAAACGATCAAGGGAAAGCTGTTCGAACCGCTGATCACCAGTAAGGCCGGGGGGATGGGAATCGGCCTTTCGCTCTCCCGCGCCATTGCCACAAACCATTCGGGCGGCTTGAAGGTTTCCTCAAATGCGGATCAAGGCGTCACCTTCACCCTCATGCTGCCGCTTTACACTTTACATTGAGCTATTATGACCAATATTTTTGTTCACATTGTCGACGATGACGCGGCGCTGCGGGATGCGTTGCGGAAGCTACTTCGAATAGAAGGCTTTGAACTGGAAACCTATGAATCGGCTGAGGCGTTCCTGGAGCGCGCACGGACCGAGCGAGGGCAGTGTCTGATCGTCGATTTGCGCATGCCGGGCATGTCTGGGATGGACCTGCTGTCGGAGGTGATGACACGCGGCCTCGGCCTGAAAGTGATTCTGCTCACCGCGCACGCCGATGTGCCGCTGGCGGTTCAGGCGACCAAAAGCGGAGCCGCCGACATTTTGGAAAAGCCCTTCCAGGCCAAGGCGCTGGTTTCCTCGATCCTTTCGGCGAAGCCGCCGCGGATGAATTCTCAAGCCACAAGCGAGAAACACGCCGCCGCGCGACGTTTCTCCGAACTCTCGGTGCGTGAGCGCGACGTGCTCGACCGCCTCGTTCTTGGGCTACAGAACAAGATCATCGCCCACGAACTCGGAATCAGCCACCGCACCGTGGAAATCCATCGCGCCAATATCTTGAAAAAGACCGGCGTCAGCAGCTTGCCCGAACTCGTGCGCGTCTACCTCGCCGCGCGCGACTGATTTCTGCAAACCATTTGGACGCGATTGGGCCAAAGATATTCGACACCGATCTTCGGGTGGTTTTCCACAATAAGGGGTTCCCCTTATTGTGGCAGCCCACAAAACGTATCTAGTTGTTATCAAGTGTGCTTCGTTGCGTGCCCCTCAGAGTTGAATGCGGTTTCGTTGCGCCTCGGGAGCGAGAAAATGTTGGCCACGAGAAACAAGCATAAAAGAACGCCCGCTAGCTACGATCACGACGACCTCAGCAAAGCACAGCTGAGCGCAAATGAGAGATTGTCGGAACATCTTCAGCGCGCCGAAATAGAATTGAGCTTTGCGCTCGCGGAGGCGCGGGCGGCCAACAGCAGCGTCTCAGTCGCTATGATAGAATTCGCATTGGCGGCGTTGCGCTCGTCGATGCAGTGAATGTGACCTCGCCGCGAGCTTCTATCCTGCTCCGCGTTCGCTCTGACGGTTGAGGGCTTGGTGGGAGCGGTGAATGTTGGCCGCCGGGGGCGAAACCATAGCCTTTGGCAGCGTCGAGCGAATTGGGCTTCAGAGCCCTGCCGCTCGTATTCATCTGCGCGTCAAGGCCGACTTGATCGCTCGCCTCACCCCTCCGGATGGTCGTTCCCAGTCTCCGCCTCGTCCCGGCGCACGATATAGGATCGCCTTCTCGCATGACCTGCTTGATGACCGCTTGGGGTTTGGTTGGCAATACGAAAGCTACACACAACCTTCGGTTGTTATTCGATGTGGGGGTCTTTCCTAATTCGTCTCCCGCCGGAAAGGCAGTTATCGGCGAGGATGGGGGGACGGTCGACGAGGGTGCGCAATGCAAACGACGAGCGGGGATTTAACGACGCAGGTTATCGCGGACCTTTATTTTGCCCGCGCCGAATTGGCGCCTTGGCGTCAGTTGTCCGGGCCAATCAGGCGAGCGCTCGAACACGTTGAACGCGCCCTGAGTGAGCTGGAGAGGGTGGTCGCCGAAACCGAGAAGCCCGAGGTCAAGGGCAAGAACGAAGCAGCCTGAACGTCGTTCGGCGATTGGTTCGTTCGCTGTAGGCTGTCGCCCGGAAATCACAGACCCCTTTGGTTACCTATCCCACCTTACTGTCGTCACTGATTTCCCAGTGTTCGAAGAAGTAAAAAGGGCGAACATGAAATAATTTGCAGAACGTAACCATTGTAATGGCGCTAATACGCTTCGTGCCGGACTCAAGTCGGGCCAACTCAAATTCAGAAATATCCACCGCGCTTGCGACGGCCGCGAGGCTGAAACCTAATTCGATCCGCTTTGTGCGAAGCTTTGCACCGATGATGCGATCAATTTTGGATTTCTCGGTGATTTCTTTCTTCGTCATGGGAGGCTCCGCATTGCCGTACGTAACCACGGGTTGGTTATTTTTCCGTTAATACGCCTATATGGCGCGTGGCGCTGAATTGCAACGCTTATGCTACCTCCTTTGGGACCACGCCCTCGGTGTTCGTGAGCCCGCTCAACGGGCAACCCGGGCGGTCGACCCGATTTGCCGCCTTTGCTCGCGTCGCGTTTGAATCGGCGTGCGGTTTTGACGCCGATCAGCGTAATAAGGCGCTGATCTCGTTGGAATCAGAGGGGTCCGCTCAACACGCCGAATCACATGAATTGCGGGTGGACGCGGCGCGGTCGCGCAGAACGTCCGCGCAATGGCCGCTTCTCAGGCGCGACCGAGACGTTCAAAGCACCCAATCCATCGTCTAATACATACCGTACATGAGGTTGCTGCTCCCCGGCGAAGAGGCGAAGCTCTCGCTGGTTATTCGTTGGACGCGAATGGAGAGCAGCGATGGCGATGTTTGCAGGATTGGATGTTGGAGGCAAGCGGACGGCGGTCTGTGTCATCGACGAGGCTGGACGGATCGTCTGGCGAGGGATGGTTGACACGCATCCTGATTTTCTGGACGCGGCCCTGGGCCGGTTTTCTGAGCAATTAAGCAAGGTTGGTCTGGAGAGCGGGTCCTTCGCGCCGTACTTGTTCCGCGCTTTGACGGAACTGGGCTACCCAATGGTTTGCATGGACGCGCGTCGGGCGGCCGATGCGATCAAGAGCCGCCGAGTGAAAAACGATCAGGGTGACGCATGGGCTCTGGCGGAAATGCTGCGCACCGGCTGGTTCGCCTCTGTCCACGTCAAATCGGAAACGAGCCATCGCTTGAAGGCGCTGCTCGGAGCGCGCGAGCAGCTGGTCAAGGCCAAGCGGTCGCTGGGCAACCAAATCCGCGGACTTTTGCGTCCGTTCGGCGTCAAACTGCCCTCGCGCGCCGGAATGAAGAAGTTCGCCGACGCCGCGCATCATGCTGTGCAAGCCGATCCCTTGCTGAGCGCCAGCATCAACGCGCTACTGGAGGCTTTGGCGGCGATCGAGGCGCAGCTGGAGAGGCTTGATGACAAACTCAAGGAATTGGCGCAACGCAACGAGGTCGCCTGGCGGCTGATGAGCGTGCCGGGCGTAGGGCCGATCACGGCGCTGGCGTTCATCGCGACGATTGAAAAGGCAGAACGGTTCAAGCGCACGCGCGACATCGGCGTTTATCTCGGGCTGACCGAAAAACGCTACCAGTCGGGCGAGACGAATGTTGGCCTTGGCATATCCAAGCAAGGCGACGCCATGGCGCGGCATTATCTCTACGAGGCGGCCAATGTGCTGCTGACGACGGTCAGAAAGCGCTTCGCTTTGCGCGATTGGGGCCTGAGGCTGGCTAAGAAGATCGGCCCCAAGCGGGCCCGCGTTGCGGTCGCGCGAAAGCTCGCCGTGTTGCTGGCCCGGTTATGGAAGGACAACACGCATTTTGACGTTGCTCTGGCCTGAGGACTGAAAGGCAGGCGCGCCAAAAGGCAAATGGATGGAGGTTTTGCAATTCCGCCCTCGGCAATGAAGCGGGTGCGGACCGCAAGGGCGAGCGCGCGACATCGTTGGTTGCAAGCTCCGGACTGCGTTTAATACATTGCGCCGCCCGAAAGGTCAGTTCCAGCGTCCCCCGGAATGTTGATGCCGTCTCGATGACGGACGTCGAAAAGAACCATCGATGGGAACAGGCCGAAGGACGAAATTAAGCTTGACGCAGCGACCGAATGTAAAGAACCA
>JAKAJL010000057.1 GCA_021813805.1 Pseudomonadota bacterium | reverse complement strand
GCATCTCAAACCGGCGAAGCTTTCATCTTCGCCATCGTCGCCGTCATCAATGGCGAAATCGCCGCACTCGTTTGGCTCATCGTGCCCGAGCGCGAATGATCACGCGGCGCACTTCAGCAACGGGCTGATAAAGGCAATACCGTTATCGAAGGCTCATGGCGCCAGAAATTATGAGGTCGGCCGAGCCGACGCGGAAGCCCGAAACCTGTCCGGTGTAATCCGCCCTGCGTTCTCGCCGTTTTGCGTGATCGTCAAGATATCCAGGCCTTGGCTCGCCAGAAATTGTTCGGCGCTTTCGCCCTGCAACATGGCGATCGAGGCCACGAGACCCGCAGCCAGACACCTTGGCGCGGCGACGCTGATCGACGCCGGTCCTCGACGGGCCAACCCGTGCGAGGATTGAGGATATGGTTGAAACGGCGGCCGCCAATGATGAAGCCGCGCTCGTAATCGCCGCTTGTCGCCAGCGCGCCTTCGGACATGAACAGAATCGCCAGCGCGGCGCCCGTCGGCGCCCCAACCTCCAACTCCATCAGCCGTTCGGCGGCAAAGCCGACCATCTCGCGCAGAAAGCCGCTCGTTCGCTACAGCGCTAAATAGGGCGCGCTTCGCGAGCGGCTTTCTCTCGACTTCCTATGCCACGCGCTGGGACACGACCTTTGCAGTTCTCTGCATTCAGTCCGGCGGTTCTCCGGCCGCCGTCGCGAGTTTCCTGACGATGTCGGCAAACGCCACTTGCTGCGGCAGTTTGCGAAGGTAATTTTCCTGCTCTGCGGTCTCGATGGCGCCTGGCCGCGCTTCTCTCACTTGCTGGATCGCTTCTTCCGCCGCGACGCCGCGCTCCATCAAAAGTCTCGCGGCCACCGTTCCGGTCCGTCCGAGGCCGCCACGGCAATGCAGAACGATCAGCGCGCCGCGCGACAATTCGCTATGCAGCGCCTCCCCCGCTTCAGTCCATCGTCGCTCGAAGTCCTTTCCCGGCGCGTCACCACCACGAATCGGCAGATGAACCCAGTCCATGCCCCGCTTTCTCACCTTGGCTTCCAGCTTCTCCACGCGTAACAGGCGAAACTCATGGTTTTCGAGAAACGTGACGAGCATCGTGGCCTCTTGCCCCTGGATCGTGTCGAGATCGGCGTGCAGCCGTCGATCGCACCCTCCGCTGCCGCTCAAGGAATAGGCGTCGCCGATCCCGGGGCAGATGGTCATTCCGATTTCGCCCCCGCAATTCGGCGGACGGACGCGATCGATCCGCAACGGATGGATCAGATTGGTTCTCATCGGCGCATGATTCCTCGGCGGATTCCGTCGTACCGAAGCCGTCCGGCTGCGTGTTGCAGCCGGGTGGCTGGCGCTGGAAGGACGAGTCGAGCGGCTTGCCCGATGTCACAATCATAAAACCGCCGGCATTGAAAGCCACTCAGCTTCCGATATGTGATGGCGCCGCCGGGGCCAAACCCACCCGGCGGCGACGCCAATCCACAGAGCCATGCATCGCAGAAGGTCATTACGTCGGAATGCGCGTGAAATGTAATAAAAATGTAAGATTGATATAGATCAATTACTATATATTACAACTAACGTGCAATAGACTCCTCGCCGATTTGGCGAGTTTACTTCCACCAGCTTTGCCGCCCCTCTCACAAAGTTGGGGGAGATGAACTGCGTTGAACCTCCGGCGCTAATCGATCTGTCCGCCAACGAGAATCCGTTCGGCCCTTCGGATGATGTGATCGTCGCGATCGCCGCGGCCTCGACGGCCGCGCACCGCTATCCGGACGCCGATGGGGCGCGGCTGAAGAAGGCGCTCGCGGGGGCGTTGGGAGTCGAGACCGAGCAAATCGTGCTCGGCGCCGGATCTTGCGAAGTCCTTGAACTGGCGGCGCGGGCCATCCTCGCCGAGGGCGACGAAGTCGTCGTCGGCTGGCCATCATTCCCGAATTATCGCGCCATCGTCCTGCGCGCCGGCGCGGTCGTCGTCGAAGCGCCCCTGAAAAAATGGGCTTATGATCTCGAAGCCATCGCTGAGCGGATCACCGGGCGGACGCGGCTGATCATCCTCGCGAATCCCAATAACCCGACCGGCCTCGTCATCGGCGGCAAGGCTTTCAACGATTTTCTCGACCGCGTCCCTGAAGGCGTTACGGTCATGATGGATGAGGCCTATCGCGAATATGTCTCTCAGTCGGATTACGCCGACGCTCTGGCGGAAATGGCAAGAGGCCGCGCGCTGGTCGTGACGCGGACTTTTTCGAAGGCTTACGGGCTCGCCGGCCTGCGCATGGGATATGCCATTGCTCCGGCTTCGTTGGCGCGCCGCATCGACGCGCGGCGCCAACGGTTCAATACGAGCGGGATCGCTCAGGAAGCCGCGCTCGCCGCCCTCGCGGATCAGGCGCATCTGGAGCGTTGCGTCAGCGAAAGCATGGAAAACCGGCGGTGGCTGGAGGAAAAGCTCTCCGCGCTCGGGCTGGGTTTCACCCCCTCGCAGGCTAACTTCATTTTGTTGCCAGTCGGCGACGGCAGGCTGGTCTTCCAGCAGTTGCGTAGCCGTGGCGTCCTGGTCAAATCGCTGGAGGCGTTCGGTCTGACGGATTGCATCCGGGTGAGCGTCGGCCTGCGCGAGGACAATGAAAGATTCGTGCGCGCGTTGGCCGAAGTCGTGACGGATGGCGAATGGAGGCAGCAGGCATGCCGCCAAGCGATATGACTTTGCACCAGCTGCGGATTTTCTGCGCCGTCGCTCAGGCGTCGACATTGACGCGCGCCGCCAAGCAGTTGGGATTGACCCAGCCGACACTCTCGCAGCAACTGTCGAAGCTCGAACAATGCGCCGAAGCCAGATTGTTCGACCGCACGTTAAGCCAGATGGTTTTGACTGACGCGGGGCGTTTCCTCTTGCGCCATGCGCGCTTTGTTCTCGAGGAGATCGATCAGGCGCAGACCGGCCTGCAGGAATTTTCGACCGGCGTGCGCGGCGTCGTCCGGCTCGCCGGCGTCAATTCCATCATTCGGGCGGTCGCGATTCCCGCCATAGCCAGGTTGGCGAAGACCCATCCTCACGTCGAATTCGACATTCACGAGACGTCGCCGGCGGAAACGCTGGACCTTTTGTACAGCCGATCGGTCAGCCTTGGATTGATCGCCTCCGACGCCGTGGCCCAGTCGGTCAATTCGTTTCGCGAGACTCCAGTGGTCAGCGACCCCTATGTCCTCGCCGCTCCGGGGGGCCTCGACCTTTCCGATGTCGCCGACCTCGAGCGGGATCTGCGCGGCGCCGACAAACTGGCGGTCAGCCGCTGCATCCATTTCAATTTTGGCACCGAGCGCAGCCGTCGTCTGGAGCAATGGCGTCAGCGTCATCTGCCGAAGCACTGCGTCATCGCCCATTGCCGCAGTTACGAGACCGCGCTCAGTATGGTCCGTTCGGGACTCGGCGTCTGCGTCCTTCCCGCCTTGGCGGCCCTCGACTGCGTCAGTTCCATTCCCGGCGTCACCCTCTACGCCACCGACCTGCCGCCGCGGCAATCGGTCTGCCTGGTTCCGGCCCAATATCTCAGGGTCGAGCCATACAAGGAATTCCTGATCGCGCTGCAAGAAGCCGGACGCGCCGCCAAGCCGCCATTCATCCGTCCGTCGCCGCCATTCATCCGCGCCGCGGGAGCCGCGAGACCGAGCGAAAATCATCTGCGGCTCACTGCGGCAGATTGAAGTTTTTCCGGCCGAAACCCTGCTTTTTTTTCGAGGACGCGGAACCTCTTCCGCCGCATTTCACCGGAGTGTTTTCGGCCGCCCCATCGACGCTCCGTCGCCTGGGGCCGCAACAGCCTGGGAGCTCCGCGCATGGCGCCGACGCCTATTCGGAAATGCAATAGGCGACATAGATTTCTCATTGCGCGCATCGCGGCTAGCGTTCCTCCAAATGAAAACAAAGGAGGGATGGTCATGGTCATGATGATGGCTCCCGGCGGAACCAAGGAAATGTGCCGGATGGTTCTCGACGAGGGCGCCGACGCCGTTTACGTCGGCGTCGTCGGATGGAGCCGCCGCGGTTCGGAACATGAGTTGACGGACGACGAAATCCACGAGGTCATCGACTATGCCGACCGCCTCGGCAAGGAAGTGCGGGTTGTCGTCAACACCCTGCCGAGCTCCACCGAAGTGCCGATGTTTCTCGATCGCATCGCCATGTACGCCTCCTGGGGCGCCAAGGGCTTCATGATCAGCGACGTCGGCTGCATGCGACTGGTCAAGGAAATGCTTCCCGACGTGGCCATCCACACCAGCGTCGGCTGCGGCATCACCAATCACCGCGACGTCCAGTTCCTGTCGGACATCGGCGCGACCTATGTCGTTCTGCCCTATCGGCTGTCGGTCGGAGAGATCGCCGAGATGAAAGCGAAGACCGGCGTCGGCATCGAGGTCTTCCTGTTCAAGACTCCGTCCGGCGGCAAGATCTGTCCCGGCAAATGCATGATGAGCAGCTATTTCAGCTACCGCCGCTGGCTCGACGACAATGGCAAGGATCATTTCTTCGGCAGCGCCAGTCGCGGCGGCGACTGCCTCCGGGTTTGCCAGACGAACTGGGAATTCGAGGTCGACGACGTCGCGTTCCGGGAAGGCATGACCATCAAGACCAATCCGGCGCTTTGGCTTGAGGAGCTTCCCGCCTATCTCGCCGCCGGCGTCGATTGCCTGAAAGTTCCCGGCCGCGACCGGTCGGACATATTGGTGCGCGACATCGTCCGTTTCTATCGCCGCGTCCTCGGCGCCATCGCCGAAAGCGACGCTCCCAACCTCGCGTCTTTCCGTCCTGAACTGGAGACCTTCCGCCAGCGTTGGGTGGTCGAACGCGGCCACCGCGACCGTCGCCTGATCAGCGAGGCGGAGCGCGAGGCGATGCGGGCCGAACGCGCCGCTTTCCGCAAATCCGCCCGCCCCGCCGCCGTCGCGCAATAAGGAGCCCGCTCATGTTCGAACTGTCCACCAATGTCGCAACGCCGAAGCAACTGCGCCAAGGCGATTATTCCGCTTACGACGCGCTCTATCTCGGCGACTTTTCCTGCCCCGATTATCCGAAAAATTTCAGCGCCGATCCCGACCTGCTGGCCGGGGGCGTCGACACGGTGAAGTCGCAGGGCAAGAAATGTTATCTGCGCCTCTACGCCGTGCCGAGCAATCACGACCTGCCGTGGGTGCGCAAGGTCGCCGAGAAGGCCCTGTCCCTTCCGTTCGACGCTTTCGAGGTCCACAATCTCGGCCTGCTGCTCATGCTCCGGGAAATGGGATGCAACAAGCCGATCCATCTCGGCGTCTTCGGCAACCTTTACACCGACGCCACCGCACGGCTCGTCAAGGACTATGGCGTGACGCGCGTCTATCCCAACCCCGAGCTGAGCCTCAAGGAAGCCATTTACATCCGCGATCACACGCCGATCGAAGTGCTGACGCCGGTTCACGGCAAGATTCCGCTGGTCGTTTCCGAGACCTGTTTCATCGTCGAGCATTCCGACAAGGCCGTCGAAGGCGACTGCAAATTCTCCTGCTCGCAGGATCATTGGCTGACCCGAACCAAGGGGGAATGGTCGCTGAAAGACACCGGCCGCATGACCTTGAGCGGCTCGGATCTGTGCATGCTGGAGCATGTCGAGGAATTGGCCGCCGCGAGGCTCAGCGCCTTTTATGTCCAGAGTCACGGCGAAGACGTCGGCTATGCGGCGCGCGTCGGTGAAATCTACCGTGACGCCTTGACCCGCGCTTTCGCCGGCGAGCCCCAGGGCGATCTCTCGTCCCAACTTGAGGCGCTGAAGGGGCTGGCGAAAATGGGACTGTGCAACGGCTATTATTACGAAAGCGCCGGCCGGCGCTATTTCGGCGAGAACTGAGCCGTGACGGCGCTCCTCGCCCCGGCCGGCACCACGGAAATGGCCTTCGCCGCTATCGACGAGGGCGCCGACGTGATTTACGTCGGCCCGCTCGGCTGGAGCCGCCGGCCTTATGAATCCGAAATGACCGACGACGAAATCAGGACGGTCATCGATTATGCCGGCGCGCGCGGCAAACAGGTGCGCGTCGTCTTCAACACGTTCCCCAGTCCGTTCGAAATGGACGGCTTTCTGGACAAGGCGCGCCGCTTCGACGCCTGGGGCGTTTCCGGCTTCATCGTCACCGATCCAGGCGCCATCGCGCTCTTTCGGCGGATGTTTCCTCATCTCGTTCTTCACGTCAGCATTGGCAGCGGCGTGACCAACGCGTGGGACGCCCAGTTCTATCGCGCGCTCGGCGCCGACGTCATCATCCTTCCCTATCGCTGGGGCGAGGAAGAGATCGCGCAGACGCGGGCGGCTTCCGATATCGGCCTCGAAGTCTTCCTGTTCGAAACGGTGCAGACAGGCAAGATCTGCCCGGGCAAATGCATCATGTCGAGCTATCTCAAGTTCCGCGACTGGCAAGAGATCGAAGGCAAGGATTATTTCTATGGCAGCGCCAACCGGGGCGCCAAGGAGTGCTATCGGGTCTGTCAGACGAAATGGGATTTCGGCGTCGCCGATGAGCCGCCCGCGCCCCTCAAGCTGCGCCGCGACGCGCGTTTGATGCTTGAGCAATTGCCGCGCTTCGTCGATCTGGGCGTCGAATGTTTCAAGCTGTCGGGCCGCGAACGGCCGACCGCGATGATCCGTGACCTGGTGCGTTTCTACCGCAAGGTGCTCGACGGAATCGAAAGCGGCGCGGCGCGCGACATGGCGCTGCACGCCGACGAACTCGCGGCGTTGCAGGCGCGATGGGTCAGCGAGAAGCGCAAGCGGGTCGATACGCTGATGACGCGGGCCGCCGGGCTTCGAAGCGACGCTCCATGGATAGCGTCGGCCTGACCCCCGTCTTGCGCGGCGCGTTCGAAGCCACCGGCAGCCCCGGATGGATCATGCGGATCATCCAGGAGCGCGGCTTGGACAGACGCAACGGCTTCCAACTGGAATTGGCGCTGGGCGACGATGTCAACCGGCGCTCGTTTCAGGCCACCATCGCGGCGATCGCGGCGGGCGAGGCCGATTTCATCGACGCGGACTGGATCTCGCTCTCGCGCTGCCGCGAGCAGGGGCTCGATCTGGTCGCCGTTCATCCCTATGGCCGGATCATGGGCGGCGTGGTGGTTCCGGGCGCCGCGTCGATCCACGAACTGGCTGACCTGCGGGAGCGCCGTATCGGCGTGGTGGGGCGGCTCGACAAGAATTGGATGGTGATTCGCGCCGCCTGCCGCAGCCGCTATGGATTTGATCCGCAATCGACGGCGACGGTCGAGGAAGCGGGATCGAAAGCCGTTCTCGTTGACTGGCTTGAGGCGGGCGCAGTCGACGCCGCGGTCGTCTATTGGCACATGGCGCCGGGATTGACGGCCACGGGGCGGTTTCGCCAGCTTTGCGACGTCCTCGACCTTCTGCCCGAGCCGCACCCCGGACCGCCCACGACATTTTTCGCTTGCCGCGAGGCCTTTGTCGCCGCCCATGGCGCGCTGGTCGCAGCTTTCGTCGCCGCCTATCGCGAAGCCGTCGCGATCATGCGCGCGGACCGTGACGCATGGCCGGATCTGGCCTTGCCGCCCAAGGCTTTCGCGGCCTTGCGGACGGCCTGGGATCGCCGGATCTGCGCCGACTGGCGCGCCGGCGACATCGATCGGCTTGAGCGCCTTTTCGATCGGCTGAAAGCCGTCGCCGGCGCGGAATCGTTGGGGATCGACAAGATAGCGCCGGGCCTGTTCGCGCCGGCGTCCATAATTTGAAGGGGGAGCGTCATGACTGTTCTGATGGGGCCGGGGGGGACGCTGAACATGGCGATCACCGCGCTGGAGCGCGGTTGCGAATCGGTTTTCGTCGGTCCCAAGGGCTGGAGCCGACGGCCGGCTTCCGACGAGCTTTACGACGAGGAAATAAGGGACCTGCTCGACTGGGGCCGGCCGCGCGGCAAGGATATTCGCGTCGCGGTCAATGTCATGCCGGAGCCGGCCGAAATTCCGCAAATGCTGGCGAAAATCGAGCGCTACGCCGAATGGGGCGCAGGCGGCGTGATGCTGTGCGATCCCGGTTGCATCGCCCTGGTGCGACGCCTTCTGCCGGACATCGACATTCACGTCAGCGTCACCGCCGGAATTTTCAACTTCCGCGACATCGCCTTCTATGAGGAAATGGGCGCCAATATTGTCGTCATTCCCTATCGCTGGGGCGTTCAGGAACTGGAAGAAATACGCGACAAAACCGACATGCGGTTGGAAGCCTTCATGTTCCAGGCGACCAAGCGCGGGCGGATCTGCCCCGGGCGCTGCTATTCGAGCAGCTATTTCCAGATCGTCCACAACCGCGATGAACAGGGCAAGGACCAGCATATCGGCAGCGCCAGCCGCGGCGGCAGTTGCTACCGCATCTGCCGGGCGAAATGGGACCTGAACATCGACGACCGCCTCCATCCGGAGACGCCCGACCTCAAGGCGACGCCCGAACTTCTACTCTGGGAGCTGCCTGAATATGTCGCCCTTGGCGTCGACCGGTTCAAGATTCCTGGTCGCGAGCGCTCGCCCGGCCTCGTCGGCGATCTCTGCGCCTTCTATCGCCGCGCGCTCGATCACGTGCTCGCCGGCGGCGTGGATGTCTCCGCCCTCGCTCCCGAATGGAACGAAATCCGCGCGCGCTGGACGCGCGAGCGCGGGCGTCGCGACGATGGGCGCATCGCCCACGCAGCCGAATAGCAAGCACGGGATGACGTCATGCAACTCGCCTCTCCCCAAGCTGGGCGAACCGTCGAAGCCGACCCGAACAGCCTGGTTCTCCCCCTGCACCAAATCGGCCCCGGCGCGGCGTCGCTGGTCGGACGAAAGGCCTATCGCCTTGGCCGGCTGATCCACGCCGGCTATCGCGTTCCCTCCGGCTTCTGCCTTACCGCGAGAGCGGTCCCCGCCGGCGACGACGCGCGCTTGTCGGAAGCGGAAGCCGAGGCGATCCGCGCCGCCTGGCGTTCATCTGGCTTTCGCGCCGCCGCGGTTCGCAGCTCCGCCACGGAGGAGGACGACGAAGACGCCAGCTGGGCCGGCGTTTTTCCCACCGTCCTGCCCGTCAAGGATGAAGATGGACTCCTGGCGGCGATCGAACTTTGTCTGCGCGCGCTGCACGGCTCCGACGCTGCGCGTTATCGGGGGGCTTCGGCGCGACGGCGATGCGCGCCGAGCATGGCCGTGCTCGTCCATGAACTGGTCGAGGCGGACGCGGCCGGCATTTTGTTCACCGCCAATCCGGTGACCGGTTCGGCGGATGAGATGGTGGTCAATGTCGTCCCCGGACTTGGCGAACCGCTGGCGGCGGGCCGAGTGACCGGAGACAATTTCGTGCTCGATCGCGATGGTCGGATCAAGACGGCGATTCTATCGACGAAGCACGCGATGCTGACCGCGAACGGCGAAGTGAGCCTTGGCGCCGATCGTCGCGACCGGCCAACGCTCTCTCAGCCGCAACTTGCCCGCCTCAGCCAGCTGGCGGCGGGCGTCGAGCGGATTTTCGGCCGCCCCCAAGACATCGAATTCGCGGTTCGCGGAGAGGAGATTCACTTCCTTCAGGCCCGGCCGATCACCGGAGCCGTCTTGCGAGACTCGCCGGAGGCGATCGAAGCCTATGTCGCGGCCGAGCGCGCCCGGCTGGCCGCGCGGGTCGACGATTTGCGTCGGGCGGGGCGTCTCGCCGGCCGCGACGCCGTCTTCAGCGACGGCAACATCGGCGAGCTGCTGCCGACGCCGACGCCGATGAGTTTCGCTCTTTTCCAGGAAATTTTCACCAGCAAGGGAGGCGCCGTCGTTCGCGGGCGCCGTCGCCTCGGCTACCAGCTCGCCGACGACGCCGCTGTGGCCTTGCTCGAACTGGTCTGCGGCCAGCCCCGCTTCAATCTGGAGGTCGACGCGGGGACTTTCGGCATTGGCCTTCCGCTGGAGATCGACGAACTGCTGAACGAAGTCGCCGCCGATCCCAGCCGCGCCAATTACCCGGAATTCGGCCTGTACCGTCAATATTTGTCACGGGAGGAAGCGAGGGAGCGCTACGGTCGCATGGAGGGGCGCCGGCGTCACATCCATATGCGTCGTTTCCGTCAGGCCATGATCGACAAGGCGCGAACCATCCTTGCGGAATTCCCGATCAAGGAAGAGCCAGCGTTGCGGCGGAACCTCAATGCTTGCCGGCCTCTGATCGCCGCGGTGGACGCGACGCCGACCGCCGGCCTCATCGACGCCGTTCATGCTGCGGCTGGACGTCTGAAGCGCGACTCCTGCGCCTTTTTCGTCACCGTGGCGCGGCTGGGATTTTATTTCGCCGACCTCGTGCGCGGCCGGATGGAGCGGCTTTTGGGCGCCGGCGCATCGGCGACGCCGCTATTGCTGGGACTGGAAGGCAGCCGCATCACTGAACAAGCCCTCGATCTTGGCCGGCTGGCCGAGGGCAGGATCAGCCGGGCGGAATTTTTGGAAGCCCACGGGCACATGGCGCTCAGCGAACTGGAGTTGGCGAGCCCGCGCCTGGCCGAAACGCCCGGGGCGCTCGATCGGCTGTTGGCCGATCTGACCCATTGCGGTCGCCGCCCGAGCGAGGATTTCAACCGACTGCGTCTGGCCAGACTGGACGCCGAGGCGGATCTGCGCCGCCGCTTGCCGAGCCCCGCGACGAATGAGGATGAGGCGGCGGAATTTTTCGTCGATCTGGAGCTGGCGCAGGCGCTGCTGCCATTGCGCGAAACGGTGAAATATTATTTCGCCGCCGAATACGCCGTCATCCGCGCGGCTCTCAAGGCGCTCAACCGGCGTCTGGAATGGGCCGAGGACGATATTTTCCACTTGCGCCCCGACGAGATCGAAAGCGCCTTTGCCCAGGGCGCCAAAATGGCCGAAATCGTCGCCCGCCGCAGACGGGAGCGGCAGATCGCCAAGTCGCTCGAAGTTCAGCGCCGGATCCCGGCGGTCATTTTCGCCAGCCGGCTGGAGGCCGTCGGCGCATGGCCCGAGACGCCGGGTGTTTGCGGCTTGGCCGGCGTCCCGGTCGCGCCAGGGGTGGCGATCGGCAAGGTCAGACTGCTCGACAGTCACAGTTTCGACGCCGGCTGCGCGGACTTGCGCAGCGATGAAATCATCGTTGTCCGCTCGGCCAGCCTCGGGCTGGCCCCGGCGTTCCGAGTAGCGTCGGGCCTGGTGGTCGAGATCGGCGGCGTGCTCGCCCACGCGGCCTGCCAGGCGCGGGAAAGCGGAATTCCCGCCGTCGTGCTGGCCAACGCCACCGCCATTCTGCGCGACGGCATGACGATCAGGATCGACGGAAGCGCCGGTTCGATCGCGCTGCTCGACGGAGCCTGACAATGGCAGCCGGATTGTTCGATCTGAGCGGCAAGGTCGCCATGGTCACCGGCGCCGGCGCCAATGGCGGCGTCGGCCACGCCATTGCGCTGGGATACGCCCGCGCGGGCGCGCGCCTGATTATCTGCGACATCGACGAGGATGGCCTCGAGCGCACAAGAAGCGAACTGGGAGACGCCGCCGTACTGGCGATGCGATGCGACATCTCGCGGGACGATCAGGTCGAAGCTTTGTTCGCCGCCAGCAATGCGAATGGATGCGCGATCGACGTCCTCGTCAATGTTCCTTTCGTCTTTCCCCGCCGTTCGCAGCCCCACGAGGTCACCCTTGCCGATTGGGAACGGATGTTTGAAGTCAACGTGGCCGGCTATTTCCTTTGCATACGAGCGGCCATTCCAGGAATGCTGGCCAAAGGCTCCGGCGCGATCATCAATATCGGGTCGAACGCCGGCGTCAGCGCGCTCGGGCGGGGCGCGTTCGCCTATAGCTGCACCAAGGCCGCCGTACACCAGATGACGCGGGAACTGGCGATCGAATATGGCCGCCGCGGCATTCGCGCCAACGCCATCCTTCCCGCTCAAATGCGAACGCCAGGCCTCGCAAGCCATCTCGCCAATCCGGCGTTCCGCGACGGCGTGCTGCCCCGCATTCTCGCGGGTCTGCCCATGAACCGGCTGCTGGAGCCCGAGGACATGGTTGGCCCAGCCATTTTTCTCGCCTCCGACGCGGCTTCCGCCGTCAACGGCGTGCTGCTGCCGGTCGACGGGGGAAATCTCGCCATGAACGCCGGCGGAAGCCCAGGCGAAGCATCGGCCTAATCCTGTTGGGCGATCACTTTCTGATGCTGCTCGCCAAGGCCGTCGATCCCCAGCCGCACCTCGTCGCCGGGTTTGAGATAGCGCCCGCTCGCCATGCCCACGCCTGGCGGCGTCCCGGTCAGGATGACGTCTCCCGGCAGGAGCACCATGAAGTGGCTGACGTAGCTCACCAGCTCCGGCACTGAGAAAAGCATGTCCGAGGTGGAGCAATCCTGCATCCGCTCGCCATTGACGTCGAGCCACAGGCGCAAGTCGCCGGGGTCCGGGATTTCATCGGTCGTCGCCAGCCAGGGCCCGAGCGGACAAAAGCTTTCCCAGGACTTGCCTTTGATGATCTGTCCGCACCTCTGGTCGGATTGGAAGTCGCGCTCCGAAACGTCGTTGCCGACCATGTACCCCGCGACGTGCTCGAGCGCGCGCTCTACCGGCGTCCTGCGGGCGCGGAGACCGATGACCACGACGAGTTCGACTTCCCAGTCCACTTTGCCTGCGCCCGGCGGAATGAGTACGGGATCGTTGGGGCCTGACAGAGCGCCGGTATGTTTGGAAAAAATGATCGGCTCGCGGGGCAACTGCACGAATCCGGCATGTCCACGATAATTGACGCCGATCGCCAGGATATTGCCGATGCCCACCAAAGGCGGGCCCAGTCGCGGCCGGCCTTCGACCCGTGGCAAAGTCTCGGGGTCGACGCGACGCAGGCGTTCGATGCTGGCGGGCGCCAAGGCGGCGCCGTTGATTTCCGAGAGAACGCAGGAGAGATCCCGCAATTCACCCAAACGATCAAGCATTCCCGGCTTTTCGTCGCCGGGTGGGCCAAAGCGCAGCAACTGCACGGAACAGGTCTCCATGGTTGGGCCGGCGAACGTCTGTGTCGCCTGGTCTGGCGCGCGGCGAATATTTCTCTCGTAGTAACAAGGAAACAATGCCTGCGCGCCGCTCCACGATCAACACCCAAAAGACCGCGCCAACGAATTGCGCCGCGGGTCCCGGAAGCCAACCGCAAGCGGCGCGAGCGGACCACGGGGTAGTTTTTGGCGCTCTGTGGATGGCGGGATGCCGCAGATCGACTGAGCGGGCTCGTCCATGTCCTCGTGGTCGTACGAGGGCGACAAGATGATGATTGAAGATCAGCTTCGGGAACGGCTGCGCAAGATTGAGGCGCTTTATCTCGGCGCCGCGACCGAAGGCGAGCGGGAAGCCGCCGAAGCGGCGTTCGCGCGGTTGAAGGCCAAACTTGACGAGGCCTGCCACGTCGATCGGCCCGAGGAGCTGAAGCTCAGTTTTCCCGACCATTGGTCGGTGCGGCTGTTCATTGCCTTGTGCCGTCGCTATGGCCTCAAACCCTACCGCTATCCGCGGCGGCGCAACACGACAGTAATGGTCAAAGCGCCGCGGCGTTTCTTTGACGCCGTCGTGTGGCGCCAGTTCAATGATGTCCACGCCGATCTGTGGGCTTAGTTCGAGCAGACCCTCGCAGCTCTTCAGTCGCTCTGCCGCCTCCCGGCGAGCGCCGCCCCGTAAAAATCGAGATTCCGAATCTTGTCGAGCCAACCCTGGAGCTTTTTCAGATCGACGTCGTTCTCCTCCAGCTCGGCATAGGTGAAGTGTTCCGCCGCCGTCTGCTTGGCGATCTCGGCTTCGGGATCAGCGCATTTGTCGAAGAACTCGCGGTACTGTTCGTCGCGGTCGGCCTTGAAACGGGCGACGACCTTCTCTTCCTGGCCACGATCGAGCGCGACGGTCTCGAGGAGCCCGGCTTCACCGTTCATCTCCGCGACGTCGTTCTCCAGCATTTTCAGCCGCCGGACGCGATCATCCGATTTTGGCGCAGGAATACGCCGTTCTGCAGATAGACAGCGCCAAGCCCCTTCAAGCGGCGCCACAATATGCGATCCGCTTCGCCGACGGTTCGGGAGGGACCTTATAAGTCAGGAGAAACCACGAAAACGATTCCATAGCTTCAATTAAATGTAACAGTCGTTACATGTCACGCGAACAGCCGAAAGCCGTTCCGGCGGCGGCTGTCGCAAAGCGTCCGGCCATGGCAAAATCGTCACGTCAAACGCGCGTAGTCCGCAGGAGCGGGATGCGTCCATTCCACGGTGGCCGCCAGTTCTCTGTGATGCCTGCCTTGCTGGCGCTTGGGAAAAACGGAAATGACGCTCCTTCTCGTCTGGACAGTATTGGCCGCGGTGTCGATACTTCTCTGCTCCTTGCTGGAGACCACGCTCTTTTCCGTCCGAATATCCACCTTGGTTGACCGAAGTTCGTCAGGCAGCCTAGGCGCAGGCCGCCTCCTTGACATCAAGCAGAGCCGCATCGACGACGCCATTGGCGCCATTTTGATTTTGAATACATTGGCGAGCACGATCGGATTGACTTTGGCAGGCGCGCAGGCAGCGAAAATCTTCGGAGAATCGCGAGTCGGTTTGTTCTCCGCCGCTCTCACCTTCGTCGTCTTGATCGTTTCCGAAATCATCCCGAAGACGATGGCGGCGCGATACGCCGGCAGCCTGGCCGGATTTGTCGGTTACACCCTGTCTTATCTGATCAAGATCGCGGCTCCAGCCCTTGTGATCATCAGGTCATTGATTCGTGTTCTGGCTCGGCGGCCACGTGAGCGTTTGACGCGGCGCGAATTGGCGATCCTCGTGGGGCGGGCGCCACAGGAGGGCGCGATATCGTTGGCCGAATCGATGCTGATCGGTAGCCTGATCTATAGCCGCGAAGTGACCCTGGCGGATGTGATGACGCCACATGACATGGTTTTCATGATGGATGCCGAACAAACGATAGGAGATCTTCTCGCATCGGCGGCAGCCGACGCTTTCAGCCGCATTCCACTCTTTAGCGGATCACGAGAGCGCGTCGTTGGTTACGTGTCTCATCGTGAGGTTCTAAAAGCCTTCGCTCTTGAGGGAGACAAAACCCGCAAGCTGGCGTCATTCCTGCGGCCGATACCTTTATTGCCCGAGACAATGCTTATCGGTGGGGCGATCGAGCAGATTCTTCAACAGCATGAGGCCCTCGCGCTCGTAAGCAGAAAAAGGGCGGGGTTTGCCGGTCTCGTCACGATCGAGGACCTACTCGAAGCAATTCTCGGAATGGAAATCACCGACGAAGCGGAGGCGGTCGCGAAATTGCGGCCCGCCGTTGCGGAATCTCGACGTCGCCGCGTCGCTCGGCTCCGTCGCAAGCGGACGCGGCAGGGCGAGCAAGATTAGCCGCCGCCTCTTCGCGTCTTAGGCGGAACCTTTGGCGCTACGACTGCGTTAGAGGGCTGTCCGACGGTTGCAGGGACTTTCCTGAAACCCGTCCGCCCGGCGATGGAGTTCGCCGCGACCGCCTTGATCGGCTGATGACTCCTGCGCTGCTTCGCGTCATTCCGGCGCGAGGAGACGCAGATTCGATCAGGGTGGAGACGCCATGCCTCCCATAATTTTGCTTGCATTCCGGCGCCATGGGTTTGAGACGCCAGCCTTGGGCCTGCGGCCGCGACGGTCAACGCATGGCCGGAGGCGTTGAGCCATGTGGGACCGCATCCTTTACAATCTTCTGCAAGTCGCCGTCGTGATCGGATTCGCGCCGCTCGTCGAAGGGATCATCAGCCGGCTGAAGGAAAACTTGCAGTCGAAGCGCGGGCCGAGCGTCATCCAGCCCTATCGCGACATCTGGAAACTTCTTCACAAGGACGAGATCGTCTCAGAGCAGAGCTCGTGGATCTTTCGCGCGGCGCCCTACGTCTCTTTTTCGGCGCCCGTTTTCGTCGCGCTCCTCATTCCAGTCCTGACCAGGTACCCTTTGTTCTTTGCGTTCATGGGCGACATGCTCGGCGGCGGCTTCATCCTTGCGCTCGGCGGATTCTTCGCCACCCTCGCCGCCGTCGACGCCGCCAATCCCTATGGCCCCATGGGCGCCAGCCGCACCCGGATGGTCGGCTTTCTCGCCGAGCCGGTCTTCATCGTCGTGTTCCTGACCGTTTCCTTCGTCGCCGGCTCGACGATCCCCTACATCGTTCAAACCCGTTGGGTCACGCCGATCGCGAATTTCTTCGAGCCCGCACACGTTCTGCTGATGATCGCGTTTCTCATGCTGATTCTCGCCGAGGACGGCCGCATACCCGTCGATAGCCCGTCCGGGCAATTCGAATTGGCAATGATCGATCGTTCGAAATCGCTCGAATATTCGGGGCGCGGCGCGGCGCTGATGAAATGGGCCGGCGCCATGAAATTCTTCGTCCTGATCTGCATCTATCTCAATGTTCTCGTGACGCCGTGGGGCCTCGCGAAAGGGACTCAGCCGCTTGAGGTGCTGCTGGCGATACCGCTCGTTCTCCTGAAAATGTTCGGATTCATTCTCGTCCTCGTCGTCATCGAATCCTCGCTCGCCAAGCTCCGGCTGTTTCGCATTACGGAATTTCTGGGTGCGGCGTTCGTCACGTCGCTCGTCGCCCTGCTCACTCGCTTGTCGGAAATTTAAAGGAGGAGAACCATGCCCGGCTCTAGCTCTGGTGTGATCTACTCTCTCGACGCCCTAACCGGCGCGTTGTTTTTGCTCACCGCGCTCGGCGTGGTGGCGACGCGTCAGGTGCTGGCGTCGCTGCAATTGTTCATTCTGCAATCCGTCCTACTCTCTCTGTCGGCGGCGCTGCTGGGGCTCGCGCTAGACTCGCTCCATCTTTTCGCCGTGGCGGCGATCACCATCGCCACCAAGACCATTTTGATCCCCTGGGTATTGCGGCATACGGTCAGCGCGGCGGTCTATCGTACGCGCGAGATCGATCGGGCGCTCAACATCCCCAGTTCGTTGCTCGTTTCGGTCGTCCTCATCGTCGCCGCCTATGCCGTTTCCGTTCCTCTCCTGGCCGTCGCCGATCTGCCGTTTGCCCGGATCAACCTGCCGCTCGGGGTCGCGGCGATGTTCCTCGGAGCATTCACAATCGCCGTTCGGCGCGAGGCGGTGCCGCAGCTTCTCGGATTGCTGGCCGTCGAAAACGGCGTGTTCTTCGCCGGGATCGCCATTGTGCCGAATCTCCCTGTGATCGCGGAACTCGCCGCCGCCGTGGACGTGCCGGTGATCGTGCTGGTCGTTGGGATGCTGACCCGACGTATTCACGCGCGCCTCGGCACAACTTCGGTCGGCTCGCTGACCTCCTTGAGGGAGTACTGAAACCGCCATGGCGCTCGCGCTCTGCCTCTTTCTTCCCCTGATTGCCAGCAGCCTTTCGCTCCTGCCATTCAGCCGCCGTGCGGCGGCGCCCATCACCCTAACGACGGCCGCGACCGTCCTGGTCTGCGCAATCGTCGCCAGCGCCGAAACCACCCGGCTCGGCCGTCTTGACGCGCTCGACGGCTGGTTGACTTGCGACGCCCTCGGCGCGCTTGTGCTGGCGCTGGTCGCCTTCGTCGCCTTCACCGCGGCGCTATTTTCATGGGGCTATATGGCGCATCGGGAGGAAGCCGGAGTCGCGGCGGGGGGCTTGCCCCGCTATTACGCCCTGTTCAATCTGTTCGTCCTGTCGATGCTCGCGGTCCCCATTCTGGCGAATGTCGCCTTGATGTGGATCGCGGTCGAACTCACGACCTTGCTGTCGGCTTTTCTCGTCGGCTTCGAGGACACTGCGGAAGCGCTCGAAGCGGCGTGGAAATATGTGATGCTCACCACGCTCGGCGCGGTGCTCGCATTGCTGGGATTTCTGATCCTCTACTGGGGATCGCGCGTCGCGGGATACGAGCCTTTCACCTGGGCGGGATTGTCGCAGGCGGCGCCGCATATGCCGCCGTCACTCCTGTGGCCCGCGTTTCTGCTGATCCTGGTGGGCTTCGGGACCAAGGTCGGACTGGTTCCCATGCACACTTGGCTGCCGGACGCCCATAGCCAGGCGCCAGCGCCGGTTTGCGCGCTGTTGTCGGGCGTGGAGACGACCACGGTTCTCTATGTGATCCTGCGCCTGTTTCCGGTGGTCGGCGCGAACGCGGGACTCGACCCGCGGCCGTGGTTCGTCGGCTTCGGGCTGACGTCGGTCGCGATCGCCACGTTGCTGCTGATCTATGTTCGCGATTTCAAGCGCATGTTTGCTTTCTCGACCATCGAACACATGGGGATCATTCTGGTCGCGGCGGGTCTCGGCGGCCTCGACGCGCATCTCGGCGCCGCCATGCAAATGACGGCTCACGCCGCCACGAAGTCCTTCTGCTTCTTCGCGGCCGGCGCGACCGTCATGGCGGTGAAAACCCAGGAAATCGAGAGCATCCGAGGCCTCGCACGATCGTCGCCGCTGGTCGCGCTCGCTTTCGTCGCCGGCGCCTTCGCCATCGCCGGCGCGCCGCCGTTCGGGGTGTTCATCAGCGAGTTCCTCATTTTGAGAGCCGGCTTCGCCGCCGGCCAACCGCTCGTCGGCGCCCTGCTGGCGTTCTTTGTGGTCGTTGCCTTCTGCGCCGTCGTCTTCCACGCCAACCGCATGGCGTTCGGCGCCGTCGAGAGCCGGACCACGGCAGGTCCGACGCCGGCTTCCTGCAAACTGGCGCTCACGCTGGCGTTCATCCCCGTCGTCCTGTTTGGCGTCTATGTCCCGGCGCCGCTGCGCGATCTGCTCGAAGCGGCGGCGCACGCCATGGGAGGTTAGGGCGATGGACGAGCGTTGCTCGATCAATATCGTCGAACTCTGCGAGAGCCGCTGGAGCGGCCAGGCCTTCGTGCGTTGGGACGAACCGTCGCGCATTTGCCATCTCGGCTGTCGGCCCGAACTGCTCCCATCGGTCTGCGCCTGGCTCGACGAGGAATTGGATTACGTCTTCGCCACCCTAATCGTCGAGGACGCGCGCGAGGCGATCTGGTCGCTGACCTACGTCTTTTACGGCGCGGCGCAACCGCCCTGGATCCATGTGGAAATCAAACTCGACGCGGGCGTCACGACGGCGCCGTCAATCAGCCATCTCCCCCAAGGACCAGCGGCCGACTGGCACGAGCGCGAAACGAAAGATCTGTTCGGCCTGATTTTCGAGGGTCATCCGCGTCTCGGCGATTTCATCCTGCACGAGGATTGGCCAGAAGGCGCGAATCCGATGCGTCGCGATTTCGATCCGCGCCGCCGCGTCGCGGGCCAGGAACCGGATCAAGAATGGCGCCCGCCGACGGTGGTTGCCGCCCATGGCGCCTTCGCCATGCCGATCGGACCCGTCTTCTCGGATTTCGCCGAATCGGCGCATTTTCTGCTCGAGACCGTCGGTGAGGATGTCATCCGAACGATTCCGCGGCTTTTTTACAAATATCGTGGCGTCGAGAAGATCGCCGAGGGTCAGTCTCCCGAATGCGCGCTGCTGCTTGCCGAGCGGTTCTCGGGAAACGCCGCCTTCGCGCACGGTCTGGCCTTTTGCCAGGCGCTCGAGATGATCGGCAAAATCGACGTGCCGCCGCGCGCATTGGCGCTTCGCAGCGTTTTCGCGGAATTGGAGCGGCTGCGCAGCCACGCCGCGACAGTGACCGGCATCTGCAACTCGACCGCCCTGGCCGTGGCGGCGAGTGAATCCGCCCTGATCGAGGAGGATTTGCTGCGCCTGAGTTGCGAGGTCGCGGGCCACCGCTATCTGTTCGGACTCGTCACGCCAGGGGGAATGACGCGCGACTTTTCACCGGAAACCCTTGAGCATCTCGCCGCCGCGAGCGCGGCGGCGACCAAAAGGCTTCGCAAGCTGCATCGAATGCTGCGTTATTCGAGCAGTTTCCTCGACCGTCTGGAGCAGGTCGGGACGGTCAGTGTGAACCGGCGTGCAATTTTCACCCCGTAGAGCGGGGGATCGGCTTACAAATTTGACCCCCCGACCATTTGGCTGAAGAGCCGCCCGCATTGCATGGCAATCGGGGCAGACGGGGAATGTTGGTT
>JAKAJL010000084.1 GCA_021813805.1 Pseudomonadota bacterium | reverse complement strand
GGGGCGCGAATTTCCGTTTCGTCGCCTTGGGTTACACCCTGTTTGGGTTCCCGTTGGCACGCGGCGGCGGTTCTTGATCGCACGCTTCCGGGAGTTCCGGATCGCACGAAGCAATCCACAGGTTTTCCACAGGCCGGCAAAGGCTCGAAAGCGAGCAGTGCGCGGCCGCCGGTCTCGACTTCGAGAAATAGGCGGTAGCCAGGCAAAGGCTGGCGCCGGATGATGTCGCGCAACTCGAAGGCGAACCGTTTGAATGGTGAGAGCGCGCCCGATTTCTGGTGCAGATGGCGGAAGTCGAAGCGCCATCCCTTGCGCTGGCGACCGCCATGTTTGCGGACGATCCGGTAAAGCCAGCGTTCGAGGCCGCCGGTCAGGTCGAAATAGGCGCGGTCGATGGTCAGCACGAGGGCGTCATCGAGGACGGCTTGATAGAACCAGTCAGGCAGGATCATCTCGATGCCGTCGGGCCTGCCGTTGCGGCCGGTGCGCTCCTTCCACTCGTTAATCCACGAGAAGCGGTGACGGCGCCCCTCGACGGACTGCCGGATCGATGTGCGGACGGTGGTGGATTGGAGCCGGTCGAGCGCGGCCTTCAGTCGCTGGTAGTCGCGCACGGACGTGCCGCGACCAATGAAGCGCAGGATCTCGTATGGGGTGGCCGCCATGAGGCGCGACGTGCGAAGCCCTGCGTCGCGCGCCTCGACGATCTGGCTTGCCGCCCAGATCAATATGTCGGCGTCCCAGATCGTCGCCATGCCATGATCGGGCACAGCCTCGACCCGGATCGTCACGTCGCCGGAGGTGAAATCGATCGGCGCGACGCGATGGGACTTGGAGAGGGAGAAGAACGGATAGGCCATGAGATCCTGCGCGTCTCGTGGCGCGAAGTCGCCGGGGAGCGCCCGGAACAGGTCGAGCTGTCCGCGCTCCGATAGGGACCGATGCCGCGCCGCCATTCGGGAAGCCGCTCAGCGTGCGTAGCGGCCGGGCTGCGGCACGGCGGGCAGCGTCTGGCGCTTGGCCGGCAGCACCGCGCCACGCGGATCGGAGGTGGAGGTGACGGCGCCGCGTGCGGCCCAGGCTTCGAGGTCGTCGACCGCATAGACGACGCGGCCGCCAAGCTTGCGGTAGGCCGGGCCGGTTCCGTAGGTCCGGTGCTTTTCCAGCGTGCGGGCGGAGAGACTCAGGAATTCGGCGGCTTCCTTGGTGCGCAGGAAGCGCGGCGGCAGAAGTGCGAGATCGGGTCGCATGGGTCGGCCTTTCGTGAGGTTCGGGGGCGCCGTCGAAAATCGGCGGCGGTCGAAGGACACGATGGCGAAGGGAGACCTGCGAGATGGAGGGCGAATTTGGGGGGTATCGAATTCGTCCCCCGAGTGGGCGGCGGATTGCGCTAATTTGGCCGGCGATGACGAAGGAGCTTGCGATAGCCGCCCGCGATCATGGCGCGGGAATCTCGGATCAGGGACTTCACGGCTTGGCGAGCCGAGGATGTCTGCCATTCGTCACGGCTGAGCGGGCCGACACGGAAAATGACCTGTGCGATTTCCTGCCGGGGGGCGCCGGCGCGATAGCCATCGAAGGCTTGCAGCATCCGGCGCAGCCGCGCCCGCCGCTGGCGGGTCAGGCGCGTGTCGGGCGGAATCGCGCGGCCATGCAGGGCGGCGAGGAGCCGATGGATCGCTTCGAGCCGATCCAGCCCATCGAGGCCGAGCGGCACGAGCGCGGCGGCGGGCGCAACGCCATCGTGGAGGAGTTGAAGACGCTGGCCGTTGCCGAGGTCGATCAGGACATGGACAGCATCCTTCGCGCTCTGCGAAACCGCCGCGTCGATTTTCGGCAAGGGACCGACGGGCATGAGCGCGGGCGGCGCGGCTCCGAGGACGACGATGCTGGTGTCGAGTTGCGGCAGCCAGAAGATTGGCGCGTCAGGCGGAGGGGTGAGGGGATCGACAGGGAAATCGCAACCCCCATTGATCGCGGATTTTCTCCGTCAGCAACTGGGGATCGACGTCAGTGCGGCCGAGCGCCTCGAAATCATGATCGTAATCGTCGTTGCGGCGCAGCCACTCCCAGGCGAGGTCGGATGCGGTGAGATCGTTGAGGTGATCGTAATGCGTAGATATGCGCCACTGGGATGCGTCTGGCGTCATTGCGTTCCTCCCCCTCGTTTTTTTGAATTGCGGGGAGAACGAGATTTCCCGGAAAGGTTGATCGCTGGAAGTCTCTATGGCGGCAACGGGCGGCGCCGTGGCGGCATCGCCGCGTCAGCGCCGCTGGCTTTCGCGGACGAGTTCCCGATAGCCGCGTTCGGACATCCAGCGCGCGCGGGCCAGATGGGCGTCGTGAATGAGGCGGCAGCGTTGCGGGTCGATGTCGGGATCGAGGCCGAACAGGATCTGCACGGCCTCGCGCCAATCGGCGCCGTCGCGCGCGGCGTCGAGCAGGCGCAGATACAGCGCCATGTGCTCCCGGTCATAGGGCGTGAGCCCCTGACCGGGAGGCGGCGCATCCAAAAACTTTGGCGCAGACCGCGTCACTGGGACATCCTGTTCGCCCGGAGCCATCCTGTTAACCAAATCCGCCCGCGTCATTGATTCAGGACATGGGGACGACGGAAAAACAGGCCGGTTCGACACCGTGTCGGTGTGCGGTCTAGGATGGGGGCCGTCGCTGATTTTCGCCATGAAGCCGCAGCACTCCTTCGCCCATTTCGGTGGACAGAAGGACGACGCCAGCAGCTTCCAGCGCCCGTCGAACCTGATCGCGCGTCGTCTCGTACACTTCGAGCCCGCTTTCGGATTCGAGGCGTTTGAGCGCGGTCAGCGATACCCGGGCCTTGTCAGCGAGCGTCTCCTGCGTCCAACCCAGCAACGCGCGCGCGGCCCGTGATTGTCGGGAGGTGATCATGCATGATCACCTCCCATCGGTCCGGACACGCGTGCCAGAACTACGGCTATTTTAGTCGTTCTTTGCCGGAGCGCCACCTGAAATCCCTGGCGGCGGGATCCGTAATCTCGTTTCTCGGACGTCGTCGCGCCGAACTGATTCGGTCGGCGACGAAGAGCGGCCCCGGCCTTTCGGCCGGGGCCTTGAGCCGGGGCCTCAGTCGCCCCGGCGCCCGTTGGGGCGGGACCAGATGAGCGAGTAGCCTTCGCCATCTTCGTCATCGAAGAGGTTGGCGTAGATGGGGGCGTTGAAGCTCGGATCGTCGAGCTTGAGGCCGAGATATTCGCGACCCTCGCTGGAGCGTTTGGACCAGGCGGCCCCGATCTCAGCCCTACCGACCGCCACGCGGTGGCTGGGGGCGTTCTCGCCGGTGGCGCGCAGGTCGGGGACGATGCGCACGCCCTTGGCCTGGACGCTGAGGGTGACGATTTCGCCGGTGAACTCGTTCGAGCCGGTCTTCTTGAATGTGCCGATGGTCGCCATGGTAAGTCTCCGTTTTCCGTGTTCGAGCCCGCACCATGCGGCCTCGATGGCGATCGATGGGCCGGAGGCGACCGACGCCGCATCGCTTGCGACCGAAGCAAAGCGGAGGACGGCTAAGGAGAACTTTCTTGCCGCGCGAGGAATGGCGGCGCCGACGGGGTCCCCGCGCGACCTGTCGCGTGGGGTGGCGACGGCAGGGGAAGAAAGTTTGACGCCGCCGTTGTGGCATAGGCGGTCGAGGCTTCAGCCGGCCTTCGGCCAGATCAGCCCATTGAAGAGGCCGTTTGGAGCGCTCGCCAACGGATTTGGAACGGAGACAATGGCGGCTTTCCGCGACCGGAAAGAGAACTTGCGCCGATGAACCATCGGCTTCGTCCTCTCTCCCGGCTGGCGTGCGTGTGCTTCTCCATCGCGGTTCCTCGCAACCGTAACGCCCGCTCCCGTGTGCTGCCTGGCCGAGTGACAGGTCCGTCCGTCATCGTTTCCGACGCTCCGCCGGGGACGCACATTCGAGGTTGTTGCTCGATCCGCCTTCATCGCCCCTTCGCCATGCCGCTGATGAGGATGCTGGCGCAGACATCGCCCTCTCTGGCCGTGCCGACGGCGGTGGTGATCGTCAGGCCCGCGCGAGCCCCTGGCCCGGAGGGGTGTTGGCCGCCAATCCCGCCACGCGCATGAATGCCGTTGCGCCGACCGCGACAGCCCCGACGATCGAGAAGACGATCTGCCAGGCTTCGGACGGCATGGCATGCTTCACGACGCCATGCGTGGCGTGATAACCGGCAACCGCGGCAGGAGCGACGAAAATGAGCGCGATCAGCAACCGCGCCCAGAGCGGTTGCACGACAATCAGCAGGAATTGCCCGATGCCGAGCGTGAGCGCCGCGCCGACGAGCCCGACGAAGATGGCGCCGAGCCAACCCGCGCCCGTGTGATAAGCCCACAGACCGAGGCTGACGCCGGCGAAAAACGGCAAC
>JAKAJL010000083.1 GCA_021813805.1 Pseudomonadota bacterium | reverse complement strand
CACCGACGACTTCACCGACGAAGCGGAGAAATATTTCGAACGCAAGGCCCGCGAGGCCGGCCTCGACGTCGCCGCCGACTGACCGCCGGCGCTAAACAACATCAGGCCCCGCCCGCGAGGCGGGGCCAGACAACGATAATTTTTCTCTCGGAGGACAACGTATGAGCAGCGCCCCCACTATGCGCCGCCCCGATGAAACGGGCGTCCCGGATCCTTTCCCCTATATGCATCCGCTGATGAAGAAGAACTACGGGAACTGGGCCTGGCACGACCGCCCGCGTCCTGGCGTCCTTCACCACGTCGCCAAGGGCGGCGACGAAATCTGGACGGTGCGCGCCGGCACCCAGCGCCAGATGGACGTGTTCACCATCCGCAAGCTCTGCGACATCGCCGACAAGTTCGCCGAGGGTCATGTCCGCTTCACCACGCGCTCCAACATCGAGTTCATGGTGGCCGACCAGGCCAAGGTGCAGCCCCTGATCGACGAGTTGAACCGCGAAGGCTTCCCGATCGGCGGCACCGGCAATTCGGTGTCGATGATCTCGCACACCCAGGGCTGGCTGCACTGCGACATTCCCGGCACCGACGCCTCCGGCGTGGTGAAGAGCCTGATGGACATGATGCATCAGGAGTTCATCAAGGAGGAAATGCCGAACCGCGTTCGCATCACCACCTCCTGCTGCCAGATCAACTGCGGCGGCCAGGGCGACATCTCGATCAACGTCCAGTACACCAAGCCGCCGAAGATCAACCACGATCTCGTGGCCAAGGTCTGCGAACGTCCGGCCGTCGTTGCGCGCTGCCCCGTCGCGGCGATCCGTCCGGCGCTGGTCGACGGCAAGCCGTCACTGGAAGTCGACGAACAGAAATGCGTGTGCTGCGGCGCCTGTTATCCGCCCTGTCCGCCCATGCAGATCAATGGCGCGGATTCGACCAAGATCGCGGTCTGGGTCGGCGGCAAGCACTCCAACGCCCGTTCCAAGCCGACCTTTCACAAGCTGGTCATCGCCAATCTGCCCAACAATCCGCCGCGCTGGCCGGAGGTCGAAGAAGTCGTCCGCAAGATCCTCTACGCCTACAAGGACAACGCCCGCGACTGGGAGCGTCTCGGCGAGTGGATCGAACGCATCGGTTGGCCGCGGTTCTTCGAACTGACCGGCTTTGCCTTCACCAAGCACCATCTCGACACCTGGGTTGGCGCGCGCAAGACGATGAACATGTCGGCGCACGTCCACTTCTGATCGGTTGCGCCGCCGCGCCGGGCCACGAGGGCCTTGGCGTGGCGGCCCCCTCGGAAGCGGTTCCAGCGAATGAACCGGGTTTGACCCAGTTCATTGCAGGATGCGCGCGGATATTCGAAATTGAGTCGTCACGAGCTGGACTCGTGCTTTACAAACAGTGAGGTCGCTTTGCGCTTCGCCATACAAATCAATGAAGGCCCCTACACGCATCAGGCGTCGGACACGGCCTATCAGTTCACCAAGGCCGCGCTGGAAAAGGGCCACGAGATTTTCCGCGTGTTCTTTTATCACGATGGCGTCAACAACGGCACGCGCTACACCGTGCCGCCGCAGGACGACCGCAACCTCCAGAAGCTGTGGAGCGAGTTGGCCGAGAAATACAAGCTCGATCTTGTCGTCTGCATCGCGGCGGCCCAGCGTCGCGGCATTCTCGACGCCAACGAGGCGAAGAGGCAGGGCAAGGACGGCGACAATATCGCTCCGGGCTTCCGCATTTCCGGCCTTGGCCAGTTGATCGAGGCCGGCATCCAGGCCGACCGCCTGATCGTTTTCGGCGATTGAGGCATAGGGCGTCGAAAGACGTCCGTCCGGGGAGAACATCGCGATGAGCGACGAACAGGCGAAAAAGAAATTCTTCTATCTGAACCGCAAGGCGCCCTACGGCACCATCTATGCGCTTGAATCCCTCGAAGTCGTGCTCATCGGCGCGGCCTTCGAGCAGGATGTCAGCCTCGCCTTCGTTGACGATGGCGTGTTCCAACTGATGGATAACCAGGACGCCGCCGGCACCGGGATGAAGGGCTTTTCGAAGATCTACCGCGCGCTCGGCGACTACGAAGTGCGCAAGCTCTATGTCGAGAAGGAATCCCTCGAAACGCGCGGGCTCTCGATCGAAGACCTCATGCCGATCACCTATGAAGACGAAAACGAGGACTACGCGGAAAAGCCCTCGATCATTTTGGTCGGCAAGTCCGAATTGGCGAAGATTATCGCCGATCAGGACGTCGTCATGAGCTTCTGAGGCGGTTTCCATGTCCACTTTGCACACAGTGAATAAATCGGCCTATGAGCGCAATGCTCTGAAAAGCTGTCTGGACCACGCCCTGCCGGGCGACGCCATTCTCCTGATCGAGGACGGCGTGCTCGCCGCGCGCAAGGGCGGTTCGATCGCCCCGGCGCTGACGGCCGCCAAGGCGAGCTGCAAGATTTATGCTCTTGGTCCTGACCTCGCCGCGCGCGGCATCGTCGCCGGCCAGGTCCTGGAAGGAATCGAAACCGTCGATTACGCCGGTTTCGTCGATTTGGCGGCGGGCGCGAGTCGCGTCTGCGCCTGGCTCTGAACTGCGAACACTACGGAGAACAAAATGGCTGGTTATGACGTGAATGGCGCCACCGTGGAGCATGACGAAGAAGGCTATCTCACGGACATCGGACAATGGACGAAGGACGTCGCCGACGTCATCGCTAAGGCCGAGAACATCGACATGACGGATGAGCACTGGGAAGTCGTCAACTTCCTGCGTGACTATTACGACGAATATCAGATCGCTCCCGCCGTGCGCATCCTGGTCAAGGAAATGACCAAGAAATACGGCAAGGAAAAGGGCGACCAGAAGGCGCTTTACGCCTTGTTCCCCTATGGTCCCGCGAAGCAGGCCTGTAAAATCGCGGGCCTTCCCAAGCCGACCGGCTGCATCTGATCGAGGTTCGTGATCCGCAGCGCCGGAAGAGCGTCGGATCGGGAGGAAACGATGGTAACGATTATCTACGCGACGGCGTTCTACGCCGCGTCGCTCCTGTTGGTCATTGCCCTCGGCAGGCGCATATGGCTTTATGCGACGACTCCCGCGCCGCTGAAGATTCCGACGACTCCCGCTCCCACCACGAAGGGCGGGGTCGTGTTGCGGATGATTCGCGAAGTTACGGTCTTTGAAAGCCTGTTTCGCTCCAACAAATGGATCTGGCTGTTCGGGTGGATCTTCCACCTTTCGCTGGCGGTCGTTCTGCTGCGCCACCTGCGCTATTTCGTGCAGCCGGTTCCTTTTCTCATTGTCCTGGTGCAACCCTTTGGCGTGATCGCGGGGTTTACCATGGTCGCCGGCCTGCTCGCCTTGTGGGCGCGCCGTATCGTGGTCGAACGCATTCGCTACATCAGCCGTCCCTCGGACCATCTGATGTTGGCCCTGTTGGTCGCGATTGGCTTGAGTGGCCTGAATCTCAAGTTCCTGGCCCGGACCGACATCATCGACGTCAAGGAATTCTTCCTCGGCCTGATGTATTTCGATCTGCGTCCGTTGCCCGCCGATCCGGCTCTGCTCCTCCACCTGACGCTGGTGCTGTGCCTGATGGTGGTGTTCCCCTTCTCGAAACTGCTCCATGCGCCGGGAGTCTTCTTCAGCCCCAGCCGCATGCAGGCCGACGATACGCGCGAGCATCGCTATGCGCGTAGCGCCAAGCTTGAATCCACCCCGCGTCGCGCTTGAGGTTTGTTGACATGGCAGAGGCGTCCAGCGATTTCGATCCGCGTGAGAAGGTTCACGGCGATCCGATCGAAATGCCCCATCTGGCTTGCGGGGCGATGGCGGGATTGAAACCATTTCCCGCGGCGCCCAGTCACCAGGAGCCGCTCGGCTTTCCGGGAGAACTCGTTCCCGATTGGCACGACAAGGCGATCAGCCGTCTCGGCGAATTGCTCGACAGCAACAAGGCTCTACGGGTCTATCTCGACTCCTGTGTCAAATGCGGCGCCTGCACCGACAAGTGCCATTATTTTCTGGGCACGTCGGACCCCAAGAATATGCCGGTCGCGCGTCAGGACCTGCTGCGCAAGGTCTATCGCCGCCACTTCACCCTCGCGGGGAAATATTTCCCCAAGCTTGTCGGCGCCGAGGACCTCACAAGGGAAGTTCTGGACGACTGGTATTCCTATTTCCACCAGTGCTCCCAATGCCGCCGCTGTTCGGTTTTCTGTCCCTATGGCATCGACACCGCCGAAATCTCCATGGCCGCGCGCGACATCATGGACACGATCGGCATGGGGCAGAAATATTCCAACGAGATCATCGGCAAGGTCTTCAACATCGGCAACAACCTCGGCCTGCCGCCCAAGGCCTTGAAGGCGACGCTGGATGGCCTCGCGGACGAGATCGAGGAAGAAACCGGACTGCCGGTCAAGCTGCCGCTCGACGTCAAGGGCGCCGAGATCCTTCTGGTGACGCCGAGCGCCGACTTCTTCGCTTCGCCGCACATGGAAGGCCTGATGGGCTACG
>JAKAJL010000082.1 GCA_021813805.1 Pseudomonadota bacterium | reverse complement strand
TCTCAAACCGGCGAAGCTTTCATCTTCGCCATCGTCGCCGTCATCAATGGCGAAATCGCCGCACTCGTTTGGCTCATCGTGCCCGAGCGCGAATGATCACGCGGCGCACTTCAGCAACGGGCTGTTATGCGTCGACGTCTGACGGAAGTTTTTTCGAACCCCGCGATTCTTTTTGTTTTCTCGCCGCGTTGACGCCGGCGCCGGGATCGTTCGGCTCGTCATCGGCCACCGTTTCCAGATGCAGAACCTTGCGCACCTCCGCGCGGTGGCCCGCTCGCGCGTTCAGCAGTTCATGGCTAAGTTGCGCCCTCGCCCCGATCAGCGTCTGCATGGCCAGGATCTCATTATAGTGAGTCCGGGCGGCAAGAGCATGGGTGACGCTGGTCTGGTGTCTGCGGTGGCCGTTGAGCGCGCGGCTCTCATAGACGACATTGCCGCCCCTGGCGCAGACCTCGGCATAGAGCCGCCAGTCGCCGGCGACCTTATAGGCGAAAAGCTGATCTCCCGCCGCCTCCAGCGCCGCCAGCAGGGCCTTCCGCCGCCAGAGAACGCCGCTCACATTCAAAATGACGTTCTTGACGCTGAGGAACTGACGCGCAAACGCCTCTCCCGGCATGCAGAACGGCGCGTCGAAGGCCGACGGCGCAAACTCGTTCATATAGAACCGGTAGCTGTTCCCTAGCCGCTTTCCGTCCGTGTCGATTTGCCATGAGTCGCAGAAGGCCAGGTCCGCTTCCTCGCTGACCATGCGCTTCGCCAACACCTCAAGGAATTGCTCGTCGGCCACGTCGTCGGCTTCGGCGATCCACACGAATTCGCCCCGCGCCCGCTCTGCGCCGCGCAGCCATTGCCGGAACACAGAGCCGCTGTTGCTTTCATTGACCACGAGGTCGATATCGCGGCGCGTCTCGGCCGCGATTTCCCTGATGACGTCAACGCTGTCGTCCGTGGAGCGGTCGTCCAGCACGATCACCTCCAGCACGGGATGGGTCTGCCTGAAGATGCTGGACAGGCGTTCGGGCATGTAGCGCGCGTAATTGTAGTTCGGCACGATGACCGAAACGCTCGGCAGATTGGGATCGAGGCGGCGCATCAGGCCGTGGCAATAGGCGTCGAAACGGAACTCGTCGCGCATCGCCTTTCGCCGCTCCGCGGCGGCGCCTTCCGGCGCGGCCTCCGTCAATTCGACGATCGCGGCGCAGATCGCGCCGATATCGTGCCGATCGACCAGGCGGCCGAAGCGCGCGATGAGTTCCGCGCAACCGGTCGTCCCCTCCAGTCCGACCACAGGAAGACCTGCCGCGAGCGCTTCCAGAACGACGGACGGAAAAGGGTCCTCGCGAGACGTGAGCAGGAATGCGTCAGCGGCCGCATAATAGACCGCGACATCGTTGGTGAAGCCAGTCAGCTTGAACCACGATCCGCTTTCCTCCGACATCACGTCCGGCAGGAGCCAGCGCCTGATGTCGGGGGTCGCATCGCCGACCCAGAGGAACAGGGTGTCGTCGCGCGTGCGCCGCAGTTCCTGCGCCGCGCGAAGGAAAATGTCGAACCCCTTGCGCGAGTCGGCATAGCCGACATTGATGACGACCTTCTTGTCGGCGGCGATCCCCAATCGGGCCCTTGCCTCCGCGCGATTTGGGCCGCCGTTAGCCAGTTCCAGTTTGTAAAGCCCTTGCGGCTGTATGATCTCATCGCCCCTGAGCCGTTTCGCGACAGACAAAAAGCTGTCGCGCACCATTTGGGCCGGAAACACCACGGCGTCGGAGCCGTCGGCGATCGCCGCGACATAGTTTTCGAGGCGGTATTCCTGGATGAGGGCCTTCAGTTCGTGTACCAGCGTGCAAACCGCGAAGCCCTGAGCCTTGAGCGCGGGAACCGTCCAGCCGCTCACCGTGGTGTTGACGATGGCCGCGTGATAACCGTCGTTCCACAGAGTCATGAGCTTGCGCTCAAGATCGGCGGAATCGTCGCGAACGACCGTCACGGTATCGCAGATCTTCTCATATTCGCTCACCAACGGCCCCGCGCCGCAGACGAGGATCGTGACTTCCGCGCCGAACTGGCGGGACAGCACGGTCGCCATGTTCTGCACCAGCAATTGCGCGCCATGCCTGTAGGCGTCATGACCGACGATGAGTATCTTGTTGTGGCGTCCGGATCGGGCGGGCGTCCGCGTCAGCGCGCGCGCCGTCGCGTTCAGATAGGCCGAGCCGTAGTAGACGTCCGGTTCGAGATAGGCGCCCTCCGCCCATTCGTTCCAGGCGTTGATGGCGACGAAAGCTTCGCCGAACACAGGATTGCGCGTCGCCATCTCGACGAGCTTTCCCAACCATTCGCCATAGGCTTTCGGATTGGAGCCCTGAAGCGTCATTCCGCGTCCTGGCCGGCGCGCGTCGTTGTCCCAGCTCGGGGTCGCCGTCTTGATCAGGGGGAATGGCTGCTCGGGCTCCTCGAGGGAGCGTTTCACCACCATCCCGTAATCGAGCACATGGCCGGTGAAACCGGGGTCGAATATGTCCAGCCGATTATTGATGGCCGGCATGTTGGCGCAAATCTTGTGAGGGGGGAACTCGATCGCCCCGTCGAGTCCATGCGCTCTCGGATCGAGATCGTCGAACCCCTGGGCCATGAACATCAACGGCTTCTCGCCGTGCTTCGTCTCGAATTTCTCCCGCCAGCGGGCGATCGCCGAGGCTGTTTCCGGAATGAGCGATGGCCGATAGATGAAGAAGATTGGCCGCCCGTCGATCCGGATGTAACGGCGGTCCGCGAAATGTCGCGAAACGTCGGCGATCAACGCGTCTTCATCCTCTTCGCGGTAGTCCTGCGAAAGCAGAACTTCCTTATCGTGTCCATCCCAGGTGCGAGTCCAATTCTCGTTCGCCCACATCAACGAAAACGAAAGATCTATATCGCCATCTTTGAGGAACGCGTCGATCGGATCGTCCAGAAGCCTCCGCCCGTTAAAGGAATAATAATAGAAACAGAAGCCGTGAATTCCGGCCGCCTTCGCCTGCGCCGCCTGCTCACGCATCACGCCCGGACGGCGCAAATCGTAAAATCCGAGGTCGCGCGGCGTTCGCGGCTGATAATGGCCCTTGAAACGCGGCTGGCCGCGCACGACGTTGCGCCATTCGGTGAATCCCTTGCCCCACCAGGCGTCGTTTTCCGCGATGGGGTGGAACTGGGGCAGATAGAAGGCGATCGCCTTGGCCAGAGGCTTTCTCAGGCGAACGATCGACGGATCCAAATCCTCGAAGTCCTCGCCGGGCTCACAATATTTCTGGCGTTCGGCAAAAATGGCGGACGTTCTCTCTCGTACGCCGGAGGCCGGGTCGATTGTCTCATCCCTGTCTTTCTCGGGCGGGGACGGAAGGCGGCCTTCCTTCCGGCCCTGATTGAGAAAATGGGCGAGCGGATTGACGCCAGCCTCGGCGACATCCGGGTTAGTCTCCAGATAGAACGCCGTCGAGAACCACGGACAGGGGTCTCGCTTCAGCCGGACCCCCTCAGTCAGATAATGATAAACGGCGTCGTTGCCGATATCTTCGTTAGCGCCAAACTGCTTTCGGTAAAACGCCTCGTCTAAGGCCGGCTCGATAACAATATATTCCTCCAGGCTTATCGCCTCTTTCACGCTTTCCGCCTCTTGCGCGACAGCTTCGCTTGTACGGATATTGACCCACTCGCCGCCATTGACGCGATAAGCCGGGCAGATGAAACCAAGGTCGCGCCATTCCGCCAGGTCGCGCTTCCGCTCGGGATAGTCGCACTCGACCCCAAGAGTGACCTTTTTCCGGGCTTCTGGCACAACGACCGTAAATTCGTTTACGGTCCCGCGGGCGATTCGCGCTTCATGGATGATCTGGTCGCCGAAGTGAAAAGTTACGGACTTTCCCTTGTCGAGTTCATCCGGAGGCAGCGAAGCACGGAAGTCGATGCTCCGCACATTTCGTAATTGAAGCAGCGCGCGATTCTGCATCCAGCCGTCGCTGAAGGCGCCATCCAGCCACCTCACTTCCGTCTCGCCATGGTCTACATGCGCAGGCTCCTGTCCATGCGTCGCGCCCGGCTCATCGGCTGACGGATTTGCCCCTTCAACTTCCGCTATCCCCTGATCTGAGGCCTTTGCTTTTTCATTCAATGAATTGAAGCGCGCCTCCGCAAAATCCAAAATTAAATCCGGAACGCGAAGTTCGATCTCAGCCTCGAAATGCCCAAGGCTCTTACGGCTGTATAGATGGCTCGGCGACAAGCCGACGCGCCAACCGTGAAAGACGTAATGAGCGACATAATCTATTTTTTCAGCTTCTTTGCGCTTTAGTTGCTCTTTATAAAAAGCCTCGTCAACTTCACGGCGCGCGATATCGACCCAGTCCACGTTCTTATCATCAAACAATTGCACGTTCAGAGCCGCGATCGACAAGGGCGCCCTGACATGGCGCCCCTCAGCCTTTCCCCAAAAATAATAGTGAAGCAACGGACAGACCCGCTCCTTGGCGACGTCAGGGTGGTCGATCCAATACCCGACCGTATCGAACCACGAATTCGGGTTCCTGCCCTCAATCCATCCAACACTTA